>UQUT01000001.1 GCA_900544285.1 uncultured Eubacterium sp.
GGCGATCGCTCCCTCGTGACATGCGGCTGCACATGCTCCGCAACCGTTGCATTTGACCTTACCACCGTTACGGCAAAGAGAACTGCACAGCACACAGGATTGATGAGTCAACGCTTGACAAGCTGATTTACGATGAACTGATCGCCATTAAGGAGGAAGCCGAAACAAATTACCGGACGATTGAAACCGATGTAAAAAGCTGGCTTGCAAAGAAAAACATCTCCGAGAAGCGGATCAAAAACCTGACCGATAGGCTCGCACAGCGGAAAAGCGATCAGGAGCAGATACTTCTGGAGCGTATCCGTGACCGTGAACACGCCGACATTTATACGGGTATGCTTGAAAAATGCGAGGCGGAGATCAAAAGTCTGACAGCGGAAATCGAAGCCATCCGTGATTATGATACGACCATCCGCAAGCGAAAAGCCGAAATGAAAAGCAGTATCGACATCCTTGACGGCATCATAAAGGACGGCGCAGTCAGCGACAACAACCTGCGATTACTTGTTGACAATATCGTGATTCACGAGAGCGGCGGAAAGCTGTCGATCAATATTGACCTCAAAGCCGCCTTCAGCAGTCACCTTGACATTTACGATGAGGACGGCGCACTTACCGCGAAAGCCTTCACCGTGAACTGAAAATAGGCAGACACGCAAGCATAGTTGATGCGCCCCCGAAAGTCGTGTGACAACGGCAGGAGAATAGCAAAAAGCCTTGAAAACTCAGTGTTTTCAAGGCTTTTTGTGGTGCGGGTAAAAGGACTTGAACCTTCACCGAGGAACCCCGACTAGAACCTGAATCTAGCGCGTCTGCCAATTCCGCCATACCCGCTTATTAAGTTGGATCGTCCATTTTTACTCGGAGCGATCTCTCCGAGGGCGGGGCACTCTCTAAATTAGAGGTTGTCACCGAGGTGACGCAACCTGAATCTAGCGCGTCTGCCAATTCCGCCATGCCCGCGTATGAAGTTGTGACCGTTAAGTTTTACACGGAACGATCTCTCCGTGGACGGGGTACTCTCTAAATTAGATGTTATCACCGAGGTGACATCACCTGAATCTAGCGCGTCTGCCAATTCCGCCATACCCGCATATGCAATTTTGACCGTTAATTTTTGCACGGAGCGATCTCTCCGAGGGCGGGGCACTCTCTAAATCAGAAGTTGTCACCGAGGTGACGCAACCTGAATCTAACGCGTCTGCCAATTCCGCCATACCCGCATATACAATTTTGACCGTCAATTTTTACCCGGAGTAGCCATCCGGAGCGGGAAAATGTCTTTACCCGTTGTACCAAAAAACCACTGTCAAGCAGTGGTTTTTCGGTGGTGCGAGAAACGGGACTTGAACCCGTATGGTGTGCACCACACGCCCCTCAAACGTGCGCGTCTACCAGTTCCGCCACTCTCGCATATCTCCGTGCGTTTTTGCCACACGGCTTAATCAATTATACTCAAAAAAAACGAAATGTCAATAGGAAATCAATAAAAAAATTTATTTTTTCAATTTTTTTCTTCAATATTGATTTGTGCTGATATATATGGTATAATTTACACAGATCCGCGAAGGCAGAGAAGCTGCCGGCGCGAAAAATTATATAATTCGGAGGAATTATTATGACTTATCCCGTAATAGGTATCCGCCCGATAGTTGACGGACGCAGAGGCCCGATGAAGCTTCGCGAAAGCCTTGAGCCTCAGGTCTGGGCGATGGCGGAAGCCGCAAAAAAACTCTTTGAAGAAAATCTTTGCTATTCGGACGGCACCCCCGTCAAGGTTGTAATGGCGGACACAACGATCGGTCGTGTTCCGGAAACTGCTGCTTGCGCAGAGAAATTCAAGAAAGAAAATGTCGCAGTTACTCTTTCCGTAACGCCTTGCTGGTGCTACGGTGCAGAGACGATGGATATGGATCCTACGACGATAAAAGGCGTATGGGGCTTTAACGGTACGGAGCGTCCCGGTGCTGTTTATCTTGCATCCGTTCTCGCTACTCACGCTCAGAAGGGACTGCCTGCATTCGGATTCTACGGTCACGAGGTTCAGGATGTCGGCGATGTTGCAAACATTCCCGAAGACGTTAAAGAAAAGTTGCTCCGCTTCGGTCGTGCGGCTGTTGCTGCTGCCGAAATGCGCGGCAAGAGTTATCTCCAGATCGGCTCTATGTGCATGGGTATCGGCGGCTCGATAATCGATCAGCAGTTTATTGAAGAATATCTCGGTATGCGCGTCGAATCTGTCGACGAGGTTGAAATACTCCGCCGTATGGAAGAGGGTATATATAACAAAGAAGACTATGAGCGTGCTCTTGCCTGGACAAAGGAACATTGCAAAGAGGGAAGAGACGACAATCCCGATTTTGTTGACTTCCTCGGCGAAAAGAGAGCTATCAAGTTCACTCCCGAGCAGAAGGAAAAACAGTGGGAATTCACTGTCAAGATGTATCTTATAATCAGAGACCTTATCAGGGGCAACAAGGAGCTTCCCGAGGGCTTTGAAGAGGAAATGCTCGGTCACAACGCTATCTGCGCAGGCTTTCAGGGTCAGAGACAGTGGACAGACCATTGGCCAAACTGCGACTATCCCGAAGCGCTTCTCAACTCCTCATTCGATTTTGAAGGCGCGCGCGAGCCGATGACTTTTGCAACGGAAAACGACGTTCTCAACGGTCTCGGAATGCTCTTTATGAGACTTCTCACAAACCGTGCGCAGATATTTGCCGATGTACGCACATATTGGTCACCGGAAGCGACAAAGCGCGTTGCAGGCTATGAATTCACGGGCAAAGCAAAGGAAAACGGCGGTATAATCCATCTTCTCAATTCCGGCGCGGCTTGCCTTGACGCATGCGGCGAATGCACGGACGAAAACGGCAACCACGTTATGAAGAAGTGGTGGGAGGTTACGGACGAAGACATCAAGAAGATGACGGACGCAACGACATGGTGCGAAGCGGGCTTTGATAACTTCCGCGGCGGCGGTTTCTCCTCTCATTTTGTGACAAGAGCCGAAATGCCCGTCACAATGATTCGTCTCAATCTCGTCAAGGGTCTCGGACCGATGCTCCAGATTGCAGAGGGCTGGACAGTCAATCTTCCGGACGATGTTACGGATGTCCTTATGGAACGCACAAACCCGACTTGGCCCTGCACGTGGTTTACGCCCCGTTGCGACGGCAAAGAGGGAAGCCCTTTCAAGGATGCATACGAGGTTATGAACCACTGGGGAGCAAACCACGGCGCAATTTCTTACGGTCACATCGGCGCAGACCTTATCACGCTCTGCTCGATGCTCCGTATTCCCGTATCAATGCACAACGTACCTGTTGACGACATTTTCCGTCCTACGGCGTGGAATGCATTCGGTATGGACAAAGAGGGTCAGGATTACCGTGCATGCGCGGCATACGGACCTCTTTACAAGAGATAAAAACAAGAAAAATCGGGAGCGGAATATCCGCTCCCGATTGACATAAACAGGGGTTTTCAATGGATAAAATAACAAAATCGCTCTTTGAAATGCAGGATAAAAAGTTTCGGGATTTTACATCGAAGCTGATACCAAACGTCGATAAAGAGCTTGTGATCGGTGTGCGTGTGCCGGACATCCGCAGGCTTGCAAAAAGCCTTTCCGAAGAAGAACGCAAAAAGTTTATATCCGGATTACCGCATAAATATCACGAAGAAAATCTGCTTCACGGGGTGATGCTTCAGCTCATAAAAAATGACATTGGCGAAGTAATTACCGAAACTGAAAAATTTCTGCCGTATATAGACAATTGGGCGGTTTGCGACATATCGCAGTCAAAGTTGCTCGGCAAATATCCGGATATGGTTTTCGGAAAAGCAAGCGAGTGGGCGAAAAGCGAAAAAACATATACGGTTCGCTTTGCAATTGATGTTCTTTTGATGTTTTTCCTTGATGAAAATTTCAAGCCGGAGGTGCTCTCCCTTGCCGAAAGCATAGCTTCGGATGAATACTATATCAACATGTCGCTTGCATGGTTCTGGAGCTTTGCGCTCATAAAAAGATATGGCGAAGCCCTTCCGATAATAGAGTCGAAACGCCTTCCGGCTTTCGTTCATAATAAGGCGATACAGAAGGCGCGCGAAAGCTATCGCATAAGTGACGAAAGAAAAGAATATCTGAACACTCTCAAAATAAAATAGTTATTTTTCCCGCTTATATGCTTCTCCGCCGTCACGCGAGGTGACAGGAACATCGAGAAGGTCGCAGTAGCTTGTGGCTTCGTCCTCCGTCAGGGGGACTGTCGGCGTCATACCTGTACATTCGTTTGCGGAGGCGACGGGGTTTGAAAACATAGCTTCTGCCGCAAATTTATCGGCAGACGGCGCTTTATACATTCTTCTTCGTTTTTTCATCATAAAAATCCTTTTTTATTTTTATCTTCTCTCAAAAAAGACCGCAATATACTCATTTTTCTGTTGACACGGAAAATAAATTGTTGTAGAATAGTACAAATTATTCAAAAAAATGCGAGGTTAAAACGAATGGTAAATCAGAACGCTGCCGAAAAGTTCACAAAAGAGGGACTTACCTTTGACGATGTTCTTCTTATCCCTGCGGAAAGTTCCGTTCTCCCGACGGATATTGAGCTTTCGACAAGGCTGACGAACAAAATCAGACTGAACGCTCCCCTCATATCCGCCGCAATGGATACGGTTACCGAATCGGAGCTTGCCATATCGATGGCAAGGGAAGGCGGAATAGGCGTTATTCATAAGAATATGCCTATCGATATGCAGGCGGGCGAGGTTGAAAAGGTCAAGAGAAGCGAAAACGGAGTAATCACAAATCCTTTCTTCCTTCATCCGGAAAACAAGGTCTATGAAGCCGAGCAGCTTATGCACAACTATAAGGTCTCGGGTGTTCCGATTGTAAACGGAGAAGGAAAGCTCGTCGGCATAATTACAAACCGCGATATGCGTTTTCTGACGGATATGGACATGGATATAGGCGAAGTCATGACCAAGGACAACCTCGTTACGGCACCCGTGGGTACAACTCACGAGCAGGCAAGGGAAATACTTGCAAAGCGAAAAATCGAAAAACTGCCGCTTGTTGATGAAAAGGGTTACCTCCGCGGGCTCATAACAATAAAAGATATTCAGAAGGCAACGAAATATCCGAATTCCGCAAAGGACGAACGCGGCAGACTTCTTTGCGGCGCGGCAATCGGCGTAACGGCAGATGTCCTTGACAGAGCCGGCGCACTTCTTTCCGCAGGAGCGGACGTTCTCGTCCTCGACTCTGCACACGGTCATTCGATGAACATTGCAAAAACAACGGAGAAAATCAAAAATGCTTTTCCGGACTGCCAGCTTATCGTCGGCAATATCGCAACGGCAGCGGCAGCCGAATTCCTTATAAAAGCGGGCGCAGATGCGATCAAAGTCGGTATCGGACCCGGATCTATATGCACGACGAGAATCGTTTCCGGTATCGGTGTTCCTCAGGTGACGGCTATATATGACGTTGCGTGCGTTGCCTCAAAATACGATATTCCCGTCATCGCCGACGGCGGCATAAAATACAGCGGCGACCTTGTAAAATCGATAGCCGCAGGTGCTGACACGATAATGATCGGTTCGCTTTTCGCGGGCTGTGAGGAAAGCCCCGGTGAGAGCGAAATATATCAGGGCAGACGCTTCAAGGTTTATAGGGGTATGGGCTCCATTGCCGCTATGGAAAAGGGCTCGCGCGACAGATACTTCCAGACGGGAACGAAAAAGCTCGTGCCTGAGGGTGTTGAGGGTCGTGTTCCGTACAAGGGTCCTCTCGCTGATACCGTTTACCAGCTTCTCGGCGGACTCCGCTCCGGAATGGGATATTGCGGTTGCAAAACGATCCCCGAGCTTCAGGAGAGAGGTCAGTTCGTCCGTATAACCGGCGCCGGACTGAAAGAGTCTCACCCGCACGACATAAACATCACAAAGGAAGCGCCGAACTACAGCGCAAACGTTTGATTTCTCATAAAAATCGGGGGCATTTGAAAAAATGTCCCTTTTTTGTGAGAAAAAGCGGAGCTTTGCACGACGAATTGTTGAAAGCGGGTGAATGAATATGAAAAAGATATTTGCAATTTTTCTTTTGGTAACCATGTGTACGGCGCTTTTTGCGTGCGTTGCGGATAAAGGCGGTCAGAGCGGAAGCGGCACGTCTTCGCAGACAACCGATGAAAGCGCTTCAAAAAAGCTCTCCGAAATGGGAGAAATGAATTTTACTCTTGCATCGGACAAAGACGGTGATGTCACTCCGTACAAATATTATTACGGAGGTCAGCTTTACGGTTCGGACGATGAAATGACGTATTTCGGTACGGGAAAGATACTCGGCTTTGATATAAAAACCTGCATTGACCTGATACCTGAGATGACTGTCAAAAACGGGTTTGCCGTCAAAACCGACAAAAACGTGGATGTATTCGACACCGTCGGTGTATTTGATACAAACGGCGAAAAGATATATTCCGGTGACGCTTCGCTTGAAAACATAAGGGCTGTGTCGGACGGGAAAAACTGCATTGTACAGCTCACGGCAAAACGGAGCGGCGAGGGACGTTACTTGGACGAATACTCCATGTATCTTATCTTTGTAAAGGTTAGATTTGAGTGACTTATCACCTCAAAAAAGAATATATGGTTAAATTTTCTCCTTCATAAGCCGTAAAACGGCAAAAAACAGCGGAATGGCACAAACATTTCGCTGTTTTTTTGCATTATATCGTAAAAATATATTGATTTTATCGAACAAGTGTGATATAATTCTTTATTGTTTGGAATTTAATGGCTTATTGATGTGTAAATTCGTTCTAAGGAGATTTATAAAGTGAAAAGAGAAGATCTGAGAAATGTTGCGATAATCGCACACGTTGACCACGGCAAGACGACCCTTGTTGACGAAATGCTCAAGCAGGGTGGTGTTTACCGCGAAAATCAGGCAACGGAAGAGCGTGTAATGGACTCGAACGCTCTTGAACGCGAACGCGGAATTACAATACTTGCAAAGAATACAGCCGTGCATTATAAGGGCGTCAAGATAAACGTCGTCGACACCCCGGGACATGCGGACTTCGGCGGCGAGGTTGAGCGTATACTCAAGATGGTAAATGGTGTTATCCTTCTTGTCGACGCGGCTGAAGGTCCCATGCCGCAGACGAGATTTGTTCTTCAGAAGGCGCTTGCGCTGCATCACCCCGTAATTGTTGTTGTAAACAAAATAGACCGTCCCGACGCAAGACTTGATGAGGTCGGCGATGAAATTCTTGAGCTCCTCCTTGAGCTTGACGCTTCGGACGAGCAGTTTGATTCGCCCATGCTCTGGTGCTCGGGAAGAGCGGGCACGGCGTCATATTCTCCTTATGAAAAGGGAACAGACCTCCAGCCTCTCTTTGACACGATCCTCAAATATATTCCCGCTCCCGAAGGCGATGAAAAAGCACCCCTCCAGATGCTTGTTTCGTCCATCGACTATAACGACTATGTCGGCAGAATAGGTATCGGCAGAATCGAGCGCGGAACGATAAAAGTAAATCAGGAGGTTATGATTTCAAACTTCCACTCACCGGACGTTGCGCCCAAAAAGACAAAAATCGTAAGTCTTAACCAGTTTGACGGACTCAGGAGAGTTCCCGTTGAAAGTGCTATGGTCGGCGATATCGTCACCTTCTCCGGCGCGGACGATATTTCAATAGGCGATACGATAACCGCAACGGATTGCGTTGAGCCGCTTGAATTTGTCAAGGTTTCCGAGCCTACAATGGAAATGACGTTTATGGTAAACGACAGCCCGTTTGCCGGCAGAGAGGGCAAATACGTAACATCCCGTCAGATAAGAGAGAGACTCTACAAAGAGCTTCTCAAAGATGTTTCCCTCCGCGTTACCGATGGCGAAACGACAGACTGCTTCAAGGTCGCCGGCAGAGGCGAAATGCACCTTTCAATCCTCATAGAGACAATGCGACGCGAAGGCTTTGAACTCGGAATAAGCACTCCCAGAGTGCTTTATAAAGAGATAAACGGCAAGCTCTGCGAGCCGATCGAGCGAGTTGAAATTGACGTTCCGCAGGATTATTGCGGCTCTGTTATGGAGAAACTCGGTGCGCGCAAGGGCGACCTTGTCAATATGGCTCCGCACGGCTCCCGTATGCGCCTTGAATATCTCATCCCGACACGTTGTCTCTTCGGTTACAGAAGCGAATTTCTTACAGACACGCGCGGAGAGGGCATTATAAGCTCCGTATTCGATTCGTATGACGAATACAAGGGCGATATAGTCCGTCGCTTCACAGGCTCTCTTGTCGCTTCCGAAACGGGCGAATCCACATCATACGGCGTATTCAACGCACAGGACAGAGGCACGATGTTCATCGGGGCTCAGTGCAAGGTCTATGAAGGAATGGTTGTCGGTGAAAACCCGAAGATGGGCGAGATTGCTGTAAACGTTTGCAAGGAAAAGCACCTGACGGCAATACGTTCGACAGGCGCCGACGAGGCTCTCCGCCTTGTTCCGCCGAAGGTATTTACTCTTGAAGAGGCTATCGAATTTATCGCCGATGACGAGCTCATCGAGGTTACGCCGAAGAGCATAAGAATAAGAAAGACAATTCTTTCGACAGAGCTTCGTTACAAGATGATCGGAAGAACGAAAAAGGAAAACATGCAGAAGTGATGATAAAGGAACAATTTTCACGAACGGCAAGATTATACGGAGAGGGCGCGATAGAAAAACTGTCGCGTTCCTCTGTTTTACTTTTCGGAGTCGGCGGTGTTGGGTCATACGTTGCCGAATCGCTTGCAAGAGCGGGCGTCGGCAGGATGTGCCTTGTAGATCCGGATGAGGTCTGCGAGTCCAATATAAACCGTCAGGTGGCGGCTCTTCATTCGACTCTCGGTCAAAAGAAGGCAGAGGTCATGGCAAGACGCATGCTTGACATAAATCCCGATATGAAGGTCGAGGTCAGAACCGTGTTCTACCTTCCTGAAAATGCGGATGACATTGATTTCTCCGAATTTGACGTAATTGCGGACTGCATAGATACGGTAACCGCCAAGCTCGAAATAATTTCGCGGGCGCAGGCGATCGGAGTTCCTGTCATAAGCGCGATGGGAACGGGAAATAAGATGCGCCCCGATATGCTTGAAATAACTGACATTTTCAAGACAGCGGGTTGCCCGCTCGCAAGAGTTATGAGAAGGGAGCTCCGGGCAAGAGGAATAAAGCACCTGAAGGTTGTTTACTCAAATGAGGAGCCGAAGGGCGACGGACAGCGGACGCCTGCGTCATCTCCTTTTGTTCCGAACTCTGCAGGGCTTTTAATGGCCTCCGAAATTGCAAATATGCTTATAAACGGCGGAAAATGATAATTACCGCCGTTTTTTGTTTTCAATGTGATTGACAGCTTTTATAAAGTTTGATATAATAATAAAAAACATAAAAGTGGGGTAACTTAAATGAAACTTTTGCTTGCGATAGTCAACAATGACGATGCTCACTTTGTCAACACAAGTCTTACATCCGAGGGCTTCCATATTACGAAAATCTCATCCACCGGCGGTTTTCTCATGAACGGAAACTCAACCTTCATCCTCGGTGTTGAGGAAAATGACGTTGATCGTGCACTTGAAATAATAAAAACGCACAGCAAAAAGCGCGAGATGAGCGTGCCGATGTCGGCGCCCGGAAACATAAGCCTTTTCGGAACTGCTCAGGCGCATGTTTCTGTCGGCGGTGCAACTGTTTTCATTGTCGACGTTGAAAAATACCTGCGCTTCTGATGAAAAGAGAAAATTTTCTTTTCGGCTGTGACGGAATAAAGAGGTTTTTTTCGGGACTTGTTTCCGAGGGAATTCTTTCGCATGCATATCTGATCGAGGGACCCGAAGGGTCGGGGAAGAAGTCACTTGCGAAATATATCGCGGCATCTCTTGCCTGCGGAAAAAACTGTGATGACTGCAATATCTGTCATCGCATATCCGAAGGGCACTGTCCGGATGTCAAGTTCATCTCCCGTTCGGACGGGCAGAAAAACATAAGCGTTGACGCTGTGCGCGAAATGATAGACGACACATCGCTCACTCCTACCGAGCTTGACTTCAAGATGTATGTTATCGACGGTGCGGAAAGACTTTCTCCGCAGGCGCAGAATTCACTCCTGAAAATAATCGAAGAGCCGCCGCATGGCGTTTATATATTGCTTCTGTGCGAAAGCTCAGCTCAGATACTTGTAACCGTTAAGTCAAGGGTTCAGCGGGTGGCAATGCCGCTGCTTTCGCCGGCTGAAACGGAAGAATATTTGAGACAACATTGCGAGCGGTCACTTCTTGACAACGAAAGTAAACTCGATTTTGCCGTCAGACTGTCCGGCGGGGCTGCGGGAAAAGCCGTAAAACTACTTTCTGACGGAGAAAAGGAATTTGCTATGTTCCTTTCAGCCAAGTCGATAATCGACGCGCAGTCAAAGAAAAACCGCGGCGTATCGGAATATGATATGCTCGGAATCGTGTCAAAGGCTATGACCGGAAGAGATGAAGCCGATATGCTTTTTTCAATGCTTGCATCGGCATACAGGGATGTACTCTCATCTAAAATGACGGGGAACGTCACAGGTGGATTTTTTACAGAAGATGAAGCCGAAAAGTATGTCCTCTCGTTACCTATGGAAACCCTGAAAAAATCGGTTGAGGCAGTGACAATGCTGTCCGCCGACAGTAATTTCAATTTTAATATGACGCTTGCCGCTTCTGCGCTTTCCGTGCTTCTCTGGCGTGCGGCATAAGGAAAGGATAAAAAATAAATGGACATCGTAATGACCGACGAAACCGAAAACAAGACCGAGTATGAGGTCATAGGAATTCGGTTCAAAGACGGCGGAAAAATATATTATTTTGATCCCTGCGGTATTGAGGCAAAGATCGGTGAAAACCTGATCGTCGAAACCGCGAGAGGACTTGAATACGGCGGGGTAGCCATCGCAAATAAAGTCGTGCCGGAGAGTGAGGTTGTGCTTCCTTTGCGCCCTGTAATAAGAGCCGCTACTGCGGATGACGACGCTAAAAACGAGGAAAACAAGAAAAAAGAAAAAGAGGCGTTTTCAATATGTCTCGGCAAAATCGCCGAGCACGGACTTGAAATGAAGCTCGTTGAGGCGGAATATACATTTGATAATTCCAAACTCCTTTTTTATTTCACTGCCGACGGCAGAGTTGACTTCCGAGAGCTTGTAAAGGATCTTGCCGCCGCGTTCAGAACGCGAATAGAACTCCGTCAGATAGGGATAAGAGACGAAACAAAGATGATCGGCGGACTTGGTGTCTGCGGGCTTCCTTTCTGTTGCTCCAAATTTCTTGATGATTTCGGTCAGGTGTCGATAAAAATGGCGAAAGAGCAGAATCTTTCGCTCAATTCCCAGAAAATATCCGGCGCGTGCGGACGTCTCATGTGTTGTCTGCGTTATGAGCACGATGTCTATGAGGAGGAAATAAAGAAGACTCCAAAGGTCGACTCGGTCGTTGACACGCCGGACGGGAGAGGCACGATATGCGAAACCGTCCCGCTTGCGGGAATAGTCAAAGTCCGTTTTTCGGATAAGGATCAGCAGTCCGTCATAAGACAGTATCACAGGGATAATGTGACGGTTGTTGCGGCTCCGAAATCAAAGAAACCGTCTGACGGGGAAAAAGAATAAAAATAAAATCTCTGTGCACATGTATTGCGTGTTGCACAGAGATTTTTGCTAAAGAAAAGCCGGGTTTTCGCCGGCTTTTTGCTTTATTTTGATTTACGAGATTTTATTTTTAAGACGCATATTATCGGCAATCATGGCGATGAATTCGCTGTTCGTGGGCTTGCCGCGCTCATTCTGTATCGTGTAGCCGAAGAAGGCGTTGAGCGTATCGATATCACCTCTGTCCCATGCAACTTCGATTGCGTGGCGTATCGCTCTCTCGACTCTTGATGATGTTGTCTGATATTTTTTCGCCACAGCGGGATAGAGAACCTTCGTAACTGCGTTGATAAGATCGTTATCTTCGATCGTCATCATTATAGCCGTGCGGAGATACTGATACCCCTTTATATGTGCGGGAACGCCGATTCTGTGTATTATTTCGGTGACCTGAGATTCAAGGTCGCTCGGCTCCTGCGAATACTGAACACCGTTCATTATCTGATTTTTGTACGCGCTCTGACGGTTTTTATAAATACGTGCGATTCTTTCGATGAGCGTTGCATATTCAAACGGCTTGTGCATGCAATATGCTGCTCCCGCCTCGGTTGCTTCCGCAAAAAGGTTTGGATTTGAACAGTATGAAAATACTATGAAGTCCGGCACATTTGCGGGATTCTGAAAGAGAGTTTTGGCTTTCTTTATTATCTGAACCGTGTCCAGCTTGGGAAGCCATACGTCAATGAGTACAACATCGGGTGTCGAACGCTTGATTTTTGTAAGTACGTCAATGCCGCTGTCTGTTTCATCGACAACGTCAATACCCGCTCTTGTGAGGTTTTCTCTCATCGCGTGACGGAATTCGGGGCTTTCATCCGCAATAAATACTTTAATTCTTTGTTCCATTTCTTTTGTTCTCCATTTCATGTAAAATATCGGTGTCGCTTTTTGCCAAACCAAAAACTACCGTTTCATATATTACCATATTGAGGAAGATTTTTCAATATAAAAATGGAAAATTGTGTAACAAAAATATTAGCCATTTTTTGTACATAATGACAAGACGCCCGACACGAAGTTGTGCCGGACGTCATCAATTTTAATTTTTTTACAAAAGTGAATAAACAAAACGGAGAATTATAAAGATTTTTGTTTTTCAACAAGGCATACAGCATGCGCGGAAATGCCTTCTTCGTTGCCCGTAAATCCAAGATTTTCTTCTGTTGTTGCTTTTATATTCACATCTTCCGCGCTTATACCGAGCGAAAAAGCGATGTTTTTGCACATTTCTCTGATATATGGCGCAAGCTTCGGTCTTTGGGCTATTACGGTCGAATCTATGTTAACTATTTTAATGTTTTTTTCATTTATTTTTTCCGACACTTTTGACAAAAGCACAAGGCTCGAAATACCATCGTATGCGGGGTCGTTGTCCGGAAAGAGATTGCCTATGTCGGGAAGTCCGCATGCGCCGAGAATTGCGTCGGCTATTGCATGCGAGAGCACGTCGGCGTCGGAATGACCCAAAAGTCCTTTTTCAAAAGGAATGTCGACTCCGCCGATTATCAGTTTTCTGCCTTCGACAAGGCGGTGAACATCATATCCGTGACCGATTCTCATATTCATTCGGCACCTCCGTTTGACAATATTCTTTCGGCAACATAAAAGTCCTCATCCGTTGTTATTTTTATATTGTAGGCTCCCGCCTCGACAACATGAACCTTGAAGCCTGCGCTTTCGGCAAGCATGCTGTCATCCGTCGGGGAAGAGGGCTTTTTGTCCGACGATATCGCGATTTCGTAGACTTCCTTCATAAACACCTGCGGTGTTTGCGCACGCATGACCGAGTTTCTGTCAACCGTGTCGGTTATGACGCCTTTTTCGTCGACTTTTTTCAGGGTATCGGTCGACCTTGAAGCGATTATCGCCGCTCCGTATCTGAATGCGCTCTTGACAACTCTCTCTATATCTTCCGGCTTTATCAGGCAGCGGGCGCCGTCATGAATAGCCACAAATTCGCATTTTGAAGAAATCGCGCGAAAGCCCGCCTCAACTGAATCGCTTCTTGTCTCCCCACCGACTGTCACAGCGGACAGCTTTTTTATTCCGTATTCACGGCGGAAGTTTTCATATTCCTTTATCTGCTCATGCGAAGCCACAACTATTATTTCGTTTATAAGCGGGCATTTTTCAAACGCGAGCATTGTCCGCACGACGACGGGGATTCCTTTTATCGGCACGAGTTGCTTCGGGAGGTTGCCGCTTGTCCGTGTGCTTTTTCCCGCAGCGACTATTATTGCGGAAGTATAGTATTTTTTATTCTCCCTGGCAGCCTGACTCATAAGAGCCCTTGCTATTTTTTTGAAAATATTCATTTTAATTATCCTTTTCAGTTTCTCATCAACAGAGATTATATCAAATTATCGGCTGCATGGCAACAAAAATAAAAAAATTCATTGAAAATTATAAAAATTATTCAAAAAGGTATTTATTTATACAAAAAAATATATTATAATAGGGTATCGGGTAATTGTATAATTCTTGTTGACCAGTCTGGAGATCTTCAATCTATGGAAACCGTTATTGAAAGAATAAAGAATATGTTCAGTGCCGCGGCGAAGCAGTTCACATTCCCGCACTGTATTATAGATGTAATCGATATTTTGCTTGTTGCCGTTATAATCTTTTATATTGTAAAGTTTATTCGCGACAGGCGAGCCAGCAAGCTCGCGATGGGTGTCTTCCTCGTCGTCCTTTTGATGTTTGTCAGCTGGTTTTTGGATATGCGTGCCCTAAGCTTTATTTTCTCAAACCTTATTCAGGTCGGATTTATAGCGATAATCATTCTTTTCCAGCCGGAGCTTCGCTCGGTTCTTGAAAAGTTCGGTGGAGTATCATTCATAAAGACGATTTCGGAATCCAAAAATCAGTCGCTCAAACACAATGCAATCACCGCTATATGCGAGGCGGCAAGCGAGCTTTCAAGAGAGTACACAGGTGCGCTGATTGTTATCGAAAGATCGACGCCTCTCGGTGAGATTATAAAAACAGGTACCGTGATAAATGCGGATGTAACGGTTCCGCTTCTCAAAAATATCTTCTTCAACAAAGCCCCTCTTCATGACGGCGCGGTTATAATCCGCGGGGGCAGAATATGTGCGGCGGGATGCTTTTTGCCGATGTCAACAAACGACGACATCATAAAAGACCTTGGTACACGTCATCGCTCGGCAATCGGAATGAGCGAAAACAGCGACGCTGCTATAATTGTTGTTTCGGAAGAGACCGGAACGATTTCTCTTGCGATCGACGGTCAGCTCAGACGCAATTATGATTACAATACTCTTAAAACAGAGCTTTCAAATCTTCTCCGCGACGACGACGCGGAAAAGAAAAACAAATTCCAGAAGTGAGACGGAGGTAAAGGCAAATGAGCATTTTCTCAAAGCTGTTCGGAGGAAAGAACGCCTCCGATAAATCCGAGCGCCCGGCAGAGGACGATTACACCATCAAAAAAAGCAGGCGCGCGGATATTATAATCGGAATAATATCTCTTCTTTGTGCGATACTCATATGGGTCGTTGCGGTGTCGCAGGGAGCTTCAGTTCAATGAGATGTGAAAAAAACACAAAAAGGTTTATTGTATCAGGAATATCTCTACCGGTAAAAGCTTCAAGAGATGACGCTTTCGGCAAAGCCGAAAAAGCACTCTTGAAGTTTTTTTCAAAGGACGAAATAATTTCGCTCAATATATCAAAGCGATCTGTTGACGCAAGAAAAAAGAACGATATACAGTTTGTATATTCGGTTTCGGCGGAGATTGATTCGGAAAAAACTCCGGACGTAAAAGACCTCGCAAAATGCGGAATAGCCGTTTCGGCAAGCCTTGTGATAGACGCTGTTCCGGGAACGGAAAAGCTCGACGGCAGACCCGTCATAGTCGGATTCGGACCGGGAGGGATGTTCTGCGCATATATTCTCGCAAAATACGGCTATAAGCCGATTGTCATTGAACGCGGTTCATCTGTCGAAAAGCGCATAAAGGATGTTGAACTGTTCAGAGAAAAACAGATACTGAATACGGAATCGAACATACAGTTCGGCGCCGGCGGAGCGGGAACCTTTTCGGACGGAAAGCTGATGACGAGAATAAATGACGGGCTTTGCGGGTTTGTCATCGACACGTTTCATAAGCTCGGCGCTCCGGATAATATTCTTTATGATGCAAAGCCGCATATAGGCACGGATTACCTCGTTAAAATCGTTGATAACATGCTCGGAGAGCTTGCCTCTCTCGGAGCAGAAGTTCGTTTTGACACAAGAATGGACGGTATATCTGAAAGCTTCGGCAAGGTGAAAAAAATACAGACCTCGCAAGGCGAAATCGACTGCGGGGCGCTTGTGCTCGCTCTCGGGCACAGCGCAAGAGACACCGTTAAAGCTCTCAGACAAAGAAATCTTATTGTCGCCCCCAAGGCTTTTTCGGTCGGCGTCAGAATTGAGCATTTGCAGGAAAATATCGATCGGGCGATGTATGGAAAATTTGCGGACAGCGGACTTCTTCCTCATGCGGAATATTCACTTTCGACACACATCGACGGTCGTGGGGTTTATACATTCTGCATGTGTCCCGGAGGGGAAGTTGTTGCAGCGGCGTCGGAGAAACACGGCGTTGTGACAAACGGCATGAGCAGACACTCGCGTGACGGCAAAAACGCAAACAGCGCAGTCTGCGTTTCCGTTCTTCCGGAAGATTTCGGCGGGACGGTTGAAGCCGGAGAGAACTTCGTCCGAAACATAGAAAGACGTGCGTTTTATGTCGGTGGAAACGGATATTTTGCTCCGGCACAAACGGTCGGTTCGCTCTTGCGCGGACAGAAAAATGATGTCGGTGATGTTTCTCCGACATATATGGACGGAAAAGTGACGATGACGGAAATAAGCGGTGTTTTCCCCGAATTTGTTCAGAATGCTCTTCGCGCCGCACTTTCCGATTTTGACAGAAAAATCAAAGGCTTTGCCTGCGACGATGCAATACTGACCGCACCCGAAACCAGAACGTCATCGCCTGTCAGAATGCCGAGAAATCCCGAAACATTCATTGCCGAAGGCTTTGATAATATTTATCCGTGCGGAGAGGGCGCCGGATATGCAGGAGGTATAACGAGCGCGGCCGTCGACGGAATGAAGACGGCGCTCGCGATTATAAAAAGATATTCAGACAAAACAAATCCTTCCGGAGGAAAAGATGTTTGACAGAAGTAAATGGGAAATAAAAGTGCAGAATCCGGAAGCGGTTTCTTATCTCTCAAATGTTCTTGACGTAAGTCCGATATGTGCGCGGCTGCTTATAAACCGAGGCTATTCTGATGCGTCGGCGGCGAAGGCATTTATGAACAAGACGGATGTCGAGCTTTATGATCCGTACCTTTTGCGCGATATGGACAAGGCCGTCACGAGAATCAAGACCGCCGTTGAAAACGGCGAAAAAATCATGGTTTACGGCGACTATGATGTCGACGGGGTTACATCTGTAACCGTTTTATATACATATCTTCGCGACCGCGGAGCTAAAGTCGATTATTATATTCCTTCAAGAGAAAATGAAGGCTATGGGCTTAATTCTTTGGCAATTGAAACGATCGCCAAGGACGGATCGACGCTTATAATAACAGTCGATACGGGAATTACGGCAAACGAAGATGTGAAATTTGCAAAAGAAATCGGCGTTGACGTCGTGGTTACAGATCACCATCAGTGCCATGATACACTTCCGGAGGCGGAGGCTGTTGTAAATCCTCATCGTCCGGATTGTGAATACCCGTTCAAGGATCTTTCTGGCGTCGGAGTTGCCTTCAAAACGGCGTGTGCGCTGGAGCTTGCTTTTTCATGCGACGGAAATTATGACAAGGCAACGATTGGCAAAATGTGTAATCGTTATATCGATCTTGTGGCGCTCGGGACGATTGCGGACGTAATGCCGCTCGTCGGCGAAAACAGGATAATCGTATCAAAAGGACTGAAGATGCTCCGTCATACTACCAGGCATGGGCTTAAAGCGCTTATGACGCTTGCGGGGATTGACACAAAAAACCCGCAAAGGATAACGGCGTCAAGCATAGGATATCTGATTGCGCCAAGGATAAATGCCGCGGGAAGAATGGGCGGTGCCTCAAGGGCTGTACATCTTTTTCTTGCAGACTCCGACAGAATGGCGGAGGTCGTTGCAGAGGAGCTTTGCAGCACAAACAAGTATCGCAAGGAAGTTGAAGACGCAATACTCAAAGAGGCACTTGAGCAGATTGAAAAGGAACGCGATCCCGAAAACGAAAAGGTTCTTGTCCTTGCAGGCGATAAATGGCACCACGGTGTTATAGGAATAGTTGCGGCAAAACTCGCGGAGCGTTACGGCTTGCCTTGTGTTCTTATTTCGTTTGACGGCAGCGTTGACGAAGGCAAAGGCTCCGCAAGGAGCATAAAAGGCATAAATCTTGCCGACGCGCTTGCATTCTGTTCTGACACGCTTACAAAATATGGCGGTCATGAGCAGGCGGCGGGACTTTCCGTAAAGCGTGATATGCTTGATAAGTTCAGAGAAAAATTCAGCGAATATGTCAAGGCTCGTATCGACAGTTGCGAATTTGAAAACAAAACCGTCATAGAGGCAATCATAAAGTCGGATGACATAACCGAGCGCACGGTAAATTCAATATCGGAGCTTGAGCCGTTCGGAGAGGGAAACCCCGTTCCGCTTTTTGCGCTGACAGAAGCCAAAATAGTTCAGCAGATACCGCTCAAGGACGGGAAGTTCACAAAGTTCGTTCTCGAACGTGACGGAAAGATTTTTCAGGCACCGTTCTTCTTCTCCGGGCTTTCAAAGCAGGGCTTTGCCGTCGGGGACAGAGTTGATGTCGTCTGTGAGCTGAATATAAACACGTTCGGTGGAACGAGGGAGGTTCAGCTCATGATACGAGATATGGACTTCGCCGGCCCTCTGAAAATCATGCTTACAGCCATGCAGAAGGAATGTGACGGATACATATTCGAAAACGCAGAACCGTTTGAAGCCGATCTTCCGGACCGAGCCCTGTGTGCGGATATTTACAGGAAAATAGTTGCCGCCGCAAGGGGAAACGTTGCAACGGTCACAATAAAAAGGCTGATTGCGGGTGAACACTATTCAAAATACGCATCGACGGGAATTGCACTTGCAGCGTTCAGCCAGCTTGGATTTATAAATATAGAAAAAGCATCACTTTTTGAATATAAAATAACCGTCCTTAAAACAGACGGAAAGAAGGACATTTTCGCAGCGCCGATAATGTCACAAAAGCGAGGTTAATTAAATGTTTTCAGGAATTGACAGACTTCTTTTTATTCTCGAAAATACGGGTAAAAAATACAATATCGAAAAGATAAAAAAAGCATATGAGTACGCAAAGCAGCTTCATGAGGGACAGTACCGCAAGAGCGGGGAGGAATACATCTGTCATCCTGTCGCTGTCGCAGAGATAGTTGCGGGACTCGAGCTTGACACGGACTCTATATGCGCGGCGCTCCTTCACGATACCATTGAGGACTGCTCAGACAAGATTGATCTTGGGAAAATAAAGAAGGAATTCGGAGATCAGGTCGCAGAGCTTGTTGACGGACTGACCAAGCTCGTTCAGATACGCATAGAAGACAAAGAAGACGCTCACATGGAAAGCCTTCGCAAGATGTTTCTTGCAATGGCGAAGGACGTCCGTGTTATATTTATAAAGCTTGCAGACAGACTTCACAATATGCGAACGCTTAATGCTCAGCCGGAAAACAAGCGACGCACGATCGCGCTTGAAACAATGCACGTCTATGCGCCTCTTGCACACCGTCTCGGTATGCAAAGAATCAAGCAGGAGCTTGAAAATCTTGCTCTCTCATATCTTGATCCGATAGGGTATGACGAGGTGAGCAATGATATAGAGCGTAAGTTCGGCGAAAACCGTGATTTTATAAACAAGACAAGAAAGCTCATTCATGAAAAAATGAATGAAAACGGCATAAAATGCACGCTTGAAGGTCGCGTCAAATCGGTATACAGCATATATAAAAAGATGTATAACCAAAACAAGAGCTTTGATGAAATATACGATTTTTATGCCATACGTATAATCGTGAACACTGAGCTTGAATGTTATACTGCGCTCGGAATTATACACGAGATGTTCAATTCAATGCCGGGACGCTTCAAGGATTATATCTCAATCCCGAAGCCCAATATGTACCGCTCGTTGCACACAACCGTTATCGGTCGTGACGGTATACCGTTTGAAGTGCAGATAAGAACATGGGAAATGCATCAGATAGCCGAATACGGCATTGCGGCGCATTGGAAATACAAGTCCGGTGACAAGAGTGACGGTGATCTTGACCGTAAGCTCGAATGGATTGCAAAGCTCATAGAAAATGAGTCAAGCACGGCAGATCCTGACGAGTTTATAGACGCGCTGAAAATAGATATTTTCCAGGACGAAACCTTCGTCTTTACACCCAATGGGGACGTTGTAACGCTCCCGCAGAATGCAAACTGTATAGACTTTGCATATCATATTCACTCGGCTGTCGGAAACAGGATGATTGGCGCAAAGGTAAACGGAATGATCGTTCCGATTGACCGTAAGCTGAACAATGGAGAAATTGTTGAGATTATCACTTCCTCCGCTTCAAAAGGACCAAGCAGAGACTGGCTCAAGATCGCGCACACGAGCGAGGCAAGGGCAAAAATCCGCCAGTGGTTCAAAAAAGAAAAACGTGCGGAGAATATCGAAGCGGGAAAAAGCGAGATACAGGCAGAGCTTCGCAGGATGTCTCCCGTTCATATAACCGACGAGCAGTTTACCGAAATCACAGGCAAGGTTGCGGCAAGAATGGGCATGAATTCGCCGGAAGACCTTTTCGGCATGCTCGGATACGGCGGAATAAGCATGACTACGGTCGGCTCGCGTCTGAAAGAAGAATTCGAGCGTGTTGTAATGCCGGAGCCCGAGGTAAAGATAACTGATGTAACGCAGGTTCAGACCGTGCAGAGACCGCGTTCCTCGCATTCTTACGGTGGCGTTATAGTCGACGGAGTCGAAGGATGTCAGGTCAAATTTGCAAAGTGCTGTAATCCTCTTCCTGGAGACAGTATCGTCGGATTTATAACAAAGGGTTACGGAATTTCAATTCACAAGGTGGATTGTCCGAATATACTGAATTCGATGTCAAAGGAAACAGACAGATTTGTAAATGTCGAATGGAAAGAGGTTGACGAGAGCGACGCAAAACGCGCTCAATACGAAGCGCTCATGCAGGTAGTTACAGAGGACAGAATTTCCATGCTTGCTGACATAAGCACGGCTCTTGCGGATATGAAGGTATCGATAATTCAGATAAACACCCAGAAACGCACGGGGGGCGAGGTAGTGTTCAACATTGCCGTTGCGTGTAAAAATCTTGCGCATTTCAACAGCATAATGGCAAGACTGAAAAGTATAAAGAATGTTATTGCCGTTGAACGCGGATATGCAAAGAATGGAGGCTGATTTATGCGCGCTGTAATACAGAGAGTCAGCTCGGCGCAGGTTATCTCCGACGGTGAGTTGACGGGAAAAATGGACTCCGCCGGACTTGCAATTCTCCTCGGGGTAAGAAAAGGCGACACTCCGGAGGACGCCGTCGCGCTTGCGACAAAAATTGCGAAGTTGCGCATTTTTTCGGACGAAAATGACAAGCTCAACCTTTCGGTTAGCGATATAGGCGGGGGCGCGATAGTCGTTTCAAACTTTACGCTCTGTGCAAATTATGCGCATGGCAATCGTCCCGATTATTTTGACGCAGAGCTTCCCGAAAGGGCGAATGGACTTTATGAGCTCTTTGTTTCAGAACTTAAAAAATACATCGGATATGTCGGAACCGGTATTTTCGGGGCAAAAATGATGTATACGATAAATAATGACGGTCCAATAACCATTGTTATGGACAGTGAAGTGCTTCTTAAAAAGGATATTAAAAAATGAAACTTACTGTAAACGGTGATATAAACGAATACTATGTGCAGACGCTTTGTCTTCTGTTTTTTCCGGCGTCCAAATTTGCAAAGACCGACAATGCGACCGATGGTGCGCCGGAGGCGATAGTCGATGTTGATTTTGACGGAGAAAAAGCAACAGCGACCGTAACGGTTTCGGTGGGAGGGAAGAGTGTCACAAAGATATATTCTGAGCAAAACACCGGAAAATACAGCGACTATACTCTTCGTCGTATTGCATGCGGCAAGGCATTTTTTGCGGCTGGGAAGGCTCTGCTCGGAATAGCTCCGCAGTGGGGAATACTAACCGGTGTCAGACCTGCAAAGCTCGCGCTTAAAGGGCTGTATTCGGGCTCTACAAAGGCGGAAGTCAAAAGTCAGATGGTGAAAGAATATCTCGTTTCGCCCAAAAAAGCCGCGCTCGTGACGGACATTGCGTCTGTTGAAAAGAAGATAATCTCAAAGCTCGGAAAAAACACATGCAGCGTCTATGTTTCGATACCGTTTTGCCCGTCAAGGTGTAGCTATTGCAGCTTCGTTTCGTTTACTTCCTCAAAGCTGCTGTCGCTTGTAGATGATTATGTTGACAAGCTCCGCATAGATATAAAACGCATTTTTGACGAGATAAAAGCACTTGGACTGACGGTTTCCACGGTTTACATCGGCGGCGGTACTCCGACCACGCTTGATGAAAAACAGCTCGAAAAACTGCTGAATGTGATAAATTCGTGTACAGATACGTCGATCCTTGAAGAATTTACGCTTGAAGCCGGTCGCCCGGACACAATAACGTCTGAAAAGCTCGCTGTTATAAAGAACGGTGGCGTTACAAGAGTGAGCGTAAATCCGCAGACGTTGAACCCCGCAGTGCTTGAAATAATCGGCAGACATCACACGGTTGATGAATTTTTCAGAGCCTATGACCTTGTGAAAAATTCCGGAATAAGGCATATAAACACAGACCTTATCGCCGGACTGCCTTCCGAAGGCTTCAGAAGCTTCTCGGAAACAGTCGACAAAATCATCGATCTTCACCCCGACAACGTGACCGTGCACACGCTTTGTATAAAGAGTGCGGCTGATTTTGCAAATCGTGCGGGAGATATATGCAACACCTTCAGCGAAACGACGAAATGCGTCGACTATGCGCAGCTTGCATGCAAAAATGCGGGGTACATTCCTTATTATATATACAGACAGAAAAATACTGTCGATAATCTTGAAAATGTCGGCTTTGCAATGCCGGGCACGGAGGGAAGATACAACATATATATGATGGAGGAAGTACACTCAATATTCTCCGTCGGTGCAGGGGCTGTATCAAAGCTTGTATCGCCGGCAGGAGGGAAGATTGAAAGAATTTTCGATTATAAATACCCTTATGAATATTTATCCGATAAGGAAAACGAAAAGGGAGAAAATAAGTTAAGGACGATAGAGGAGTTTTACACGCAGAATACATAAAGGAGGCTATCACTGTGATAAACTACGACAGAATTTTTAACGATAAAAATGAAATGAAGGAATTTGTTCTTTCATGTGAAGGTAATTATACAAAACAGGTGCTTGACGTTGCAAGGAGCATTGCCGGTGACAGCAGTGTGAAATTTGTTATGCTTTGTGGGCCGTCGTGCTCCGGAAAAACAACGACGGCGTCTATACTTTTCAGTGAGCTTGCACAGCATGGAAAGCAGGCGGAGGTTATCTCCATAGACGATTTTTATCGCAACAGAATCAAATATGAACCCAAACCTGATTTTGAAACTGCGGCAGCAATCGACCTTGAATATTTCGGAAAATGTATAGACGATCTTACAAGCGGCAGGGAAGCACAGCTTCCGATATTCGATTTCAATATAGAGGCGCGTAGCGGTTACAGGCCTCACAGACTTGCTGAAAACGAGATAATTGTATTTGAGGGAATACAGGCGTTGTATCCCGAAATACTTTCACATATACCGAAAGAAAGTATGAAAACGATCTATATAAGCGTTTCGGATGACGTCGTGGCATACGGAAGATATTTTTCCGCAAGAGATATACGTTTTGTGCGCAGACTTGTCCGCGATTATAAGTTCCGCTCATCATCGGCAAGAAGAACGATTGACCTTTGGACAGATGTTGTCGCAAATGAGGAAAAATCAATAATTCCGGCAAGTAAAAATGTCGATTTTATAATAAATTCTCTCATGCTTTACGAAATAAACGTAATGAAACCGTATATTCTCAATACGGTGAGATTTGATCTTCAAAATCCGGAAGAGCTCGAAGTCTATAAAGGCTTTGAGGATAAATATCTGAATGTGCCGGAAATTCCGTCCGGACTTATCCCGTCGCACTCTGTGTTCAGAGAATTTATCGGTCGAAAACAGAATCCCTGAAATCGGCATATATGTGCGATAAAATGAATAGAATTTTATCGTCAAACCGAAAAAACATATGTAATTAACGCTTTGAAAGGCTCCGGGAAATGCAGAAAAACAAGACAAAAGAACCGCGTCTCATAGTTGGCGTGATGATATTGATGGTGTCAAACATCATCGTAAAGGTTATAGGCGTTTTATTCAAAATACCGCTCCACAATCTTCTCAAAGACCGCGGAATGAGCTATTTCAATATAGCTTATAATCTTTTTACAACGCTCTATCTCATTTCAACTGCGGGACTTCCGACGGCAATATCTATGATGGTTTCGGAAGCGAGAGTCAAAGGAAAAAAGCTCGAAGTTCAGCGCATATTCCGTACCGCCGTATGTTTGTTTTTTGTCTTGGGAACGCTCGGAACCTCAATAATGCTGTTCGGAGCAAGCGGACTTGCAAAGCTGATGGGCTCGGCAGATGCGAGTTGGGCTATAATGGCAATATCACCAACGCTGTTTCTTATTTGTATATCGAGCTCCATAAGAGGATATTTTCAGGGACATCAGGACATGTTTCCGACAGCCGGCTCTGAGATAATAGAATCAGTGGGGAAGTTTGTACTTGGAATAGTCCTCGGAACGTGGGCGGTAAACAACGGAAAGAGTATTGAAATCTGTGCTGCATATGCGATTGCGGGTGTTGCAATCGGAGAGGCTTGCGGACTGATTTTCCTTGTGTGCGCTAAGCTTTTGCACCGTCAGGATTACAGTTACACACTTGCTGCCGACGACGGAAAAGTGTCTTCGACAGGAAAAATACTCAAAAATCTGCTTCTTATATCGGTTCCGGTCATGCTGAGCTCAGTAGCACTCAATCTGACAAGCACCATAGATACTTTTACCATAATAAATATAATAAAAAGGAATTCTTCGCTTGAAGCGGCAGAGATTGCATATGGAAATTATACAACCCTCGCAGTGACGCTTTTCCATCTTCCTTCGGCGTTTATTTATCCGATTTCGACATCGCTTGCACCGGCTTTATCGGCCGCAAGAGTCTCCGGAAACAAGGCAAAGGAACGCAGTGCACTTAATGCATCAATGAAAATGACGGTAATTATTTCCATACCGTGCGCCATCGGAATGGCAATCATGTCAAAGCCGATATTGTCGCTTTTATTTTCAAACGAAGCGTCTGTAAACAGTGCCGCGCCGCTTTTGTCAATATTGTCACCTGCGATTTTCTTCTCGGCAATACTGACTGTGACGTCAGCTGCGTTACAAGCGTGTCACAAGCAAAGAAAACCGATAACATCTATGCTGTGCGGAATTGCCGCAAAAGCAATTGTGAGCTGTGCGCTTATGTCTATAAAATCCATAGGAATACTCGGCGCACCAATCGGTACGCTTGTAAGCTATTTTGTTATGGCCACTGTAAACTTTATTTTTGTATTGAAATATGTAAGTACAGAGATAAACATTTTAAGACTGATAGTAAAACCGATAGGTGCGTCGGCTATTTCATCGGTTGTGACAATATTGTCATACAGCATCATAAGTCGTGCCGGACATGCAACCGTTGCTACGGTTGTTTCGATAGTGCTGACGGTGATAGCATATTTTGTTTTGCTGTTCGCACTGAAGAATTTTGAGCGCGAAGATATAATGATGTTACCAAAAGGCGAAAAAATTTATAATGCGCTTGTTAAACTGCATTTAATGAAATAATAATCAAAAAAAGAGAAAAAACCGAGAAAAATCGCGTTGAACATTAAAGTTCACGATTATCTCGGTTTTTATTGTCTATTACTTCCCTCAATTATATAAAATTTGTATTTTGTATAATTGCCTGTAACAACGCAATAGGTGTAACACCGCCACACCTCGCTTGTAAGCATACCGGACATTTTTTCATTTGTCAATACCCTTTTTATATTTTTGTGATTTTTGCATAAAATGTTTGTATGATTTGCACAAGTCGACTACAAACTACAAAAGTGCCGTAAGGTAACACTATACGCGCGTACGCGCGTAGTCTTTACGGCACTAATCGTATAAGGAGATTACTATATCTTAGTTTCTCTTTTAGAAAAAGAGAACTAAGAGTAGAGAAAAGAACGTTTTATCAGGGGGGCTCTGCCCCCCCGAACCCCTCCGCAGGGGCGTTTCACCCCTGACCCCAGACGATGGGCTTACGCCCCTCGACCCTGGTCGCGAGGACTACGTCCTCCCTAACTTTGGCGGCGGCAAGCGCCGCGGGGAAACTTTTAGTTAGTTCTAATCGAAGGTCTTGAACACTTGTAAAGGCTTTTAGAAAAAATTTTTTCAGAGAGTGTCTCTGTTCGCTGATTTGATTTTTGATGGCTTGAAAAATTTTTTTCGAAAAACCTTGACAAGGTTCAATTTTCGGTGTTTTCATGGCTACGCCGAAGGGGGCAAGGCTCAAAGCAAAAGATAGAGTTAGAGCTGCCCCCTTCGTCATATCCATTTTACACCGAAAACAGTTCTGATTTGTTTTACCTCTGGGGGATGGGGTCTAAAGCAAAAGAAGCGCCTTTCGGCGCGTCTCTTGCTTTTTTTGGTTTTGCTCTTGACTTTTGGATTTTTTTGTGATATCATTTTAACGAAGCAAGGCAAGGAGCTTTTTTTTCGAGGTCGCGTTCTGCTTCGTGAACACGTTCAGCTTTCAGGGAGAACGTGTTCTTTTTATTGTCGCGGAGGTCTTATTTTAAGTTTTTCGCTATCTTGCGAATATATCGCACTGCGTCTTTGACATCCTTCGCGGACTTCTCCAAATAGTCAGCGAGCATTTCAAGCAGCAGTGCTAATGCTGATTTACTCATGCTTAGCACCTTGCCTTTCTGCTCCTTGCCTATCAAATGAAATGCAACCTTCACTTGACATTATTATTATATCACATTATTTGTTATTTGTCAATAGTTATTAACAAAAAAGCCTTATTTTATCAATATTTTTTCAATATTTATTTCATTTTTGCACAAAGAAAAAATGCAAGCATTAGCTTGCATTTTCTTTTTTATGGCGTGCTGTGTCGGGGGTGCATAAGCAACCCCCGACAACAGCACACCCCCGTAAACGGCAGCTCGCAAAATCTTGCTTCACTTCTTCCCTTTCTTGCCGTTATCGTCTTTGAACGAATAATAGCAAGGTGCTATCGAAAGAATGACATAACCATCACGAATAACCGTTCCAATTTCATCTTTATAATCATCAGGACGAAAAATATCAACAATTTGATAAAAACACTTATCTATCTTATGTTCAACCATCATATTTTTATCAACAGGAATAAATCTGATAATATCTCCTTGTTCATAATTACGGTCATTTTTCCTTAATTCAAATCTTTTATAACAGTTATAAACATCATCACAATATTTATAATCTAATTTAAGATAATGTACAGTTCTTTTGTCGTTTACGACCGGAGTCAGCTTGCGGGTTACCGCAATTGCAACGAGGGCAAACATTGTGCAGATTATGAGTAATGCAACAAAAAGTATAATCATTTTTTTACCTCTTTCATTCTATTATTTCTTTTTCTGTTTCAGGTTTATTCAGCTCTTCGAGCATGCGGATATACCTGATTATCTTCAGTTTATCATCGTTTATCTTCGCCAATTCAAGACAATCTTCTATTCCCTGCTTTATGTTCTTGAACATCCGATAAAGAGCGTATTTTCTGCCTTCTTCTTTGTACGCTTTTTCTTCTTCTTTTGTACACGAGAGGTCTATTATGTAGTTCGTTTTCAGGTCATCTGACCACTCGTCAGGAGCTTTGAAAGTAAAGCCTGTATACTTAACATTCGAGTAACAACGAGTATCATATTTTCGTTTATTCATCCATCTATACGGAAAAAAGCCAAATAAATAATCGTTATTATTCTCCTCTATGTTGTTTACATTTATTGTGTCCTCAATACATTTGAGCACATCTACATTGACTTTGTAAAAAGGCATAATGCCGAGCCATCGGCGGAAATTTGAAAGACTGTACACCGTATTAGTGCGCCGTCTTATATTGATAAGAACCTGCCCAAACGCTTGGTCATCAATAATTACGTAAGCATTGTAAAAGTGTCTGACCATTCTAATCCACATGTCAAGATAAAGGATTACAAGGGGATTTGCGTAGTCAAGATTACTTGCTATTTCGGAAAATTCCGATATCAAAATAACGCAATTTTCGGGCAGCAATTCTTGAAACAAAAGGTGTTCCCTCTTCAATACGTGTGTCTTTTCCCCGCCGATAACGGCGGGAAAAGAACTCCATGCGGAAGGCTCATCACCTTTAAGTATACCGAACTTATATTCAAATTTTAACCGTCTGTATATGCTTTCAGCTCGTTCACAAACGTTGAATGTTTTACCTGCTCCAGGTTCACCAGTAAGGGCAATAACACGTTCGCCTTTGCCGATTTTAGTTGCGCGAAGAAACTGCAACAGAACGAGCACAAAGAAGCCAACGACAGCGACGAGGATTATAATAGCAGTTGTAGACATTCAATCACCTGCGCTTTTTGAAAATGCCGAAAACGCATTTGAAGAGCCATGCAACGATAAAGATTACAAAAATTATCGTCAGCTTTGCGAAAAACGGTGCATATGTATGAACCGTTGAAGCTGAGAAAAAGAACGTTAAGAACGTCCAGAGAACGCCCTCAAGAGTGCCCGCATCGGGCGGAGTGAATTCTTCCTCTGTGCCTGCTGCAGTTGTTACGGTCTCTGTGGGTTCTGCTGTGGTCGTTTCAGTATCAACGGCGGACACGGACATACTGAACACAAGAAGAACGCACAGAACGGCGCAAATCGCGCCTACAATCAATTTAATACGTTTCATTTTACCTCCTTAATACTTTTTGATAATTTTCATGTACTCCTCAAGTTCCTTCGGGGACTTATCAGAAGCACGGGACACAAGCTCATTGTATATAGTCCTGCGAATTTGATTATTGAGCTTAACCTTTTTTATGACATTGACGAGAGCCAATACAAGCAATGTAATGACTATCATTGCAATTGGTATTGCGAAAATAAGTGCTAACATTTTTTCCTTTCCGAGGGGTTTTCCCTCTTGACATAAAGTTTTTTATTTGGTAAAATTTTTGTAATGTTTTGTTAATCACCTTAAGGTGATAGAAGGAGAGATAAAATGCCACTGTACGAAAAATTATTAGAATTGCCGGAAAAATTCGATAAATTCGAAACATGCGTAATCGTTGCGGGGGTAATTGTCGCAATGATTA
Source organism: uncultured Eubacterium sp. (assembly GCA_900544285.1). Taxonomy (GTDB): domain Bacteria; phylum Bacillota; class Clostridia; order Oscillospirales; family CAG-272; genus CAG-841. The sequence continues at coordinate 29,362 of UQUT01000001.1, forward strand.
TTGTAATCTTAATTATGAATGTTCGTAATTTAAGGCGCGAAGTAGACGAATTAAAAGATTACAACATAAGAAAAGAGCACGATTTAGACAACTGCAAATTTGATGATTAAAAATTACCACCGCCACCACCATGTGCAACGATAGAAGCTCCGCAAATATCTTCGGCTTCTAAAATTGTTATATCCTTAAGTATGCCGGAAGTATCAAGTAATTTAGAATCCGAAAAATAATCTCCTATGGTACGAATAGAACCATCATCATTGTAAAGATATTTGATGCCATTAGAATCATAGACGCGAATATCTTTCAGCTTAAAATGTCCGAAGAATTTGTATAAAAACTGATTAGTAAACGTATCAATACGCTGTCCTTTTTCAAAATTCAAATACGGACTATCGCAATAAATTACATAGCTGGCGGACTTAGAGCCAGAACCAACATATACAAGATGTGTTCCGTCTCTAAAAGTAAGAACTCGACACATAGTAGTAGGTGCTAATCGGTCAAGATTGATTGGGTCGCCAGAAAAATCATAACAATCACAATCAAGAGACGTTATAGAACCACCGAATATCTTATAAAATAATTTACTTATTGCGCTCGGCAAAAAAGTAAGACGTTCAAAGGAAACAATAACATTTCTTCCCCAATCATTAGAACGCGAAAAATCATAAAACCAAACTTCGGAAGAATATAACTTTTCACGCAACGTAAAACCTGTATTACCGAGAGCAAAAAAAATAACAAGTAATACAGCAAGAAGAATACAAACATACTTACTCATCGCGACACAACCTTAACAATAAAGAATACAACAAGGGCAAGGCAAAGAACACTAAGAATACCGAGGACGGAAAAGCCAGCTACCGACATATTACCAGTAGTTGATATAATAAATCCTGCAACTGCGCCGAGAATTGACGGGAAAAGATTTGTAAGGTCTCCTTCAGCTTGATTTTTTCCTCTAACTATACCTTCGGCAATGCCGTTGTTGTAAGAAACATCGTCGAAGCCGTCGCCGTTTTCGTCAATATAGTGCTTGAGTTTACACGTTCCGGCACCGGAGCCAAAGAAGGTTATCGGGTTGCTTTCACCGATACAAGTATCGACAGAAGAATAATCTATATCCATCATCGGAGCGTTTGTCGGGGGGTTCGTGGAGATTTCGGAGAAATCAAACGTGAACCATGAAGTATATGAGGACTGAACAATAGTCGTAGAATAGCAAGCTCTAACACGAGCATAATAAAATTCATCACCATCATATTCACTTGCTACGTCAAATGAAGTATTTGCTGTAAAACCGCCATAAATGAGAGTGCCAACAGAGCCAGGGTCGCCTTTATAAACTTCGACATAATACTCCGTAGCTTGAGGAACGCTGTCCCATTTGAGGAATTCACCATCAATCCATGCATGAGGAGTGTCAAGAGTAGAAGGCGCAGCAGGCATGGCAGCCGTCATAGAAATTACGAGTGCGCCTGTAATGTTAGTGACGTTTACGGAGACTTGTCCATGTGTACTGTAATCCACTGTAACATTATCACTATTTGTAATATTTACACCACCCATAAAGACCGTAAGAGTAGCGTTATCATTGCTGACGCTGTATTCAGAGTATGACGGGTTTGTACTGTCGGTAAAAGTGACGTTAAAAGAGCCACCACGGGCGATTTTACCACCTGTATTACTTGCGTCGCAATATTTAGCATTAACAGTAATTGAACAGTATTCAGGAGCGGTGGAGACGTTGTAAGCGTAAACTTTCAAGATATAATAAGGTTTCAGCTTAACAAGAGCGAGCGCGGAAGCGTCAAGCTGTTCTTCGGCAACGCTGTACAACTCTTCGCCAGTAGACGCTTTAGAGGGCGTATAAGTGGAGAGTAGTACACCTGTATCATTTGACATTGTATCGCCTTGCACAAATGCTCTGATTTCATAATACGTCGCATTTTTAACGGACGTAAACTCTATCTTTTTATCTTTTTCATTGTATCGCGCGTCCATCTCATACAGACGATAGGAAGCGGAAGCCGTGAGGTTTGCAACGAACATAAAGCACACCACAAGGACGGACATTATCGCAAATATTCGTTTTTTGTTTTTCATAATTACTCCTTTCATAGAAAAGAGGGCGGGGCTTTCCCCGCCCTCTTTTGAGGTATTTTTTTATTAGATTTTGCGGAAAATAGTCCACATAAGTGTACTTGCAAAACCTACGCCGAGAAATGCAAGTCCCCATATACCAAGAGTAGATATGGACTTTGTAACTTCTCCGTTAGCACCTGTCGTGCTAACTACAAAGAGGTCTTCAAACACACCGACAATAGACTGACCAACACCACCGAGAAGACCAGTTATAGCTTCTACAATAGCGTCAACGATACTTTTTACCAAACTATGCGCCTCCTTTCCTGCACTATTCTTTATATCAACGTGAGCGCGCTTTCACGTGATAATCTTTGTTATCTTGCCGTTGAAGGCTTAACCGGGCTGTCATCGTCAACAAGGAGCAAACCGAGAAGCTCAGTGTTGACACATGCGTCGGTTTTGAACACCGGAGAAAGTTTTACATCTCTGTTTCTCACGGGACAATGATATGAATAGTCAAGTGCTTGTTTGCGCTCGCCGTTCTTATTGAGATACGCTCTCTTCTTGATAGTAAGGGTAACTGTAATCACCTGTTTTCTTTCGTTGTTTTCCATTTTTTTAATCCTTTCATTTGTTTATTTATTTTTACGACTTTCGTCGTGTTTGACGGGAAAATACTCACGTACCCATTTATCAACATCGTTCATAAGACAGTCAAAACGATATTGTATAAGTTCGGGCAAAATCCGAAGATAAACCTCATAAGTAACCGAAGAAACAACTTTCGCTATAGTTTCATAGTCCATCACAATGACCATACCTTTCAAACATAAGGTCACGTTGATATGAAAGTTCATTCTCGGCATACTCTTCATCAGAGCAAGGACATCCGGTATATGGGTCATCATTCAAACCATACTGCTCATAAAAATTCTTCCACGTTTTAAGAACTTCGTCCATACCATTTGCAAACATAAAACCTGTAAGAATTTCAGCAGCAACTTCTTGCATAATCCGCCAAGTACGCGCGGAGGGTTTACGTTTTGTCATTCTTTTCACCTGCTTTCTTGCCGTACAGCTTGTCTATGATAAAAAAGACGCCATCCAATACCGCTTTAGCAAGTTTATCCTGCACGGACAAGTTAGCAAGAACAGATGAGACTTTGAAGGACATTTCAAGCACTTCAACTGGGACAACCTCGTCATCGGGCAGATAAAGTACATCTCTACCGATATCCTCATATTTTGCAAGACGGTCGGCAAGAACACGTTCACAATTGCAATCATCATCATTCCACGAAGGGCAACAATTATCATCGCAAGCAAGAGAATAAAAGGTATTAGGCTTAAACATTTTCGTAAGGCGTTTTTCGTTCTTGATTTCGTTCATATTTTTCATTTTTCATACCCTCTCTTTATGTGTTATTATCATTTGTGCGTACTTTCTGTACGCTTCTTCTTTGTCGCTGTATATTGCTGTTTCGCCGAGCAATCTTCCCTTGTCTTCCCAAACTATGAACATATCTAAATCCGGTATAAGTCCGAGATTTAATGTGTAATCGCGGTAAGATTTAGAGACGAGAGGGATTGTCGATATGATTTGCACATTTTCATAATCGATTTTCATTTTTGTACTCCTTTTCAGAATGGTAATTCATCGTCATTTGATATTTCGGTAAACAAGATAGGCTTTGTAGGACTTCGAGCTCTCGCAAACTCAAGCTCGCACCGGGGTTGTCCGCTATCGTCGTAGTAGTATTTGATAACCTGATTTATACGACGGCGGAAAGCCTTATCCTGTTCATACAATATCGGTTTCCAAGGATCGTCATATTGCCTGTCAAGGGGCTTGTTGCTTATGATATACACTTGCGAGTAACAAGCCCACTTGTTGTTATATCTGCATGGAAGCTGTACGGGATATATGTCTAAAAGCGTGAGCATAAGCTCAATTTTAATTTGCGAATTAAACTCATCAAAGACCATAACAGGTTCGTAATTATAGTTGTCAAATGGGTGTTCGTAATCAGTAACTCTGTACACCTCGCTAAACTTGTATGTATCATATATTGACCTCGTCTTTCCTGCTCCACTTGCACCGTATATGTACGTTACATTGAGGTTGTCGCGGAGCTTTTCGCCGTATGTTTTTTTAATATAAGTTTCGCGAAGTTTACGGATATACGCCATACAATGGGCACTTTGTGGGTACTTGATAAGTACCTCTTCTTCGGACGCTCCGGCGAGCACTTCATCAGCGATGTTCTGTAAGTCGGTGCGTTTGCCTTGATTGTCTTCAAGCTCTATTTCGCCATTCTGAATACGTATACCCTGATAGGTATTGTCCTCTTTAGTGCAGTACTCATAGGCTTGCTTTTTAGTGCCTTGACGTTTTTCTATGTGCACGCCTTTTTTATCAAAGGCTCGTCTAAGCGTATCAAATGATATCGGAAAACTATTTTCAATGTAAACTTGCCAGTGAAGATAATGCTTTCCGGTCGTCTCGTTGACTTCCTCGCCTTCTTCAAGCTGTCCGACGTATGTATAATTCTTCAATCGCTCCTGCACTTCGTCTTGACTGTAGCCGTCGCTATCTACGTCGGCAGGGATAGTCAGAACATACGAGCGTGACGCTTTCGACACAAAAAAACACCTCATCTCCGTTTGGAGTACAAGGTGTGACGGAAATAAAAAAACACGGCTACATTGTAACCGTGTCGCACTTCCCTATTACATTGTTGAGGGCAAAAACAAACTATATAGATTTTGTATTTTGTATAATTGCCTGTACGAGCTTATATACCCTCCAAGGTGTCCCGTACAGTCAATTACTGTCTCCGTAGTACCGCTCCTTCTCTGCGTCCTCTGTCTCTTCGTTGTAAAAAATCAAAAATGGTTTTAGTATTGACTTTTGGATTTTTTTGTGATATCATTTTAACGAAGCAAGGCAAGGAGCTTTTTTCGGTCTCTTTCTGCTTCGTGAACACGTTCTTTATTCAGGTGGAGCGTGTTCTTTTTATTTGCGAAGGGTTTTGATATATTTGCGAATGTATTCTGCAACATACGCTTTTATACTGATATGAATAATTTTCTTTTCCACGCTCTTCCCTCTTGACATTGAGCTTTTTATTTGATAGAATTTTTGTAATGTTTTGTTAATCATTCCCAATAAGGAAAAAGGAGAGCATAGATAATGGATGCAACAGAAATATTGGCTTTGATTCAAGTTTTTATTTCGGCAATAATCCTGATAGCCGTTTTATACGTGATACCGTCTTTGTAATATTGGGGATTATTGCATATCGCCTGCATTACCGAAATCGAAGCTAAAGTCATTCTAAGAAGCAACGATTTTGTTAAATCCGTTATAATGAACACACTTCCCTTTGCAAGCCCAAAAGAACGCGTCTCGTGTTCAAAAAGAGGTGTATTATGGTAGTTATATTTATAATAATTATTGCTGCATTGGCTGTATACGCATATGAGTGTACCGGCGGACGTCAACTGCGCATGGATTCAAAAGAATACAAGGGGTTATCGGGCGAAAAAAGAACGATTGGCTATATAAAATCCGTGACAGACAAAGACATGATACTGCACGATGTCAGGATAACCGATGAATACGGAAACGACGCACAGATTGATATCGTAGTGCTGGACAGCACGGGCATATATGTGGTTGAGGTCAAAAACCTTGCTGATAACGCCAAAATTTATCTCACAAACAGCAAAGACTGTAAACTCTATTACAGAGTAAAATACAAGCCGTCTCAACAAAAGATGATGTACAACCCGATATGGCAGAATCGAACGCACATAAAGCGGCTTTCAAATTATCTTAAATTACCGCAGGATTATTTCGTCAATATAGTTTCAATAGCGGGTGGCGAATACATAGATTACGAAACACAGCGCGACGTAATGATAACATATTCCGAGCATATATCAAGCATGCTGTATAATGAAATGAACAGGCGAAGATACATGCTTGATCCTGCCTCCATAGTCAATATACGCCGTGCACTCAAGCCTGAAATGCAGGCACAGATCGAGCGCGCCGCTGAATTGAAGAGGCAACGTGAAATAAAGCGTGCAGAAAGGCAAAAGAAATTCGATGAACTGAAGCAGAAGGTTGTAACTTATATTAAAAAGCAAGCGCAATTCATAAAGAATATGTTCAGAAAAAATGAAGATGAAAAAGAATAAATAATCCAAACAGAAATATTTCTGAGCGGATAAACAATGCAAAAGTAAAAAAACAGTGCCACCCGGCACTGTTTTTGTTTGTTGATCATCAAAATCCCATATTATAAAGTTCAGAGCTGACGATATTTCTTTTTGAGTATATATTTTATAAAAGGAAGAAGTAATAAAGTTGAAGCGCACAACCATGCGCCGGGATCTCCGAAACAGACTGCGGCAAAAGCCAAAGATGAAGCCGTGTCGTTTATAGGCGCACCGTTTATGATACGTGGCAAGCACGAACATATGAGAACGCGTGCTGTCAGCTCGGCGATTCCCGCTCCGAGCACGTATCCCGGCAGAAATATTCCCTGGACCGCACTTCTGACAACAATCAAAAATCCAAGCACCGCGTAAAAGGCGATATCAACATAGATAAATATATTTCCGAAACGTATCGTCTCTGCGGATACCTTGTCCGCGCTCATAAAGATATATTGATATGCGCCGTTTATTGAAAGCAGAAGTCCCGATACAAGACATATGACAAACACAATCAGCATAATAAGAACGGTTTGCACTGTTCCCTTTTTAATTCTGTCATAATTTTGCCTTCCGTAATTTTGTGCGTTGAAGCCGAGTATTGCAGAGCCGAGACCGTTGTAGGCTGCCATGAGAAAGTTTATCAGCTTGTTTGCCGCGCCGAATCCGTTCTGCGCCGGCGTTCCAAGGACCATCTCGCCTGTCGACATTATATCAAATTCCACAACAGCCGCCTGCATGACAATTATTCCGATTGCAAGAACGGAAAATTGCAGTCCAAGCGGTATTCCCTGCTTCAGGTGCATGAAGAAAGTAGTTTTGTCAACTTTGAAATCGGATATATGAAGTCGAAGCTCTTTATATTTTATAAATGTATATGCGGAGCAAGCGATAACGCTTATAAACTGCGCGAGCACAGTTGCAATCGCGGCGCCGGATGGCCCCATTTTAAATGTTGAAAGAAAAACTATATCCAAAACCACGTTCAGCGCGGTTGAAATTATAAGAAAAACAAGTGGAGTTACGGAGTCTCCGTAAGCCCTCAGTATACCGCAGACGAAGTTATATCCCATCTGGGCGATTATACCTATGAATATGACAAAGCAATAGCTGTATGCGGCGTCATAGACAGCTTTGTTTGTTTCGGTTACGTTGATTATTCCTAGAAGTTGCGGAAGCAGAGCGATTGAAACAACCGTCAGCAGCAGTGAAATCGCGACGGAAAGATATATCTGTGCAGCAAATGATTTTCTGACGCCGCGGGCGTCATTCTGCCCTACAAATCTTGCCGTCACGACGGAAAACCCCGCCGTACATCCGAAGGCAAACTGAAGAAATATAAATGTGAGCGGGAATGTATCGTTTACGCCTGCGACCTCGGAAGAGGTCAGCACCTGACCACAGATTATGGCATCCGTAAGCACATAGATCTGCTGAAGAAAATACGATATTATTATCGGCGCGGAATATTTGAGTATAACCTTCCACGGTGTCCCTTCGGTGAGGTCAACGGGACGTGAAAGCTGTGCAAAAAAGCTGTTTTTCTTCGCCATAAGAGAATACCTCCGAAAAATCTTTTCACATTATATAATCTTTTATAAAAAAGTCAATAGGGTTATGAAGATTTTACTTTTTGTACACAATTGGGCTTGAAAAATGCGCCCGGCAGCAAGAGTCCGAAAATAAAAAACGCTTGATTACGGCAAAAAATCAAGCGGCTGTAATAATTTATTGAGTGAACAAATCATCTTTCAAAACTTATATATCTTGTTCCCTGAAAAGTAAGTTTTCCAGAATCTCCTTCCAGAATAATTCCGTATTCTTCCCTGCTGACTTCAAGCGCAATTCTGTCGCCGCTTTCAACCTGAAATGTCACATAATAATTTGATGATGCGGAGCGTATTGCGGTCTTCGGGTTATCATAATAAGTGATGTCCTTTCTCTTGTCAACCACTGTGGCATATACTGTAAGTCTTGGAGAGTCATTATTCTTTTTCCATTGCTTTATTGTTCTTGCGAAAGAAAGAATAAACATAACTATAACAATTGTAAAAACAATGGAAAACATCACTCCGAACATTCCGAATCCGAATCCAAAATCCATATTTGCCTCCGTGCAGATAATTTTATATTGTGACCGTGAAAAGTCTGCAATCTTTCTTGATTATCGGTAATTATTATAGCAAAAACCAGACTGTTTTTCAATACCCTTTTTGGTCTTTGGGGATAATTTTCAAGTTTTTTTCTTCATCTATTTACAAAAGCGTATTTTCATAGTATAATAAGTTGTATTATTTTATGCAAAGGACGGTGCTTGATTTGAACACTGATTCAAAAAGAAAAGTTCTTATTATAGGCGAAAGCTATATGAACCTTGAAATGGAAACAGACAGTCTGCTTAAAAACGGAAATATAACGCATGGCGGAAAATATGGCTTTCATCCTTACGGAATGACGGCTGCCGCCGCGGTTACCGTCGGTAAAATGGGCGGAAAATGCGTGCTTTGCTCAAAGCTCGCAAAGGATTCAAACGGAAACAGACTTAAAGAATATTATGAGAAGAACGGTCTCGATACCGATATGATAACATTTCCCGAAGGCGCTCAGACGGGCTTTGCCGTAACGCTTTACGGAAAAAACAGCGAAACCGAGCATTATGTTTCAAAGGGTGCAAACGGACGCTTTACGAAAAAAGACATAGACGAGGCTTTCGGCACTTGTCCAGATGTTTTTCTCGTCCCGCAGGAAGAGCTCGTCTGTGCCGAGACGGATGAAGACAAGCCTGCTTTACAGACACAGAAAAGTGATGAACCCGTCGACGAAAACGCTTCGAGCGATGAACCGGCACAGGAAAAAGAAAAAGGCGAGGAAGAATCTCATTCCGCGGTAACCGATCCGCGCGGAAGAGATACACTTGCGCTCTACGCCTGCAACGCGGCAATGGAAAGAGGAGTTGACATGATAGTCGACTATAATTCGGCTGCATCCGCCCTTCCCCTCTCGGATTTCAAGGGTATAAAGGCGTTTATAATCTCCGATGAAACACTTTCAAAGATGACTGGATTTTATCTCACCTCGGAGGACAGAATCGTCCGCGCTCTCATATCCCTCAAATCCAAGATACCCTCAAAATATTATATAATCCAGGTCGGAAACGACACGTCCCTTGTTTATGACGGTAACTCTTATCAGAAAATTACGCTCCCCACTCCGGACGGCGTTTCCGAAGGCAAAATGAATCCAACATATGTCGGCGCGTTTATTGCCGAATACCTTGAAACGAAGAACATTATCCGTGCATGCACATGCGCCGGAGTAACAAGCCTTCTGACAAAAGCTCATGACGGCGTTCTCGAAAAGGTGCCGTCGAAGAGAGAGGTTGAAGAATACATCTCTCAAAAAGGAATAAATACACGTGTATGGTGAAGCTTCTCGGAATAGATTACGGCGACGCTCGCACGGGTCTTGCTTATTCGGATGATCTCGGACTGATCGCCATCGGCGCGGGGTGTGTGAAAAGCTATAACCCCGAAAAAGCGGCAGATGAGATAGTCAAAAAAGCAAAGGACTGGAACATCGGGCTTATGGTTCTCGGCAAGCCCATAAACATGAACGGGACAGAAGGCCCGCGGGCGCAGGCTTGCAAGGATTTTGCGCAAATGCTTATGGCGCGTACGGATATTCCCGTCGTTATGATTGACGAAAGGCGAACCACCGTGCAAGCGCATGAAATACTGACAGAAACAGGCGTTTTCGGTAAAAAACGCAAGGGCGTTGTCGATTCTCTTGCGGCAGAAATCATTCTGCAAACATATATGGATAAACAGAAAAATATTTAATTGCAAAGGATATAAATGCTATGGAACAGTCACAAAAAACAATGGAAAAGCTCGTTGCGCTCTGCAAAAACAGAGGATTTGTATTCGCGGGCTCCGAAATTTACGGCGGACTTGCAAACACATGGGACTACGGTCCGCTCGGCGTTGAAATGAAAAATAACATCAAAAAGGCTTGGTGGAAGAAGTTCGTTCAGGAAAGCCCGTATAATGTCGGTCTTGATGCCGCAATTCTTATGAACCCGCAGACATGGGTTGCCTCCGGTCACCTAGGCGGCTTCTCGGATCCCCTCATGGACTGCCGCGAGTGTAAGGAACGTTTCCGTGCGGACAAGCTCATTGAAGATTATTGCGCAGAAACAGGCACAACGCTTTCAAAGCCCATCGACGCTTTCACGCAGGCCGAAATGAAGGATTTTATTGAGGAGCACAACATTCCATGCCCCTCCTGCGGCAAGCACAACTTTACAGACATACGCCAGTTCAACCTTATGTTCAAAACATTCCAAGGAGTTACCGAGGACGCTAAAAACACGGTTTATCTCCGCCCCGAAACGGCACAGGGTATATTCGTAAACTTCGTAAACGTTCAGCGTACAACACGTAAAAAACTCCCCTTCGGTATCGGACAGATAGGTAAGTCGTTCCGTAACGAAATTACTCCCGGAAACTTTATTTTCCGTGTCCGCGAATTTGAACAGATGGAGCTTGAGTTTTTCTGTCAGCCCGGAACGGATCTTGAGTGGTTCGCTTACTGGCGTTCATTCTGCAAAAACTGGCTTCTCTCTCTCGGCATGACGGAAGAGCATCTCCGCCTTCGCGATCACGACCCCGAGGAGCTCTGCTTCTATTCAAAAGCAACGACCGACTTTGAATTTCTCTTCCCGTTCGGTTGGGGCGAGCTTTGGGGTGTTGCAGACAGAACAGACTACGATCTTACTCAGCATCAGAACACATCCGGAAAGGACCTTACGTACTTTGATCCGGACAAAAACGAAAGATACATTCCTTATGTTATCGAGCCGTCGCTCGGCGTTGAACGCTCGTTCCTCGCATTCCTTTGTGACGCTTATGATGAAGAAGAAATCGGCGAAGGCGACATCCGCACGGTTCTTCGCCTGCATCCGGCGCTTGCGCCCTTCAAGGCAGCTGTACTTCCTCTTTCAAAGAAGCTCAGCGATAAGGCTGTTGAAATCCACAATGAGCTCGCAAAATATTTCCCGACCGACTTTGATGAAACGGGATCGATCGGCAAGAGATACCGCAGAGAAGACGAAATCGGAACGCCGTTCTGCATAACATATGACTTTGACTCAGAAAATGACGGTTGCGTCACAGTCCGTGACAGAGACACCATGCAACAGGAGCGCATAAAGATTGCAGACCTCCGCGAATATATCGAAAAGAAACTCGAATTCTGATTTTGGTAAAGCCGCAAAGCACAGTTGTGCTTTGCGGCTTTTGATTTTGCAACTTATTTATCCTTATTTTGCAGTTGATTTTTGATCGATTTTGTGGTATACTGATAAAAATCGAACTTCGGAGGCATGCATGAACCTTTTGCACATGAAATACGCCGTTGAAATAGCGGAAACAAACTCCATAAACAAAGCGGCAGACAAGCTCTACGTAGGTCAATCGGCGTTGAGCCGTGCTATAAAAGAGCTTGAAGCGTCAATCGGAGTCACGCTTTTCGAGCGCAGTGCAAAAGGAATGTTTCTCACTCCGGACGGAGAGATTTTCATACGTTATGCAAAAAACATTCTGAAACAGGTTGACGAGGTTGAAGAAATGTTCAGTCACGGAAGCGTGAGCAAAAGGCACTTTTCCGTTTCCGTTCCGAGGTCGAGTTATATTTCGGATGCATTTTCCGAGTTTTCAAAGCTGATCGGCAAGGATGCAGAGATCGAAATATACTATAAGGAAACAAACGCTCTGCGCACAGTCAGAAACGTTCTTCAGGACGAGTATAAGCTCGGAATAATACGTTATGCCGAGAATTATGACAGATATTATAAATCGATGATGGACGAAAAAGGGATTGACTATGAGCTTATAACAGAGTTTTCTCCGGTACTCATAATGAATGAAAAAAGTCCTCTCGCGGAAAAAGAAAATATAACCTCAGGCGACCTCAAAGGCTATTTTGAAGTATCACACCCGGATCCGTATGTTCCCTCGCTCCCGACAAGCGAAGTAAAAAAGGAAGAACTTCCGGAGAATTCTCTGCGCAGAATATTTGTTTTTGAACGGGCAAGCCTGCTTGAACTTCTTTCGGAGAATGAAGAAACGTTTACCGTCGGTTCCCCCGTCCCCGAAAAGACCCTTCGCAGATACGGGCTTGTCGCAAGGAAATGTGTTGACAGCGACAGAAAATACAAAGATGTGCTGATTCATCGTAAAGACTATATTCATTCCGAGCTTGACGACCTGTTCATCGAATGCGTTATAGCGTCAAAACGCAAAATAATGGGGTAATTTTCGCGCGCTTGCATTTTTTGCAGGCGCGTTTTTCAATTTCGCTCGCGGCATATCGATAAACGCAACACCGATATGAGAAAGCGGCAATTCACAAATGCAAATTATTTTGATAAAATTGAATAAAAGAATGGACGACTGCTGTCCTTATGGGAGGTGTAGCCTTGAGAGAGGCAGATGTATCGCGTGCGACACTCGGAAGAATACCTACATATCTTAAATATCTGAAATCGTTGCCGCCGCACAGAAAAAACATATCAGCGACCGCAATTTCCAAAGATTTGGGACTTGGCGAAGTTCAGGTGAGAAAGGATCTCGGCACTCTTTGCGGCTCCGGAAAGCCTAAAATAGGATATCTCACAGAGGAGCTTATTTCGAGCCTTGAAAGATTTCTCTGCTCCAAAAACGGAGGAACCGTTATAATCGGCGCGGGAAAGCTTGGCAGAGCCCTGCTTGACTACGGAGTCTTTTCCGATTACGGACTTGACATAATGGCGGCTTTCGATATAAAAGTCACCGAAGAGGAAAAATCCGCAAGCGGAAAAAGAATATTGCCGGTGCACGATTTTCCCGATTTCTGCAAAAATCATGACGTTAAGATCGGAATAATCGCCGTGCCGCCGGAATCGGCACAGGAGGTCTGCAATCTTCTTTACGAGAATGGCGTGAAAGCAATGTGGTGCTTTGCTCCGTGCCAGCTTTATAAGCCCGCGGACGCTATAATTCAATATGAAAACATGGCGCTTTCGCTCGCACATCTGAAAATGCAGATAAAATAGCAAAAACAATCAAAAAAGAAGGAAAATTTAATGAGTTTTGATAAAATTATTGCCGTCAGAACGGACAAAACGGTTTACCGTGACGGCGACAGGTGCCTTAAAGTATTCGGCGAGGAATATTCAAAAGCCGATGTTCTTGTTGAGGCGCTCAATCAGGCAAGAGCCGAAGAAGCCGGACTCAGCGTACCGAAGCTTCTTGGGGTAACGGTCACAGACGGAAAGTGGACAATAATTTCCGAATATATCAAAGGAAAAACGCTTGAACGTATTGCGCTCGAAAATCCCGAAAAGAAGGAAGAGTGCATCGCGAAGCTCGTCGACGTTCAGCTTGAAATGCAGTCGAAGAGCTGTCCGAAGCTCCGCAAGCTGCGCGACAGACTGATTGAAAAAATAAATGCTGCCGACATTCCGGCAACTGTCAGGTACAGCATTATCGCCCGTCTTGCCGAACTGCCGACGCACAACAAAATCTGTCACGGCGGTTTTACCATGTCAAACGTTATCCTCGGTGACGACGGAAAAACGTATATTCTTGATTGGATTCACGCAACGCGCGGAAATGCTTCGGCAGACGCCGCGTTTACCTATTTCCGATTCGGTATGAGCGGCGCGTCCGATGATGCTGAAAGATATCTCGATCTTTTCTGCGAAAAAAGCGGAACGGAAAAACAATATGTACAGAAATGGATGCCGGTTATCGCTACGGTTCAGAGCGTAAACGGCAACGCAAGGGAGCGGGAATTTCTTCTTCCCTTTATAAACGAAATAAACAAGTAAAAACATTAACATTTCAGGAGGAAAAACAAATGAAAATCACAGTATGCATCGGCTCATCGTGCCACATCAAGGGCTCGCGACAGGTAGTTGAAAGACTTCAGGATCTCATCCGCGAGAACAAACTCGGAGACAAGGTTGAACTTGCGGGAACGTTCTGCATGGGTAAATGCCAGCAGGGCGTTTGCGTAACAGCGGACGGTGAATTCTTCTCCGTAAAGCCCGAAACGGTTGATGAATTCTTCAAGGAAACCGTTCTTGCAAGAGTCTGACCATGATTGTTATCCAGATATGCGTCGGATCCTCCTGTCATTTGAAAGGCTCTGAAAGAGTCGTCGGGCTGTTTCAGGAGGCGATCGCAGAACGTAAGCTCGGAAACGAGATCACTCTTGCCGGCAGTTTCTGTACGGGAAAATGCAACCGCGAGGGAGTAACGGTAACCGTTGACGATACGGTGTATACCGGTGTAACGCCCGAAAACTTCAAAACATTTTTTGATGACAAGGTTCTCAAGAAAATAAACGGAGAAAGGAACTGAAAACACATGGAGTGTCTGACCCTCAAAAAATCAAACTGCAAAAACTGCTATAAATGCATCCGACATTGTCCTGTCAAATCAATTCGGTTTTCCGGAAATCAGGCATACATAATCGGCAATGAGTGCATAATGTGCGGTCAGTGCTTTGTTGTCTGTCCACAGGATGCAAAACAGATAGTCGATGAGACGGAAAAGGTCAGAGTGCTTCTGCAGTCAGATGCCCCTGTCATTGTCAGCCTCGCTCCGTCGTTCATTGCAAATTACGAGGGCGTTGGTATCGAATCGATGCGCAAAGCGCTCAAAAAGCTCGGATTTTTTGATGCAGAGGAAACGGCTATCGGCGCGACTATCGTTAAAAACGAATATGAGAGCATGATAAACGAAGAAGACAGGGACATTATCATCACATCCTGCTGTCACTCCGTAAACCTTCTTATTCAGAAATATTTCCCCGCAGAACTTCCATATCTTGCGGACGTTCTTTCGCCGATGCAGGCGCATTGCCGCGATATAAAGCGCCGCTATCCGGACGCAAAGACAGTTTTCATCGGACCTTGCGTTGCGAAAAAGGATGAAGCTCAGTATTATGAAGGCATTGTTGACGCTGTGCTCACGTTTGACGAGCTCACCGCATGGCTTAAAGCCGAAAACATTGAGCTTGAAAGCGACGCATTTGAGAAGAACGAACACAGTCGCGCGCGCTTCTTCCCCACAACAGGCGGAATTCTGAAAACGTTTACAGAAGAAAATCCGAATTACACATACATGGCAATCGACGGTACGGAAAACTGCATGGCGGCTCTCAAAGACATAGAAAGCGGAAAAATTCACCGTTGCGTTATTGAAATGTCGGCATGTGTCGGTAGCTGTATAGGTGGTCCGGTAATGGAAAAGTTCCATCGCTCGCCGATAAAAGATTATGCCGCTGTTGCAAGATTTGCCGGAGAAAAAGATTTTGAAGTCGAAAAGCCGGAGCGCATCGACATTCAGAAGACATTTACGGCGATTGTACGTAAAATACCGCACCCCTCCGAAGAGGAAATACGCGACGCATTGCGTCAGATGGGTAAAACAAAGCCGTCGGATGAGCTCAATTGCGGCTCCTGCGGCTATGATACCTGCCGTGAAAAGGCGATTGCAATCTGTCAGGGCAAGGCTGAGGTATCTATGTGCCTTCCCTACCTAAAGGATAAAGCGGAGAGCTTCTCCGATACGATCGTGCGTAATACGCCGAACGGGCTGATTGTTCTCAACGAAAAGCTTGAAGTCCAGCAGATAAACCGTGCGGCACTGAAAATACTTAACCTTCGCCTCGCCTCCGATATTCTCGGAGATCAGGTAGTGCGTGTAATGGAGCCCGGCGACTTTGTTTCCGTTCTCAGCAAGGGTGTGCCGATACATAACAAGCGTGTATATCTTGCCGAATATGAAAAATATGTTGAAGAAACAATTGTTTACGACACCGAATACCGCCTTCTCATATGCATTCTTCGTGATGTAACGGAGGAAGAAACACAGCGCGAGAAGAAGGAAAGCATCAGCCGTCAGACTGTTGAGATTGCCGATCGCGTCGTTGACAAACAGATGAGAATAGTTCAGGAAATAGCTTCCCTTCTCGGAGAAACCGCTGCGGAAACAAAGATTGCACTTTCAAAATTGAAGGAGTCTATCAGCGATGAATAATTTATGTGCCGATATCGGATGGAAAAGCATAAATCACGAAGGCGAACAGCTCTGCGGCGACCACGTTGATATAATCGAACAGAACGAAAATTCAACCGTCATCGTTCTGGCGGACGGACTGGGGAGCGGCGTCAAGGCAAGTATTCTTTCAACGCTTACTTCAAAGATAATATCGACAATGATGGCGGAAGGGCTCCCGCTTGAAGAATGCGTTTCGACAATTGCGGCGACCCTGCCGATATGCTCCGTTCGCGGAGTTGCTTATTCTACCTTCACGATTATTCATATAATTGACAATTCCGTTGCCGAACTTATTCAATACGACAATCCGCATGTTATCCTGCTCCGCGACTGCTTGAACTATGACTACCCGAAAAGCGAGCTCAATATCGACGGAAAAAAGATATATAAGTCGACGATAAAGCTCCAGGAAAACGATATTTTCATCGCCATGAGCGATGGCTGTACCCATGCCGGAATAGGACTTGCATTCAATTTCGGCTGGAAACGTGAAAACATTGCGGAATTCATGCAGACGGTTGCAAGTGTCGGATATACTGCAAAAACGCTTTCAACAATGCTTGTTGACGAATGTAATAAGCAATATGGTTATCATCCCGGAGACGACACGACAGCCTGTGTTGTTCGCATACGTCGACGTGAGCCGATGAATATCCTCTTCGGGCCTCCGCGCAACCGTGACGACTGCGACAGGATGATGTCTCTGTTCTTCTCAAAGGAAGGAAAACACATTGTCTGCGGAGGGACAACATCATCCATTGCGGCAAAATATCTCGGAAAGCCGCTCAAAGCAAGTCTTTCATTTGAAAGAAGCGACGTGCCTCCGACAGCCGAAATAGAAGGTGTTGACCTTGTAACCGAGGGAGTTATAACAATAAACAAAGTTATAGAATATGCAAAGGACGCGCTCGGCAAAAACGAGCTTTACGAGCAATGGAGTCTGCATCACGACGGCGCTTCGATGATATGCCGCCTGCTCTTTGAAGAAGCAACGGATATAAACTTTTTTGTCGGCAGAGCTGTAAACCCTGCGCACCAGAACCCCGACCTTCCGATTAACTTCAATATAAAAATGAACTTGGTAGAAGAGCTTTCGCTTTGTCTGAAGCAAATGGGTAAAAGAATAAAGGTAAGCTATTTCTAAAAAGGAGAAGTACAGATGAGAAAATTTGATACAAAGGTTCAGCACCTGAAATATAAGGTTCTCCGCGAAGTCGCAAGACTTGCGTGGAACGATGCCCTTCTTGACCACGTCCTTGATATTCCGAAAACAATAGTCCCCGGAAATACGCCGACAATGCGTTGCTGCGTATATAAAGAGCGCGCTATCCTCGGAGAGCGCGTAAAGCTCGCGATGGGCGGCGATTACGAAAACCCGAACGTCATTGAGGTAATTGACATTGCGTGTGATGAATGCCCGATGGGCGGTTATGAGGTCACAAACGCTTGCCGCGGTTGTCTTGCTCACCGTTGTGAGGATGTTTGTCGTTTCGGCGCAATTACGTTTGATGAAAATCACGTTGCACACATAGATAAGTCAAAATGCAAGGAGTGCGGGTCATGCGCGAAGGTCTGCCCCTATACGGCAATCATCGGCAGAAGGCGTCCCTGCGAAAACGCCTGCAAGATAAAGGCAATCAGCATGAACGAAAATAAAGCCGCCGCGATAGATAACAGTAAATGTATTGCCTGCGGTGCGTGCGTTTACCAGTGTCCCTTCGGTGCGATTTCGGATAAGTCATACATTCTTGATGTCATTGACATAATCAAAAAGAGCGAAAACAATACAAAATATAAGGTATTTGCAGTTGTCGCTCCTGCGATTTCGAGTCAGTTTACGTATGCAAAGCTCGGTCAGGTTATCAGCGGACTCAAAGAGCTCGGCTTCCACACGGTGATTGAAGCGGCACTCGGTGCTGATATGGTTGCCGACGCAGAGTCGAAGGAACTTGTCGAAAAAGGCTTCCTTACCAGTTCCTGCTGCCCTGCATTTGTTTCGTACATTGAAAAGTCCTTCCCTGCAATGCTTCCGTTTGTATCGCATAATCTTTCGCCGATGGCAACCATCGCGAAATACATAAAAGAACACGAAGAGCCCTGCAAGGTCGTATTTATCGGTCCCTGTACAGCGAAAAAGGCAGAGGTCAAGAAAGAATCCGTTAAGAAATATGTCGACGCAGCAATGACATTTGAAGAGCTTCAGGCGCTCTTTGACAGTAAAGATCTCGATATAACGACACTTTCCGAAGATATTCTCGACAACGCTTCATATTTTGGAAGAATTTTTGCCCGCTCCGGAGGACTTTCGGACGCCGTTGCCGAGGCTATCAAGGAGCATGGCGATACGGACTTTGTTCTCAAGCCCTGCTCATGCGACGGCATAGAGGCTTGCAAGATCGCGCTTCTGAAAAAAAGCAAAAATCTTCTTGACGCAAACTTCATCGAAGGTATGGCGTGCATAGGCGGATGTATCGGCGGCGCGGGATGCCTCACTCACGGCGAGAAAAACAAGTCCGAGGTCGATAAATACGGAATGGAGGCTTATGAAAAAACAATAAGCGACGCAATTTCGGTTCTCAAATAAAAAGCGTAAAACATAAAAAATCCACTGCAATGCAGTGGATTTTTTATTGTGTCAATCTTATTTGGACTGTGCGAGAAGCCAGTCAACAAGCCCGTCTTCGGCGTAAGCATAGGGCCATACGTTATGACCTACGCCGGAATAGTATGTAGCCTTTACCTTTGTGCCGCCGGCAGCCTTTATGGCATTTTCCATGTCTCTTGTTCCGCTTGCGGGAACAGTTGTATCGGAATTTCCGTGGAACGCCCAGATAGCCATGTCTTTAAGTGACTCGGCAGATGAAAGAATTCCCGCTCCGCAAAGAGGAACTGCGGCAGCAAAAAGGTCGGGATTTCTTGCAATGATTTCCCATGTTCCGTATCCGCCCATCGAAATACCGGAGACGTAAACACGGTTTTTGTCGATCTTACCTTCTTCTATATAATCGAGGAGAAGCTGTGTTGCCGCTTCAAGCGTTATAGTCGGATTTTCGGGGAGCTCGTCACGTGTTCCCGTGCCCCACTGATGATTGAGCCCGACCCAGTTATATTCGACAGGATCATTGCACTGAGGTGCAATTATGACGCAGCTTCCATTTGCAACAAGCTTATTGAGAAGCAGGTTCGGACCTCCGAGAACTCTTATCTGGTTAGTGTTGTTATTGCCGATTTCGCCGTATCCATGGAGAAAAAGGAGAACGGGATATTTTTCGGCGGAAGCGGAATCATAGCCCGCGGGAAGGAACACGCGATAAGGAAGCGTTACGCTTTTTCCCGTTTTTTCGCTCTTGTATTCATATTTCATATAGAGCATATCGTCAATTGACGATGATACGCTTGAACCGCTCATGTCAATTGCATAGTCATAGATGTTGAGCTCGTCTATCGCGCCGATATACTGACCGTCACTGCCGTTGTATCCGATTGTAAACGGACAGCCTGCGGATGAAGCGTCTATTGCGGGAAATTTTGCAACGAGTCTGTTATCGTAATAATATGAGATGGTGTTCTTTTCCGCATCCTGAACGGCTACTGCATGGTGCCATTCCGTGCCCGCCTGTTCGCCGACGGGAGTATTGGAAAAGAGCGAGCCTGCGGTCGATGAAGTGATACCGAGGTTGAGCGCCTTGCCTGACGAGCTTATCCAGAATCCGACGTATTTATATTTTCCTTCGCTCTGAACAAGTCCCTTCTGGATTACGCACGGCCACTGACCGCCGGCGAATGTCTCGCTCCATTTGAACCATATATCTATCGTGAAGCTGTCTGTTTTGGAGAGCTTGAAAGCATCTGAATCCGGAATTTCTATGTGCTGACCGACCGATTCGAGGTATACGGCGTTGCCGAAGCGTCCTTCAACGATTTTGAGGTCGTGGCTTGCGACAGCGTCGTGACCGTTTCCGGTGTCGTCTACGAATGTGAGTGAATCGGAAAGCTCATCGAATGTGATGTGAGCAATCGGACCTTTTTTAACAGGATCAACGACCGTTGTCGTTGTTGTCGTTGTTGTGTCAGATGTTGTCGTCTGTGATGTCTGATCTGCCGATGTTGTGGTCGTTCCGTCCGTGGAAACGGAAGGGTCTGTCGTCGTTCCGTCGTTTCCGCCCTTTGAGCAACCGGCAACAAACAGCGCAAGCACCATAACGGCAAGAATAAGCGCAAAAATCTTTTTCATATGTACTCCGTTCTTACTTATAAAAATTTGCTGTGAAAACAGCGTCTATTGTATGATATCACAAATTCAAAGGAAAAGCAAGTCAAATCGGCTATATTTAAGGGCAAAAATAGCCGACGGAAAACATTTTCCCGTCGGCTTAGACACTATTTGTTTTTGACGACCGATATTTCGTCTATTCCGTAATGATTGAATAAGGCAACATGCCCTTCTTCTATTATTTCTCCTGACACGGCTATTGGTATTGCCGGTGGACAGCTGACCGTCGGTGCGGCGCAGACTCTCCCCCGCGAAAGCGACACGGGAACGGTTTCACTCGGCGAAAATATTGCCTCGCGAACCGTCATCGCCATCGAAGACGCGGGTATATCGAACGTTTTCGGATTACGTGCCGGCAGTTTATTCGTCCCAAGCGCACCGATAAACGAAAGCAACTCGCTTTCTTTTGTCTCACACGAGATCATCAAAACGACATATTCCTCATCGGCATATTCACATTCAAAGCCCGAAGAACGCAAAAAATCCGCAATCTCCGTTCCACTCTTCCCTTCGGGCGCAAGTATCGTAATTTTCATAGACTCCGAAGTGATTATGTCCCATCCGTTATCTGCAAGCACCTGCTTTGCATTATTTATCTGTTCCGCTTTCTCCCTGAGCTTGGCTTCAAACCCGTCGGACAGATATCTGTTACACAAATCAAGTGATGAAAGTATCAGATAAGAAGGGCTTGTCGAGCCGAAAAGCGCCATTGCGTTCTTTGCGTTTTCGGAATAATATTCGGGAGCGGCTTTGCTTATATGCAGATATGCCCCGCCTGTCAATGACGGAAGCGTTTTGTGCGCTGAGTCACAACACATATCTGCCCCGAGGTCGATCGGGTGCGATTTTTCGGGAAGAAAATGCAGGTATGCACCGTGCGCATTGTCGACTATAAGTTTTGTTCCATACCTGTGACAGACATCCGCAATTTCTTTTATCGGTAGGCATCTGCCGAGGTAGTCTGGTGACGTCACATATACCGCTATCGGCGGATATTCTGCGCTTTTCAGAGTTTTTTCAACGTCGCAAGCGGTTATTTCGCAACTGCAAACGGAGTCTGTTTTGCCGGATATCCAGAGAACGTCAACATCGCAAAGCGCAAGCGCATAGATAAATGTCTTATGCACGTTTCTTGCCGCAAGAATATATTTCCGACGTTTTTCGGTGCTTTCCGTCGCCGCAAGATATATCATTGCGCGGATGCATTGGCTCGACCCTTCCGTTGAATAAAGAGTTCTTGCCGTATTGAACAATGCCGATGCGCCTCTCTCGCTTTCGGCGATTATTCCGTCAGCCGCATAAAGCTCGTCAGCACCTTTTATTTCGGTAATATCAAATTGTTCGCAACCGAGAAACGCGTTTCCTTTGTGACCGGGCATATGAAGTCTGACGCCGTCGTCAGATGCATATTTTCGGACGAAATCGAATATCGGAGTATTCATTTCAACTTTCCGCATTTTCCGCGGCTTTGATCATTATCGCGCACTCTATCCTCTTCTTGAAAAGCTCGCAACCGGGCTTGTAAACGCCTCTTATCGAGCCGGATGCGTGATATGCGTTTGCCGCACAGCCGCCGGAGCAATAGAGCTTTGCCCAACAGTCCTTACATTCGGGACGAGCATACGCGTTGCAACAGCGGAAATCGTCGCGCAGGGCGTCGTTTGTTACACCTTGCCATATGTCTCCGAGTTTATATGCTTCCTCGCCGACGAACTGATGACACGGGTATAGGTCGCCCCAAGGGGTGACAGCCATATATTCCGTGCCGGAGCCACAACCCGAAATGCGCTTATAAATACAAGGACCGGCTGTAAGGTCTATCATATAGTGATAGAACGTAAAGCCTCTGCCCTCTTTTTCTCTTTTGAGCATTTCCTTTGCGAGAATTTCATATTGCTCTTTTACAGTTTCGATATCCTCTGGCGTGAGCGCCATGGGATCGTCCGGAGCGCAGACAACGGGCTCCATGCTGAGCTCCGTAAAACCGAGATCTGCCATATGAAAAACGTCGTTTGTAAAGTCGGGATTGCGATGTGTAAACGTTCCGCGCATATAGTAATTTTTGCCGCCGCGTGACGCGACGAGCTTCTGAAATTTCGGCACAATCCTGTCATAACTGCCGTTTCCGGCATAATCGACTCTCGTTGCGTCATGAATTTCCTTGCGACCGTCAAGACTGAGAACAACATTGCTCATTTCCCTGTTTGAAAAATCTATAACGTCATCATCTATCAGAACGCCGTTCGTTGTCAGAGTGAAGCGGAAGTTCTTTCCGTACTTTTTTTCGACGGAGCGGGCATATTCGACAATCTGCTTGACAACATCCCAGTTCATCAGTGGCTCTCCGCCGAAAAAGTCGACTTCAAGATTGCGTCTCTCCCCTGAATTTTCAATGAGAAAATCAATGGCGCGCTTGCCGACTTCAAAGCTCATAAGCGCTCTTTCGCCGTGATATTTTCCCTGACTTGCAAAGCAATACGAGCAGTTGAGGTTGCAGGTGTGCGCAACGTGAAGGCATAATGCCTTTATTACGTTTCCGCTACGTTCCTTTAACGTCCCTGCCATATTCTCAAAGGTGTCCGGCGTGAAAAGCTGACCGTCCTCTTTGAGCGCGGCTATATCGTCAATACAGGCGTTGACTTCTTCTTCCGTGACATCTGCTCTGTCGCTGTATTTTTCAAGCATATGACGTACTATCTCATCGCGTGTTCTGCTCTCATATTCCGCGATTATGTCGTATGCAACGTCGTCGACGACGTGCACGGCGCCGGAACACGTGTCAAGCACTATGTTATATCCGTTGAGTTTATATTGGTGTAGCATTTCTGTTCCTCCGGTTTATCAGATACTTAAAAAGTGCCGTCCGGAAAGACGGCACTTTCTGTTAAAATTTCGCTCAGTTCTTCTTTTCGGAAGCCTTCTTGTTCTCGCAGGACTGATTTGCTACGCCGCAACTTGTTTTGCAAGCGGACTGGCAGGATGTCTGGCATTCTCCGCAACCGCCGTTTTTAGCACTCTTGCAGAGGTTTCTTGTCTTAAGTGTTGTAATTCTTTTCATGATATGTATCTCCGTTTCTTTGCAGATATAATTTACTCTAACATTGTATCACAATAATTTCCCCGTGTCAACTGTTCTTTCGGGATTTTTTGCTTTTCGACGGCTTATTTCAATATGTCTATATCTCCCGTTTCGGTTCTGCGGTGATAATATTCGCTTATATCCGGATTTTCAAACTCTTCCAGCATAAGCTCAAACATCGGAGCAAGCCTGTAATTTCCGATATCCTCGCGCTTTATCCAAAAGTTTTCTCCCTCGTCGCTTGACATAAGTTCGCCATCAAATGTTTCCGTCGCGAAAAGAAAGCACACGCTTCTTGTGTTCTCAGAAAACCATTGCTTTATCCCGCACAGCCGGGGATGAGATATCGTCAGTCCCGTTTCTTCCTTCACTTCGCGCACAACAGAATCGACGATTGATTCATATTTTTCGACATGACCGCCGGGAAACGCTATCCCGCACCAGTTCTTGACTCTGTCCTGAACAAGAATATTGCCGTTCCCATCGCTTATCATGCACATGCTTGTAAGCTCGACTTTTTCAAATTTGTCTTCCATAACCGCACCCGTCACTTTCGGATATCCTTTTTTTCAAACATAAACATTATAATAAAAACACGAGGCGATGTCAATATTTTAAGCCGCTGAAAACAAAAGTCCCGAAGCCGGATGGGTTCGGGACTTGATGACTATTTTATTTCTCCGTCACCGCCCATAAGTGCTGTCATTTCCCTTATGCGTTCAAGCGGGAAAGGCGGCTCGCAGAGCGGTCTCATCGCAATGCTCATGAGTTTCATCGGGTTATCATCCGCGGCAACACGGTTTGAGCTGAGTGCTCCGCACCGCCCGCAACGGTGAATGATCGCCCATTCTCCGTTTTTGCGTACCCACACGGCAATCGGCTCCATAATGCCTCCGCAGTCGCTCTCTCTGTCTCCCGGCTCGTTATCCACATGCAGACTGGAAAGACAGTTCGGACAATGGTTTCTGTGATCTGTGCCGGCGTTTCCCGGCGTAACAAGTCGCCCGCAGACCTTGCAGGTGAAGCTCTCGCAACAAGGATGATTTTTATAATAGCCTTTTTCAAATGTTTTCCGTTTATTTTCACGGTTCATGATTTTTTCCTCCGAAAGAATGTAAATTATCGGTACATTCCGGGAGGAACGGCGAGTATTTTTGCCGACCTCCCGGTCAGATTACACTCTCCGATTCCAAAATAAAGTTTTTCAAAAAATTCTCCGTTTCGTTTGTAATTTTTTATATCAAAGCGGCGGAAATCAATCCGTCGGGCTTTGCATTGGGTTTACGGTTGGCAATATCACCGACCTTACAGCTTTTTATGAGTTTCCGAGTATTTTGGTCTTGTCAAATGACGCCTTCACGGCATTCATCGCACAGGCGCGGAATGCCCCATCTTCAAGTGCGTGAACTCCCGCAATTGTCGACCCTCCGGGACTGCATACCGCGTCCTTCAGTTTTTCGGGGTGTTCTCCGCTCTCTGTGACCATCTTTGCCGCTCCGACTAGCGTCTGCGCGGCATATTCGATAGCTTTGTCGCGCGGGAGTCCGCATTCGACGGCACCGTCCGCCAGCGCTTCCGCAAATATATAAACAAAAGCGGGCCCGCAACCGGAGACTGCGCTGCCGGCGTCTATCAGTGATTCTTTTATTTCATCCGTCACGCCCGATTTTTCAAGCAACTTTTCAAATGTCGACTTTTGCTCTGCTGACACATGCTCATTTGCGCACCAGAGGGTCATTCCCTCGCCGATGGAAACCGGCGTGTTCGGCATTATTCTTATAATCGGGCAGTCGAAGCCGAGATAAGACGATATCTTATCCATGCTCACTCCCGCCGCTATTGTGACGAAAAGGAAATCGTTTCTCGATGAAAGAACGTCTTTTATCTCCTCCGCGACAGCGGAAATTACATTCGGCTTGACGGCCAGAAAAATAACGTCACATTCTGCGGCAACTGTTTTGTTGTTCGTCGCAACGGCACCGATTTTTTTCGCAGCCGCTGCAGCTTTTTCCTTCGTCCTGCTCGATATAAAAATCTCCGTTTCAAGCCCGCAAGACTTTACGGCTTTTGCAAGCGCAAAGCCCATATTTCCCGTGCCGATAAATCCAACCTTAAGCATTTTTCTTTCCCCCTTCGGTTCAGCGGACGTTTCCGTTGCCGTGAATTATATATTTGTACGTTGTAAGCTCCGAAAGTCCGAGCGGGCCTCTTGCGTGGAGTTTCTGAGTCGATATTCCCATCTCGCAACCGAGTCCGAATTCGCCACCGTCCGTAAATCTTGTGGAAGCGTTAACGTAGACCGCCGCGCTGTCAACATTGGCAAGGAAAAAGTCAGATGTTTCCTTGCTTTCCGTCACTATTGCGTCGCTGTGCGCCGTCGAATGTGCGGCTATATGGTTTACAGCGTCAGAAGCGGAATCCACAACCTTCACAGCCATGACGTAATCAAGAAATTCCGTATCAAAGTCCGTTTCGGACGCGGCAGTCGCGTCTATTACGGAAAGCGTACGCCCGTCACAGCGGAGCTGAACAGGCACAAGCCCGTTTGCCGCTCTGTCGTCGCAGAGTCTCTTTTTCAGAAGCGGAAGAAATTCTTTTGCTATGTCCTTGTGCACAAGGCATACCTCTGCGGCATTGCAGACCGAGGGACGGCTTGTCTTTGCGTTCTCAACTATATTCAAAGCTTTCTCAATATCCGCGTCCTTGTCGACATATATGTGACATATACCGGTTCCCGTTTCAATGCAAGGAACAACGGCATTTTCAACACATGCTCGGATAAGTCCCGCACCGCCTCTCGGAATAAGAAGGTCAACATAGCCTTTCGCCAGCATAAGCTCTTTTGCGCTCTCGCGCGTCGTGTCATCCACTATCTGCACAGCGTCAGCGGGGAGTCCTGCTTTTGAAAGCCCTCTCCGCATGGCTTCCGTGATTGCCTTTGCGGAATTATATGCCTCTTTTCCGCCCCTGAGAATACACACGTTTCCGCTTTTTATTGCAAGTGAAGCGGCATCCGACGTAACATTCGGACGGCTTTCGTAAATTATCGCAATAACACCCATGGGAACGGTTATTTTTTCGATAGTGAGCCCATCTGTGCGGACGCGTTTTTCAGTAATCTTTCCGACAGGTGACGGCAACGCGGCAACATCAAGAATTCCTTTCGCCATGCCCTTTATGCGGCTTTCGTCAAGCGAAAGTCTGTCTATCATGACATCGCTTATCTTGCCTTTTGCGTTTTCGACGTCAATTCTATTCTGTGCGAGAATTTCATTTTCGGATGCAATGAGCTCTTCCGCCATAAATTCAAGCGCGCGGTTTATATCGTCCGTGCTGAATTTTCTCAGCTCCGGAACGGTATTTTTTGCTCTTGTGAGTATTTCTTTTGTTTGCATACGGTTACACCTTCTTTGCGTGAAATCTTGTTCCTATCGGCGTTCCGTCGATTATATTGTAAAGGTCGTCGGGGCGGTCGCCGTGCATTATTATCATGTCGCAGCCTGCCTCTCCGGCAATTTTCGCCGCCTGGAGCTTCGTTGCCATTCCGCCTGTGCCACGTGCCGTTCCGGCTCCGCCTCCGAGCGACATAATGCTGTCATCAAGCTCATAAACATCGCTGATCAGCTTTGCGTCGTCATGAACATGCGGATCTTTGTCATACAAGCCGTCTATATCGGACATGAGCACAAGCAGATCCGCTTTGACGCTTTCCGCAACTATTGCGGCGAGCGTGTCATTGTCGCCGATTTTTATCTCATCCGTCGATACGGTATCGTTTTCGTTTATAATCGGTAGGACGCGGAGCTTCAGCAGTCTTTCCATCGTGTCCTCGACTTTTTTGTGTCTGTCCGGAGTGCGAAGATCCTCTGCTGTGAGAAGTATCTGTGCGACAGTCTGATTATATTGCAAGAACAGCTTGTCATATGTATACATAAGCTCACATTGACCTACGGCTGCCGCCGCCTGTTTACCGGCTATGTCGTCCGGACGTTTTTCAAGGTTCAGTTTTCCGACACCCATGGCGATTGCGCCGGAAGAAACAAGTATCACCTGATTTCCTGCATTTTTTATATCGCTGAGGACTTTAACCAGCTTTTCTATTCTTCTTATATTGACGCACCCCGTGACATGGGTGAGTGTTGAAGTCCCGACTTTTACTACAATTTTCATTCAGAAAAACGCTCTTTTCAATAAAATTTTCCATGAATTATATCACAAACCGAAAATTTTTTCAATAGAAAATCGATTTATTTTATCGTGCGCGGAGTAATTTTTATCACTGCGTGCATAGATTACGGGCAAAATTGCAAAACTTCTTAGATTTTTTTGTTTTTGCATTGTAAATTGCAAAAATATCTGCTATTTTTTGCTTGACTTATTGCAAGGTTTAGGTTACAATAGACAGCGTGGAAATTTTTAATTTTTTGGAGGAAAACCACAATGTTCAAACATGAAAAAATAACAGAAAACCGCAAGCGCATGGGTCTTTCGCAGGAAAAACTCAGTGAGCTTGTCGGCGTTTCGAGACAGGCTATTCAGAAATGGGAAAGCGGCACGGCGGTTCCCGATTTTGCCCATGTCGTTGCCATGGCTGATATCTTCGGAATAACCGTCGACAGCTTTGCAAGCGACACGGCGTGCGAGTCTTCCGCTCCCGTAAACGATTCTCCCGATTTCCCGAGTTGGGGCGGATGGGAATCGTACAGCAAAATGCTCCCCATTGAATACAAGCAGAGCATAGACGAGGGTAAGGACGTTTCAAAGTACGCTTCCCTCTTTGAGGCTGTTGCGGCAATGCCCGATACGCCCGCAAAGGACGAAATGGCAGACGTTCTTTACAGGATCGTCCGCGACGCAAAGCAGGTCGACAATTATAAATACACGGAGCCTTCCGATTACGAGCACATCTGCCGCCTATGCTCCGAAAACCATGCAGAGTTCAAAATGCCTGCAGATGACGTTGTTCTTGACAAGGTCTATGGTGGCTGGCTCGGCAGAATATGCGGATGCTACCTCGGCAAGCCCATTGAAGGAATTATGACCCCCACTCTCAACGAAATTCTCAAGAGAACGAACAACTATCCCATCTCCCGCTATATTTCAAGAGAAGAGATAACGGAAGAGGTTATGAAGGATATTTCTTTCCCCATCGACAAGAGAGCATATCCATCCGATTTCGGAATGATGCCCGTCGACGATGACACAAACTATATTCTCATCGGCTATATCATTCTCAAGAAGTTCGGCAGAGACTTCACGGCAAACGACGTTATGAACGTCTGGATAGAGCGCCAGAGCAAGAACGCATACTGCACGGCGGAACGCGTTGCATACAGAAACTTTGTAAACGGTTTCCGTCCGCCCGTTTCCGCTATCTATAAAAACGCTTTCAGAGAATATATCGGCGCGCAGATTCGCGGCGACTTCTTCGGCTATGTAAACCCCTGCGATCCCAAGTCTGCGGCTTCCATGGCGTTCCGCGACGCGTCTATATCTCACGTCAAAAACGGTATCTACGGCGAGATGTGGGTTTCCGCAATGATCGCGGCAGCATTTGGTACGGACGATATGAAGGAGATCATCAGAACAGGTCTTGCATATGTTCCGAAAACATCGAGACTTTACGAGAGCGTAAGCGAAGTCATCTCTGATTACGAAAACGGCGTAACAATCGACGAAGTCTGGAAGAAGCTCCATGCAAGATGGAACGAGAAAAACAATTACGACTGGTGCCATACAATCTCAAATGCAGTCATAGTTGCAGCTTCTCTGCTTTACGGCGAAAAAGATTACGGCAAGACCGTCTGTCTCTCCGTAAGCGAGGGCTTTGACACTGACTGCAACGCGGCAACGGCAGGCTCCGTTCTCGGCGTTGCGCTCGGCGGAAGCAACATTCCCGAATACTGGGGCGGCAGAGTCAACGATACACTTTGCGCTTCCATATTCGGCTTTGACAAAGTCTCCATAAAGGAAATGGCGCAGAAAACAATCGCCTTTTTCCCCGAAAAAACACAGCAGTAAGGAGTGAGTCAATTTGAAAATACTCAGTTTCGGTTCGCTTAATTGCGACTATGTTTACAGTACCGATCATTTCGTGGCTCCCGGAGAAACAATAAGTGCCATCAAGCGCGAGACCTTCTGCGGCGGAAAGGGACTCAATCAGTCGATTGCCCTTGCAAAGGCGGGCGCAAATGTCTATCACGCAGGTTGCGTCGGCAGTGACGGCGACATGCTCACGGACGCACTTTCTGCGGCAGGCGTTGACATTCATCTTATAAAAAAGGTCGACGCACCGTCCGGTCATGCTATTATAGAGGTCGACCCGAGCGGGAAAAACCGCATTATAATTTACGGCGGCGCAAACAGGTGCATGACGGAAGAATATGTCGATTCCGTCCTCTCCGAGTTTTCGGAAGGTGATTTCATCGTCCTTCAGAATGAGATAAACGACATAAACCTCATAATGAAAAAAGCAAAGGCAAAGAAGATGAAGGTCGTTCTCAACCCTTCCCCTATGGATGAGGCACTGAAAACGGTCGACACTTCCCTTGTTGATTATATGCTCCTGAACGAAACGGAAGGCTTTGATATGACGGGAAAGACAGATCCGGACGAAATCATATCCGAGCTTGAAAGAAAAGCCCCCGAAATAAGCACAGTGCTTACTCTCGGCGACAAAGGCGCACGTTACAGCGGCAAGGACGGAAAACATTCTTTCGGGATTTTCCGCGTTCACGCCGTCGATACGACTGCCGCGGGCGACACATTCACTGGATTTTTCATCTCATCCGTATCATCCGGAAAGACCGCAGAAGAGGCACTTCGCATAGCCTCTGCGGCTTCGGCAATCGCTGTCACAAGAAAAGGCGCTTCCCCTTCAATACCCACGATGGACGAAGTTGTCGAGTTTCTTAAAAACAACTGAAAATTCAAAGAAAAACTGCGTCCCGACAAAACGAGACGCAGTTTTTTTATTCGCTGTAAACAAGCTCTTTCCCGTAGACGCGTTCATACACTTCTTTGCAGGCGCGAGCATTTTCGGCGAGCATTCGCTCGGCTTCGATATGTGCTCTCACGTCGCCTCTGGGGTATATCGGCGGCATTATATGAATTTCATAACGGATGTTGTCCGGAAGCATGTCGAATTCCGGATCCTTTGCATGAAGAGTCACAAAGCAAGGAACTATCGGCACGTTGTTTTTTGCAGCATAGTAATATGCGCCTATCTTATACGGGCGCGGCTTCTGATAATTCCACCACATCGCCTGCTCCGGATAGACAAGAATGAAATCTCCGTTTTTCAGTATTTGTGAGATTGCACCGTCGAGCATTTTCATTGTCAGAAGATTACTGCTCAGCGGCAAGGTGTCGCAATATTTCAAAAGCCAACCGATCACGCCGGGCATGAAATAATTTCCCTCGCGCACGAGCTTATACATTCTGTGCTTTCCCGGCGCCTTTTCGCCGGCAAGCTTTACAGCCAGATTCTCCGTGACCGAAAAATGATTGCTTGTAAATATTGCGCCGCCGGTCAAATCCTTGAGATTTTCTCCGCCGTGAACGGTTATATCGAATTTGCTCTTGCAGACATTTTTGCAGACCCATTCAACGCCGCGACTGAAAAATCCGTTCAGCTTGAATTTTGCCGTGCTGTGAAGATAGTCAACATCGGACGGCATGAGCGTCCTTGCGGGCGGATCCTGTTCAACGTCACAGAAAAAGTAATCACCGCCGAGCTTTTCATAATCCCGTATCTTTTTGAGAACAGCCTCTCTGTCTGCCGGAAGTTCGGTTTTACGCTTCATACTGTAATCTCCGAAAACATCATAGTTCTGAAATTGCGGTCGCTTTTTGATATTCTTTCAGCTGACCTGCGAAGGTCGTCGCCCGCCTCGGCGTCACGTCTTTTGTTTTCGTCTCCGAAGTTGTCACGCTCGCGTATGATATTGGCATAGAACGGCGAAGCTTTTGCGTAATTCCAGAAATGCTCCTGATAAAGTACGCCGGAATAAAGCCAAGGCTTGAAAAACATATTGTAATGAATGAGCCGCAACTTCTCACACGGCGACGGGTCGACGGACATCTTGTTCCATTCCGTGCCGAGATAATGAACCTTGTCCTTGCAAATGACGTTCAGATAGTCCTGATCGGGACAGATTGTGTCAAAATGATATGTTTTGAGCATATGCATAAATTTTCCCTGGAGATCCGCCAATCTCATTTCGCGCAGATTCATAAGCAGGACACCGGAATTAAAATATCTTTCATATCTGACGCCGACGCCCATGTCCGCATACGTTCTGAACACCTTTTCGCTTGCCACGACCATATCCTGAACCGCCGCAACGAGGTTATCGCCCATATCGATCCCGTAAAGCTCGGCTATGTCTTCGAGAACGACCGTATCAGAATCAAGATATATCGCCTTGTCAACGTTCGGAAAAAGCTCCGGAATGAATATTCTGTAATATATTGAGAGGCTGTAATAATCGCGGAGAGAGAGACTGCTTGCAATGCCGCGTATCTGCGCGGAAACATCGACAAATTTTATGGATATATTTTCATTCGACATATCCGTTATTATCTTTTCGTTTTCTTCTTCAATTCCGCTGCAAAGCACGTTTATATTGTATTGCATGCCCTTCGATGCGTTTTCTATAAGCGAAATCAGCGATACGGACAGATACGGAATGTACCTGTCGTCGCAGGCGTAAAATATCGTGACGGGATTATTCTGTTTCATTTTGCTTTTCCTCAAATTCTTTCTTTTTTGCTTTGTATTCGGCGAGAATAGCGTCATACTTTTTCGTCAGTACCTCGCTGACCTTTTCTGTTTCCCATGGCTTTATGTTTCTCGTATGAAAATAAGGCAACCAAAGGATTGTTTTCGTGAAGTGCTGAATGACTGTATCCTCCCTGTCATATCTCTTCTGCTCATTGTATTTTCTCGGGAGAATATACTTGCGTTTTGTGAGCTTATATATCGCTGTCTGATCCGGAAGGAAGATCTTCTTTTTCGCACAGAGCGCAACGGCTTTTTCAAACAGTCCCGTTTTTCGTATCTCTGCCATGTTAAGAAGAAGAACCCCGGCGTTTATGTAATGATAACCCATGAAGATCTTTCCGTAATAATCAAGCGCGGCGGCATATTCATAGCCTTCGATATCTGTATGGAACAGCGGCGAAAGATCGCCGTTTATCACAATGTCGGTGTCAAGATAGAGAACTTTATCGGGAATATCCGGCAATCTGTCGGCAAAGAGACGCAGAAATGTATACGGCGTATATCCCGTCTGCGAATTCGGCGAGTGACCAAGGTGCGCTCTGTAAAGCTCGCCGACGTCAATAAGACTGACGTTACTTTCGGAATTTACCGATTTATAAATGCTTTCAACAAATATGCGTTGCGCCTCAGTTATAGGCTCGAAACGCTCTTCGATATCTGTCAGATCCATTGTCAGGATGTAAGCATTGACGGCTTCCCGCGTATGCTTTACCGTCGATACTGCGGAAATAATAAGTCCGTCAAACATTCTGTCGTTGCCTGCGTACATTACGGAAATCACTTTTTTTCCTCCTTTTTTATATACTCAATAAATCTGTAATCACTGTTTTCGGAGTTTTTCAGCATTGATTCATAAGCCGTATCGCGCAGTTTTTTCTCTGCGTCGCGCGGAGAAAGGGTGCTTTCCGGATAGAACGGACCGTCGATATAAACGGTGACCTTCGGCGGCTTGCCTTCCTTTCTCACTTGAAACGTGCTTGTCGATACATAAATCGGCACATTATGTTTTACAGGAAAATGAAATGACTTGCTTTCAAAAGGTCTTATTCTCGTATAGTACGGCCAGATGTGCGCCTCAGGATATATCGTGACACAGCTTCCCTGCAAAATCCGTTTTTCGATTGCGTCCGTAAATCTTCTGAAGGCATACGGCGACTTCGGTATCGGGAGCGCGCCGCTCATAGAGAGAAAATTTCTAGTCCCGAAGGTTGAAAGGTTTTCGGAGTTGACAACAACATACGTCTTTTTCGGAAACATCAGAAGCGACGGAATAAATGCGTCGCCGATGATGAGTGTATGATTTGCGTAAAGAAAGCAACCGCCTTCGTCCCTGCGTTTCTTTTTCGTCCTGTCGACAATTTTCAGCTTCAGTTTTATCTTGCAATAAAGAAAAGCTATCGGCGTCATTATGACGCGGTAAACAAAAAACGCAAGTGCCCTCCAGAAAATATTTTTGTGGACATATTTGTATTTCTTCGGCACTTCATATCCCGAACGACTGACACCGGCAAACTCATCTTTGAGTTCATCCGAATAATAAATAACTTTCTTCTCTTTTCTCATGAGCTTCCTTTCAAAAGCGGAATATCTGGAAAGATCCTATCACATGCGGATCGGGAAAGCAACCTATCGTGCCTCTATTGCCCTTCTATATTCCGAAAATCGCTTATTCTACCGCGAAAACAAAAGAGTAGAGTCGTAGAATCCGACTCTACTCAACGAAAAAACGCCCTTTTGAGGCGTTTTTTCATACATATATTTTCTTTAATTCAATTATTGTCCGCTTTATTCATTTCTTTGCTGCGTTTCATGATTTCATTGGAAAAATCACGGCAAAGATCCGCAAGGCTATAAATCTCTTCTATAGCGTCCTCTTTCATGCCCTTTTCTATCCATTCAAATGACAGTCCGAACAGCTCGCATTTGAAAAATATGATTGCGGACGCTCTTGCTTTTTCACTTTCGGGGTCTTTGCCGAACACCGTTTCAAGATATTTTGTGACGACATATTCGCAGAGCTTCATCATCGACTTTTCATAAATATCTCTGTTTGCCGAGTTATAAATATGTAAAACGGCTTTCTTGTTTTCAAGTGCGTATCTGAACATGATATTGATGCATTCCCGAAGAGAGTTTACCGTCGGATGCTGCTCGATTATCCTGTCTGCGTCCTCCTTGATTATCTCCTCGATTAGTGACGGAATGTCCTGAAAATGATAGTAAAAAGAGTTTCTGTTTATTCCACAGTCTTCAACAATGTCTCTCACGCTTATTTTGCTCAGCGGTTGCTGATTGAGCAGCTTCATAAACGATGATTTTATCGCCTGCTTTGTGAAATTTGCCATGCGTTTGCTCCCTTTGTGTTATTTTCCCTGTTATTATATCATTTCTCAGCCGAAATTGCAAGCAAAAAGCGCACTGAATGTGCGCTTTTGCCTGCAAATTGTGATTTTAATAAATCATAGCGAGGAAGTCTCTGTAATTGTGCGCAATGGCGCTCTGAATTCTTTATTTACAACGTTATAAAACAAAATCGGCGGGTTGCCCCGCCGATTTTTAATTGTATGAGAAATATGCAAAGTCGCCGTTTCCGCCGGTGTAAAGTCCGTTATCCTTTACAAGTGCCGCAACACAGTCTCTCATCATGTAAAGCATCATAGAAACATAATAATCGAAATCGTCCTTAAGATAAGGCACGCTGTATTTTGAAATTACGCCGACTGCGTCGTCGTGAAGCTTTTTCATTGCCGCCACACGAGCGTCGTATTCTTCCCTGTACTCGCAGATCATAAGATTTATAAGCTCGCTCAGCTTATCTCCCTCGAAAACAAGTACCGTCGGCTTGTATCTGTCGCCGTCCTTTACAAAGTAGCCGTTATCGCAGAATCTGTCCAATATATTCTTCTGTGAATCCGTGAAGCCTTCTGTGCTGTATCCGTTTTTCACAAGCTCGCGGATTGCCGGCAGATCGTTTGAACGTACACAACATCTATCTTTATAAATCTGTTTTCCGAATATGCCGTTCACATCGACATAGCAGCGCAAGTGCAATTTATTACAGTCATTGGAGATAATTGCTCCGTTGTCGCCGAAGCCGCACGCGTTTATTCTGCCGCGCCGTGCGCCCTGCTCATATCCGATAAAGCCCCAGTTACCGCCGTCTCTTCTCTTGAATCTGCCCCATACGTCGCCGTCGACTGTTTCCTTCACCGTTGTTACGAGTTTAAGAAAGAAAAACATTGTCGCGTCCTGCTCGCTCATGGTGCTTTCGCCGATAAACTCCGCATAGTGCTTTGTCACAAAATCGCTTGCCGTGTGCCAGAATTTTTTGTAATTGTCATAGGCGAAATCCTCGCAGAGAGCATTCACCTCTTCTATGCATTCGCTTGGCGCAATGAAGAAATTTGTGATGTATTTTCCGTCGTCGAGCTTGCGGAGAAGCTCGCTTTTTTCAAGAATATCAACCTCTTCCTCCATATAAGGCGCGGCAATACCCAGCTCTATTGCCAGCTCCTCGACCGTTGACGGATTGTTGTTTGCCTCGCACAGGATATTTACCGGTATTTTTCTCTGAACTGCGCTCCACGGCAGTCCCGACGGCTGATTTCCAGATGACGAAAAACTCAGTCTTTCCGGGTTATAACTTCTTTTTCCGAATTCTCTTGCCATATACATACCTTCTTTCAGTTTTTGCCTCGCACGGAAAAGCCTTGTTTTGACCGTGCCTTCCGGGATGCCGAGATTTTTCGCAATATCGCAGACACGTTTGCTCTGTATATAGTACATAAGCAAAACGTTTCTGTATTCCGAAAGAATGAAAGCCATTTCACGGCGAATAGCTGCTATGTTTTCTTCCCGTATAAGGTCGGAAACAAAGTCGGAATTGTCCGGAATTTCAAATTCCGAAATATCCGTATCCGAAAGCCTTTCCCTCGCCTTGTGCTTTTCGGTCGCCCAGCCTGCGTAGATATTGCGCACTATCTGCCAGACCCAGCCCGAAAAACTGTCGGGGCAAGCCCCTCGGCGCAGCTGCTCGATTATTCCGAGAGCTATGTCCTGCGAAAGCTCCGCCGCCTCCGTCTCGCTGCCCGTCTTTTTAAGGCAGTAATAATAGACCCTTTCAAAATATTCGGAGGTAAATTCACCAATGCGAAGCTCCGCAAGTTCTTTGCCGCCTTTCATTCTTTTCTCGCCCCCTTTCGCTTAAGAAGTATCGATTTTTCAAATTCGGTTTCAAAAAATTTATCAAAAAAGCTCCGCAGATTACGGAGCTTATAGTTTATACGGTTTCCCGCAAGCCAAGACTGACAGCCAATTCGTCAAGATAATCAATATGACCGTGATCTGCGCCGTACAGCGTCACATAACCGTCTTTTTCGGCAGTTATATCTTGTCCCATAAAAATAACACGTTCGCCCTTTTTGAGATATTGCTTATGTCCGTTTTCTGTCAGATCATTGTATTCCTTTACCACAGACTGATAATAGAGTTCAAAAAGCTCCTTGGCCTTTTCTATGTTTCCGAGATGACCGTATATCATACTTTCTTCTAATAAAATCAGTAATGAATTCAAGCTATCAAGCAAGGGATAATTTCTCCTTTTTGCAAGAATGGCGTCTCTGCTGTTTAACACTTCATAAACCGGTAAAACATATTGATCAATTTCATAAATAATGCTGTCAATAATTTTTACGGTCTTCTTGTGAAGGTCATACCAAGTTTCATTTTGACCGCTGACTCTTCCCAAACGTGAGCGGATTGTGCATTCATACTCGTGGTAATATTTTTTCTTTTCTGTATTGGGCTGAAAAGTTCTTTCGGAACATTCCGGTATGCGAATGCCTAAATTTACACAGAGTAGCCCACCCATTCCGTGCGCCGGCATGCCGCTTTGAAAATTGATTACCTGCGAAATATCTTCCGAAACAAAACGATGAAGCGTTCTGCCGTATTTTTTGAATCCATATGGTTTGATATGCTCATAAACCGACGATTCAATTTCATCGACTATGCGAGTTGTATTGATTTTTGCTTTTTTCTTCAAAAAATCAAACACAGATTCCTCCCTGATTTTAACGCACAATCATTGCAACCATCATTTTTTATTTTTTATATTATCTTTATTCCCACTCTTTTACAGGTGTCTCAAACACCTTGTTTTAAGGGCTTTTTACTGCCCTAACAGCCTATTTTAGAGGGGATTTTCTATGTTATATTTGGTCTGTTTTCTTGCGTGTTGCAAGTGAAGTTGCATATAGGTTAAAGGGATAATTGCCTTTGGCTTTGAAGCCAGTCATTAGACTACATATTCTTTAATATTATACACAAAAAGCCCGGTTTCGTCAACCGGGCTTTTGCTTTATACGCTTGTCTTGACATACAGGTTATCAACGATTCCCATAATCAATTCTATGTTAGACATTAGCTCATCACCTATATTTTCGCCGCTTCCAATGCGCTGCAATTCTACTAACACCTCATTGAGCTTATCGTAAACGGCTCGATGTATTTTGCAGTTGCCCTGAACATAAATCTTCCTATCGAGTAATTTAGATACAATGTAGTCCTGTTTGGTCATTCCCGATAGTTCAACAACAGTGTTGATTTGATGATCTTCCTCTGATGAAACCCGAAACCCGATTGTCCTATCCCGAAACCTGTTGTGCTTATCGCAATTTTTGGCTGACATATTTTTACCCCCTTCTTAGGCTGTCAAGGTCGTTGGCGATTGTTCTTTGAACTTCATCGAATAGATGGCCATAAATGTCCTGCGTGGTTTTAACAGATTTATGCCCTATTCGCTTCGATACCTCGAAAATATCGTACTTCTTACTGATTAACAAGGAAACGTGGGAATGGCGTAAACCGTGAACGGTTATCCTTTTCAGTCCTGCCTCCTGCGTCATATTTTGAAAATTCTTTGTCAGGGTAGACTTTGTAATCTGGAAGATACGCTGATCCGGTTCCGGTTCATATAGCATATCAATATATTCCCTGAGTTCATCGCAAAGGAAAGCAGGCATACTCACTTTTCTAACCGAACTCGGAGTTTTAGGAGTGCTGATTACATCTTGTCGGCCTACTCTCTGATAGGTCTTATTAACGGTAATAATCCCTTCCTCCAAGTCAATGTCATTGAGAGTCAAGGCAAGCATTTCGCCTTCTCTGAGGCCACACCAGTAAAGAACTTCAAAAGCATAGTAGTAATGAGGATTCTGCATAGCGTAGTAGGCAAATTTTTCGTATTCGTCTGCACTCCAGAACTCGACTCTCTTATCCTTAATGCCCATATTTTTGATGTCAGCAAGGGGGTTTAATTTGAGATACCCCTTGCTGTGAGCATAGTTGATAACCGAATTGAACTGGCTCTGGATTGTTCTAAGGAACGCCTTAGAGAGAGGTTTCCCGTCCGGTTTGACAACGCTTTTCATTTTAGCCTGCCACGCTGCAATATCATCATCTGTTATATCCGCAATCGGCGTATCCCGAAAAGTCGGAAAGATGTGCTTTTCAAAGACGTTGTGTTTCGTTCTCAGGGAGGATTCTTTAATATCCTCCCGCTTATGCGACATAAGGTATTCCTGAAAAACGTCCTCAAATGTTCTCTCATAAGGTGCTTCTTCCTCCTCATTCTCTGCGGTGAGATTTTCAAGAAAATTCTCCTCATAGTCCTTTGCTTCTCGCTTGCTGTCAAAACCACGCTTGTATTCGGTTTGCGTGGTTCCAGTGTTCGGATCGACATAATTGAATTTTGCAAGCCACTTAACACCCTTTTTTACCTGATACTTATACTGCGGCATATCGCTCGCCTCCTTTACTCATCGTCTGTTTGGATTTTTTCTTCAGGTGGGAAGAACCGTTTTGTTAGATACAAAGAATCAACCTTGCCTTGAAGCGTTAAATAGCCTGATTTTTCAAGTTCTTTGTTCAAGCGGTCGATTATCTTGTAGGCATACGAGGCTGAAATACCAAGAATTTCAGCTACCTGTTCAGCGTTAATCAATTTTCTTGTATTGGATTCCATACTGTACCTCCATAAGCATTTCATTCTCAATCGCCTCCTTTTGTGTGGATTTGATTGTATTGTATTTGAACCTTCTGCAAACGGCAATTATGCGATTTGGGCAATCGCATAATTGCTATCTGCGCCACCTTCGACTTATTTCGTGGGCGGCTTTTCAGATCTATCCCGAACAACATATTCAAAGCCCGAGTTATCGCATTTGTCGCATTTCTGCTTGATTTTCGCAAAGGGATCATACCGCTTCACAATATAGTCGGGATTTGATTTGTAGTCTTGCAGGCACCTGCCGCATAAGCACCGGATTTCGCCTTTGTGCTGCGGCTTGTAAACCCACACGCCGAGAGCTTTTTTCAGGCCATTGTTAATCCTGCGGAAAACATTATCATCATCAACGATTCCGATATAGCTTACGAGATCTGCCTGATTGATTGTTTTGAGCTGCTCGAGCATAACCATTGAAGGCTCTCTCAGTCCGAAGCGGTCGCCCAAGATAATATGCGAGGGCAGATACCGCTTCTTTATTGCTGAGGTTAGAGCCGCAATCACGGTTGTCGTACTTGCCTGATTTCCTTCATCGCACTGCACGACAAGGACGGGGCGGAGTCCGTTTTGCATAGAGCCTTCATTTTTACCAAAGTCATAAAGGTAAATTTCTCCACGCTTTACTTTCTGATTTTCGTTGGTCGCCATAATGTATACCTCTCATTTTTAGTATTTGAAAGGTGTTTCGCTGCCGGCTATGAAACAAGTCCCTTCACTAATTCCCAGTGGCACCCCCGTTTTGGTCGGGTGTTTCATAAAACTTTTTGAAATTTTTTATCGCAGATACCAACGATTCGTGGATAGAGGTCTTAGATTTACCTTCTTTTTCGGCTATATCCCGTTCAGGTATTTTGTAGATACAGGAAAGGATCAGCCGCCTTCTTTGAGGTTCAGTCAGCATACTCAACGCCTTATATAGCCTTTGATTTCTAAGTTGCAGGTTTTCGATTTCAAACTTTTGCGTAATATAATCGGGAGTAGTTAATTCAGCGTGAAAAGCCTCGCTAACTCCCTCATCGTAACCATATGAATCCTCGCAGTTGTTCTGACGGTAGGCATATTTCTTTTCGTTTCTGATATAGTCCCTTCGGATTTCTCTGACTTCGGAATCAAGAACGATAAAGGGAGTGTGTGCCGCAATCTGTTCCG
This sequence comes from uncultured Eubacterium sp., assembly GCA_900544285.1. GTDB lineage: Bacteria > Bacillota > Clostridia > Oscillospirales > CAG-272 > CAG-841. The sequence goes on from UQUT01000001.1 coordinate 70,138, forward strand.
GGTATCTTTCAAGAATTTCTCTCTCGGTCAGATGTGAAATAACCGCCCACTTAGGCTCGCCTATGAACCCGGGATACTCATACCTCAAATTGATAACTTTGCAGTCATCGGCAAATTGTTCTTCAATGCTTCTTTCGTTTTCAATATTTGTAGACATTTCCGTAATCTCCTTGAATTTGAATTTTGTTGGTGAGAACAAAATTCGGAGATCACGGATACCTACATATAAATGCCTGCCACGCTGATATAGACATAGAAACCCCTTCCGCTTAGCAAAGCGAAAAGGGCTTCTACACAAAAAACAGCCATAGCTTCCAAGATGAACACCTGAAAGCTATGACTGCTTCTTCTTATTCATATTCAATTCGTTCTGCCTAAGCTACTTGTGTTACTGCCATTAAGGTATAGTAGCTGAAACTGAAATTTCAAGAAAACATTTCATATTTCTCGGCATACCGATTATATCAGGTCGGTTTTACCGTGTCATCGGCAAAACCCCGCCAATTTGTAGGCATTTTCTTTTCAGCTTCCACTCATACCCTCGATTCACGCCAAAGGCCGTGCTTCGGGCAGCATACACAGTGTAGCACAAGCAAAGTCGGACAATCAGTAGGGATTTAGTCGGACAATGGTCGGACATTAGTCGGACAAGCTTTTGCTCACGAAGAAATCTGGAATTTCACCGCACATATCAACCTCCTCAATCTGAAATATTCCTTTGAAATAAGGAATCGCATACCCCCATAGGGAAACGCCGAGAAGCATAACCGCCTCTTTTTTTCGGTCGTAAAAGGTACTGCGCTCCATATTCAACAATTCAAGCAGTTCGCTTTCGGTGTAGCGAAAAGCCGTGAGATAGCTCTTGGATAGTATCTCGTGATAAAGTTTTCCGTTGTTGTGGTAATCGTAGATTTTCCCCATAGCCGTATCTATGAGGTCAATCATCCACTTATTTTCAAACAAGCTGCATACCCGGTTCTCGAACTCCTGACGCTCTATATCCGGGGCAAACTGCTCTAAATAGACGAGGGCGCTGTTCAGGTCATCCCCGTAATAGATGATTTCTTCATTTAACCCCTCAGACTTGTTCAGGGTTATCCATACAACATCCCGGTACACACCGAGAAGCATTTTCGTCCTATGCAGTATATCTTCCCGATCCAAGCGTAACTGCTCGTACATTTTTTGAATCGTCTTAACTGCGACTGTATCTTTTCTTCCCATTAGCTCTCCTTATCCGTAAAAAACCGGGCATACTAAAAAGATGTTTGGTTTATCGTATCGTGTGTGAAAAAAGTTTCCTGACATTTTTTTGAACTCTCTTGACAAAACACGCAACTTGCGGTATTATATTTACGCAACTTACTTGCGTATTGACATTATACGAAATTAACTTGCGCTTGTCAATAGGGACACGCAATATAATTTCAGAAATGTGCGAACTATTTGGAGGGCGTAAAAATGAAATTCTGCGAAAAAATAAGGGAAGCCCGCAAAAATGCAGGCTTGAAGCAAGACGAGTTTGCAAAAGCAATCGGTGTTTCTCTTAGAACAGTATCCAACTACGAATCCGGCGAAAGGTATCCCAAAAAACGGGAAACCTATTATAAGATAGCCGAAGTCCTGAAGGTCGATGTCAACTATCTGCTCACCGATGACGAGGAATTTCTGCTCGAGGCAGAAGCGAAGTACGGCACCAAAGGCGCAAGGCAGGCAAAAGCGCTCGTGGCAGAAGTAAGCGGTCTGTTTGCAGGCGGCGAACTTGCGGACGAAGATCTGGACGAAATGATGAAGGGCATTCAGGAAGCTTACTGGATCGCCAAAGAGAAAAACAAGAAGTACACCCCCAAAAAATACCGCAAAGAGTAACGGTTCTATTGAGAGTCCGTTTTTTGGGACATTAGTTATGGGATAATAGAGTTGCGGGCAGTTTAGATTGGAGGTGTTCGCTCTTGGATATTCAAACATTAGAAATTGTAAAAAAGGCCAATCGGCTTGTAAATGAGCTTGGTACACGCAATCCGCACAGAATGGCACGGGAACTTGGAATAGCGGTTATCCCGTTGGATTTTAAGCGGCAGCGTGGTGCATATAAAGTTTTAATGCGAAATCGTTTTATCTTCATCAAAAGCGATCTGCACCCGGTAATGGAAAATATCGTAATGTTTCACGAGATCGGACACGACACATTACATAGAGAGGAAGCAATCCGGGCAGGCGGCTTTAAGGAGTTCAATATCTTCGATATGCGGGAAAGCCGTATGGAATATGAAGCGAACATCTTTGCCTCACAAATCTCCCTGCCGGACGATGAAATCCTTGAATATATTGAGCAGGGATATGATACTCAGCAAATCGCACGGGCTATGTGTTCGGATATTAACTTGGTTGCCTTGAAAACAGACACGCTTATCGCACAGGGCTATTGTCTGCGCCATCAGGAATATCGCAATCGGTTTTTGAAATAGATTAACGGAATGGAGAAACCCATTATGAGATATACACTTGAAGAACTATGTACCAAAAAGGAAAATCAGGTCTTTGACCGCAAAAGTGCAAGAAAAGACGCCAAAGGATTATCCAATCATATTGTAGCCTTCGCCAATGCGGACGGAGGTACACTTGTTATTGGCGTAGAGGACAACGGCGAAATAACAGGAATTGACGCATACACCAACAATATCAATGATATTCTGCGGGTTCCCTTTGACTACTGCAATCCTTCGGTAAGGGTAACTACCGAAACAGTTGAGTGCAAAGACAAGGACGGAAATCTGAACCATCTTCTGATTATGACGATTCCCCAAAGTTCTGAGCTTCACGCCAATCAGCAGGACGAGGTTTATTACCGTATGGGTGATAAGTCAAAGAAACTAAACTTTGATGAGCGCTTGCAGCTTATGTATGCCAAAGGTTCCCGTTACTATGAAGATGAGCCTGTGTTCCGGTCTACGTTAGATGACATTGATATGGATTTCGTCGCCGAATACTGTAAGAAAATCGGCTACACGAAATCCCCGGAAGAATACATCAGGCAGAACAAAGACTATATTGTAAAGCACGACGGTCGAGAGGAAATGAGTGGGGCTGCGCTTCTTCTTTTCGGGGCAGATCCACAGCGTTTCTTCCCGAGAGCAAGGGTGCGCTTTATCCGCTATGACGGAACAGAAGCCAAGGTCGGCACACAGATGAACGTCATCAAAGATGAGGTTTTCTCCGGTCGTATTCTGGATATGGTTCAGCAGGCGCTTGATTTCGTCCGCAGTCAAATCAAGGAACGCACTCGGCTCGGCGGCGATGGGCGGTTTGTTACTACGCCCGAATACCCTGAATTTGCTTGGAAAGAAAGCATTGTGAATGCTGTTGCCCATCGTGATTACAGTATCAAAGGAACCGACATTCAGATTAAAATGTTTGATGACCGGATCACCGTTGAAAGCCCCGGTATTTTACCCGGTATCGTCCGGCTGAGTAATCTGCGAACCGTACATTTCTCCCGCAATCCAAAAATCGCTGAATTTTTACACCAATATGACTACGTGAAAGAGTTTGGCGAAGGCGTTGACCGAATGTTCAAAGAAATGGAAAATGCGGGGCTTCCCGCACCTGAATACAGCGATAATGTCTTTATGCTTAATGTGACGATACGAAATGGGGCAATAAATGAGAAAAGCGGGGTAATAAATGGGGCAATAAATGGAGCGATAAATCTATCGTCTACCGAAAGGGCAGTTCTCGAAGCAATAATCGACACTCCGAACATTACAAAGGAAAAATTGCAAATAGTAACTTCGCTCGGAAAAGGTACAATCGACCGAGCCATCAAAACATTGAAAGAAAAAGAAATTATCAAGCGGGTTGGTTCTAACAAGAATGGATATTGGGAAATGCTGAAATGAAGGTATAGAACATAGACTCGCATAGATCGAACCCCATCCGATTGAACACAGGTGAGCAGGTGTGAATTTGAAAAGCGGAGGCACATTTGAAAGTGCCTCCGCTTTTCATTTATCACCCTATAAAACGAAGTATAAATCTCTCGTCCGTTGCGAGAACAGTAGCTGTAACACTAAAATCTAAAACCGAAGCGAACCCACAGGGCAGCGGTGCTTATTTTGCGAGCTTCACGCCTGCCTCAAAAGCTTGATCCAAGAGTTCTGCCGGAATTTGGTCAGCCGTTTCGATACCGCAGCCCAAAATGCTGTCTACCAGTTCACAGCCTGCGTCAAGGAATGTCTGATTGGTGGCGGTTCTGACACCTTCATAATAAGAAGCATCTGCCGCAAGGTGAGAGAAAACCGTAACAAGTTTTATTCCCGGATGGCGGGGTGCAAAGTTCTCATCTATCAACGGATAAGATCTGTCAATCAGTTTTTTTGATTGAGAGCTGATGGAATTAAAGTAAATTGGGAAAGTCGCAACGATTCCGGTTACATCGTTAATCTGTTCAAAAAAAGAAGCCAGACCGTCTTTTGTGGCGCAGCCATCGTTGGAACGGCAGTAATTACAGCCCTGACAGCCTTTGATAGCTTCGCTGTTCAGGTCGTAGGTAACGACTTCAGCGCCAACAGATTTGGCACCTTCAACGACTTTTGCGGCAAGTGCTGCGGAAATCCCGTTTTTTCGAGGACTTCCTGAAAATAATAAAATTTTGCTCATAAATAGTACCTCATTTCGTTTTTCGTTTCTTGACACAAGTCAGTATATAAATTATACTATATACGAATAATAAATCAAGTACGCAGAAATTTCGTACATAGTACAGAATATAATACCGAGGTAACTGAAATATGGTGAAAATGAGCTTTGAAGAATATCAGCAAATGGTTATAGAGCAGCCTTTTTGCACGGAAAACTGTCCGGTGCAAATGCTGTTTGATACCTTTTCAAACAAGTGGGTTTTGCGGGTACTTTTTGAGCTAACAAAGGCAGAAAGTATGCGCTTTGGAGAATTGAAAAGCTCTGTCAATGGGGTTACAAACACAATGCTTTCTTCCACATTAAAGACTTTGGAGGAAACAGGCTTTGTAAACAGAACACAGTTTAATGAAATACCGCCCCACGTTGAATATTCTCTATCGGATAAAGGGAAAGCCCTGTATCCGATCTTTCTTGAAATTATTAACTGGGCAACTGAATACGGAGTGTAGAATAGCAAGGATTGCCGTAATACACTTGTCCGAAATAAAAAGAACCTCCTGTGGCTTTTTTGAGCTTCAGGAGGTTCTTCGAATTTTGTATTAGCATCATTTTTCGTAATTTCACTCTACAGCTTCATATTTGCTATAAATTTCAAGGCAAGCGTCAGCTATTTCAGACAACCCTTTAGCACGGACACAGCCTGATCCACTTCTTCCTTTGTGTTATAGCCGTGGATGCCAGTACGGATATATCCACACCTCATTGAACAGGCGATATTGTTCTGCCTGAGTGTTGCATAAGTCTCCTCTATTTTGGACGGACGGAAAGATACAATGGTAGACCTTGTACTATCCCGTTCCGTACAGGGGACAAGCTCCACCGGAAGTTTGCGAAGCTCCTCAATTAAGTATCCACTGACATTCCAAGCAGCTTTATGGATTTCATCAAATCCGATCTGCTTCATCAGCAAAAGCGAAGCACGCAGTCCGGCAATTCCCGGCGCATTCGGCAATGAGCCTTCAAACCTTGAAGCATCTTCCTTCAGGTCAAACGGATAATTTGTAGAATCCACAAAAGTCTTCATGCTGTCTGCGCCTACAAACGGGGGGATCAGTTCGGGAATCAGGTCCTTCCTGACGTACAAAAATCCGGTTGCAAAAGGCCCCAGCAGCCATTTAGAAGAAAGCCCGGCCATAACATCGATTTGATACTTTTTCACATCCATCGGCATCACGCCAAGCGATTGGGCGCAGTCAACCACCAAATACGCCTGATGTGCCCGACACCAGGCGCCGACGGCTTCCAGATCCGTCTTGAACCCATCGCCAAATTCCACACTGCTCACCGAAACCGCCCGGGTGCGCTCGTCTGCATATCGTTCCAATAGCTCCGTAGTCAATCCGCCGCCCTGGTGAGGAACAATCCGTACCTCTATCCCTTTCACCCGTTCCAATTGCATCCAGGGATAGACATTAGAGGAAAACTCCCGGTTACAGAGAATAATATTATCTCCTGCTTGAAGCGGCAAGGAACCGGCGGCAGAGTTGATGCCGTAGGTCACGCTCTCCGTAAATGCAATCTCTTCCGGAGATGCGCCCATCAACTCCGCCAGCAAGGATTTGCAGGAAGAAAAAACCTCTTCCGCAAAGCGGTAATATTTCATCGGCATGGTCTGCCGCAGTTTCATACAGGCATTCATCGCCTCCGTCACACAAGGCGCTACCGGCCCCATAGACGCATTGTCAAAAAACACGCCCCTACTGGTCGTCTGCTGAAAAGCCTCTCGAAACAATTCGATTCCCATCACAGTCTCCCGCCTTGTTTGCTTACAGGACCTTCCGCCTTTCTCACCAAGTCCACCACACGGTATGCCACCAAACGGATACACAGCACCTGAATGGGAATGGTAATCAGGTTTTGCACAATACGTGTCGGCAGCAAAACAAGATACCCTTTCCCCGTTAAAAGCATCAGCCAGAATGTCTGCAAGATTACACTGATAAAAACGCTCTCACAGACCACGCAAAGGATGACACGCCTGATGTCCGCCGGCTTGCGGTATAAAAACACACCGTAAATCACACCGGACAGGATTGCCGAAATCGTCATCGGCGGGAAATACCCAAATCCGCCCAGCACTGCCACCAGAATATCTCCAATGGCTCCTGCTACACCGCCCCACACCGGGCCGTAAAGCATAGCAACAATCACAAGGGGCAAGAAGGCAAAACCAATTTTTACAATCGGCAGCGAAATAGAAAGAAAGCGTCCGGCTACCACCTGAGCCGCAACCAACATACCGATAACCACAATTTTTTTAACTTTAGAATTCATTAAAATATACCTCCAGAATTAGAATAAATCGACTGCGTGTTTGAAAACAGAAAAAACCTCCTTTTTATGTAGAATCCGCTACATAAATGGAGGCAGTTCGACTATTCTTCTTCCAGAATATGTAGCAACGGGATGCGGACTCTGCACCGCCAGTGAATGCTTCACTGTTCGTCCCACCGCCAACTCCCCGTCCGGTGGGCACTTCGTGCCGATTGGCACACGCACAAAACCCTACTTTGCTGTTCGAATACCTGAATTCATAGGTATCCGATTAGTATAGTATAGCATATTTTTTCAGAAAAGAAAAGGTTATTCTTTCCATCAAATATAGATATTCATAATATGGGTATTCATAAATTCCAATTTTATTTTCTCAAGCATAGAGGCAATAAATTAAGCTCTGATATATAGTGGAAAATGCTTCGCTTTCCTGCACTTCCTTCTGAACGGCGACTATCCTCTTTTCCATTATAGCGTTTTCACGCTTCTCTGCAGCGGTAACTATCTCTTTCGATTTGTAATTGGTGGTAGAACCGAGGCCACCAGCTTTATCACCCCGATAATCTTGTGCTGTTTCTATACGGAAATGTTTGCCAGAATATTGAGAAGAAGAGAACCTCTTGTGGCTTTTTTGAACTTCAGGAGGTTCTTCACAATCCGAGTTTTATATTCGCCAAACAGTTTGAAAGGCTGTCATTAAGACTATATCATCCCTATCACTTCTGCTGCTTTTGGCAAAAATATGATGAGTCCCACGATTGCTGCCCCTATCGCCAATATCAAGACTCCGCCAGCAGCTACATCTTTCGCCAGTTTCGCCTTTTCATTCTTATAGGGCATTACCATATCCACAACAGTTTCAATCGCTGTATTGAACAACTCTCCACTGATTACGACAGCAAAACAGAGAATGCAGGCAACCCATTCATACCGATTGATTTTTAACAGCATCCCCATAACGATCACTAACAACATAATGACGACATGGATCTTCATATTTCTTTCGCTTAAAAAGGACGAAACGATTCCCTGTCCTGCGTATTTGAAACTATTCGCTAACTTTTTCGCTTTCGTTTTTACCACTCCGTTTTTCTTTGGATTCATTTCGTTTCCTCTTTTAAGACAAATTTGTCAACCGCACTCACATAGATAATCAAATAGGAAATTGAAATCAGGAAGCCTGCCAATACATCGCTTGTGTAATGAACGCCTAAATAAATCCTGCTGACGCCAATTGCAATAATCAGGATACTCAGCACTGCTATGGCAGACCATTTCAAGTGCTTGTTCGTTACATACCTGTAGATCAGGTAAATGATAAATCCATAGAAAGCCATACTCACCATTGAATGCCCAGACGGGAAGCTGTAACCAACCTCATCAATAATCCTGTATTCAATCGGTCTTGGCCTTTGGACGATTTGCTTCAGCAACAGATTCAAGCCGGTTATAAGACCAAGATTGACGGCAATCGACATCCCGACCTTTTTATCCTTAATAAAGATAAAGAGAAGAACCGTGAGTGCAAGCAACACAAAGGCTCCGCCGAAATTTGTAATAACTTTTGCTATGGGCGTAGCAAAATCTGATATTAAAAACTTTGAAATAATCTGATACCCGATAATATCGCCGTTCATAATTTCCTGCCGGAATACATCTTCCGCTAAAGCCAAAAAGCCTATTAAACACCCAAACAGGATGATCCACTTCAAATTATGAATAACAAATGCCTTTATTTTTTCGAACATGGATACCTCCGAATTTTGTTTCCGTTCTTATGCCTCTTTTGGAGTATGCAGCTTCAACGCAAGCAGGATTGCGGATAACAGTGATAACATACCGCCGAACACAAACGGCGCAAACACGCCGATCCCGTCCCAAAGCAGACCTGCGATCACGCTTGCCGGAAGCAAAGCGATTCCCGCCAATGTGGAGTGCAGGCCGAGCATTGTCCCTTTAAGCTGCGGCGGTGCGATTTCTGCAATAAACGCCCGTTCCGCCCCTGCGGTCATCGCCGTATAAATACCGTAGACCACAAAAATCAAAATCATAAACGGTTTGGAATTGCAGAAAGCAAACCCGAAATAGACAAGCGAGAAGGTAAGATACCCGCCCACAAGCAAACGCTTCCTGCCGATTTTGTCCGAGAGCTTGCCGCAGGGAATGGCTAACAGCGAAGCGGTCAGATTGTAGATAAAATACAGCAGGATGGTGGTGCTGCTGTCAAAGCCTATATCCGAAGCCCTGAGAAGCAGAAAGCTGTTTGAGGAATTGCCGAGCGTAAATAAAAATGTAATGGCAAGGTAAAGTTTCAGTCTGCCGTCCAGCTTTGAGATATTCTTCCAAAAGTGTTCCCGTTGCACGGTTTCCCGTTTCTCCTTTTTCTCTTGAACAAAGAAAAACAGAAGGAGTGCAATCACAATCGGGATGATGGAAACAGCGAACACTGTTTTGTAGCCGCTGGTGCCCGCACCGATATTCTTCATCAGGAGAAACGCCAATAGAATCCCGATGGCCGAGCCTGCCATATCAAGCATTTTGTGAATCCCGAAGGCTTTGCCCATACTGTTTTTATCGGCGCTCTCCGAAACCATTACATCTCTCGGGGCAGTCCGGATTCCTTTGCCGAAACGGTCAATCACCCTTGCGGCAAGGATACCGCCCCAAGATCCGGCGAACAGCAGCGCCGCCTTATATAACAGCCCGGTGGCATACCCGCTGAACGCAATCGCTTTCTTGTGCTGAAAACGGTCGCTGATATATCCGCTGAACACCTTTAAGAGACTGGCGACGCTTTCCGCAATTCCCTCAATGATACCGACCAGCACAGGCGTTGCCCCGAACACCGCCGTCAGGTACAGCGGAATCAATGGGTAGACCATTTCACTGGATATATCCGCAAAACAGCTAATCAGCCCGAGTATGATAATGTTTTGGGTTCCCTTAACAATCAGTTCTTTGCTCTTTTTAGTTTTTTGTTCCATTGCTCTCACCCCTCAATCAGCTTTTTCACGTCCGGGAATCCAGACCGGGACTGCTGTTTTGACCGCAGATACAATTCATTCAGAATCCGGCAAAACTCGTTTCTATCTTCTTCGGGCAGTTCTGACAACAGCCATTCATAAAAGGCTTGCTCGAGCGAAACTTTAGAGTTCCGCAGGTTTTCTGCCTTTTCGGTCGCATAGAGCAGTTGGCTGCGCCCGTCTGCCGGATTTTCCTTGCGAATGAGATACCCCTTTGCCTCCAGACTGGCGGCTTGTCGTGCGGCAGCCCCCTTGTCAATCTTCAATTCTTCCCTGATTTGTGCCTGTGTAAGTTCGGGATGATGGCGGAGCAGATGAATGAAATCAAACTCTGCTGTACCAATTCCGTCCTCTTTCATAGTCTGTACCGTGAACTTGCTGACCTCACGGGCAATCTTTGTAATCTGTCTTTTGCTGTAATCCATATCGCACCTCTCTTGGATAGATGTAGTATCAACTATATTTATATGATACTACATCTTCTTTAAAAAATCAAGGTGCTTTATCGACAATTCTTCTTGATTAAATCATAGAAGAAAAGTATACTATAAAGGGATATACTACATTCAAGTATAGTTTTGCGGATGAAATCACGAGGTGGATGGTTATGGATATTTTCGATGTATTAACGCTCATAGGAGGCTTATGCCTGTTCCTTTTCGGTATGAATTTGATGGGAGACTCTTTAGCAAGAAGCGCCGGGAATAGGCTTGAAATTGTTATCGGCAAACTGACGACCGGGAAATTGGCGGGGCTGCTCACTGGTCTTGGCGTTACGGCGGTGATCCAAAGTTCATCGGCTACAACGGTTATGGTGGTTGGCCTGGTCAATTCCAGATTGATGAGTCTAAAACAGGCCATTCACGTAATTATGGGTGCGAATATCGGCACAACCGTTACGGCGTGGATTCTCAGCTTAAGCGGTATTTCCGGCAGCAACATCTTCCTGAAACTCCTAAAACCTTCCTCCTTCACGCCAATTCTCGCCCTGATCGGTATCATTTTCCTGATGTTTACAAAGAGCAATAAAAAGAAAGACATCGGCATGGTTTTGCTGGGATTTGCCACGCTGATGTTCGGGATGGAAACCATGACCGGCGCTGTCTCCGGGCTGAGGGATATTCCCGCTTTTCAGGAATTGTTCATTATGTTCAAGAACCCGATTTTGGGCGTGCTTGTTGGTGCGATTCTCACCGCAATCATTCAGTCGAGTTCCGCTTCTGTGGGAATCCTTCAGGCACTTGCGGCAACCGGCGTCGTTTCTTACGGAGCTGCCATTCCGATTATTATGGGACAGAATATCGGAACCTGCATTACAGCGATTCTTTCCTCCGTGGGTACAACAAAGAATGCCAAAAGAGCTGCTCTCGTGCATTTATCCTTTAACGTGATAGGAACTGTCGTTTGTCTCGGGATTTTCTCGGTTGTAAAGGTTTTGTTTGCCCCGACAATGCTGAATGCTCCTGCTACATATGCGGGCATCGCCACGGCGCACTCTATTTTCAACATCGCCTGCACCCTGATTCTCCTGCCTATGTCGGGGCTGCTCGAGAAACTTGCGTACAAACTTGTTCCAGACACCAAACTCCCGGAAAACATTTCTCAGCTTGATAACAGACTTCTCGCAACACCTGCCCTGGCTTTGGAATGCGCCCACAACCTGACTTTTGAAATGGCTAAGGTTGCCACCGACGCACTTCGGAATAGTATCCAGTGCCTTTCCAACTATGACAAGGAAAAAGCACAGGCTATTCGTGCTGCTGAGGACGAAACCGACCACTATGAAGATGTTATTGGCAGTTATCTTGTAAAAGTGAGTACAAAACGGCTCAACGACGCAGATGGGGCAACTGCTTCTATGTTGCTAAGAGTCATCGGAGATTTTGAACGGATCTCCGATCACGCCGTAAACATACTGGAATCTGCGGAGGAAATGCGGGAGAAAGGCATTGCATTCTCCGACAGCGCAAAATCAGAACTGGATTCTCTCTCAGAGGCGACACTTGAAATCATTTCCTTGTCATACCGGGCCTTTGTTGACGAAAATGCGGAGCAGGCGACGCTTGTGGAACCACTTGAACAGGTGATTGACAGGCTGAAGGAACTGCTTCGGGCACGACATATTGATCGTTTGCGTATTGGTGATTGCAGCATTGAAGCAGGTTTCGTATGGAGCGATTTAATTACCAATATGGAAAGGGTTTCCGACCACTGTTCCAATATTGCAGGCTGTGTGATGGATACCAAGGATCAGAATATGAACCTGCACTCGTCTTTGAAAATGCTGAGAATTGATAACGACAGTTACCGGCAGAAGTATGACGAATACACCAAGAAGTATTTTTCATTTATGCAGAATCTTTGACACCATATTTTTAGAAGAAAAGTCTCACAATTACTTGACAATTATCATATAATGCAATATACTATAACTTAATCTTTGCACTGTATTACATTCTTTTGCAGAATGCGAGATCAACAGTACAAACTGAGTAGGCGATAATCTTTCTGATTATGGGGCTGGGCCGTTATCGGCAGCAGGTTGTATGTTCACACACCTGCGGGACAGTTGTATGTTCCGTAGGTGTGTTTTTTATACCCTTTTTGGAACGGTTAAATCTCAAGGTGCCTATAAGAGAAATCATCACCGCCGCATAAAGCGGAAGAAGGAGGATTCTTTTATGACTACTAACAACAAACACCGCACCGATATGGTTTCCGGAAAACCGGCCGTCAACGAACAGGCGGTCATCCGGAACCTGTCTTTGGTGAGCGTGATCGGCAACGCTCTCCTGTCCGGCTTCAAAATCATTGCAGGAATTGTGGGGCATTCCGGTGCCATGATTTCCGATGCTGTTCATTCCTTTTCCGATGTACTTACTACCATCATTGCATACATCGGTGTGAAGGTTTCCAAAAAAGCGGCAGACCGGGCGCATCCCTATGGTCACGAGCGCATGGAATGCGTCGCTTCCCTGCTTTTGAGTCTGATGCTGATGGCTACAGGCGTTGGGATCGGCGCAGTCGGTTTGAAAAACATTCTTTCCGGGCATTACGAAACCCTTGAAATCCCCGGTGCGATTGCTCTGGCTGCTGCTATTGTCTCCATTATCGGAAAAGAAGCCATGTACTGGTACACCCGGCACTACGCCAAGCTCATCAATTCCGCAGCGTTTATGGCCGACGCCTGGCACCATCGCTCCGACGCTTTTTCCTCTGTCGGTTCTTTAATCGGAATCGGCGGCGCTATGCTGGGATTCCCGGTGCTGGACTCTGTTGCCAGCGTGGTGATCTGCCTGTTCATTTTGAAGGTGGGATATGACATCCTGAAGGATTCCATTTCCAAAATGCTGGATACCTCCTGCGGCCAGACCTATGAGAAGGATTTGCGGGAGTTTGTAGAGGCGCAGGACGGCGTTGTCTGCGTGGATTTGCTTCGCACAAGGATGTTCGGCAACAAAATCTACATTGATTTGGAGATTGAATTGGACGGCAATTTGCTTCTGCGGGACAGCCATGCCATCGCTGAACGGGTTCATAACCTTGTGGAAACCAAATATCCGGAGATAAAGCACATTATGATCCATGTGAATCCGGCTGAATATTCTACATCCGAGACTTCTCAGGATATGAAGTAAATGTAAAAGCCTTAGTTTATAGTAAGTAGAGTTTACCACTATATAGATATTCCAGACTTTACGATGGGGCAGTCTGCTTACATAAAACAATCATTTTCTTAACTCTTACAAATCAAGGCCGCCATTCTCCTGTGAGAGTGGCGGCCTTGTCTTCTGTTTTTTTGTCCGGTTTTGTAAACATTCTTAACGCTCAATATCCTGTGCAACCATCTTTATAAAATATTGGTGAACAGAAAGGTCATCATTTAATTCCGGATGGAACGCCGTCACAAGCTGGTTGTTCTGGCGAGCTGCCACAATATGACCGTCCACGGTGGCTAAAGCCTGTGCCTCCCCGGAAACTTTTTCGATATATGGCGCACGGATAAAGGTCATAGGGATTTTCCCGATGCCCTGAAACGCCGCTTCCGTGTAAAAACTGCCAAGCTGTCTCCCGTACGCATTTCGCACCGCCGTAATATCCATTGTCGCAAAATGCACCCTATCATCGTTTTGTATTGTTTTCGCAAGCAAAAGGAGTCCCGCACAGGTGCCGAACACCGGAAAGCCCTCCGTTATCCTCTTTTTCAGCGGTTCAGAAAGGCCAAGCTCATACATCAGCTTGCCCTGCACGGTACTCTCACCGCCGGGGATAATCAGCCCATCGAAGGACTGTTCCAAATCCTCTTTTTTTCGGATTTCCATAGAGGAAACGCCAAGCCGGGACAGCATCTGCTCATGCTCGATAAACGCCCCTTGCAGGGCAAGTACAGCAATCCGCATCCCTTATTTTCCTCTCTCCGCCATCAGCAGTTCAATCTCCTGCTCATTAATTCCAACCATTGCTTCGCCCAAATCTTCCGACAGTTGTGCAAGCATTTTTGCGTCTGTAAAATTGGTTACTGCCTTCACAATCGCTGCGGCTCTTTTTTCGGGGTTGCCCGACTTGAAAATGCCCGAGCCTACAAAGACGCCCTCTGCACCGAGCTGCATCATAAGGGCTGCGTCTGCCGGAGTAGCCACACCGCCTGCGGCAAAGTTTACTACAGGGAGCTTTTTGTGTTCGTGAACATACTGTACCAGTTCATAAGGAACCTGAAGCTGCTTTGCTGTATCGAACAATTCGTCCTCTGCCATAGAACCAATCCTGCGGATTTCAGCCTGCATCATTCTCATATGCCGTACAGCCTGAACAACATCTCCTGTACCGGGTTCGCCCTTTGTGCGGATCATAGACGCCCCCTCATTGATACGGCGCAGTGCTTCCCCAAGATCTTTGGCACCGCAAACAAAGGGTACGTCAAACTTGGTTTTGTCAATGTGGTATTTATCATCTGCCGGGGAGAGAACCTCCGACTCATCAATGTAATCAATCTCAATCGCCTGAAGGATCTGCGCTTCGGCAAAGTGGCCGATACGGCATTTCGCCATAACGGGAATCGACACAGCTTCCTGTATCCCTTTAATCATTTTGGGATCGCTCATACGGGATACGCCGCCTGCCGCACGGATATCCGCAGGGATTCTTTCCAAAGCCATAACAGCACAGGCACCCGCCGCTTCTGCAATCTTGGCCTGTTCCGGGGTGGTAACGTCCATAATAACGCCGCCCTTTAACATCTGGGCAAGATTTTTATTCAGTTCATATCTTTTTTCTGACATTTTCGTTGTCCTCCTTGATTTTATTACTTTCATAGGATACAATATATTTGACCATATTGAAATAGCCAAAACAGGAGAATAATATATAGCCAGATGAACTACACAATTGACATCAACCTGCAAATGCCTGCATATCTTCAGTTATACAATCAAATCAAAGCGGATATTGTAAAGGGGATTTATCCCTATGGCAGCAAAGTCCCTTCTAAGCGTACAATGGCAGTGGAAACAGGGATAAGCACCATAACCGTAGAACACGCCTACGCTCTGCTTTGCGAAGAAGGATATATTGAATCCCGGGAACGAAGTGGTTTCTTTGTCGTTTTTCGGTTAGTCGATGGTTTTGCTTCCACGCCTCAAAAGCCAGTGCCTCCAAAGATTTTACCCCATTCCCATCACGCCAACCTTGAATTTCCGTTTTCCATTTTGACAAAGGCCATGCGCCGTGTGATGAGCGATTACGGCGAAAATATCTTAATCAAATCGCCAAACTCCGGCTGCGTGGAGCTTCGGGAAACGCTCAGGCAGTATTTAGCACGCAATCGTGGCATTTATATTGACACCGAGCAGATTATCATCGGCTCCGGGGCAGAATATTTATATACCCTGATTGTCGGGATTTTGGGGCAGGAACAAATCTTTGCACTGGAATCGCCGTCTTATGAAAAAATAGAACAGGTGTATCAGGCGGCAGGGATAACCTGCGACCTGCTGCCGCTTGGTTCGGATGGGATCGAAAGTTCCGCACTGGCTCAGACAAAAGCGACTGTTCTGCACCTGTCCCCTTACCGGAGTTTTCCAACCGGGATTACGGCATCGGCGTCCAAGAGATATGAATACATCCGGTGGGCGGAACAACCCGGGCATTTTCTTGTTGAGGATGACTTTGAATCCGAGTTTACGATTTCAACCAAGCCGGAAGAAACGCTGTTTTCACTCTCTGAAAATGATAACGTGATCTATCTCAATACATTTTCCCAAACAATTTCGCCGTCCTTACGCATGGGGTATATGGTACTTCCGAAGCGGCTTGTAAACATCTTTTCTGAAAAACTCGGATTTTACTCCTGCACCGTGCCAACCTTCGAGCAGCTTGTATTGGCAAAACTGATTTCGGAGGGGGACTTTGAAAGGCATATCAACCGGATTCGGAGAGCGAAACGAAAGAATATATGATTGCGTCATCGTGGAAAAAGATTTTTTGAATGGGAATCATCAAGTTTTGTATTCAAGCTAAATTTCAATGGCAGCAGCGAGAATTCCGTCAATTAAAAGACCGCCTTCCCATATGAGAGTGGCGGTCTTGCATTTTACTTGTGCGGCACTTTTTCGTATACACTTACTTACCACATACGAAAATTCGTATTGGTTTCAGTGACATCTTTTACACGGCGTATATCCCATACTTTGAGCTTCTTCGAGTGTCACCTGACGGGGATTTTTCATATTACTACAGCTTGAATAGCTATGATATTTTGAGCCAGAAGAAGGTATCCATACCATTTCCGTTACTTCATCGTCCGGCTCGGGTTCTGTATAGAGGGGCGGATCTTCTTCCGGCACGACGGTACTGGAAGGTGGGTTGACTGTTTCTGGCTCACTTGGAGTGGTTGGCACGGTTTCTGAGCTTTCAGGCTCATCAGACTTATCCTCTCCATATATGCCCAACTCACCGATATTTAAGGTTTCAACGCTCACCTTGTCATTATAACAATTTATCTTGAATGAAGCGTCTGTATCGTTTGTAATATTCAAATCCACCGAACCGTTAACAGAATCCGAGTCTGCACTACAGAAATTAAGTGTATATTTCCCTGATTTAATTCTGTACTCAAATTCACCATCTTCTCCGTGCTTCAATGTTTCTGTATGACCGTCAATTTCCATTTTAACATCATAAGTGCTGAATATTAGATTTGGGACAAAATCAATTTCAATTTTGAGAGTATATTTTTCATATGGTTTATGTGTAACAATCTTCACCTCAGCGTTAGGAGGAAAAGTTGCATTTTTATCAAAAGTTTCTGTTCCGTTAATGGAAATAAGGTTTTCAAAGGTGGATTCTGTTATATCTGGATCAAGGTCAAACGCTTCATCTGTCATTATTTCCATAAATCCCGCTTCATCAAATGCCTCGATAATCAATTCTGTATCCATACTCTTGGCCTCATCAGAAGAAAACGGAACGCCAATATTCTTAAATGAATGATATGTAATGACTATTTTCGATGAATTCTTAAACTCAACATTTCCTTCAAAGTCAGATACACCATTAATCGAAACAGATTCAACAATACCATCCCTATCCGCTTCTGAGATTTCTAAATCTTCAATTACTCCCAAAGAAATATTAGTAAAGCCAGACCGCCGAAAATCGTCCTTTACTATTTCGTATTCTTTTCCTATGCACTCTTTCGCACTATACGGAGTATCAACATTAAAAAAGTTCTCATAGGTTGGAATGTTTGTAGGAGACTTATTAAGCCAAGAATAACTCGAGATATACGGCACTACAAGCACTATGGATACGGCAAGAATCAAATATTTTAGCCAAGCTTCATTATACTTAATTTTTCCTTTATGTAAAAGCAAAGCTACAACCAACCCGCATAGTTGCAGTACAGAAAAAATGATTGGAGGAACCTTTCCATTACCTAATGCAATTAATAAAAGAAACGCAGATACGGATATCGCAATGGTCTCAATTTTGCAGAATAGATCTATTTTGTTCCAATAATCTGTAAATTTCCCCTTCGCTTTATTAGCAATAGATGGCTTTCGAGCCAAAGGGGTAGATGTAATCTGAGGCGCACTTTCTTTTTTATCCGGTTCTCCCTTATATTTTGCAGATGAAACGAACGTTTCCGTTTCAACTTTCATCCCGCAAAATGGGCAAAAGTTAGAATCCTTTTTAAGTTCAGCACCGCATTTAGAGCATTTCATTTGCTATCCCTCCTTTTACACTCTCAGTTTTGTTCTGTTGGCGCAACAGGCGGTATAAGTATTTAACCATTATAAACATCCTTTCTCTTTGTATTATTATGTTCTTCAAAATCTGAAGGCACACCACAATTCGCATAGAATCTGGCACCGCCTTGAATTTGATCTCCACAGTTTGAACCGAATGCTACTATAGCTCACCATCTCTCCTTTATATTTCTGAATTCGCCAAGATTGTTTCATCGTTCTTGACTTATTTTTTGCTTATGGGTGGCAGTTACCGCAGGGATCATAGCCTCGAGCAATTACATCGTCTCGGCTTCCTGTAAAATATTCCTTATTGCTCTCTTTCATTCGGCCTACCGATGAGCAGGAAGGATAGTGGAATTTCTTTGTGTTTTTATTAAGAATATACGTGGTTTCCTGCTTGTTTTCTTCCGGTTGCTGATTTACAGTCGGTTGTTCTTCATTTGGCACTTCTTTCGATCCGCCTATATAAGAACTTTCGCCTGTCGCATAGTCTATTGAGATCTGCGGCTGCGCATTGTAAACAAAGACATTGAAACAAATACCGTCGCCATCATCTTCAACAGAATACGCTTCCATTTGAACCCCGTTGGCGACAAGGTTTTTCCCGTCGTAGATAGGAGTAACCCGATAGAGGACGTGGTAATTTGTTTCCTTTACGAAGTCGGCAACCATATTCTCGAATGGCAGCATACCATCAACATTCATATACCGAGTACCTGTTATCAGATTCTTCGTATTCGCATTCTCTCCACTTAGCTGAAAACCGATTAAATGGCAGCGGTTATATAGGTACTTTCCGTCAACGCAATCATATTTAACCGTGTGCCATCCGGTAGGCTTGACCTGCCCGATACTCCCACGATCTTCGGTTGGCATTAAATCTTGACCAATGCAGGCCATCGCAATTCCACATCTGCCGAGGTTGTCAAGGTCGCTATAATATTCATACGATTGCGTCGTATAATCATCATCGCTGAAATACGGCACATTATCGTTGACTGCCACATAGGGCGATCCTGCGAAAGCAGGAATACTCGACAACGAGACTGCTTTATTTTCGGTTGGTATAGAGGGCTTTTCAGTAGGCGTTGAATCTGTGCTGACTTCCGGTTCTGAGTCCGGTATTGATTGTTCGCTCTCGGTTGGTTTCGTCAGCTCAATACTCGACGATGAATCCGATATATCAGAACTTATTTCATCAGGGATTTCACCGCACCCGGAAAAGATAATGCTCACCGCCAGAAGAAGCGATAAAAGCCACGTCATTTTCTTCATTTTTCAAAAATCTCCTTTGTTATTTTTTCGTGCGATTTTCCCGTGAACTCGAATAAAGATACCGATTTGAAGCCGTTTTGTGTCGGCTCAAAATCGAGCTGATAATCGCTCGGATATTTTCGATTCCACCAATAGACAATAATCCTATCAATTTCATTCAAATGCTCTTTTACCGAGAAGTTCTCAATAAAATAATCTGCTTCATCTTTTCCCTCAACGGGGAAATGGTCGAAAAGGGTGTAGCGGATACCCGCCGACGAAATGAGTTTTTCAGAAAATTTATTTATAAACAGATTGCCGTTAAGAGAAGCCCCTATATCTTCAAGAATTTTCTCGTCACGGCTGAGCCGCCTATGATTGAACAGCATACCCTTGTTGTCATCTAAAAGAAAAATAACGGTCATTGAAACACCTCCCACGAATAGTGATAATTACGCTATACAGCATAAAAATAAGCAGACCGTCAAAACACAAATCGAATCGACGGTCTGCTTCATATTCAAAACGAAACAAGTGAAAATAGTGTAAGTAGAAATATGATTTTACGGCTCATTTTCTCCTCCATATTTACTCAATGTCTCATTTCGCATATGGTTCTTGTATGCAGCGTCGTTCAGGTAATGTCTTGACTGAAACTGTTCCTTTTATTCAGGCTGAGGAACAGGAGGAATCGGAGGTGCGGGTGGAACCGTACCGAACAACGCTTGCAGTTCGGGAACTGTTTCCGCCACCATCCAATTTGCCATTCCTTGCTTCCAGACAAGACTCTGCTTTGTAAATGTTCCAGCAACAACCATCTGCGACAAGGTTCCAATATCATACGGGCCAGTTGTCTGCCCGTTTATTGCAATATGGAAAGAGACTGTTGGAATTGGAGGAGGAACCATACCTGCCTGCGGTGGCATTGCACCGCTTTGTGGTTGGTTCATTCCATTCATCATATTGTTCATTGTGCCTGCAATATTTTGGCCAACGGCACCGCCTACTGCCATTCCTGCCATCATAGCAGCAGGATTAAAGCCTGCACCGCCCCCACCTAAATCAACTCCGCCTGCACCGTTAGCGCCCATCTGCCCCAAAGCGTTAGCACCTGCAACACCAACATCTGTTTGAGCTTCAACTTGGTAAGCAGCAAAATTAGCTGTTTGAGTCGCTTTGTGTTGAGCATAAGCCCCTTCTTCACGCTGAATACGAAGTGATTCCTCATAGTTGAGAGCTTCAATTCTTTGCTTATCTTCAATATTTTTAATTTGAGCGGCAGCTTGCGCTCTCGTTGTAGCGGCACTAACCTCTTGGGTTACGCTCATAAGCTGACGATAACCGTCACTTGATTTATCCAAGTCAATAGCCGAAATATCAACGCCGGACACGTCCACCCCAAAATCTTGGCGTAATCTCTGCGAAAGAGCTTTTTCAACTATATCGTTGATTTCTGCGGTCTTGCGTTCAATCTGAATTACGGGAATATTATACTCGGCAGGGGCATTTGCAACTGTATTTTTCACATTTCTTATAACAGCGTCTTTAATCTGATTTTGAAAATTTGTCAATGTAAATTCTGCAAGCCTATGCAGTTTGATAAACTCCTGATAATCAGATATTTTGAAGCTGATTGTACCACGAACAGCCGTTGGTACTCCAAAATCCAAGAAACGAGGATCATATACATCAAAAAATGGAACACCAAACTTCACCTGAATAATGTGCGCAAGATTGATGAAATATACCTCTGCTTGGAACGGGGTTCCGCCTTCAAAAGCTAACCCAACTAAGCTCGCAAGAACAGGCAGGTTCGCCGTCTTTATCGTTTGGTCAAACGGGCCGACGATGAAATCCTGCATTGTTCCATTTTCTTGTTTATAGACAAAGACCGCAACTTCACCGTCTTTGACTCTTAACGATGAACCCCAACGAATAGCATTTTCTCGATTATTGTTTCCTTTTTCTGAACCTACCGGATGCCACTTCCAAATCAAATATGACGGCTCATCACAGCGAATTTCATCCATAAATCCGCCTGCTTTGGGTTTATTAAACAATGCCATAAAAATACCTCCTAAAATTTTTTGATTTCTGCTCTCTAACACAAGCCGTACCATCATTTGATTTTTATTTTCAGTTCCTTCATTTTGTCAAAATACATCTTTTGGATTCCGGCAAAAGCAGGATCATTAGGGAATACTATTTCTGCCTTTTTATACACCTGTTCCATTTTTGCTACCCACGCATTACTGATTGTTCTGCCAATAGTCGCACCCGTTTCGGCTTGACCATTACTATTGATTCGGTTTGTAAATGTGTTTTTAGACAAACTCACATCAATATTGGCAATAGCAAGCATCATAAATTCTAAACAGTCATCAATAGAGTTAGGAATAGGAAAATTTCTTATCAATGAAAGTTTTTGAACATCTGCCTTATCTGCTGCAAGATAAACGCTTAATGCACCGCCTAATCCCTTTTTTCGAGATCCTTCAATCGCCATTAGCTGATCCTTAAATGCCTGAACGGATGATACCGCCGCCCTTCCAGTTATTCTTACGCCACAATCTGGGCAAATAGCTGTTGTCTCGCTGATAACACTTCCGCAATTCGGGCACTTGAAAATCTTTCCGACAAATTCCTGCTGCCTTTGGGAAGGGTTCGGCTGAGGCGGGGTAGGTGGTGTTTCTTGTGCGGCCGGGGTAGACGTTGTGCCAACCGGCGCACCACATCCGTGGCAGAATTTTGCGCCCGCATTAAGTTTTGTGCCGCAGTTAGAGCAGAACATATATGTACCCTCTTTCTTTGTAGTATCGGATTGATATGAAATGTTCTCATCTTCATTCCCATCATCGGAATCATTATCCGAAATACTTTCGATTTTTGCTTGAACTTTTCCAATGGTGGATTGAATATCAAACGGTAATGCACCTGAAAGCCCTTTCAAAAGTCCTTTTTTCTCTTTGCTCATAATTTTCACCTCAAAAATTTGTTATCCTCTATCGCTTTGCTTGTCTGAAAAGGAACGGTTTTTATTCAGCCTTACCAGTATTGATTTCTCCAACAAGGTAAGCGTTTAATTCATCTGCCGAAATCTCATAGAATTTCAAAAGAGGCTTTGTTTCTGGATTTTTTGAAAATACTAAGAAACAAGCAAGAAAGGTACTCCACGACATCTTTCGTTTTCTGTTTTCTACGGCAACTAATGTCTGCCTACTAACACCGATAATCTCTGCTAACTTTGCTTGTGAAAGTGAAGCTTTCGCTCGCAAGGTAGCTAAATTCTGTGTCATATTATCAATCAAGTTCTCTTTTACAGCTTCATTCATAGACCAACCCTCCTACGTAAAATAGGATTTTCGTGAAGTATGCTACTTGACGGGAGAATACTCCGACACAAATAGACACTATAATTATACTTATTGTTGTCGGATTTGTCAATATGACGCACGAAAATTCCGGTTTTTTTCGGATTTTCTTTATCAGACGGTCGAAAAAGCAGGTCTTTTCTCCCCTAAAAGCTCTCAAACACGGGTTTATCGCCGTCAGAATTTCCGTCAGCATTACATAGAAAGGAGGCATTTCTTATGTCAAAAAAAGGTGAAAACATTTATAAGCGAAAGGACGGAAGATGGGAAGGTCGGTATATCAAGCTCTATGACGCTGACGGAAAAGCAAAATACGGTTATCTCTATGGGAAAACCTACGGTGAAACCAAAACCAAGCTGCAAGAAAAACAAGCGCAGATCTGCCGGGGGCAGCTTCCCCAAGTATCAAAAATCGCTTTGTATTCGGATATACTTACGGCTTGGCTTCAATCCACCCGTATCAATGTAAAGGAATCTACCTACGTTCGGTATAAGCAGCTTATCGACCGCCACATTATCCCGCCTTTGGGGAAATACGTTGTCGGCAAAATCAGTACGCAGTTGATTGAAAAGTTTGTAGAGGAAAAGATAAAAAGCGGTCGTTTGGACGGGAAAGGCGGCCTGTCGCCTAAGACGGTAACGGATATTATCACGATTGTAAAAAGTTCAATGGAATATGCTTCTTATAATGGGTTCCCGGTGGCCTGCAATCTGAGTAAGCTGTCTGTAAAAAAGAAAGAAAAAGAGATGAGGGTTTTGTCGGCACAAGAACAGAAGCAGCTAACCTCAACCCTCCTTGAAGAAACGGATCTTTGTAAATTGGGGGTGCTTCTCAGCCTATATACCGGGATACGGATTGGGGAACTCTGCGCTTTACGATGGGAGAATCTGAACCCCAACGACAAAACCCTTCGGGTGCGGGAAACAATGCAGCGTATTCAAAGCTCTGAGCCGAGCGAACGGTCTAAGACTAAAATCGTGATAACCGAGCCGAAAAGCAAATGCTCGATTCGGGATATTCCACTGCCCGATTTTCTGCTTCAAATCATACGCCAGTTTCAAGGAACGCCGAAGGCTTTTATCTTAACCGGGGAAAGAAACAGGTATATCGAACCCCGTACAATGCAAAACCGCTTTCAGCGCTATGTCCGGGAAAGTGGAATAAAAGAAGCAAATTATCACGCCCTCCGTCACACCTTCGCCACAAGGTGCGTGGAGGTCGGATTTGAAATAAAGAGTCTGAGCGAAATTCTCGGTCACGCCAATGTCAATATTACACTCAATCGCTATGTTCACTCTTCCTTTGATCTCAAAACGCAGAATATGAATAAGCTCGCTATCGTTGCTTAACGCCGTCAAAATTGTAGTCAGTAATCCCCGAGAATGCCTGTATTGCAGGGATTTCCGGGGATTTTACTTTGAGTAGCATACTTCACGAAAACAACAAGTGCTTTTTCTCCCTTTAATTTGGGTTGATTTTTTCAATATGTAAGCAAGACGCCGCCTTAACAGGCAGCGTCTTTTTTGTGTTTAATAGGCAGGCACACCGTAGCCGAGTATCTCGTAATAGCCGATGGAATACTCCCGGAGTCTCACGCTGTCGCCTGAGTTTCCCTCAACGGTATAAACCTTTCCGTTTTCGACCTTTTGGACGATACCTGTATGGTCAGATTCCCCGTCCTGCGGGCCGGATTCACCATCGGGCGAGTCCCAATCAAAAAAGATAATCATACCGGGGGCAGGTTCATTGGAACCGTCAAGCCATTGGCCTCGATCCTTAAACCACTGCACACCGTTGACACAGCCTGCGTATTTGGGTATTACCCCTGCGTCGATATAGCCGCACTCATTGGCAACCCAACTGACGAAGCAGGCACACCATTCCACTCTGGAATTGAAACCATACCAACTCCAATAGGGTTCGCCGCCCAAGTTTCCAACCTGAGAGAGCGCAACTGTAACAATCTGCCCCTCGTCATAGGAAATCCCATAGAGAACCGCAGACCATAGGGAATTGTTCTCGTCGGCAAGCAGCTCGGCAAGATAGCCTTTCTGTTCTTCATTAAATCCATACTGAGCCGCCATTTCATCGGCGGTTTTGTGCGAAACCGTAATATATAGGTAGGTCTGCGTGACCGTACTTTCGGTTTCAACAATATTGCCGTGGCCATCATCGGTTTCGGTAATCATCGTTTCGGTATTGGTTTCTGTCCGGGAGGATATTTCGTTCATTTCCCAAAAGATGTCCTTCATAAGTTGTTTTTTTGAATCGTCCATCGTGGCGACTTCCTGTGGGTTGTCGGGATCAGTATTGGTTTTTACGGCATACACCGCAAGCACCTCTTTCCAAACAGCCCTGCTGCCACTCATTTCAAGAACATCGTAGGATACTGAATCTTTTTTCTCCTGAAGCTTAGCATCGTAATCGGAATTGATCTCCTGCACTACGGTCTGCATTGTCATACCTGTGCCGGAATCTTCTCCCGAAAAGAAGATCCCAAATACAGAACCGAGAAGCAGACCAATCAGACAAATCACAATAATCACAACAACCGCAACCCACCCTCCGGCAGCAATAGCGGCGACCAATGCTTTTGTGGCGGCAATAATCGCCTTGACTGCCGCAATCGTCGCTTTTACGGCGGCTTTCACCCCAACGGCAACAGCCTTTGCGGTTGCTCTCGCCGCCTGAATCGCTCTCTGCGTTGCTTTCACCGTGGCCTGCGCCGTTTTCTGTGCCGCCTTTGCAGCCTGCTGTGTAGTTTTAACGGCTGTTTTAGCGGTGCGCTCTGCGGTTTTGACTGTTTTCTGCGCTGTTTTAGCCGAACCCCTGCCAACGGTTTTAATCGTCTTTTTCCCCGCAGATCGGGCAGACTGCTTCACCGTCTTTTTCGTTTCCTGAACTGCTTTCACTCCTTTGTTTCGGGGAGTGCGGATAGATTGCTTTTCAAGGGATTGCGCCGCCCGTTTCT
Source organism: uncultured Eubacterium sp. (assembly GCA_900544285.1). Lineage (GTDB taxonomy): Bacteria > Bacillota > Clostridia > Oscillospirales > CAG-272 > CAG-841. The sequence goes on from UQUT01000001.1 coordinate 95,982, forward strand.
CCTTAAATTTCTGAATCCCATCTTTTGCTTTTGAGATATTCTGTTTGGTGGTTTCCAGACCTTTGCGCCCCTGCTTATCAAACTGGCGGGCAGCTTCGTGGGTAATGCGGTCAGCACCGCCCTCAATCCGGTTGGAAGCGTATTCTTCCGCACTACTCTCCTGAGCGTGGGTAGAATGTTCCGCTTTTTCTTTGGTTTGAATAAAGGCGGATTTCATTCTTTCTGCGGCAACCGCCGATTTGTTTATCGTCTTGATCGTGCCTTTGACCATATCCCTCGTCTTTATATCAGGCATAAAAACCTCCTTTCCGAGCGCCCTGTTACGCTCTAAAATGAAAAAGAGGGGTAAAGGTACAAACACCTTACCCCTCAAAGTGCGGGCGCTGAAAAGCCGCTTGTTTCAAGGGCTTTTTACCCTCTATTTTTCGACTCTGTACGCTTCTTTCTTGCGTACTCGGCCTGCTGCCGCTTATACGCTTTCTCCGCACACTTTTCGCAATATTTTTTCTTGTTGTTTCGCTTGATAATGGGAGTACCGCAGGCAACGCACCTGTCAGGGTGTGTTCCGAGTATCTCTGCTTCAAGCAACGGCTCAGCCGGAAGCACGGCATTTCGGAAATACTTACATAATAAGGAATAGGAAATACTCTGCACACAAACGCAGGGTTCTCCGTCATCGAGAAGCAAGCAGTTTCCTCCGTCATAATTAGCGCAAAGCCTTTTAATCAAGGCGTTGGATCTCTGCCGCTGCTTGGGCGTCATCTGCGGAAGCATTCAGCGAACCTTCCTCCATAATCTTTTTAGCGACAACAACAAGCCTGCCGTTGGTATGGGAATACTCACAGGTGGAAAGGGTAATCAGCTTATCACCGTATTCTGCCGACACTCCGGTATCATACAGCGAAAGCTCTTTGCATTTCTCAATAAACGCCGTAAATTCCTCCGGCGACTGAGCGTTGGTAAAGCGGTAGAATTTGAAGGAATCAGGGCTGTCGGTATAAACCACGGTTTTGAAAACCGCAACAATCTCATATTCGCACTTCTCGGTCAGGGTATTAAATGTGACCGTCTTGTGATTTTTCCAGAAATCCTCGCTTTTGAATTTCTCGAGATTGGCAAACATACTGCCGTTTTTCATATTGTGGCCGTAGATTACGATATTGTCCGAAGGTGCCTGCACATCGCAGTCCTCCTGCACATAGGGGCAGCCATAGTCGGTATATCCTTTATCAAATCCGTGTTTGAGATAGAAATTCGGGTTGTCTACCGTCTGCATAACAGGGTAGTTGATATTCGTATCTTCCACACGAACCCAACCGACCAAATCGCTGTTCTGGCGATAAAGCTCCGTCAGTTCCGGCAAAATGGCTGCGTCCTCAGAATACTGGATTGGTTCGGTCGGTTCTGTTTCAGGTTTCTCCACAATCTGAGCAAGGGAACCGTACATCTGCGCCTGTTCCTTTTCCTCCTGAAAGTGGTCGATTATAAAATAGGTGCTTGTGCCGAGCAGGGCAACAAACGCCGCAATTAAAATGATACAAATGGTCTTTTTCATCGTGTATTCCTTTCTTCGTTTATTCTTCTGACGGCAATCTCATAGTAATGGCTGTCGATTTCACAGCCGATAAAGCGCCGTTTGTTCCGAATGGCCGCAATCGCTGTCGTTCCCGTCCCCAAGTACGGATCGAGAAGAAAATCCCCCTGTTTGGAGGAAAGCTGAACCAGCCATTCGACGCACTCCACATTTTTAATCGTGGGGTGGTAAATTCCGTTTTTCTTCTGCCATACCGAATTATAGGTGGATTTGGGATAAGCGGAACCGAACCAACAGCTATCGAGCCGAAACCGATAACCCTCTTTTGGCTTTTTTATCCGTTTAACAAGCTGCGTCTTTTCAAACTTCCTTCGCCCTTTGTGGCAGAAGATTACCCATTCCGAATTGTTGGCATAGCTGCCGCTTAAATCCCCAATTCCTCCGAGCGTCCCTTTTTCAATCACAAGGCAGTTTTTAATGATGAACCCTGCGTTTATCAGGGAATGATAATGAAGGGGGTATCTGTCGAATCGGGTAAAGAAATATGCGTGGGCATTGTCTTTCAGCACACGGTAGCATTCGTCTGCCAACCAATCGTAGTCAATTCCTTCGTCCCCTTTCAGGGGATTATGCCTATTCCTTGTAAAATGGTTGACATACTGAATCCCATAAGGCGGATCGGTGATAATCAAGTCGATGGAATTGCCGGGGAGCTGCCCGAACAACTCCCCGCAATCCATACAGTAGACCTTGTTTTCCTCAACTCGCATTTTCTTCACCGAATTTGGTAGTCATCAGCTTGTAAAGCTTGGTGTTTTTGGGGAACTTGTTTGCAAACGGAACAATGCTTGAACCTACCTTGATTAAGCCGTGTCCGGCCTCCACATTGGTAATATACGACATTTGCATATCGGAGATATTCAGAAGCCTGCCAAGCTCAATTCTGTCGGTACTTGCTTGATTTGCCATAATCAAAAATTCGCTGTTGCTGAGCATTGTCCTTGCCGTGTGACTCTGCAAGAGGTCGTCCACATTTTGAGTGATACCCGTCGCATAAGCGCCGTATTTCCTCACTCGTTTCCACAAGGTGAATAGGAAGTTTGCGGAATACTCGTGCTGAAACAGAAGGTAGATCTCATCAATAAAGATGAAGGTATTTTTGCCCTTTGCACGGTTCTGCGTAATACGATTGAGAATGGAATCCAGAACCACGAGCATTCCGATGGGCATTAACTGCTTGCCGAGGTCGAGAATATCATAGCATATCAGACGGCTTCCGGTATTCACATTCGTATGCTTCGCAAAGGTGTTCAGGCTGCCGTTGGTAAACAGCTCAATGGCAAGGGCGATCTCCTGCGCTTCGGGTTCCTCCTGTTTCAAGAGTTCATTTCTGAAATCCTGCAAGGTCGGCACTTCGCCCTGATAATCATTCTGCTGATAGGTGCGGTAAACCGAAGCGGTACAACGGTCGATAATGGATTTCTGCTTTGCACCGAGGTTCGTCCCGCCGATAAGCTGTTCGCAAAGAGACATAATAAACTCGGATTTGAGAATAACCGGGTTCGCCCCATCGCCGTATTCCTTTGTCATATCCATAGCGTTGATATGGTTTTGAGAAGTGGCGGAGATGTGGATTACTTCACCGCCGAGCGCCTTGACAAGCGGAGAATATTCCCGCTCAGGATCAATTATAACCACATCTGAATCGGAGGATAGAATGACATTCTCAATCTCGCCTTTTGCGGCGAAGGATTTACCACTGCCTGACACGCCGAGGATAAAGGAATTGCCGTTGAGAAGCTGTTTGCGGTCGGCAATAATCATATTTTTGCTGATGACATTCTGCCCGTAGTAGATTCCGTTCTCGTGAAAAATATCCTGTACCCGGAATGGGATAAAGACCGCCAAAGATTCGGTGGTCAGGGTGCGGAAGGTATCAATCTTTCTCACGCCAAACGGCATAGCCGTGTTCAGACCGTCCATCTGCTGAAATTTCAGGATACCAAACTGACACAGGTGCTTTCTCGCCGTGGTGAGCAGGGCTTCGGTGTCGTTGTCGAGCTGTTCCTTGGTATCCGCCGTATGCACAAGAGTCAGAACGGCAAACATCATTCTCTGATCCCTTGTGGTCAAATCGTCGAGAAACTCCTTCATTTCCTTTTTCTGCTGTTCCATATCATAAGGCACGGTTGCCGAAAAGTTGTTGTTGGAATTTTGTCTCCTTTGCCAATTCGTTATATTCGTTTCAACCCCAAGCAGGCGGTTTTCTGCTTCTTTCACCGCTTCATCGGTGGGAACAGGCACAACGTCAATCGACATCATCAGGTTACGGTTCAGATCGGTCAGCTCGGCTACCATACTATCCTTAATATAGGAGGCGTATTCCCGTAAAAAAAGAACCCTCCCAAAACGGTTTCCCATCTTGAAAAAGTCCTTCTCAAATTCCATTGTATCGGGGCAGATATAGTCTTTGAAGCTGTGCCCCTTTTTTCGAGTTTCCTTCATGTCGAACCGATAGGCCGTTTCCTCGCCCACACGGTAGAAATCGTGAAAGATACGCAGTCTTTCATCGGTTTCCAGTTCCACGCATTTACTGCCGAGCCTGCCGAAGTGGGCAATCAGATCCGCACCGACACGGGCAAAGTAGTTTCGTGCGTCCTCCACATTCTTTTTATTGACCGAAATGGTCATATACTTATCCTGCACGATGGCATTGGCACCCGTGGCCTTTTCAAGCAGAATTTTGTTGTATTCCTCCCGGTACTCGTCGAGCCTGTCGCCTTTTAGGGGAATGAGAATGTTTTTCTCAAAATCAAGGCGGTTGAGCCTGCGGTTGTTGATGGTGATTTTGGTCGTTGCGCCGGAGTCAAGGGAATTGAGCAGTTCCGAGTATTCAAGGAACATCGCTTCTTTATCTTCACGGCTTGCAACGGCGTAATTTATATCTGAAAACTTAAAGGTCTTGGAAAACTTGTCCTTTCCGATCTGGAAGATACCGTCATCATAAATCACGGTGACGGGGATTACATCCTGAACGCCCTTCGGCACGACAAACTTTTCCTTCTCCTGCTTGCGAAGATTGGTAAGTGTTTTAATCATTTCGACTTCATAGCCTCCTTTATTTTTGCGTCAATACCCGGCTTCATCAGCTCATAGTAGGTATTGGTGGAATGGAAGGTGAGTTTTTTCGGGGTGAGAAACTCCGATTTAATCCACGCATAGATGAATTTTTCTGCGGTCATTCCGTTGTATTTGACAAATCCAAGCGCCGCAAAGGGCGCTGCGCCCAAAATGCAGATCCACGAAACGGTTTCGGTGCCGACATAGGGCTTGAGCAGAAAATACAGCCCAACCGCTACAACGCAGGCGCAGGCAGAAAAGATAAACTGCCTGAGCGATAAACCGAAAAACATCGATTCCGTATAGTTTCTGATTTCTCTGTTGATTTTTACTTCCAATTCAGCCACCTCCGATTATCGTTCAAAGCTTTGAGAACCTATGTTCTTCTGCTTGAAGGCAGCAAGAATATCGGTACCGTCGTAACCGTTTTCAATCATCTTTTCCATCGTCACACCGTTCTGCCTGCAAAACTGCATATACTTTTTCAGCCCATCGGGGTAATCGGTTTCCATATCCTCTGCCGACAAACAATCCCAAACGCAGTAATGGGCGTCGGGCAGCATACCGACAAGGCGATACCCATCTTCCAGATGGTTAAACAGGCTGTTGTCGTTAAACAGCAAGGTAGAATCGTATTGCTTCACCGACTGATCGGGGTTCTCTGCAAACGGGTTAAAAGAAATCGCTTCATCTGCGTTTACCGCATAAGCGAGAGCGTCCTTTTCATTCCCGTCCTTCACAAGCAGATAAAAAAGCTCATAGCTGCCGCCAAGTTCCCGGTTTTCCTGATAAACTGTCAGGCGTTTCAGGATACGCTCGGTGTATCTCATCATTTTTGCATTGTTGAAATTCATACTGTACCTCTTTCTTTTTCTTTTGCCTGCCGGATTTCTTCGGCGCATACACATTCGTCGGCAAGGCACTTGACCTTGCCTTTTCGTCTGCCGCCGTAGTACAGGCAATATCTGCAATCGCAATCTTCAAGGGTGTAGCCCTTGAATTTGTTGTAAATCCGTTTCATTTGCTTCTCCTTTATAAGCCCATCATCTCTCGGATAATGCGGTCGCTCATTTTTACCGCCCCGACCAAAACAAGCATATTAAAAAGCAGTTCTCCGATATATGACCACACCTGCGTAACTGCCGCAGCGTTGGGATCGACTACCGGGGGCGAAGAAGCGAACAGCGAGAAGATGATACACGCCAACACGATAACAGCCCCTTCCAGACAAACGGCGCAGTAGCTTTTGATAAAGCTCTTGCCCACATTCTGGCTCGGCTCTCCTGCAAAGGTGGAAAGCGGAATCGGGGCGAGCGCCGTATACATATATAATTTGAAAAATCTCCCGTACACGGTCATTATTAAAAGGAAGGACATTACCGTGATGAACAATCCGCCGATGAGCGTAACCGCCCAAAGGGGAATCGACTCGAAAAAGCCGCAGCTTTCAATGGTATCAATCATCGACTGCGGCAGGGGGGTTTGCTGCGCCGTGGAAAATCCTGCGGCGGTCATAATGGTGGAGATTGTACCCTGTACGATATTGAACAGGGCAAGCATTAACTCCATACCATAGGTGATCCCCGCCTTTGCGAGAGCGAACCGGATAAACAGCTTTAAGGCGTGTTCCGGTTTCTTGACTTCACTGAAACTGCCGCAGGTGCGTACCATACCAACCACAAAAAACAGCACAAGCAAGGCAAGGCCGATTGCCTGAACCGCACCGTTGATATTGACGATTACGCCCCATATCCCGCCGCCTTTGAAATTCTGCGGGGTGGTGGTGATGAGCTGCCAAATTTCAGCAAGTTTTTCATTCCAAGTCTCGAGGGCGTTTTGGAGATTTTGAACTACCCAGTTATCTGACACAAAATCACCTCTCTCTTTCCTGTTTCCTGCGTCGTTCCGTCAGGTCTTTCTTTACATCGTCAAGGGTGGGAAGCGCACCGAAATAGTCGAACTTATCGTTCAAAGATTTCTCAATCAGATTTTCTGTGTTTCCACCCGATTTCAAATGTTCAATCAGCCCCATAATCTCGTGGGGGTATAGGCAGTGCTGTTCAGTCAGCCACAGGATTTCGCCCACGGCTTTATCCCCAACCTGTCTCTGTGCAAAATACAGCGCCGAGAATATTCGGTCGAGCCACTTTTGAACAGCCTGCTCATACGGTTCCGGCTTGAAATTGATATACTGCTCTGAATTTACATTTTCATCTGCAAACGCAATCCATTTCTGGATTATCTTCTGGCCGCACCGGAATCGGTTTTCCATATTGATTTCAAATTCTTTTCTAAGCATTGCTGCCTCCTTAAAAACAAAAAAAAGAGGGGTGTTCCTGAAAATGAATCCAGGAACACCCCTCGTGCAAGTGTCGTTTATGAATCAGCCCGTGATTAAGGTTAAAATTTCTTTTGCGAAAACAATGATGACGCCGCCCGCCAAGGTCAGAAAGCCGTTCGCTCGCTGCGAAGGATCGTGGGATTTCAACGAAAGTCCTACCTGTACGATACCAAAGCCGAGCAGAATCATACCGATTGCCCGAATGAATCCAAAGATAAAATCGGACAGGTTATTGACTACGGTTAGCGGATCTCCGCCTGCCGCAAAAGCCGTCAGGGACATACTCATCACGACAGTCAGCGTCACAACGAGTACGCAGTAAAAACGAAAGCCACGTTTAACCTTTCCGGCCATAGGCAGCTTATTGGTTTCCTTCTTCTGGTTTCTATTAAAAAGAGTCATTTTAAGTTCCTCCATATTCTTGATTTGATATTTCAAAGTCCTCATCGGACAAAAGTTCATAGTTGGTTTCCGAAAGTTCCATTTCGGGGATTGTATCGAGGTCAACCCGTAGGGGTTCGATGGTCGCCACAGATTTTGTGACTTGGCCGTGCTGATATACGCCTGCTTTCCCGTCTGCGGTATAGGCCACATTGGGGTGTTTGAGAATGTCATACTTCAAATCCATTACCGGGCGCTCGCCACGGATAAAGAGAATCGCATATTGGTTATCGAGCATTCTAACTTCGTCAGGGGTGAGTAGCTCACGACCGGAAATCTGATAATTGGTCGAGTAGTTTCCGCTTCGCCCTGAACTTTTACCAAAGGTATTGGTATCAATCGTTTCTTTGCCGAGCAGTTCCGACACATATTTGTGCGTGCTTTGCTCGTTACCGCCAAGATATAAAAATTCATCGCAGTTGCCCACAATGCTTTCCCACTGTTTTTCAAACAGCGCCTTTAACTGCGCCAGATTTTGCAGGATAATCGAAACCGACACCCCACGGGAACGCATTACCGAGAGGATTTTATCAAAATCGTCCGGCAAGCTGACATTGGCAAATTCGTCCATCAGGAAGTGGACGCTGACCGGCAAGCAGCCGCCGTGAACGTGGTCGGCAGAATAGAAAAGCTGCTGAAACAGTTGGGTGTAGAGGATCGATACCAAAAAGTTGAAGCTTGAATCGTTATCCGGTATCAGGGCGAACAGCGCAACCTTTTTCTCACCGAGAGAAGCAAGGTCAAGCTCATCGGTAGAGGTCAGCGCCGCAAGGCTTTCAAGATTGAATTTTTCGAGCCGTGCGGCAAGGGTAATCTGGATAGATTTCAAGGTCTTTGCCGAGCCGGAGTGGTAGGAACGATAATACTTCAAGGCGATATGGTCGGGATTGTCGAGTTCCAAATCCGCAAACAGATTATCAAGAGGCGAAGGGCGGTTATCCTCCTCGTCCTCAATCGCTGCGGCTCTGAGCATTTCCATTACCATCGCAAAGTTTTGTTCTTCTTCCGGCGCTTCATAGTGCAAATAAAAAATAAGGGAGAGCAGCAACATACTCGCCGCTGTGTCCCAAAAGGGATCGTTGGATTGCGAACCCTTTGGTGTGGTACTCTTAAACAGGTTGGTCACAAGGCGCTGAATATCATTGTCGTTGTGAAGATAGACAAACGGGTTATAGCAGTGGCTCTTCTCCATAGAGATTAAGTCAAGCACCCGGATTTCGGTTCCTGTCTTTTCAAGAAGCTTTCCTACATCACGCAGAATTTCCCCTTTCGGATCTAAAATCACTTGTGACGAATTGCTCGTCTGCATTAGGTTTGGTTTACAATAGAATCTCGTTTTACCTGCCCCTGATCCGCCGCATACCAAAGTATTGATATTGCGGCGGTGTTTTTTCGCATTCAACCCGATTCGGACGTTCTGCGTCATTATCTTGTTTTCTGAGGGCGGGCTTTGACGGTATTTTTTATCAATGGCTTTGGCGTTGCCCCATTTTGCCGAGCCGTGTTCTTCACGCCTGCGGTAATTCCTTCTTGTTGAAAAATAAACGCCAATCCCCATTCCATAGAGCAAAAGCAAAACGAGGACAGTTCTTACACTGTCCCCGCATAGCTCAATCTGAAATGGGTTGTTGAAAACGGTTAAAAGGTTCGGCAGTATTTCCGGCAGGCCGCCCTTAACGGACGGGGCAATCAATAAGCCGAGCCACACAATGGGAATGATACCCACAAGCGAGAGAATGATTGCGGATTGCCTGTCGTTATCTCGTTTCACGACCGGAATCCTTTTCTATCACTTTGAATTTCTTTTTTGGGGCGTGACCGAATTTGATAATCAATTCGTCAACGGCGTCGGTTGCTTTTCCCTCCCGTTTCAGGTCGGTCTTTTTATCGTTCAGGGAACGAATGACAACGCCGTGTTCATAATCATCCAAAGCGACGTGATAGCGTTCTTCTCTCATCTGCATATCCTCCGGTTATCTCTCCTGTTCCTTTGAGCGTTCCGCTTTCTGGCGGTACAGCTCATCAGAAACACGGGCGGCGATTTCCTTGTACGCCTTTTGGGATTTGCCGAGTTCGGCTTTAATCTCTTTCGGCGTTTTGTTTTTCAGTTCGTCTGGGATACGGTCAATGGCGAAGTTTTGGGTATCCACCCCATATTTCTTGCAAAGCATATACCCAATGCACACCGCCTGAAATCCCATATCCCTGCGGCTGTACGCTTCGCTGTTCATTGAAAGCTGAGCGTGGCCGAGTTCCTGCGCCACACACTGGCACAGCGCCACGCTGTCGCCAATATCCTTTTTTACATAGAGCGTCTGATCTTCATTTTTATAGAAAGCGCCCATATCAGGATAAGGCAGCTCGTCCACGCTTTCGATATTGATGGGTGCGGTGTCGAGCATAACCGCCACAAGCTTTCTCGGATCACGGTTGACCGTCGGGGCGGCAGGCCGTTTCCCATTGGTCTGCGAAACATCAAGCACCCGTTTCATATTGAAATCAATGCCGGTGGTTTGATCCTTTTTGGTGTACTCGTAGGGATCGAGAATAATAAAGGTCTTGGAACCCTTGTTTACCTTTACTCCTTCCGTCACCCAATCGTTAAACTCCTTGACCTGACTTGCCTGCGGGAACTGCTTATACATCAAAAGGGCATTGTTCGCCGTATAGCGATCCATCCGGCTTTGCACGTCAAGGTAGGCTTTGAATTTATCGGGGGATTGTACGACCTCCGAAGCGGTATCGTCGAGCATTTTATAGACCGCCTGTTTCTCTGCCTTCATTTTCTCTTTATATTCCTCCGGCGAAAGTCTCGGCGGCTGAGCGCCGCTACCTTTCTTCGGATTAAAATTGTTGGTCATAATGATTACCTCTCTTTCGGTTTTTCAGATTTCACAGGTTGGGGAGGCTGCGCCTGCCCCTGCGGTTGCGATTTCAGGGATTCCTCTTTGGAACTTTCCGGCTCGGTGCGCTCGGCCTGTTTTTCAGCCTTTGCCGCCGCCTTGTATCGGTTCAGGTTTTCTTTGACCGAAGATCTCACTCGGGAAACCCTGAGCCTGTCGGCTGTATCCATCGCCTTTTGTTCCAAAGAAGCAAAGCCCTTCTGCACTTTCTCGAATACACGGCTGAGTCTTGATAAAATGCCTTTATCGGTTCTGGCGTGTTCCGCTTGCTTTGCGGCTCTCCCGGTAAACAGAAGCCCCACATTTTTCAAATGCCCCTTTGCGCTTTGCAGTTCTGAGTGCATAGAGGACAACTTTGCCGTATCCTGCGCCATCTCCTGAGACAGCCTGCGGAACAAAGAGGACAGCTTATCAAACATTTCGGGGATTTTCATCGCTCTGACCGATCCGGCAAGAGCGTCTTTGCCTTTCTCCCGGAATGCCCGCATTGCGTCCCCGGCAGATTTGATGAGATTATCCTTCATCGTCTTGACGGCGGTAAAGCCCTGACGAACTTTATCCTCTGTTTTCTGAACAAGGGTTTGGCACTTGCTGCGTAGGGTGCTGTTGTGAATCAAATTGATTTCCCGGCGCATATCCTGAAGCTCACCGAGCATTCCTGAAAGTGTTGCCTGCATATCGCCTATATACCCAACGAGCGACTGCACTTCGCTTTTCTCTCTCGTCAGGCCGTTTTTTTCAAGGGTATCCAACAACTCCGCAATTTGCGGGTGTTCATTGAGATTATCCATTTAGTTTCACCTCTCTTTGGGTTTCTTCGATTTTTTCGGCTGCGTGTGAACCGTCTGACGGTTCGGCTCGGGGGATTTTGGCTTTTCCTTTGCAGCCTCCGGCTCGGTGCGCTCTGCTTCCTTCTCCGCTTTTGCGGCAGCACGGTATCGGTCGAGTTTTTCTTTGACCGAAGGCTTTTTATCCGCCGCCTTTGCGATACCCTTATCAGTGTGCGTACCTGTCGTTTCTGAGTCTCGCTCGGACGGAGGGCTTTTGTCCGTCTTTGCGACCGAAGGGTTTTGGTGGGAATTGCCCTCCTTCTGAGAAGGCTTGCCCATCGCTTCTTCCACAATGAGTTCGCCCCTTGTCTTGGCAGGAACTTCTTTTGCAGCCGCCTCCCGGTCTGTAACCGCTTTTTCTGCTTCGGTAACAATAGAAGCCTTATCCACTTTACCGAGTTCAAAGCGGTCGGAGATCCTTTGGATTTTTGCTGCGTCCTCCGCACGGGCGATAATGTCTATCGTCGCCGTATCACTCTTGGTATTTTTATCCCGCAGAACGCAATAGAGGACGCCATATTTTTTTGCCTGCTCGGTAAACTTTTGCAGGTCTTTCTGCTCAAACGAAAAGACTTTGAGTTCCTTGCCGGATTTAATCATATTGGTCAGCCGAGCCTTGCCCCTCGTCTTATTCGACTGGCTGATTTCCTGCTTCAGCACCGAAGCTAACAGGACGGCGATATTCTTCGCCGCCGAGCCTGTGAGTTTTGCAGCTACTTCAAATCCTTCAAGCGAAAGCCTGACGATTTGTTCTGCTGCGTCACCGCCGTTTACCATAGTTCCGACTCTCCTTTCTCTGAGATTTTTCTTCTTCTGCAATTACTTGCTCGAGATTGTGTTCGACAACTTTTGATCGCTCTGCAATCCCGTCGCAAAGCTTCACTTCCTTGCGAAGCTCTTTGAGTCGTTCGGAAAGCGCCGAGATTTCTCCTTTCGCCTTAGACAGCTCACCGTCGGTGATGTTTACTTTTCGTATTTCATTTCGGAGGCGGTTTCTTCCGGCGGTTCGGGATTTAATCTCTGCTTCAACCGAGTGCTTATATGCGAAAAGCTGCTCGTCCGTACTGATTTGGTGCTTGCCGAGCAGCCTGACTTGCTGTGAGAACTGTTCAAGCTTCATCAAATCGTCTTTGAGAAGATAATGAAGCCGTGCGGGGTTCTGTTGTTTTTGGTTGTACTTTGGAAGATAACCGAGCCGGTAGCAGTAGTGGAGGTACAGGCCGTAAAGACCGCCCACCTTTTTGATTTTCTGTTCCCTTGTCGGGAGGCGGTACTGCCGGACACGATAGGTTTTCGGTTGAAAAGGGTGAAAAGCGATATTATCCCGGTTCTGTATGAGTCGTTCAAGGATTCGCTCTTTGGTATATTCCTCTCCGAGCCGATAGGTGCGGATTGGTTTTTCATCGCCCTTTGGGGTGACGGTGCAGTATTTCCGGTTCGGGTTGAAATTGGAACGATAGCCCATCACGCCGAGTTCATATTGGAACTGCCGCAGGTTATGGCTCATCGCTATTGCTTCATCAATCGCTTTTCTGGCGTTGTTGTACCGGGTGGGCATACCCGCCTCGTCCTTTTTGGTAAGATAGGCGGGGGATCTGTGCAGTTCGGGATTTTTAACGATGGAAAGCTTATGCGAAAGGCAAATCTCATCAGCAATATGCCGGAAGTAGTACCAAGATTTCTCCTTGTTTTGCAGACGCTTCCCATCAACGAAGGAAACGGAATTGATAACGAAATGGCAGTGGAGGTGCTTTGTGTTCAAATGGGTGGTTACGACCACCTGAAAGCGGCTGCCCCACATCTTATTTGCAAACTCCATTCCGATCTGCTGCGCCTGTTCAGGTGTGACTTCATCTTCCTTAAAACTCAGATACCCGTGATAGGCTTGAATCCCGTCCGGTTTTTCAAACTGTTCCTTGACTGAAATGAACTGGTCACGGGCGGTGGCCACATTACAGTTGATCCCTTCGCTGAAAAATTCGTGTTCGGTTTTTTCTTCGTCCTTTGCGTAGGCAAGCACATCTTTGAGCGCCTGATATTCTTCGGGCGTGTATTCGGGATTGGCGGTCTTTTCGGGATTTGTCGCATAGTCGAGAACCTGCCCGAGCCGTTCTGTTACCTTCCAAAGCTTTGTTACTGCCATTTCAAATCGCTTTTTTCAGGACGGAGGAATACCCGTTCCACATCAGCCTGAAATTTATGCCAACGGAGGGCTTCGGCTTTTAACATCTGCGTGTCGATGAAGCCGAGAGCGTTTGCTTTAATGGCAAGCTGATTGATATTGTTGCCGATAGCGGAGAGTTCCCGCATAGCGTCGTAGAACCTCTCGTCCGGTTTCTCTCTCGGCTCATATCCACGAATGAGCAGACGGACGAGCGCCGCTTCGGTCAGGCAGGCTTTCTTTGCTTTCTTCTGCAAATCCTGAGCCTCCTGACGGTTCATCAAAAAATGCTTCTCGATATTTCTTCTGTTCAAAACTCATCGTCCTCCTTTCGGGCGGTCTGGCTGTGATGGGTACGGCTGATTTGCAGAAGGCACATTGTCGTAACAGCGACAACGCCGCCGAGCAGCAAGCCTATCATAAAGAATAGAAATTCATACATTGTAAAAATCCTTTCTGAAATGGGGGTATTAGGGGCAAGCCCCTAACGAGTTTTACTGTTTTGGACGAACCTGTCCATAAACAGTCTGCTCGCTAAGATAATGCAGTTCCTCCGGGCTGCCCCGCATACCCCTGAAATTTATCGTTCTCTATCTGCCTTTTCGGGCTTGATTGGTTCGATTTTTATGCCGTAATCGGTTTCAATGAACCTTTCCGGCTGACGGAAAAGCCTCTGATATTTGAGGGCTTGTTCAGGGGTTAAGCTGTCGTATTTTTCATCGGCTACATTGGATCGGGCAATAAAAAAGTCCCCGTGAACAATGTCGGAGACTTCTCGTGGATCTGTAATAATGAAGCATTTTTCAATTTTCCAACCGTCCTTGCCGCCCTTTTCGTCCGCCATAAGACCTTCCATTCGCAGGCAGCGGTCAACCCCGTCAAGGGAAGCGCCGTAGATAGAATACCCGTTCATATTGGGCTGAAACGCCTTATTATCCGAGCTGACTTCATAGGTTCGTTCAAACTCGCTGTGGGGTGTGCGGAAGGTATCGACGGTAAAAACAATGTGTCCCTTGCAGTGATGGCCTTCCCGTTCCATCTGCCGGAAGTGGTTTTTCAACCCCTCATAGTCCACTTCATATTTCTGCGGTTCTGCATAAACGGCACGGTTTTTCGGCAAATCATTCTGCTTTCCGTCCCGGTTGCAGACGATGGCGGCGTCATCTTCAAAGGGCATATACTCATCAAGACCGCCGCCGACCAGTTCTTTCATCGCCTCATAGGTGTTGGGGATCTCCATAACAACCGGGGCTTTACCAACCGGAACAAAGAGAACGGAAATGGTTTCTTCCTTTGTCAAGCAGGAAAAGCGCTCGCTGATTTTGCATTTCTCCGGTTCAAAATCCACCTTCCTAAACTCGAAGGAATCGCAAAAATGAAATTCGCTTTCTCCATTCTCTGCAATCACTTCCACCACATCGGATACCGAAAGGGAACGGGCTTTATACCCTTTGGGGTGGTTTTGGTTGAATTTTTGATAGACATCTTCAAGGGTTTTGCAGTTGACGTCCCCCTCGAAAACCTTGTCGTAAACGCTGCTGTTGATCTGATTGCTGCCCTGAAATTTCGGCAGACTCTCATATCTCATAAAGGCGATGTTCTTGGTATCACGGTCGGTATTAACCTGATAGATTCGTATTTTCATCGCTCAAAACTCCTCTCTTTGGATTTGTGAATACCCATCTGAATACAAAGAAAATCATTGTAGTCGTTGCCTTTGGGCGGCGGCTCGTCAATGATTTCATACTTTCCCGGCAGAATTGCTTTTAACGCTGCGGTCGCTTTTCTGCCCGTATTGTCGTTGTCAAAATGGATATGAATTTTCTTGATATGCGGTCTTTCCGCAAGGTATCGGACGAGGGCGGCGGGGGTAGTGCTTTCCTCGATTTTCTCTTTCGGGAGGTACACCCCGGCGAGCGATACAAGGTTTTCCTTGTGCCAATCCCTGCCGGAGAGCCGTGCAAGCGTAGCGTAGGAGAGCAGGTCGATGGCGCACTCAAACAGGTGTACTTCTTCGCTTTCGCTCTCGGCTATCCGAAAAGAATAGTGCTTGTCGCTGCCGGAACAATCCCCTAAAATGCGGCGGCTTCCGGTCGCCCGGTATGCGGCATATCTCGGTTTCTGCTTCTCATCAAAGCCGACAAACACAAGGTTATGATAGGGCAGACTCTCAAAAATCAAGCCCCGGTCAATGCACTCGCCTATGATGGAATAGTCAATGCCCCTGCCAAAAAGGTACTCGGTAATTCTATCGTTGGAAGCACTTTTTTCAGGCAGAAGCAAGACCTTCGGCTTTTCTTCCTGTTTCGGTCTGACCGTCAGGGAGGGCATAACCGCCGCCTTGCCCATCAGGGTTTCTACCGCTTCTACAAACGAACAGCCCTTTACCTTAACGAGATAATCAAGGGCGTTGTAGCCGCCGATCCGCCGTGACCACCACATCCATTTCCCGTTTGAAATCTTCAAGCTGTCGTGGGTGCGGGTGGTATAGTTGTTGCCGGAAATCCGCACAAGCTCGTGGGGTTCAAAGGCTTGCAGGTAAGTCAAAAGGTCAATCTGCCGAGCCTGTTCGATCACCTCCGGTTCGATATATGGCAAGAAAATCACCTGCTTTCCCGGTTCTTTTCTCGCTTGATGACATCATTTGCCCGTGTTTCAATGGAATCTCTGACAGTATCCATATGCTCGACTTCTCTGTCCTTGAACTCCTTATACACATCGTCAAGAGGGCAAGGCGACCGGAGCAAAGCTTTCGCCTGTTTGGGGGTAAGTTCCAGTTCCTCCATTGCCATCACAATATCCTCCCGCATTGTATATTCATAGGTGTGGTTCAAAATTTCAGAAGGCGGCTGATTCAAAAGCCAATCCCTGTATTTGTCCTGTTCGGCTCTCATTTTCTCATAGAGAAGGGTATTATAATCGGTTTCGCCCATCGTGCGAACACCTCCTTAAGCAAAAAAATATAGCCGCCTGATTTCCTAAGAAAACCAAGCGGCTATGTAATTTAATATTGCAGAATAGGAAGCGGAGAAATAAACCTTTATGCTTTTTTTCGTGTTTTCCAAGTCTGATAAAGAATATCTTTCAGCACTAACATTGCGTCCTGCTCATTAAACTGATATTCCGTTTTCAGTTCATTGAGCATTAAATTGATTCGCCGTGCATAGTCGGGAACATTGACCTCCTGCTGATATTGAAGCAAAACCGGGTACTTTTTTCCCCAAGCCGAAGTCCAGTCAATCCTTTCTTCTATCTTTTCATCGGTCTTTTCAATAATCTCCTGTATTTCGCTGAGTTCCACATCAAACTCTATCAAATCGTCTAAGGCGATATGATAGAGCTTTGCCATCTTCTTCGATTGATAAATATCGGGTACGGTTTCATTAGTTTCCCATTTAGAAATGGTCTGTCGGCTCACCCCAAGTTTTTCAGCAACTTCCTCTTGCGATAAACCGCATTTCTTTCGTGCGTGAAATAGACTATTGCCTAAATTCATTCTCAATCCCTCCTGCCGTTTGATACCTTAATTATAAAGAACGGCAAGATGAATAGCCACCAACTGTGTTTTCCATTTTTGCCCGATAACTTTACAATATCCGATTTTCGTATTCTGTTTCAGGTAACATACCACGAACCAGCACCTTCATTTGTCGGAGAGTTGGGGTATGTAAATGCGGTATGGGGGTTCCATACCGCAAAGGGTTATCGCTCATAAGACGGATCTTTGTGTTTTGTATTCGTGCGGGACGGTATCGAGAGCAGCTCTCTTGTGCGTTCTCCAAGCTGCTTTTCAATCGCCGCAAGCCTTTCTTCGGGCAGATTGAGCGAAGGGTGGCGGTGGAACCGGAAGCCCACCATCTTGCGAAGCTGCGCCTTCTGCCTTGCGCCCATCACCTCTTTGCAGACCTCCTCATAGGAAATCCGGTAAGGGTTGGAACGGGTTTTAGCGTATTCTTTCAGCCCTTTGAAATCATCGGGCATAGCGAAATTGAACAGCGACAATCCGTTGTCGAAAATGGGGGCGGGGGCGATAATCTCCCCGGTGTGGTTATCCCGGAGAACGCCGAAGTTCCCGAAATGTCTGTCCTCATTATAGATGAGGGCGTCGAAAACAAGCATACTGCAAAGCTGCTCATAGAAATCATCACCCAAAGTTTTGTAGTAATCCAAACAGCTTTTCAGCGTGATTTTTTTCAGGATACGGCCAATGGGAACAAAGGAAACATTGATGTCCGTAAAGAGTTTACACTTGGAGGCGAGGATACCTTTCCAATTCTCCAAATCATATTCGACGTAATTTAAGCCCATTGTTTTTGCAACCTGACAGGCATAGTATTCGCTGTAAGGCTCGTTTCCGGTATTTGCCGCACCCTCCGTTCCGCCTTTATACAAATAAATACTGTCGCCCTCAACAAACCGCCAAGCCTTCCTCAGCATACCGTTTGTAGTCAGCTCGGGAGAGGTCGAAAAGGCTTCGTTGCTTCCACCGATTCCTGTATAGGCGACCAAAGACAGCGCTTCGGAAAAGCGGTTTTCATATAGGTTATACTCGGCAAATTTACCCGCAAAATCGGCGGGTACTACCCAATAGCTGTCGTTGAGCGACAGCCCCATACATACGTCGATAATCCCTTTGGTATTGTTCACGCTGAGTCCCAATGTTTTCAAGATTTCATCGACGAACTGACGGTTTTTGGGGATTACCCGTTTTTCAAGCCACTTCACAATTCCCTCATCGGTCAGTTCCAAATCAAGGGGAAACAAGTGATTGTTTTCGGTATCCGCAGATAGAATATTCGCCTGTAAGCCCTCCAATCCCCGTTCTTCGAGGGAGAAGGTAATCAAATCTTCGTCATAAAGGCGAAGGGAATAAATGTTGGTCATTGTCTGATTCCTTTCTTCCAATAGGATATTCAAATCCTTGCCGAGCGCTTCGGCAATCCGTATCATCATATCGAGGGAGAGATTCTGAGCGCCGCTTTCTATGCGGCAGATGTTGGATCTCTGCGTCCCAATCAGGCGTGCAAGTTGCGCCTGCGACAGCCCTTTTTCAAGCCGTGCCTGCGTCAATTTTTGAATTACACTCTGCCGGGAAGCCAATAAATCTTTCTCCGTCACAGAACCCCTCCCCTCGATTATTTTTCAGTATATATGTTATCATATATGATAACACTTGTCAAGAGGGGGTTATCGCTCGTAGGCTTTTTCCCTGCGTTCCGGCGCTTCGTCGCCCTCGTCAAGTTCGCCGTCTACAAGCTCATTCCCACGCTTGTCTACATTGAGCAATCCGTTTAATACATTCAAACGCTCTGTTTTTTCGGTCAGTTCCGGCTCCTTATCAAAGGGTTTTTCAACCTCTATTTTTGCGGTAGCAAGCTGCTTTTCGGTGGTTTCAAGTTCCTGCTTTTCCATTTCCAACAATTCGGGGATTTTTTCAATAACATTGTCGATTCGGGTGATATTGCCGATGGCGTCTGTACCCAAAGACACGCTGCGGGATACGCTGCCCTTGATTTTCACCTGATACACTTTCTGGAAAGGTTCAAACGAGAGTTCCAAATCAAACCCCCTGTACCTGCCGAGAGAAACCGGATCAGGCGAAGTCATTTCACCGCACGAGTCTATGATTTTCTTTCCCGCTTCCGCCTTTTCAGAATAAGAAACACCCTTTACCTCCATACCGACAAAGCGGTCATCGGTAGGTTTCGGGTGTTCGCTTGCCCTGCGAATATCGCTCTCCAGACCGGAAATCATTTCCTTCGCCCGAGCAATCTGCTTCGGGTAATATTTGATGATTTTATCCTCCAAAGCGTATTTTTCAGTCAGATAGTTGGATTTTAAGAGCCTGAGCTTCTGCACCTGAATATCCAAATCCATCTTTTCTTTGATATATGGGTTTCCGGTTGAAAGCATTTTCAGCTCTGCATAGGAGAGCGCCGTTTCGTCTATATCCTCGCAAGACCGGACGGGGGATTTACCCGTCATAATCTGCGAAGCAAATTTCTGCTTGCCCTCTACAAGCTGCCAACAATATGCGTCAAAGGTTTCCTCCGTCACATATCGGTAAAGGCCAACTTTTGAGTTTTCGTTGCCCTGCCGCACCGTTCTGCCTGCCCGCTGTTCCAGATCCGAAGGCCGCCACGGGCAGTCAAGATCGTGGGAAGCAATCAGCTTATTTTGAACATTGGTGCCTGCGCCCATCTTCTGCGTGGAACCGAGAAGGATTCGCACTTCGCCCCGGCGAACCTTTTTGAATAGTTCCTGTTTCTTCACTTCGGTATCTGCCTCGTGAATAAACTTGATTTCTGATTCGGGGATACCACGCCCGATGAGCTTTTTGCGAATATCCGTGTAGACCGAAAATTCACTTTCACCCTTTGGGGTGGAAAGGTCGCAAAAGAGAAGCTGCGTAGATTTTTTATCAGCAGTTTCTTCCCAAATGTGGTAGACCTCCTGCACACAGGCATTGACTTTGCTGCCCTCTTCATCGGGCAGTAAGGGGTTCATCATTCTCTGATCGAGGGCAAGCTTTCTGCCGTCGTTGGTCACTTTGAGCATATTGTCAACGCTTGCATTTACCCCGCCGTCCCGTATTTTTTCAGCCCGTTCCGCAAGGGAGGCAACCATATCCTTTTGAATTTGAGAGGGCTTGACGGCGATGTTGTGGTATTCCACTTCCGGCACGGGCAAATGAAGCATATCCGCCGTTTGAATGTCCGCAACCTCTTTGAACATTGCCATCAGCTCGGGGAGATTGTTAAATCTTGCAAAGCGTGTCTTTGCCCGGTATCCTGTTCCTTCAGGGGTTAATTCCACGGCTGTAACGGTTTCACCGAAGCTGGAAGCCCACGAATCAAAATGCTGTAAATCGTGTTCTTGCAGGGTTCGATACTGCAAATAGCGCTGAATGGTATAGAGTTCTACCATACTGTTTGAAATCGGCGTACCTGTCGCAAAGACTGTGCCACGTCCTCCGGTGATCTCGTCCAAGTAGCGGCACTTCATAAATAAGTCGCTCGATTTTTGTGCCTCCGTCTGAGCAATACCGCCCACATTTCTCATTTTCGTATAGAGAAACAGGTTCTTGTAATAGTGGCTCTCGTCGATGAAAATACGGTCAACGCCGAGTTCTTCAAAGGTAACTACATCATCCTTTCTCGATTGGTCGTTTAGTTTTTCCAGTTTTACGGTAAGGGATTTCTTGGTCTTTTCAAGCTGTTTGACCGAGAACCTGCTGCCCTTATTCCGCTTTATATCCGTAATCCCGGCGACAATATCGTCAAGCTGCTGCTGTAAAACGGCTCTTTGCCGTTCTATGCTCATCGGGATTTTTTCAAATTGGCTGTGTCCGATGATAATTGCGTCGTAGTCGCCCGTGGCGATTCTGCCGCAAAACCGTTTGCGGTTTTTCATCTCAAAATCTTTTTTCGTTGCTACTAAAATATTGGCGGCAGGATAGAGCTGCAAGAACTCCGCCGCCCATTGTTCGGTCAGGTGGTTGGGTACGACAAAAAGGGATTTGCTGCAAAGCCCCAACCGTTTGGATTCCATAGCGGCGGCGGTCATTTCAAAGGTTTTGCCTGCGCCAACGGCGTGTGCCAAAAGGGTATTACCGCCGTAAAGGATATGGGCAACCGCATTTTTCTGATGTTCCCTGAGTGTGATTTCGGGGTTCATTCCGGTAAAAGCAATATGGCTTCCGTCATACTCACGGGGACGGATGGAATTGAATTTGTCGTTGTAGAGCCGCACAAGCTTTTCCCGCCTTGTGGGATCACGCCATATCCAATCCTGAAAGCCCTGCTTGATGAGTTCCTGCTTCGATTGAGCGATAGCCGTTTCTTTTTTATTGAGAACCGCTTTCTTTTTGCCCTCATCGTCCTCGATATAATCGAAAACACGGACGTCCTTCATATTCAGCGTTTCTTCAATGATTTTGTAGGCGTTGACTCGCTGTGTTCCATAGGTGTTGTAGGCTTTCAGGTTGCTTCGGTCGGAAGATTTTCCTTCGACATTCCATTCACCCGTCAGCTTGGAGTAGTGAACCTTGATGTTCCACCTTGCATAAACAGGGGTATCCAAAAACTCGTAGATGAATTTCTGCACGATTTCTTCGGGCAGCCAAGTTGTGCCGAGCTGCACGAAAATCTCACTTGCGGTCAAGTCCCTCGGCTGTACTTTTTCAAGCGCCTCCACATTGACCGTGTAATCTTCGGGGTAGACTTCGGCGGATTTTCTCGCCCACGCAAGTTTCTGGCGCACATTCCCGGAGAGGTACTCGTCCGCCATCAGGTACTTTTGCTCGTCGCTGTCTCCATAGCCATACATTGGATTTAAGAAGATAACGCCTTTCAAGTCCTGATAGATTTCCTGTTCGGTTTTGCCGGAGAGCGAACACATATATTCCATATCTACAAAGGCTTTTTCCGCCATAGACACGGCGAGCGCTTCGCTTGCGGTATCCACCGAAGTTATGGGAATGTGCGGTTTGATCGTCCGCTTGGTAAAAATATCTGCCTTGCGTTCCAACTCTCCATCGTCGCCCAATATCTCGAGCGCCGAGAGCAAAGAGAACGAACCGTCCTGCGAAAAGGCAGAAACATTGGCTCGGCTGTTTATCAGCCCGTACTTTTTAGAAAAGGTATCATACAGGGTGTTGAGCTTCTGCTGTTCGGCTGTAATCTCCCCATCGGGGAAATCCAAAGTCTGAATTTCAATCAGGTTTCTCACACAATCCCGAATGGCAATCATACCCTTAATTCGATTTTCAGCCGTGGCGGAACATTCGACGGGAGTCATCCGGGAATTTTCACGGTAATAGATTTTATCGTCTACCACCGTGTAAGAAAAGTTGCGTACATTGGGATCTGCGGGAATGGAGGTATCTTCTTCCTCCAATTCTTCGTCTGCTTCGTACTCGGTTATCTCGGCGTGGATACCGGAAATCGCTTCTTCAAGCTGTTCTGCAAGGCCGGTATTCTCATAGGGTACGACGGTATTTTCCTCGCCAAATCTGCCCGATACGGTTTTCCATTCGCCAAGCACCATTTCAGGGTGGTCTACAAAATAGGAGTTCATCTTCACACCGTTTTCATCGGTATTCAGATGTACCCACTCCGGCTCAATATCGATGAGCCTGTCCCTTTTTTGGAGAATGAGAATATCCGAAACAACCTCTGTTCCGGCGTTCCCCTTAAAGGTGTTGTTGGGCAAGCGAACCGCACCAAGCAGGTCAGCTCGCTGTGCAATATATTTTCGGATTGCGGGGTTTTCCTTATCCATTGTCCCCTTGCTCGTGATGAGCGCCATCACGCCGCCCGGCCTTAATTTGTCTAAGGATTTCGCAAAAAAGTAGTCGTGGATCAAAAAGTTGTGTTTGTTGTACCGCTTGTCGTTGATCCGAATATCTCCAAACGGCACGTTGCCGATTACAGCGTCGAAGAAGCTGTCGGGGATATTTGCTTCTTCAAAGGGCTGTGCCGCAATCGAGGTTTTCTGATAAAGCTGCTGAGCGATACCCGCCGAAATCTTGTCGATTTCCACGCCGTACATCTTAGCGTTTTGTATTGACTGCGGCAGCATACCGATAAAGTTGCCGATCCCGCAGGAAGGTTCTAAGATATTGCCCTCCCGAAAGCCCATCTGCTCCATCGCTTTGTAGATTGCGGAAATGACAACGGGCGGGGTGTAGAAAGCGGTCAGAACGCTGCCTTTGGCGCTTTCGTACTCGTCGGGGGATAGTGCCTGATACAGTTCGATAAACTCGTCCGCCCAAGAGGAATTGTTTTCATCAAAGGCTTCTGGAATACCGCCCCACCCTACATACTGCGATAGGATTTCCTGTTCTTCGGGGGTGGCGAAGCGGTTTTCAAACTCACACTCGTTCAGCACATTGATTGCCGCCATATTTCTGCGGAACCGTTCTTTTTTCCCTGCTTCGGGTATTTCGTGGGAGGCAAGGTCAAAGGTGTGCCGCTCAGACATCGGGATTTCAGGGTGCAAATCAAAGGTCTGCACCCGTGAGCGTTTCGGCTGAGTAAAGGCCGGGGCAAGGGGTTTTTCTTCCGGTTGTTCAGGTGCGGGTGCTTCCTGTTTTGCCCGTTCCACATAGAGCCATTCGGCAGATTCCTTTTCTGAAACCTCTTTTTTCACCTGTTCCAGATAATCGTTTGCCTGCCATTCGCTCGTAAATTCTTCGCTGACGCCCTCATCATCAACATAGATTTCTTCCCGTATATCGTCCCATACGGCATAGCCCTCATCAGTTTCGATGACGAAAAACCGTTCATAGGATTCCACCGCACTTTCTGCGGCGATTTCCTCCGCCTGCCTGAGCATTTCATCTGCCCTGTCCTTTGCAAGATAGGGCGAATCAATGATTTCTATGCCCTGCGGCGGCGGATCAAGCTCGCCTATAAAATCCTGCGGTATGGTGTTCCCGTCTTTGTCTTTATACAGAACGAGGGTGAAGGGAACGCCGTAAAAATTCTCCTCCTTAACATCTTTTTCAAGCTGATATGGGCTTGTGTACTCAATGCTCTCCCGCACCGAACCGTCGGTGTGGAGATAGTCGATCCTGCCGATTGGCTGCGACTGTACCGGATCTTCCTTATTGGTCGAGACGATATTTCGGGTAATGCGCTCTCCGTTTTCCAAAGAGCAGACCGCCACATCAAAGCCCCGGTCGAGCAGCATATTGGTATAGGTTTGCAGGCTGTGGGCAGGCAGGCCGCACATCGGCACACGATGTTCCTCACCGAAACGGCGGGTAGTCAGGGTAAGGCCGAGTGCTTCCGATACTTGATTGGCGTCCTCCTCAAACGCTTCATAGAAATTGCCAAGCTGAAACAGAACAATGCTGCCGGGGTTTTCGCCCTTTGCGTCAAGGTAATCCTGCCAGATAGCAGTAACGGCGCTGTCCTCCTGCGAAATGGCAGAAGGGATATGGCCATTCTTTTCCTGCTCGGCGGCCCGTTCAATCCGGGCAATCACATCTTCGGGCAGATTCTCCACATAGTAGTGAATTTCCCCTTCGGGGCTGATATGGGCGATATTCTGATAATCGCCGTTTACTTCAACGGCTCGGTTCCAAACGGTAAGCCCGTTGCCGAGATACCCCATTCCAATGTCGTATGATCCTTTTTCTTCGGGATTTGCGTTGAAATCTTCCTCTGTGCTTTCCAAGCCAAGATATTCACTGAGTCCAGCTTCTTGAATTGCGTTCACATAGTCGTCTTTGAGAATAGAATCCTCTGTAACAACCGCCAAGACTTTGCTTGCCCTATCATCTTCAAACGAATAGTGAGGGCTGATACTGCGGGAAGTCACATAGAACTTTTTGATATTGCCGTCGTAATCCTTTACGGCCTGCTGAAAGTCCCGCAGATCTTCCACCGTGAAAATGCCCTGTGTTACCCAATACACTTCGCTGCCGTTTACAATGTCGGCTTCTTTGAAGCGCATATGATGGGGAATGCGTTTTTCAAATTCAACGGCGCTGAACAGGGGTTCCGGTGTTTCTTCTGTTTTTTCTTCGGGTGGTAATTCCTTGACCTTCAAGTGGTCGTTCATCGGGTTTTCCTGCACCCTGCGGTCAAACTCGCCCCGTTCTATTTCTTTTTGAAATAAGGGGAACTGCGTATCGAACAGCATTACCCGGTTTTCGTCAAAGGAGAGGATTTCATATTCGTCCGCACCCATATATACCGTATCGCCAAGATGATATACATAGCGGTCGGTTGCAACGGGTTCAGCCTCTAAGCCGCCCGTCATCTGCGCTTCATAGCGGTCAATATCATGCTCGGTTATCCATTCTGGTTTCTCTGGCAGAAGGGCATACAGTTCCCGCATTTTAGCAATCTGCTGTTCGACATTTTCCGCCCACAAATGCTTTTCTGCACGGTTGCCGTTCCCTAAGAAATACTCGCAGTCCGAGCGCAGACGGGAGAGCAGGCGATATTCGTTTTCAAAGTTTTGCACGGCGGGTTCTTCCTCTTGCGGCGGCGCAGCCGAGAGGATTTCCCGGTTTTTTCGTTCTTCGGCAAGCTCGGCACGACGTTCTTCCTGCTTTTGCAGCCAAGAGGGGTAAACCTCTTTTTCTTTCGGGTTGAGATAACGGTCAAGGCGGATCAGTTCAGCAATCCGCTTTTCAACCTGATTCCAAGTCAGATTGATATGCGGTTTCTCAGCGCCAATCCCTTTTGAAATGCGAATCCCTTTCCCGTCGTGCTGTTCATCAATGCCTGCGCCGACAATTACGGGGTAGGAACCGCCCCAACCGTATTCCTCTTTGAGAAAATCGGCATTTTCCTTTGCTGACAGGCTTTTTTCAAACCGTTCGTAAATCCTGAACTTGCCTTCGGATACGCCGCTTCCACGAGTGAGAACTGCGTCGATAATCTCCTGAGAAAAAGTAAAGGCGGAGGTTTTTTCCTCCGCCTGCGTTTCCAGTAGATTCATCTGCCCGCCGATTGAGGGCAGGGGTTTTTGTGTGTCCCGCAGCTCTCCGAGCAGCCGCATAGCTTCAAAATGTTGGGCAATCACGCCCCAATCATAAAAGCTCTGCGCCGTTCTGCTTAAATAGCTGCCTTCCCAAAGATGAAGCACATTCTGATAGGTTTTGTACCCCACACGCCGCCCGTCGTTCAATATTACTTCGGTATAGTCGTTGTTGAAAATACCCTTGATATATTCAGTACGGGCGGCATTGTCAGTGATACCCTCATAAAAAGCACGAATTTCATCTTTTGAAGCCTTCAAATGAGGGGTTGTGCCGAGAATTTCCCGAATGGTATCGTCCCTGCCGAAAAACGGCAGGCTTTTATCCTCGTGTTCCCGGTCGTAGTAATCTAAGCGAAAATCACTTCCGCTTTCACGATCTCCTGCACCCGGTTCCGAAGATTGTTCATTCCCTGCACCCATTTCATCGTATCCGCCGCTTTCAGGCTCTCGGTCAAGCCCTCCTGCGCCGCCATTTTCTTCAACAGGGATTCCTCCATCTGGAGAGCCGTCTGTTCGGTCTGCACCAGATGTGCGGTCAGGGTGCAGCTCGTCAGAAGATTGTAATAGAGGATTCGGTGCTGTTCTTTCAGGTATTTCTTCCTCATCTGAGCGTACCTGCCCATCGTCACCTCCGGCTGTTCGGGCATTGTCAGGTCGGGAAGATTGTAGTCTCCCTGCATTGTATAGGTCAGTTCGGCCATCGTCAAAACTCCTTTCACTTTTCTTTTCAGCTATATTGTAATCGGCTCTGCCGTTTCCTGCAATTATGCGATTTTGCTTATCGAGAGCGAGAACAGTGCGGGAGATTTCACTAAGCCCCATCTCCGCAATATCGCTCGTGGCAAAGCCGAGGGCATTCAAGGTTTCGGACGTGTTGAACTGCGACACGCCTGCAAAAAAACCGGAGGGATAGATCTCCGAAGTGTCAATCCCCAAACGGGACATCATCATATATGCGATACTGTGGGTAACAAGTTCTTCATAAAGTTGCCCGGATTCTTCGGCGGAGAGATAGGCAATATCGCTGTCGCCGCCGATCTGCATAAAGTCTTGCAGATAATCGGGCAGGTTATCTTCGGCTGCGTTTTTAGCAGCGGAGAGGACGGCGCTTTTCAGATCGTCCTTGTTTTCCAACTCACCGAAGGTATTTTCAAGGGTATCAATGACCTCCTGCTCATACTCCGGTTTCATCTGCCAGATGGGAACCGGACGGGAATATTTGCTCTCGTGGGTATCGGAAATATCAAAGTAATGGGTTAGGCGCTGTGTGTTTCTATCTGCGTCCTCAAAGACGGCAATTCCTTTTGCGCCACGGTTTACCCATCGTCCAAAGCTTTGATTCCACCTCTCAATTTCCAAAACCGCCGTTGCGTCCGGCCTCTGTGCGTAAATCAAAAGCTGCTCGTCAAAGCGAAGCCTGTAATTTCGGCAGGCAGAACGCAAAAAGGCTTCCCAATTCTCTGATTCCGCTACCACCGCATTACAGGTGCGGCGGTACAGTTCAGAAATCAGGTCATATTTTCGTGCCATCGGGGGTACACCTCCTATCGTTCATATTCTTTTTTCTTGGGCTTTTTCAGAAAACCATCCTTATCATAGCTTTCGGGATTTGCGGCAGGCGTGTGCCACCCAAACATGGAACCCACCTTCATCGCCTCTGCCTGACCTTTCGATAAACCGAGCTTTTCGTTCATCTCATTCACAAGGGCGTTTGTTTCACTGGGCTTGCCGCCCTGAATATCCGTGCGGTAAAAACCGCTTTCGCCTTTTTTGACAATGCCAACGCAGTTTTCTGTCTGCACGAACACATAGCATTGCTCCGGCAGAGAGGAACGGAGGGGGATTACTGTATTCCCCGCCTGTTCCATTCGCTCGGCAAATTCACAGATATGATAGAGGTTGCTGCCAACCTCCAAATGATAGTCGTCGATATATCGGCAAGCCCGGTCAAGCTGCTCTCCGTCGCTTAAAGTAATGCGGATTCTATCTCCGTCAGCAAGCCTGAATTTCTCGTTATAGTCCGAGTCGATAAAACGGATTCCTTCTTTTGCTTTTTCAATGTGCTTATCGAGCCACTCCCGCACATAGCAGTAGCAGTAAAAATTGTAATCTCCACGGGTGGGATTGCACCGAATCAGGAAGGTGTGTTTTTCGGTATCGGCACGAAAGCCATATTCGGTCGTATAACTGCCCTGAAAGGCGCTGTCCGGCTGATTCCCTGCAAAATGCGCCATATCGGTACGGCTTTTCAGCAATCCATTCTGCTCAAAACGGAGGGCGTTGATTACTTCGTCCAATTCGCTCTTAAACTCATCGGTTTTCAGCTTCTCCCTGTGGTCGAACCAAGAGGAATAAAATTCGTTTCCGCTTGAACCGAAATCGCCACGCAGATACCCAATGCTTCCGGTCTGGCCTTCAAGCTGCGTGCTTTGTGCATAGGTGTATTTGCGCTCTGGAACGGTCAATGATCTGAGTTCCATTTATAGGCCCTCCTCATCTTCACAAGGCGGCTCGAGCGTAGTGGAAAATTCGTCCTGATAGCAAAAGGTTACTGCCTGCCAAACATCTTCCTCAAAAGCGGCCCGGTAAAAGAAATCATCAAAATATGGTCTAAGTTTTCGCAGATCATCACGGAATTTCATAAGCACCTTTTCGTGATCGTCCTCTGCATTGTAGGCATAATATTCGTGATACTCGCCCTTTGTCCCGACAAAAGAACGGCAGTTGTAAGAGAGTGTCCCGGTCTTGTAGACATAGAAGCTCATAAATCCGCCATCGCATTTCAGGGTAAATGAACCCTGTTGATTTTTCAGATTGAGTACCTGATTGGTATAGACATTCCCAACGTACAGTTCGGAGAAAAAATCCATCAGTTCCTTTGCGGCGCACCGCATAAATTCCATTTTTTTCATTTCTGTTATCTCTCCATTTCTTTTGATACTCTTTGTTTGGGTATATAACGTGCCTATCCTTCGTTCTGCTCTGATTGCTGTTCATCTGCGCCACCTCCCAAATAGGAGAACAGCCTGTTCTTTGTAACCTGTTCCTGAAGCTCTGTAATAACCGTCATATCGGGAACAGAAATATCGGGGATCTGCAAAATGCTCTGCAAATTGAGCGCTTTCAAATCCTTTTCGGTTTTACAGCCGAACTCGAATAGCTTTTCAAGCACCTTCATTTTCTGCTGCAACGGAGTGCCCGTTGTTTTCTTTGCCGCCATATTCCTTTCCCTCCTTAGCTTTTAGCGTATTTCCTATATACACGCTGCATTTTGTGCCTTGCCCTGCGAACATCGGGAGAACAGCCGAGAGCCGGGTATTTCGCCTGAATCTTCTGTCGTGTCCTTCGGACGCTCTCAAAGCAAGGGATACCGTAAGCTTTGTAATTGGTCATTATATCTTCAAAGCTGAAATACCCGATCCCGTGGGTGTCGTAAATACAAGTCTTACTGACAATCAGGTACAGCTTCATATCGTCGTTCCGTGTTTCGGGGTACTCTTTGAGCGCCGCAAGCACTCTGTTTTCTACTGTTTCAAGGGTTCTCATTTTTTGGCCTCCTGTAAAAAAGAAAAAGGGGCGGAGTTTTTTCTCCGCCCCAAGTGGTTATTTTTTCTTCCTGTTTCGTATCTGCAAAAAGATAAAGCCGCCTATGATAAAGGCGACCAATGCGATACCGATAATCGCTTTCAGTTCCATTTACTTATCTCCCTTCTTCTTTTTTCGGAACCCCAAAATGCCGCAGGCGGTAATGCCTGCCACCGACAGTCCCGCAAGGGCAATCCAAAGACCGATATTGCTCGAGTCTCCGGTTTTCGGGGTATCACGAAGTTCGTTGTGCATTTCCACTACCGTAGTCGAACCCGTCTGTACCGCCGCCTGTTTGTCGGCAGGGAGGATATACATAGCGGAAGCGGAATTGCTGATTTCAGAAATTTGATATTCGCCAATGCGGAGGTTCTCGATGAAGATCTCTCCATTTCGGTCAGTTTCAAGGGTAACGTCGTAGCCGTTCTCCCCGGTAATGCGGAAAGCAAAGCCTTCCACCTTCCCATCGGAGGAGGTCTTGACGATTTTCAGGTTTCCACGCATAGCTTCATTGACAAAGCCAACGCCCGCCTTGTTTTCCACCTGATAGGTTTTTCCATCGGTGTCGATGAACACCTCATACACATTTTCATCGAGAATGAAATTCTCCGGCGCTTTGGTTTCCTTTACAAAGAAGCGCCCATAAAACAAGCCGGTCATTTCATACTCTCCGATTTCCTTTTCGGTGAGTGTGCCGAGCAGTTCGTCCTCTTTATCAAGCTCTCCGTTGTCGTTGGAGTCCTTATAGACCTCAAACTCCGCACCCGTCAGTTTGTTATCGGGGTACTCGGAATCCACCTTTGTCAAAGCAATATTGCCACGGATATATTCGTTGACGATTTCTACTTCAACAACCTGCCCGTCCTCTCCAATATCTACGCTGAACACCGTTTCATCAAGGACGAACCCGGTCGGCTGCTCGATTTCCCGCAGGAACCACTGCCCATAGGGTACATTCTCGAAAGAGAAGCTGCCATCGCCCGCAGATACCGTTGTCATAATGGCGTTTTCTTGGGTGAACTCGCCCTCATCGGTCTTGAACAGGCCAATCACCGCACCGCCGAGCGCTTCGCCGTTTTCGTCTGTCTTTTTGCCGGAAACAGAACCGTAAATCAGCTTGTTTTCAATCGGCGTACCTTCATTGACGGCGATTTCAACCTTTGCGGTATCCTGCCCCGCATATCCAAAAACAACGGGGTACTTGGTATCGTTCAGGATATATGCGTTGTCGGCGGCAAGTTCCTTCACATAGAAACTGCCGATAGGCAAATCGGTTTTGACGGCAGCCCTGCCGTTTTCATCAAGGGTGATGATTTCAATAAGTCCGTCAGCCGGAATGGAAGTGCCGCTTGCGCTGATAAGTTCCTCCGCAGCGAACAGGCCGAAGCTGATATTTTTGATTTCTCCGTTATTACCGATTCCAAACAGTTCGTTTACTTCAAGAGATTTTGCAAGGCTGATTTCTGCCTTCTGTCTCTCGTTGACAAAGGAAGTAGCCGTTTCGACAACGGCGACATTCTGCCCTGCGTAGACAAGCTCGACGGAGTGGATCTCATCATTTAATACCATTCCATAGGAAGCCTTGACCTCTTTTACTTCAAATTTTCCAAGATAGAGTTCTTTACTCTTAGCGAACCCACTTTGGTCGGTGGTCACGGTATCGACAAGCTCGCCCTTGCTGTATCGGAGGGTGCCGTCCGGGGTGATAACATCTTCTGCCGCACGGATTTCATAAACCGTGTCGGGAAGCCCCTGCATTTCATAAAGCGGCTGATAGATGACCGGCAGTTCTTGGCCACTTTCGTCTGTGCCGCCGACAACCGAAACGCCGAAGAATACCTCGCCCGTTTTTTCAATGGTAATGGTGCCTTTCTGCGGCATATTCTCTTTATTTACTTTTATCACTGTAACCCCGCTTTCTTCGGTAGAGTTTTCCTCCGTGATGTCAAAATAGACCGGAGTGGAATCCAGTACATACCCATAGGGGCTTTGCACCTCGACGATGGAGTACCCCGAACCGTAAGGCAGTTTTTCCGGTGTTACAAGCGAACCGCTTGCGTCGGTATAGAACACATCAATCGTGGTGGGGGTAGGATAGGTGAAGGTCATCGTCACAAGGCTGCCGGAGGGATCATAGATCTGGAAGCCCGCCCCCGCATAGGGAATGGTCTTTCCGGTTTCTGCGTCCACCTTTACAACCTTGATATAGCTTTCAAAGTTTGCATTGTTCATCAGGTATCGGTAAGTCTGCCCGTCCTGAGCGATGAACACATCAAAATCGTCCATCAGTTCTCGGCCTTCCCAACCGGAAACCTGATGGACGGTATAGATACCGTAGGGCATTTGCTTGCTCTCGGCAAAACCATTTTCATCACAGGTCAGGGTGTCCCTTTCGGTTTCCTTTGCGTTTTCAAAACTGCCGGAGGATTTCAGGTACACCTCAAAAGCAGCCCCTTCTTCGGGTGTTTCAATCTGTGTATCGCCGTTATCGGTGTGTTTGATAATGGCGATATTGCCCTTGATAATCGTTTCAAGCACATCATTTGCGGTTTGATTATGCTCGATGGTATAAAGTTCCGGCTCTGCACCTACCTTGTGGATAGTCGGATCAAGCAAGTACCCCTCGCTTGGTTCGAGTTCCCGGATTGTCCAATCGGAATCACAGATATATTCTTTCGTGGTAAACTGTCCGTTTTTATCTGTAAAGTATTCGTCGATCAGTTCTTCGCCTTTGAAAATGCCGTACTTCGCACCGCCCAAAGTACCATCGCCCTGCGGTGTCCCGGTTTCAGAATCGCTTTTCGTCACGGTCACGGCAAACTTTTTCAGGATATTGGTGAAATTGCGGGTAGTGACCTCATTCCATTTCACAGGCGCAGTCTGCTTTTCGGGAATCACATAGCGAATTGCCGTATCGACTTCCTCAATGGTAAAAGGGGTAGAACCGCTAATCAGCACATCTTCAAATTTCGCCACACCGTTTTGATCGGTAACGGCATATTCGTCCACTTCAATACCGGAAAGCGAAGTCCCAAAAAGGTGAAAGGTCACACCTTCATTCAGGTTATCCTCTGAGGATTTGATAACCTGAATATCGCCACGCTTCAAGACATTATTGAAATTTACCGTTGCGGTCTGTCCTGAAACAACCGTCACTCGATGGGTTTCCTGCGGTTCATAGAGGTCGTATGACTGCTCGGTTACAAGGTAAATTCCGGGCATTAGGTTGTCGATGGTGATTTCGCCCCGGCTATTCGTTTTCACGGTCTGGTTGATTCCGTTGCCTGTAATGGTAAAGGAAATGTTATCGACCTTGCCATCTTCGGACGTTTTTACGATTTTCGCTGAACCATAGGAAACTTCAAGCTTCAAAAACCCTTTGACCGGATCATTTACGCTCTGGGCATAGGTCACAAGGTCTTGCACTCCACTGTTCGGGTTATAGATACCGTCGCCCCAAACAACAATGCCTTTTCTCTGCGAATTTCTCTTTTCTGCGGTTACGGTAACAGACGAGCTTGGTGCGCTGTCCGCCGTAATAATGAGTTCATCGCCGCTTTTCTCAAAGGAAATCCCCGGCTCGTTTGCAGAAAAGGTATATTCGCTTAAAACGCCGTTGGAATCGGTAAGAGTGGCAGAATAATTCGTGCCATTCCATTCAAGCTCAATACTATCCGCCCTGCCGGGGGTGGCGCTGCAAAAATCAGGCAGCATACTGTGCTTCTGAACGCTTCTCTCAATGCGCTCATAGTGGTCGATGACCTGAGAATACAGGGGGTGGTCGGTGCTGATGGAATCGAGAACAGCGTCGTAGCCGCCGGAACCGATATTCTCAAAAGCCTCGTTTCTCTCACCGACTACGGTTTCCCAAACCAAAATCTGAGTCGCCATCGCTTCGGCAAGGGTATCTGCGTCACCCGCATTCTGAGAGCGCCAACTTGTGCTGATTGTCCCGGTATAGCCATACTGGAAGATACGGCCAATGAACATCTTAATTTCATACGGGGTAATCGTGTTGTTGAAATCGCCGGGGTAGTTATCCCAAAAATATTCATCTCGGGCGGTAAGGCTGTCCCCGGTTTCAAGGGGTACGCCGGGTTCAATGCAGTAGCAGATATTCCCGGTATACGAGTTCATCGCATAGACGGTTGTGTATCGGGAAGAATCGGCATACCAACCATTTCGGTAGGTCAGGCTGCCGTGTCCCC
This sequence comes from uncultured Eubacterium sp., assembly GCA_900544285.1. Lineage (GTDB taxonomy): Bacteria > Bacillota > Clostridia > Oscillospirales > CAG-272 > CAG-841. The sequence continues at coordinate 129,606 of UQUT01000001.1, forward strand.
ACGAATTGCTGTAATTGCTATCCCCATCACGGGGGAACGAAACAAGGAATGCTTCTGCTTCCTCGCCTGCGGCAAAGGCGGTTGTCGAGCCAATGCCCATAAAGGTGGAAAGGCACATCACAAGGGCAAGGAGAGCCGACGCACCTTTCCTGAAAATACTCTTTTTCATTCTGTGTAAACCTCCTAAAATACAAAAAGCACCGTACTTTTCAGCACGGTGCAATTCGTGATATTGTTTTGTTTTTATGCGTAGCCGATATACAAATCGAAGGTATTATTTCCGGTCGCTTCCGCCCACACCCACACTTCGGAGATAGTTTCGTCCTTTGCGTAGCGGTTCAGGCAGTCGGTTATATCCCTCTCGAGATATTTGCTGTGCGAACCCGCACCCAACGGATTATCGCTGCAATAGACCGCTTCGTTTGATACTTCAAGCCCAACGCTTACGGCATAGTTTTTTGCAAATGAAATCCATTGTTCAATGTCAAAGGCAGGCTCGGTTTCAACGGGCTTTTCTTCTTCGGGCGGTTCTGTTTGAGGAGGGGGTGTGATCTCCGGTTCAGGTTCTTTGCTTTCAGATGGCTCGGGTACGCTTGGTTTTACCGGCACAACGGGTTCCTGCACGGGATTGTCCGCTTCATCAGGCAGATCGGCGGGGTGCGCTGTCTGCCCGGTATCAGGAATAGCCTGTATCTGTTCGGCTGTTTCCGTGCTTTCCTCCGTGGGCGGGATTTTCTTCTCGGGTTCAGAATCCTGCGGCTGTTCAGGCGTTGTTTCAACCTCTTGTTTTTCTTCTGCGGCAGGCGCTTCGGATTCGGGAAAGCTTTGATTATGACTCTCCGAAAAAGAAAACGGCTGCGGCTTATCTTCTTTCGGCAAGGTATTGTTGCAGCCCGTCAGCGCAAGCAGGATCAGAACCGTGAAAAAAGCGGTTATCTTTGTTCTCATAATCGTTTCACTCCTTTGCTTTTCTGCCCTCATTTTAATCAAAAAGCAGGCCGCAGACAAAGGTGCGAAACAAGGGGTAATCTTAAATCATAACAAGTCCCTCCCAAATTCGTGAACTGTGCGTTTGCTTTGTAGAGATAGCTCTAATTCTACAAGATAGATTTAGATTAGAGAGATAGTTTTTCTTTCGGGTAGTCAGGTAGTATTTCAAGGGGTTGGAGTGTGAGGAAGGGGAAGCTCGACATACTGCGGTTTATCGGCTGTCACGCTCGGCACGGTTTCGCAAAAACCTGTTGTAATGCTCTAATGCCTTGCAGACATATTCCTCCGTCTGATTCAGGGGAACCGTTTTGGGGATAAGGTTTCGCACCCTGTCCCCACGCAAGACGATTTTTTCCCGCTGATTCGGCTTTTCTTCGCTCATTATGGCCTGAATTACCTCCGGCGTTAATTTGTCCTCCTCAAAAAACTTTCGCATACGGATTGCTTGGTCGTGAGAGGGGGTACAAGAACTAAGGTCAATTTCGTCAACTAAATCTCGCTGACAATCTTCACTCAAAGAAGAAATCTCCACAGCAGGCTTTAACGCCATTTGTAAAGAGCCTTTGTCTTTAATAACCGAGTTATCTACCATTTCAAGCAATTCAGGCACTAATTTTGTCAAACAAATATAGCGGCGAACTGTTTCTCCGCTTATATCTGCAATCATATCACGACTTTTTGTGCCACTCGACTTGTGCAACCCGGTTGCACAAGTTAAATCTGTTCGTTTGCCTTGCCGAGCCAGTGCGTTCATTCGCATTTTATAGGCAAAAGCTCGTTCAGATGGAAGTAGCTGCGAGCGCTGAAAGTTGCTCTCTACCATTAAAACTGTCGCTTCGTCACGGTCGAGGTCTACCACTTCACAGCGCAGCGTTTCAAATCCCGCAAGCTCACAAGCTCTTTTTCTTCTGTGGCCGGAAATCATTTCATACCTGCCATCTTCCTTCTGCCTGACGGTTGCGGGGGTAATCACGCCACGCTCTTTTACGCTCTCCACAAGCTGAAACATATCCTCATCTTCCCGTACCTGAAACGGGTGGTCTGGAAAATCGTCAATTTCATCAAGGGGAATATCCCTGATTTTTGCGAGTTTCGCTTCGTCCCGTTCCTCCTGCGAAGAAAACAAATCATCGAGAGAGTGTGTGGGAAGCGTGAAGTCGCTCTTTCTGCCTGCCATCAGCTAACACCTCCTTTGTGAAATTGGCGTAAGCCTTAGACACCGTGCTGTTTGGCTCATAGGCATAAATGCTTTTCCCTTTTGAAGAAACCTCTGCGGCTTTTACGGCGATTGGAATGGCAGATCGGTATATCTTGATTCTGCTTCCGAAATTGTCCCGTAGAGCGTCCACGGTGCTTTTGGCGAGATTGGTTCTCCCGTCCACAAGGGTTAAGAGGATTCCGTCAATTTTCAGATCGGCATTGGTATGCCGCCTGACATCAGCAATCGTCTGCAAGAGCTGCGTCATTCCTTTGGCCGGGAGGTACTGCGCCTGCACGGGGATAATCACGCTGTCTGCCGCCGTAAGTGCGTTTAAGGTAATCATTCCGAGCGAGGGCATACAGTCGATTAGAACATAGTCGTAGCTGCCCTTCACTTGGTTCAGATAATTTTTCAAAACGGCTTCACGGCTCATCGCTGTAACAAGGCTCATTTCAAACGCTGATAACTCCAAGTTCGAGGGAACAAGGTCAACATTTTCTGCGTGGTGAAGCATACCTTCAAACGGGTTGCTCTCTGTGTTCCGTATGATTTCAGACAGCTTGCTTGCAAGCGTAACCGGGAGATTATCGGTATCCTGCCAACCGAGGCAGGTCGTTAAATCGCCCTGCGGATCTGCGTCAATCAGTAAAACCTTTTGTCCCTGCATAGCAAGGCCAATTCCCAAATTGACCGCCGTAGTGGTTTTGCCTACGCCGCCTTTCTGATTGCATATCGCAATCGTTTTGCAGTTTGGCATTTTTCGCTTTGCCTCCTTTCTCAGATTTCATAACCGCTTCCATTGAAACGGCTATGTATCTGACCGCAGTATTTGTTCTCAACCACCCCTGCGGAAAGCATTTCGCTTTGTACGGGAAGCACTAAGGTTACGGTTTGCGAAACCGTTTCATAGGGATTTCACCTCTGCCGGGTTCTCCGCCAGCCCCGTAGGGAAGTATCATTATCATTCTGACTGTCCTTGCCGTCTCGGTGGCAATCCGAGTTTCAGGTCGGGGGTTCTCGCTCACTTTCATAGAAAGGTCTTGGCGTACCCACCTTCGGGCTATCATCAGAACTAACGTCCTTAGTGCCTGTATATTCAATTTTCAAGGTTCTCTGAAGGGGGAAACTCCGGTTTGGAATTTAACCCCTTCACTAATTCCCAGTGGCACCCCCGTTTTGGTCGGGTATAAATCTAAAAAAAATTAAAAAAATTTTTTCTCACCTTAAAAACTGCTCTCAAAACGCAAAAAAAGCCGCCTGCTTCTCCGTAGAGAAACAAGCGGCTTGAACTGCTTTCTATTTAGATGTATTGTACGGTGATCCGTTTCTTCCGTGCTTTTGAGATTTTGATGAGAACATCGTCTACTGCGTCCGTGTATCTGCCTTGCGCCATAAGGCCGTTTTTCAGGTCTATGAGCGATTGTATAACCTGAGAGCGTTCCTGCTCGGTTAAATAGATATGGTAGTCTTTCTCTTTCATCTCCTGCACCTCCGTTCTGATTTTACTATACAAAAAATCACAATGCTTTGCAAAGGTGCGCCTAAAAATAAAAGAGGGTTCCAACCGTTTATAGTTGGAACCCCACTCTTTTTTAGCTCATTACTGCATAACCGTTGGCAGTTATTTCGTCCGTTGCAAAAGGCTCTCGGCTCATAACGTGTTGCAAAAGTGTTGCAAAACCAATCCGCCAATTTGGGAAGTGTCCGTAAACCCGCATAAATACTGGGTTTTTCGGCACCTCATAGCCCGTTCTGACTACTCCCACTCGATCGTTGCCGGCGGCTTTGAGGTTATATCGTAAACGACTCTGCCGACGCCTTTTACTTCATTCGTGATTCTTGTAGACATCTTTGTGAGAAGTCTGTAAGGCAGGCGCGAATATTCGCACGTCATAAAGTCGCTCGTCTGAACGGCTCTGATTGCAAGCGTATAATTGTATGTTCTGAAATCGCCGACGACGCCGACGCTTCTCGAATCGGTAAGTACGCAGAAATATTGGTCGGGATGTGCGCTCTTGCACTTTCCGATCTCCTCGCGGACGATATAATCCGCGTCACGGAGGATATCAAGTTTTGCTTCCGTTATCTCGCCTATCATTCTTATCGAAAGCCCGGGGCCCGGGAACGGCTGACGATTCACAAGGCTGTCCGGCAGTCCGAGCATACGTCCGAGCTTGCGGACTTCGTCCTTGAAAAGTCCCGCCAGCGGCTCGACAACGCCCTCAAAGCCGAGATCCTTCGGAAGTCCGCCGACGTTGTGATGGCTTTTTATAACAGCCGATTTATTCATTCCTGACTCAACTATATCGGGATAAATCGTTCCCTGCGCAAGAAAGTCCGGATGACCGCATTTCTTTGCCTCGTCTTCAAACGTGCGGGCAAATTCCGCGCCGATTATCTTTCTCTTCTGCTCGGGATCTGTAACTCCGCGGAGTTTTTCTATAAAACGCTTTCTTGCGTCAACATAAACGAAATCAAGCTCACGACCTTCAAACGCCGCACGAACCTCGTCCGTTTCGTTCTTTCTCATAAAGCCGTGGTCTATATAAACGCAGACAAGCTGACCGGGGATTGCTTCCGAAAGAAGAGCCGCGCAAACCGAGGAGTCAACGCCGCCGGAGAGTCCGAGCAGGACGCGCTTTTTCCCGACCTGTGCTCTGACGGCTTCTATCTGCTTCTGAAGGTAATCCTTCATTGTATAGTCGCCCTTTGCGCCGCAGACCTTATAAAGGAAGTTGTTTATCATATCCTTTCCGTGCTCCGAGTTTTCAACCTCTGGGTGGAACTGGACGCCGTATATCTTTCTCTCCTCACACTGGTAAGCCGCACAGGGGCACAGCTTTGTATAAGCCGTGACTTCAAACCCCTCAGGGAGTCGGCTTATCATATCAGTATGACTCATAAGCACCTTTTGCGTGCGGTCAAGGCCTTCAAAGAGCGTCGACTTTTTGTCGACTGTCATCGAAAGCGTTCCGTATTCGCTCTTTTTGCACGACGAGACCTCACCGCCGAGCATATGGGCGATGAGTTGCGAGCCATAACATATTCCGAGCACGGGAATTCCGAGAGAATACAGCGCTTCATCGCACTTCGGCGAGTTTTCAAGATAAACACTGTTCGGACCGCCAGTGAATATTATTCCTATCGGAGCTATCTTTTTTATTTCTTCAAGCGAGATGTCATACGGCTTTATCATTGAATAAACACCGCACTCTCTTACCCTACGGGCAATAAGCTCTTTATACTGACCGCCGAAATCAAGAATAAGTACCGTTTGATTTTCCATTTCATTGCCTTTCTCTTTTGTTATACTGTGAGATATCATTATACCACTTTTATTTTCAAATATCTACTCTTTTTGCGATTATTTTTCCGCTTTGAGAGAATATTTTTTCATATAATTTGTGTACATACGCTTAAAGCCCGCTCCGTCCCTTTTGACCTCCTTGAGATACTCGTGCATATCGAGTGCATCGTGTTGTGAAACTTCAATGACGCAACCCGCGATGTTCGAGCAATGGTCTGCAACTCTTTCGAGGTTTGTCAGTATATCCGAAAGGACAAAGCCGTGCTCAATTGAGCATACACTGTTTTGCAGGCGCTTTATATGGCGTCGTTTTATTTCGTCGCGCAGATAGTCGACAACCTGTTCCAAAGGTTCAACCATGTTTGCTGCGGATATATCGCTTTCTATAAACGATTTTTCCGCAAGGTCAAGAATTTCAAGCACGGCGGAGCAGAGCGTCTTAAGTTCTGCCTTTGCCTCGTCCGAAAATTCTATCTTCTTGTCAAGCATTTCTTCCGCTGACTCAACAACGTTGACAGCGTGGTCTGATATACGTTCAAAATCGCCAAGAATGTGCAGCAGTTTCGTGACAGAATGGCTCTCGCTCTCGGACATACTGCGGCTTGACAGCTTTATAAGATACGAGCCGAGCATATCCTCGTATTTATCGGCCTTGTCCTCGTAATCACGAACGAGCTGGGCGGTTTTCTTATCATATTTTTCAAAGAGGTTTATCGACATCCGCATTGCGTCAACGGATATTTGCGCCATTTTAGCTGCGACTTCGTTTGCGCGTTCGATTGCAATTGCCGGCGTTGCGAGCAGACGCTCGTCAAGCATATTGAATTCTTCGTCGTTTTTGCCCTTTACCGTTACGCAGGCGAGCTTTTCGAGCTGCTTTGTAAACGGCGACATTATGAGAATCGAAAGTATTTTGAATGCCGTATGCACAACGGCAACGCCGACCATATCAATTGTTTTATCCGAAATTCCGAGCGACGCAATATTATTCACAAGATAATATGCCGGAAGCAGTACGGCAACGCCTATTATGTTGAAATAAAGATGAATAAATGCCGCGCGTTTGCCGTCTTTCGTTGCCCCTGCGGACGATATCAGCGCTGTGACGCAGGTGCCTATATTCTGTCCCATGACTATCGGTATCGCCATTCCGTAGGTTATTGTTCCCGAAACGGTAAGCGACTGCAAAATACCGACAGACGCAGACGACGACTGCACAATCGCCGTGACCAAAAGCCCCGCGAGCAAGCCGAGAACCGGATTTTCAAACATTGTCATTATAGAGCGGAAGCTCACACTGTCTTTAAGTCCCGCAACAGAGCCCGACATATATTCAATTCCGACCATCAGCACGGCAAAGCCGAGAAGCACCGCTGCAACATCCTTCTTACGGCTGCTTTTTGCCGTCATCAGGAGGCATATACCTATAAGCGCGATTATCGGTACCCATGTCGTCGTTTTGAATATCTCCATAAACGAGCTGACGCTCTCCCCGCTCGCTCCTATTTCGGAAAGCGAAATGAGCCATGCCGTCGCCGCCGTGCCGAGGTTCGCGCCCATTATAACGCCGACAGCCTGCGTCAGAGTCATCGTTCCGGAGCTGACAAAGCCGACAACCATAACCGTCGTTGCCGAGGACGACTGAATTATCGCCGTCACAACAAGCCCGAGCAAAAAGCCCTTGAATACGTTTGAAGTCAGCTTGCCGAGTATCATTTTCAGCTTGTTGCCCGCACTGCGTTTGAGTGCGTCGCCCATAAGGCTCATTCCGAAAAGAAACAGCGCAAGCCCGAATATGAGCTCAAGTATGTCAAAAATGTTCATCTTTCCTCCAAAATCCGCCGCACGCTGCGGCAGATGCCCGCAATAAAAAAGCACCCGAACCGACCTGTCTGTGAGGGTCGGCTCCGGTGCATATGGTCAATCCGAAACGGATTTGAAAGCAGGCTCGGTTATTACAATTCTGCTCTGCTTTCTCATAACCATTTTCTCGGGTTCCTTCTCTTTCGTTACTTCTGAACTGTTTATATTCTACTATAAGAGTATACCCGAAGTCAAGGGGGAATCTTATTTTACTGTAATTTTCTTGATTTTTTGCTCTGCAAGAGGCTTGTCTGAATAGTCGGTATCTACGGACGCGATTTCATCAAGGCAGTCAAAGCCGTCCGTCATTTTGCCGAAAGCGGCATATTGACCGTCCAGGTGAGGAGCGTCCTTGTGCATGATGAAAAACTGCGAACCCGCCGAATCGGGATGGCGCGAGCGTGCCATAGAGATTACGCCTCTTGTGTGCTTCAGGTCGTTTTTTACGCCGTTTGAAGAAAATTCACCTTTTATCTGCCAACCGGGGCCGCCCATTCCGGTGCCCGTCGGGTCGCCGCCCTGTATCATAAAGCCATCTATCACGCGATGAAAGATAAGACCGTCATAAAAGCCGGAGCCTGCGAGCTTTTCAAAGTTCGCGACGGTTATCGGCGCTTTTTCGGGATAAAGCTCAAAGGTCATTGTCTTTCCGTTTTCCATTTCGATTATTGCTGTTTTCATGCGTTTATTTCCTCCGTTTGTCTGATTTCTTCGTCGCGCGGCATATTTTCCTTCGGGAATTTTTTCCTCACCGCAAAATAGCACACGCAGTGTATAAATAGTGTCACAATCCATGACACGGGGTACGAAACATAAAGCCAGAAGAGCGAATGGTAATAAGCGAACACCGTGTATATCCAAACGATTCTCACGCCGCACACGCCGACGACCGTAACTATCATCGGCATAAGCGATTTGCCCATTCCTCTCATCATTCCGACCATCATATCCATTGCGCCGCATATAAAGTATGTAGCGGATATTATTCCCAGTCGTTTTACGCCTTCGGCGATTACCTGCGGGTTGTCATCATAAATTCCGACAAGCGGCTCGCCGAGAAGATATATCCCTATTCCGCCGATGATTCCGACCGTCGTAACAATTATAAGGCTCTGCGCACAGATAGTGTTTATTCTCTTGTATTGCTTTGCTCCGACATTCTGTCCCGTAAAGGTCAGTGCCGCCTGATATATAGCGTTCATTGATGTATAAACAAAGCCTTCAAGGCTGCTTGCCGCCGCACTTCCCGCCATGGTAATCGAGCCGAATGAGTTTATCGATGACTGGATTATTACGTTTGATATCGAGAATACCGAGCCCTGAAGTCCTGCCGGAAGTCCGATTTTCGCAATATCGACAAGCTCTTTCCCGTATATGCGGAGCTTTTTTAGTTGCAATCTGCACGGGCCGTTGCTTTTCATAAGGCAGATTGTGACAAGCGTTGCAGACATCGCCGTAGAAATTACCGTTGCAATCGCAACGCCGGCAACGTCCATTCTGAACCCTTTGACAAAGACGATATTCAGCACAACGTTGACAAGTCCCGAAGCGATAAGAAAGTAAAGCGGTCTTTTCGTGTCACCCGTTGCACGCAGGATTGACGCGCCGAAGTTATAAAGCATGGTCACGGGAAGTCCGGCAAAATATATCTTCACATAGAGCGAAGAAAGCTCAATTACGTCCTCCGGACTTTTCATCATTTCAAGGAGCGGTCTTGCCATAAATACGCCGAAAATACCGACGACAATTCCGAACACAACGCTTATAAAGATCGACGTATGCGTCGCGCGCGAAGCCTTTTCCCTGTTGCCTGCGCCGATTGCGTTTGCAACAACAACGCCCGCACCGACCGACATTCCCATAAGCACGTTGACTATAAGGTTTATTAGAGAGCCTGTTGAGCCGACAGCCGCAAGCGAGGTGTCGCTACCGTACTTGCCGACAACAACCATATCCGCGGCGTTATACAGAAGCTGGAGAATACCCGTAAGCATAAGAGGCACGGAAAAGCTTATCAGCTTACCGAAAAGCGGACCGCGCGTCATATCTATTTCGTATCTTGCTTTTCTCACGGAAGGAATCCTTTCTTTTTTGAAATCATCACATTATGATATGATACATCATTATTCCGATTATTGCAATAGCAAAACATAATAAAACGCGCGGGATTTTCTCCCACGCGCTTGTATAAAGTTGCAAAGTCAGCTTTTGAGCAGAACATAAAAGGCATATGCCACGGATGATCCGTCACCGGCTGTTCTGGTCACAAACAGCTCGCCTATATAATTTCCGCTCCGGACAATATCTGAAATTGCCGATACCCCTTCTCCGCCGTCTGTTTTTTTGCCGTCCGCGACGGAATAAAGATTGAGCAAAGCGCCGTCACATCTTTCGCTGTCAACCATTATATAAAACGGCTCGTTGACGGACACCTCCGGTATTCTCCCAATAAGCTCACGCCTGTCAAATCCGCCGAGTATCGCTCTGCCGCAAAGCACTGCGGATGTTCCATTTTCAACTTTGGTCTCCGTCGATTTTTCATAGTAACCGCAACGGTATTCCGTGTTTCCGGAGACAAAGACAACCTCAGGCTCGGCGAGATTGTTTTCTGGCTTATCCGAATTTTCTCCGCTTCCGGACGTGGTTTCATGGGTTGACGAGCTTTCCGGCAAATACGACGATGTCGTCCACGGAACATGCAAGGCTCCGTCCGCACAAGATATCAAAAGCATAACGCACAGGCATATGCATATTAAGATCATAACTCTCTTCGCAATCATTTCTTGTCCTCCGGAGCTTTTGTTTACGCCTTTTAGTCGTTGCGCGCACCCGATTTTCTCACTCTTCTTCAAAAATTTTATCCGAGAATGACGTCAAGCGCGAACATCATTATAAATCCGAAGATGAGCCCCGCCGTACCGTGCTTTCCGCCGCCATTCGATTCCGGAATAAGCTCCTCTGCCGTGACATAAAGCATTGCGCCCGCCGCAAAGCTGAGCATTAGCGGCATTACGGACGCAAACGCCGTCGAAAGCAGAACGGCAAGTATCGCCGCAGGCGGCTCGACGAGCCCCGTCGCACAGCCCTTAAGCGCTGATTTTGCCTTTGTCATTCCCTCCCGTCTCATCGGCAGAGATATCGCCGCCCCTTCGGGAAAGTTCTGGATTCCTATGCACAGAGCAAGCGTTAAAGCCGCGCCGTATTCGCCCGTCGTCGCCGCTATCGCAAACGAAAGTCCGACAGCCATCCCCTCCGGAATGTTGTGTAATGTAACGGCAAGCATAAGCAGAGAATTCCGCTTCCTGATTGACTCGTTTTCTCCTTTGAACCTGTATTTACAGAGCAAAGCGTCGGCTCCGGCAATCGTCGCCGCGCCACCCGCAATGCCGAAAGATATAATCGCCACGCCCTTTATTCCGCCGACAATATCGAGCGCGGGCATTATCATACTCCATACGGAAGCGGCAATCATCACCCCGCCGGAAAATCCGGACATGAATCTCTGCGCAGAGAGCTTTGTTTCCCTGCCGAATATAAACACCGTAAATGCGCCGAGGCAGGTCATAAGCAGCATAAAGCCCGCCCCGGCGCACGTCATAAGTAAAGCTTCCTTCATATACATCCACCTATCGTTTTATTATCTCGGGCAGATATTTCCACCCAGTTATAATATATTCCGGATAGCCTTCAGACGACAATAAAACCGCCCCTTCCGGAGCGGTTCTGACGGCGTTTTATTTTGAAGCTGCGTAGTTTTTGATTATCATCACGATGACGGTCACAAGCCCGAGCGCAAACAGCGCAACTATGATATAAAGCTGAACCTTTCTTCCCTGCGGCGTATCGTACGATGCGGGATCGTCTGCTCTATCCGTCACCGTCTCGCTTTGCGTGCCGCTTTCGCTGTCCGCGGCAAGCGGAATGACCGAAAAAAGCGTAATTATCAGAAAAAGCGCAAGAAATAAAGAAAAAATCCTCTTCATAATACTCTCCGTAAACAGTAATACGTCGGTCATTATACAGCAACCAAACCGATTTTTCAATGCTTTTATGAAAAAATCCGATTTTATGTCCGATTTTTATGCTTTACGCGTCATCGTTTGCCGTTTTACGCTTGACACAAGCCGTTTTAGTTGGTATACTAATTTTATTGTATATTAAAAGTAGGTAGTGCCATGAATTCAATCCATAATTGTTTTATAGTCAATCCCGCGGCAGGCGGCGGAAAAAACAAGGGAGAGCTTGTTGAAAAAATCCGCCTTGCCTGTGAAAATCAGGGGGTCGAATATGAAATACACATAACAAAAGAGGCAGGCGATGCCGAAAAATTCGTTCGCGCCGAATGTCTTGCACATCCCGAACGGAAAACAAGATTTTATGCATGCGGCGGCGACGGCACTCTCAATGACGTCGTAAACGGCGCATTCGGCTTTGCAAATGCGGAAATCGCGGCTGTCCCCGCGGGAACGGGCAACGATTTTATAAAGTCGTTTTCATCGCCCGAAGCCTTTCTTGACATAGAAGCTCAGCTTTGCGGCTCCGCTCTGTCGCTTGACCTCATAAAGTTCAACGAAAAGTATTGTATAAACGTTCTGAACATCGGCTTTGACTGTCTGGTTGTCGAAAAAATGAGGCACATACGCTCCGCAATCAAGGTTCCGAACAGTATTGCATATCCGCTCGGCGTGATTTCCGCATTTTTCGGCAAATTCGGCAATACGTATACGATAACCTTCGATGACGAGCCGCCTGTCACAAAGAATTATCTTCTCTGCGCGTTCGGCAACGCGAGAATATACGGAGGCGGCTTCTGCGCCGCTCCGCTCGCAAATCTCAATGACGGGCTTATAGACGTCTGCACTGTTGAAAAGATATCGAGGGGAAAGTTCATTTCCCTCCTCGGAGACTACAAAAAAGGCACGCATGTTGTCCGTGATGTTCCGCTGGATTTTGTGACATATAAAAAATGCAAAAAGATTCATTTTGAATCGGAAAAAGAAGTCGGCGTATGTCTGGACGGAGAAATAACCCGTCTCAGGGATATATATATTGAAGCGGTGCCGGAGGCGATTTCGTTTGCTGTACCGAGGGGCTCCGAATGTCTTATTCTCGCATAACGGAAAAGCGTTCGTCCCCGCGTAATTCAAAACAGAAATTTATTGAAAAGCAGAGGTAAAATAAAATGCCAAGAGAACTTTCAAAAAGCTATAATCCGGGCGAAATTGAAGCTCCTCTCTATAAAGAGTGGTGCGAAAAGGGATATTTCACTCCCTCTCCCGACAAAAACAAGCAACATTTTACGATAGTTATTCCGCCCCCGAACGTAACGGGACAGCTTCATATGGGTCACGCACTTGACGAGTCAATGCAGGATACAATCATAAGATACAAAAGAATGCAGGGATTCTGCACGCTCTGGGTTCCCGGAACCGACCACGCCGGTATTGCAACTCAGATAAAGGTTGAAGAGATGCTCCGCAAGGAACAGGGACTCTCCCGTTATGACCTCGGCAGAGAAAAATTCATAGATACCGTCTGGGACTGGAAACATAAATACGGCAGCCGTATAATTTCACAGCTCAAAGCCCTCGGCTCCTCCTGCGACTGGACGAGAGAACGCTTTACGATGGACGAAAATCTTTCAGCCGCTGTTAAAAAGGTGTTCGTTTCGCTTTATAACGACGGTCTGATTTACAGAGGCTTCCGCATAAGCAATATCTGTCCCCGATGCGAGACGGCTCTCTCCGACGCAGAGGTTGAACACAGCGACAAAGAGGGCGCATTCTGGCACATCCGCTATCCCTATGCGGACGGCAGCGGCGAGATAATCATCGCGACGACCCGTCCCGAAACGCTCCTCGGCGATACGGCTGTCGCCGTCAACCCCGATGATGAGCGCTATAAGGACAAAATCGGCAAAAAGCTCATTCTCCCGCTTGTCGGCAGAGAAATTCCCGTCATTGCCGACGAATACGTCGAAAAGGAATTCGGCACGGGCGCGGTAAAGATCACTCCCGCTCACGACCCCAACGACTTTGAAGTCGGCACGCGTCACAATCTCGATACGGTACTCGTTATCGACACAAAGGGCAAAATAACCGAAGAGGGCGGCAAATATGCCGGACTTGACCGTTACGAAGCAAGAAAACAGATTGTCGCCGATCTCGAAGCGCAGGGCTATCTTGTAAAGATTGAAAAATACACTCATTCCGTCGGTCATTGCTGTCGTTGCGGAACGGTTGTCGAGCCGCTCGCGTCAAGACAGTGGTTTGTAAAGATGGCTCCGCTCGCAAAAAAAGCCATTGAAGTCGTTGATGACGGCTCGATAGATTTCATTCCGGAGCGTTTTTCCAAAATATATATGAACTGGATGAACGGTATTCACGACTGGTGTATTTCCCGTCAGCTCTGGTGGGGTCACAGAATTCCCGCTTATTACTGCGACGACTGCGGCGAGATGACCGTCTCCGAAACGGATGTAACCGTCTGCCCGAAATGCGGCGGAACGCACGTTCATCAGGATGAGGATGTTCTCGATACATGGTTTTCCTCCGCGCTCTGGCCGTTTTCAACGCTCGGCTGGCCGAACAAAACAGAGGATCTCGAATATTTCTATCCGACCTCCGTTCTCATCACAGGTTATGATATCATCACCTTCTGGGTGTCGAGAATGATAACGATGGGCATGTACTGCATGAACAAAAAGCCATTTGACCACGTTATGATTCACGGTCTTGTCCGTGATGCGCAGGGGCGCAAAATGTCAAAATCGCTCGGAAACGGTATCGACCCGCTTGAAATAATCGATAAGTGCGGCGCGGACGCTCTCCGCTTTGCACTTCTCACGGGTAACTCCCCCGGCAACGATATGCGCTTCTCGGACGAAAAGATTGAGTCAGCAAGAAACTTCACAAATAAAATCTGGAACGCCGCCCGTTTTGCTCTTATGAACATTCCGGACGACCTCACGGATACTTCTCTCCCCTCCGCCGACAAGCTCGGAATTGAGGATAAATGGATACTCACAAGTCTCTCCGAGCTTACGGGCGAGGTTTGCGAAAACCTTGATAAATACGAGCTCGGCATTGCGCTCGGCAAGCTCTATGATTTCTTCTGGGGCACCTTCTGCGATTGGTACGTTGAGCTTATCAAGCCCCGTCTCTTTGATAAAGAAGGCTCGTCACATACGGACGCCTGCCGTGTGCTTTCATTCGTTCTCCGCAATCTCACGGAGCTTCTCCATCCGTTTATGCCGTTCATAACGGAAACCATCTGGCAGCAGCTCCCGCACGAAGGCGAAAGCATTGTGATAACAAGCTATCCGAAGGCGGAAAACATCCCCACCTTCGCTTCCGACGCCGAAAGCATGGAGCTGATTATCTCCGCCGTTAAGGCTGTCAGAGCGCGCCGCGCGGAAATGAACGTTCCGCCCGCCAGAAAAGCAAAAATGATAATCGTATCGGACGAAAAAAGCGTTTTCAACTCCTCCGCTTCCGCTTTCTTTGAAAAGCTCGCGCAGGCGTCCGGCGTAGAATACGCGGATGACTTCCACGACGATACGGCGATTGCGATAGTCTCCGAAAAGGCAAAAATCTTCATTCCGCTTGCGGAAATGGTTGATATCGAAGCGGAAATCGCACGTCTTTCCGCAGAGGAAAAGAAGTTTGAAAGCGAAATTGCCCGCATAGACGCAAAGCTCTCAAACGAAGGGTTTGTTGCAAAAGCACCTGCGGCTGTTGTTGACGCGGAGCGCGCAAAACGCAGAAGCTATGAAGAAAAGCTGGCTTCTGTCAGGGCTTCAATTGAAAAATATAAAAACTGAGTGAGAAAAAATCTTCATATTTCCGACTAATTCATAGAAGTAGATCAAAAATACTCTTTGAAAGGCGGTTTTACAAATGAAGAAACTTTCGGCACTCATTATCGCACTCTTTCTTGCTGCGGCGTTACTTTGCTCATGTGCAAGCAATTCAAAAACAGACAGCGTTCCCGGAAACGGCAATTACTCCGGCGGAAGCGGATATTATGATGAAATCAGCTCCGATCCGCCTAAGCAGGACAGTCAAAAAGATACTTTGTCTCCGGAGCAGAAGCTCATCAAAAGATATCGCGTAACTCTTGAAACGACCGAATATGACAGGACGAGATCTGAAATATCGGCTCTTGTTGAAGGCTACGGCGGATATTTCTCCTCTTCAAGCGAAAACGGCGGTAACACTTCCGGCGGAAGGCGCTCGTCACGCTACGGAGAATTCACAATCCGTATTCCGGCTGAAAAGCTCGATGAATTCATTTCCGAACTCGGCGGAAAGGGTAATGTCATCTCCTCAAATCTCACAACAGACGATGTGACGGAATCTTATTATTCATATCAGTCCCGTCTTGACGCACTTGCGCTTCAGGAACAGAGAATTCTTGATATGATGGAAAAAGCGGATTCCCTCGATTATCTGATAAAGCTGGAAGATAAGCTCTCACAGATCCGCTCGGAAATAAACGAGCTCAATTACCGGCTTAAATATTATGATAAGTCCGTTGACTATTCATATGTTACGGTGAACCTCCGCGAGGTAATCGAATATACGGAGGAGCCCGAAAACAATTTCATTTCACGTCTCGGCAACGCCGTAAAAAACACGTTTGTTGTGTTCGGCGAAGTTCTCGGAGAAATTCTGATAGGAATTGTATGGATTCTTCCCTTCGCGCTTGCGGCAGGAGCCGTCGCTCTGATAATTGTAATCTCCGTTAAACGCAGAAAAAATAAAAAGCTGTCCGAAAAGACAGAGAACACAGAACAGAAATAACTCATAAAAATGACTCGCACGTGCGGGTCATTTTTTTTATTTTCCGAAATAATATTTATTTTTCTTTCGACACCTTACTTTGACAAAATCCGCACGCATAAAATGCTATCATTACTAAAAAGACAAGCTTTAATCGAAAGGAGTTTTCAATGGAAAATCTTATACTCGATTTCTCGGGCGATACGCTTACGGCGGTTCTGATGGGAGATATGGATCATCACGGCGTGGCAAGCGTCAGGACGCAGATAGACGACGCAATGTTCCGCCTTATGCCGAGAGTTCTCTGCATAGAACTTTCGGGCGTGGAATTTATGGACAGCTCAGGGCTCGGACTGATACTCGGCAGGTATCAGAAGGCAAATGATCTCGGAATTGAGGTTATGCTTTCAAATCCATCGCCGAGAACGGAGCGGCTCATCGTGATGACCGGGATTGACAAAATGATCAAAATCAAAGAAAAGGAGGCATAAAGCCGTGAAAAAAACGCTTACAAACGAGATAAAATGCAGTTTTCTTTCGCTTTCGCAGAATGAGTCGCTCGCAAGAGGCATAATTTCTTCATTTCTCCTTCCGCTCGACCCCGATATTGAGGAGCTTGCCGACGTGCGTTGTGCGGTTTCGGAAGCAGTTACAAACTGCATCGTCCACGCATATGCGGGCACAGTCGGGACGATTATCCTCTCAGCAAGAGCATACAGCGACAGAACCGTTAAAATAACCGTATCGGACAAGGGCTGCGGAATTGCCGACGTTGCAAAAGCCCGTCAGCCGCTTTATACAACCCTGCCGGACGAAGACCGTTGCGGAATGGGATTTTCTATTATGGAGAGCTTTTCGGACAGGCTGATTGTGACTTCCGCAACCGGTAAGGGGACAAAAGTCATAATGACGAGAAAACTCTCATCCCCCACTACATAAAAGGCGGAGCTCCGCCTCAGAATAAGGGGGTAATATATATGACCGATTTTGACACTGCCGCACAGGACGGGAATCTTGACTTGATATCTCTTGCCCAATCGGGAGACAGGAATGCGCTCGAACAGCTGATAACGCAGAACATGGGACTTGTGAAAAACATCGCGCGGCGTTTCATCGGCAGAGGCACGGAATATGAGGATCTGGTCCAGATAGGTTCAATAGGCATGATAAAAGCCGCAAAGAGCTTTGACCATAGCTATGGGACGGTGTTCTCAACATATGCCGTGCCGCTCATTATAGGTGAAATAAGGCGTTTTCTTCGCGATGACGGAATGATAAAAGTCAGTCGCGACATCCGCAAGCGAGGAACAGAAATAATGCGGGAAAAGGAGGCTTTTGCCGCCGAGCACGGCAGAGAGCCGAAAATATCCGAGCTTTGTGAGCTCACCGGTGCGACGTCCGAAGAAATCGTTTATGCACTTGACGCAGTCTGCCCCGTGTATTCGATAAACGAAACGCTCGGTAGCGGTGATGATGACGGCGCAACCCTTGAAAGCTTCATTTCATCAGACAGCGACGAAATAGAAAAAACGACAGACCGCCTTGCGCTGATAGGTGCTGTCGAAGGGCTTGACGATATGAGCAAAAATATCATCCGCCTGCGCTTTTTCCGCGAGCTTTCCCAGCAACAAACGGCAAAAATACTCGGACTTACGCAGGTCAAGGTATCGCGCGAAGAGAAAAAGATATTCGAAAAGCTCCGCAAGCAGCTGTAAACCACTGGTTTATTGACAAACCGACTGTAATATGATATTATTAAACCATCGCGGGACGCCGTGAAATAAATTATAAAAGGAGGCGGTTTGATGTTTGGTTTTCAGAATTGCCGGATATTTTTCCGCCGTGTTTTCACTCGGTAAACGGGCGGACTTTTTCCGGTAAAAAAAGGACGTCACGGCTTTTGTCGTGACGTCCTGAGGACATTTATCGGAGGAAAACTTATTTTGAATTTGGCTTATATCATCGGAGAAAACATCCGCAGATGCCGGAGCGCGGTTTCGCTCTCTCAGTCTCAGCTTGCGGAGGCACTTTGCGTTTCGCCGCAGGCAATCTCAAAGTGGGAAAGAGGACTTTGCTGTCCGGACATTTCCCTTCTTCCATTGCTCGCCTCGCTTTTTTCAAAAAGCATTGACGAGTTTTTCAGGGATATTCATACATGAAAATATGCATATCGGGCTTTGTCCGATATGCATATTTTTTATAACAGCGCTTCCCTGTTTGTACAATAAAAAATATCGCTTTTTCCCGCTATCCTCCGGCAGAACTCTTCAAAGTCATCCCAGCTGTCGTTTATATCGAATTCATACGAATGACCCCAGATATAAAAAAGCCTCGGCTCGTTTGTTTCAAGACGGAGAAATTCTTCGCCGAGCCTTATCATCTCACCCCATTCGCCGTGATGGTGAACCGTCGGCGAAAGCATATAAAGATTTTCGGGTATACCGAAGCCGTGACTTGAGTAGACCGTCCTTGCGTATTTTATTCCCGTACGCTTTCTTATTATTTCCGCCGTTCTCTCATCGCAATTCTTGCCGCCACCCGGATACGCCATGCCGACCACTTCATAGCCCGCGATTTCGGAAAGTGCCAACCTGTCATCCTCAACCTGACGCACTATTTCTTCGTCCGGAAGCGAAGGAAGCGACGGATGGGTCAACGTGTGCGCGGCAATTTCATGATTTTTATAAATCTCCCTCACCTCGCAGGCACGCGGCTTGCAATGCGCAACCGTCACGCCTTCGCGAACAAGGGAATTTGCAGTTCCGAGAAAACCGGAATTGAGGTTGAACGTTGCTTTCAACCCGTATTTATCGAATATTTTCACAAGACGCCTGTCCTGCGTTACGCCGTCATCATAGCTTAACGTTATGGCTTTTTTCATTCCGTTCCACATTTCTTTTTCCTCGATTTTTCATAAACACTGTAAATGATGAACACAAATATCGCGCCGGCAAGCGCTCCGGAGGAGTCGATGAGAACATCTGTAAAAAGTCCGCTCCTGCCCGGAACGAAAAGCTGATGAATTTCATCGCTCGCCGCATAAACCGTCCCCGCACAAAAGGCAAGTCCGCACGCAAGAATACGGTTTATATCAAACGTCAAGGCAAACACCGTAAACACTCCGCAAAGCACAAAATATTCCGCAAAATGCGCCGTTTTGCGGACAAACCTGCCAATCTGTTCGACCTTTTCTGCCTTTTCTCCGTCATCAAGATCGGAAAATTTCGGGTCCGTCCTGTCAAGAACCGTTTCCGTTATATTACCGCTGAGCGATGACGACTCTTCTCCGCTCTGTGCCGACATGCAGAAAATCGTTATCATCATTATAACAGCCGCAACCGCCGAAAAAAGCCTGACTCTTATTTTTGCTTTCAAGTCTGCACCTCCCCTCTGACATTACGCTTATAAATATATCATAAAAAGCACCTTTTGTGAACGGAAAAAATTATATTTTTAATTTTATATACAACCTGTTAATAATTGAGTGGTAAAGTAATATTATCAAACGAAAATTGAGGTGATGATTTTTGCTCACTCTGAAAGGAATAAAAAAAGACTATTACGTCGGCGATGTTGCCGTTCCCGCTCTCCGCGGTATTGACATCAGCTTCCGCGAAAATGAGTTTGTCGCAATTCTGGGTCAGTCCGGCTGCGGAAAGACGACCCTGCTGAACATTATCGGCGGGCTTGACAGATATTCGGACGGCGACCTTGAAATCAACGGCGTCTCAACAAAGAAATATAAGGACAAGGACTGGGATCGTTACCGCAACCATTCGATAGGCTTTGTGTTTCAGTCATATAATCTGATACCTCATCAGACCGTGCTTGCAAACGTTGAGCTTGCGTTGACGATATCCGGCGTTTCCAAGGCGGAAAGACGCCGCAGAGCGACAGAAGCTCTGACAAAGGTCGGTCTCGGCGACCAGATAAAGAAAAAACCTAACCAGATGTCTGGTGGTCAGGTGCAGAGAGTCGCGATCGCGCGTGCGCTTGTAAACGATCCGGACATTCTCCTTGCCGACGAGCCGACGGGTGCACTTGATACGGAAACAAGCATTGCCGTCATGGAGATTCTGAAAGAAGTCGCAAAAGACAAGCTCGTCATAATGGTGACACACAACCCCGATCTTGCCGAAAAATATGCAACCCGCACGGTTCGCCTGCTGGACGGAAAAATCATTTCGGACTCGATGCCGTTCGTCCCGAGCGAAAAGGACAAAGCCGTAGCTGAGGAGCGGAGTGCCGCCGAAAAGAAAAAAGGTAAACGGCAGATGTCGTTTGCAACGGCAACCGCCCTTTCCTTCAACAACCTTAAAACCAAAAAAGGCAGAACAATTCTGACCTCGTTTGCCGGCAGTATCGGCATTATAGGCATTGCGCTGATAATGGCGGTTTCAAGCGGCTTCAAAAGCTATATAAACACAGTTCAAGCTGACACGCTTTCATCATATCCGTTGAGTATAACGCGCGAATCGATAGATATAACCTCGCTTATGGCGTCAATGATGAGCGGAAAATCAAACGGCGGCGACCATTTGCTTGATAAGATTTATTCCCGTGAGGTACTGGGCGAAATGCTCGCAACGATGTCGTCCGGAACAAAGACAAGCGAGCTTTCCGGATTCAAAAAGTATCTTGACAGCGGCGAAAGCGGTATTGAACAGTATATAAACGGAATTCAGTACGGTTACGGCGTAACGCCTAAGATATATTCAATCGGAAAGGACGGAAAGCCACTCCGCGTAAACCCCGGAAAAGTCATGGAGACGCTTTACGGCAGCGCATATGCGCAGATGTCTAAGTCTTATTCGGGAATGAATTCATCCATGGTATGGTCAGAAATACTTGACAACAGAGACTTTGTTCAGTCACAGTATGATGTTCTTGCCGGCGAATGGCCCGAAAAGGATGACTACACAAAGCTCGTACTCGTCGTCGATAAAAACAACGAAATAAGCGACTTTGCTCTCTATTCCATCGGCTTACGTAATCAGAATGATCTTGAAGATATGAAAATCAAGATCATGGAGCATAAGCCCATAGAAACAGAGCAGACAACCTACACATATGACGAAATTCTCGCCGTCGAATACAAGCTCATAAACGACACAGACCTTTGGAGTTATGACGAAAAGACAGGCGTTTGGGTTGATAAAAGCAATGACAGCGAATACCTGAAATCAGTTGTTGAAACCGGTGAAACGCTGAAAGTGGCTTGTATTGTCCGTCCGACGCAGAACGCGTCCGCAACGTCAATAAGCGGCACGATCGGTTATTCCTCGGCACTTACAAAGCATGTCATTGAAAAAACAAACGATTCGGAAATCGTAAAAGCTCAGCTTGCGGACGAAACGACCGACATATTCACAGGTCTCAAATTTGAAACCGCGGAAAAGAAAGAAATCACAATGGACGACGTAAACGCTTACATTGCGACGCTCCCCGCGGAAGAGCAGGCGCAGATGAAAGCCTATATAGCGAGCATGAGCGAGGAAGCTGTCATAAAGATGTTTGAAGCAAAGCTCCTCGGGCAGACCTCAAAGGCAACCCTTTCCGGAAACCTCGAAAAACTCGGCGTGAAGGATCTTGAAAACCCCGAAACGATAAACATTTACCCTGTCGATTTTGAATCAAAGGACAATGTAAAAGATGTCATCTCCGCATATAATGAGAAGGTTAAAGCAGCAGGCGAAAGCGAAAAGGTCATCAGTTATTCGGATTATGTCGGTATTCTGCTCTCATCCGTTACAAAAATTATAGATACGATAACCTATGTGCTCATTGCCTTCGTTGCAATTTCGCTCGTCGTTTCATCTATAATGATCGGAATAATCACTTATATTTCCGTTCTCGAAAGAACAAAAGAAATCGGAATTCTCCGCTCGATAGGCGCATCGAAGAAGGACGTTTCAAGAGTGTTCAATGCGGAAACGTTTATTATCGGGCTTATTTCGGGTGCTATGGGCATCGGTATCACCCTGCTGATATTGCTCCCCGTAAACCTTATCTTAAATTCACTAACGGGAATTGCGTCGATAGCGGCTCTGCCGCCTGTCGGTGCCGCCGTGCTGATAGCTCTCAGCATATTGCTTACGGTCATCGCGGGACTGTTCCCTGCAAAGATCGCTTCAAAGAAGGATCCTGTAATAGCGCTCAGAACAGAATAATTCAAAATCGGATTCCCCCGTATTATCGGGGGAATTTTGTTTTTGAAAAACTTTTGACTATGTTTTCGCGCAATAAAAAAATCCCGCTTTGCGCGGGATTTTTTATTGTTTATGTTTTATTTCTGTGATCCGATTGAAGCCCTGCCGCCGCCTTTGCTGTTGCCGGCACCGCCGTTCTTTGAAAGAACGAAGAACACTGCGCCGCCTGCCGCAAGAATTGCGACAACAGCAAGAATTATAACTATCGTTACAACCGTGCCAGAGCCTTTGAGCTTCGGAATTGCTTCTCTTCTTATAATCTCACCGCAAACGGTGCATTTTATGACCTGAGAGCCTTCCTTGCTCTTTGTCGGTTCGACTTCGACAACAGGCGCACCCTCTGTGTGACCCTTTGCGGGAATAATTACTTCTCCGCAGACAAGGCACTTCTGAGGCGTTGTGCAGGTGGCTTCGCCGCTGGGAACGTGTCCCTTTGCGTTTACAATCACTTCACCGCACACCGTGCAGACTTGGGGAGTCGTGCAGGTTGCCGCCGCACCGGGAGTATGTCCCTTTGCCGCAACAAGTACCGTTCCGCATGTTACGCACTTCTGCGGCTCTGTGCAGGTTGCTTCGGCACCCGCCGTGTGACCCGTGGCAGGAATTGTTACCGTGTCTCTTGTTGTTCCGCAGTTTCTGCACACATAGCCTCTGCTGCCGGCTGTCGTGCAGGTCGCCGCTACTTCTTTCCATTCCCAGTCATGACCCTTTACGCCGATCGTCTCTGTGTAAATGGTTGCACCGCAGTCGTTACATTTCTTTATTATGTAGCCCTCTTCCGTGCATGTCGCTGCCTTTTCGCTTGTCGTAACGTTTGCATGAACGCATGACTTCTTTGTTGTTGCGAAAAGCGGATCCGAAGAGTCGCCTGCAGCTGTTGTTGATGTGCCGGCGTATCTCTGATAGAAGAAATACATCTTTCCTTCTTCAAGTCCCGTGAAGAGCGGGGACGCCTGCCATGTCTTTCCGTCCTTTGAGTATTCGCAACCGGAAACGGCATTAAGCTCAATTGTAGTTGCCGTCACAGCCTTTACGGTCGGCGCCGGAGCTTTTCCAAGCGACTTCTGAGCTGTTGTGACAAACATCATCTTCATCGTTGAAGGCTGGTCAACTTTTCTCCAGAAAAGACCGTATGTCTGCGCGGGAGAAAGTCCCGTAAAAATGCCTGTCTGGTTCCATGTCTTGTTGTCAAGGGAGTATTCATATCCGGCAACGGGCTTGACCATTATGACGGTATCCGTTTTTGACATAATCTGCGGTTCATCATCGCTTGTATTGCCGCCGGAGCCGTTGTTGTCTGATTTTGTCTGCGGGCCCGCACTTCCGTTGCCGAGTGTGACAACAAGTCCTTCGCTCGGTTCGCTCGCCGCAACCTCGCCCTGTGCCGCAACACGCGCATAGAATGTGTATATACCGTTAGCAACAAGGCCGTCGAAAACGGTTGCCGCCTGCCAGTTTATAAGGTCGCATGAATATTCGAGGTTTGCTTCCGAGCCTCTCTTGACCATTACGGAAGTCTCGCCCCTACTGAGAAGTTCGAGCTTTGCGGGCTTGTCCGCTCTGCTTATAGCACGCTTTACCGTTACATCGCTTCCCGTGCCTTTAACTTCTCCGTAGCTTGCGTTTGCAGCAGTGCCGGACGCCGTTTTAACCGAAATGGAAGCCGTCGTTCCCGTGTAAGCTACAAGTCTCATTTTAACTTTTATTACAATTGCGCCGGAGGTCGTAACGGCGGATACGCCGTCGCCAGCGCTTACAATGAACACAAGGTCTGTTGTGTCGCCGTTTGTATCCTCATTGTATCTTCTTCTCCATCCGCTTGACGGGGTTGTCCAGTCAACGGATACGAATCTGAATTCCTCTTTGGAATATGTAAGGGCAATCGCAATCTCTTTAAGACCGCCTGTTGAAAGGTCTATGTTGTCAATGCTTATTGTGAATGTGTCTTCATCATAAGTAACCATTGTTGAAGGGCCCTTAAAACTCAGTTTGTAGGCAGAACCCTCTGTTGACGTTGTCGATACTCCGTCAGCCGCCGATACGCAGAGCGTAAAGACGGAGAGACAGATGAAAACAGCGGCAAGAGTCAAAGCCAGTATTTTTTTCATATAAATTCCTCCGTTTTTTGAATTCGTCTTTACTTTTGAATGTCACACTTTTCAGTTCTTTATGGCAGTGTCGATAACGTTCTGAAGCTCTTCGTCCGAAAGAGCGGAAGGTGTATAGAGTGTGCAGTTCATTGCATATTCTTTGCCGGGGTATCTCGACCATTCGACTATTCTTCCGCCGTCCATAAGAGTTATATAGATGTATTTTGTTCCGCCTTTCTCGAGCATTCTCATCTCGTTGACATTCACCGGAGCGGTAATACCGTGAATGTCGGAATAGTCAATTGACTGCGCGCCGCGGAAAACAAAGTTGCTTCCGTTGCAGGTAAACTCAATCTGCCCGATGTCGCTGCCGACAATGGAATATACGGGATTTTCAACAATCGTTTTGTTTACCTCCATTACGATTCTCAGCTTTTCGAAGATTTCGTTCGCTTTCAGCGTTTCCTGGGGAACGGTGGTCGTAGTTGTGTCCGATGTCTGTGTTTCGCCCGGATCTTTTCCGCACGCACAGCAAAGCGCAGTCACAACAAGGACAATCGCCATAAGGATTGCTATTTTCCTTTTCATTTTTATTTCCTCCGTATAAAAAATCTATAAACTCTCTCCGATGCAAGAGGTGCTCCGGAACATTCTCATAAAGTCTTTTGAGAATTATATCATAAAAAATCCGAAAATAAAAGTGTTTTTTGTTAAATTATTTTACGGAACCGGTGGCTATTATGTCGCTTTCTCCGCAAACTGCGGGAAAAACGACGTCGCCCTGCTCAATCGGAGCGTTGACAGTAACCTTTGAAAGCTCTTTCATAGCTTCAAAGAGCTTTTCTTTCGAAATAGGTGCGCTCGTTTTTACGGGAAGATAAACGCCTTCTCTGTTTGCGACCTTTACAGTCGTTGTGAGCGTTCTCGTCGGATGTGTGAGCTCCGCTATCGCATATTTTTCGCCTCTCGGACAGGTGTTCCCCGTCACCTTGAAGCCGTCCGCCGTCTTTTCAGCCGTTACTGTACAGCCAATCGGGCAGTTTATACAGATCATTTCTTTCTTTTCACCGATATTCATAGCCCTAACCTCACTTTACTATTTCAACGGTGATGTCGCCGTCACATTCTTTGAGTTGTTCGCCCTTTATGCGGACAAACTCCATCTCGCCGGGCGCAACCTTGCGTTTTTTCTGGAGAAGAAGCTCTTTTTCTCCGCAGGAAACACGGATTTTGACATTTTCCATTACCGCGCCGACTCTGAAATAAATCTTGATATCATCCGGATTTTCCGTAACGTCGACTCTCTGCGGAACCGTGTATCTGACGCCGCCTGTTGCGATAACGGAGAGCGAGCGAACGTATTCCGGCTCCTTGCAACCGGCTTTGACGAATTCCGCTGCGCTCTTTCCGGCAAGCTCCGCTTCTTCGGAAACATAGTCGACAAGGTCGTGAACGTGGAGAACGTTGCCGCAGGAATAAACGCCTGTCTGCTCGGTTCTTCTGTTCTGGTTGACCGTCGCACCGCCCGTAACTCTGTCCAGCTTTATTCCCGCACCTTTTGTGAGTTCGTTTTCGGGAAGAAGTCCACAGGAAAGGAGAAGCGTATCACATTCGATATACTCGCTCTTTTCGGGAATGACGCGCAGGTGCTCGTCAACCTCGGAAACCGTAACGCCTTCAACTCTCTCTTTTCCGTGTATCTTCGATACCGTGTGGCTGAGTTTGAGCGGAATTCCGAAGTCGTTGAGGCACTGAACAATATTTCTGTTAAGTCCGCCGGAATAAGGCATAAGCTCGCATACGAGCTTGACATTTGCGCCTTCAAGCGTCATTCTTCTCGCCATAATGAGGCCGATGTCTCCCGAACCGAGAATAACAACATTTTTTCCGGGCATTTCTCCCTTTATGTTGATAAATCTCTGCGCCGTGCCCGCCGTATACACGCCCGCGGGACGTTCGCCGGGGATATTGAGCTGTCCGCGGCTTCTTTCGCGACAGCCCATAGCAAGAACGACGGCGCCTGCGTCAACAGTAAACACACCGCTTTCGCTGTTCATAGCCGTGACAATGTGTCTGCCGTCTTCGCCCTGCTCAATCCCGAGTACCATTGTTTTCACGATATACGGAATTTCCCTTTCGATGACCATTTTTTTATATCTGTCCGCATATTCGGGGCCTGTAAGCTCCTCGCCGAAGCGATGAAGTCCGAAGCCGTTGTGAATACACTGGCGGAGAATACCGCCGAGCCCTTCGTCACGTTCGATTATAAGTATATCCTTTACGCCGTTGTCATAAGCGGAAACGGCAGCCGCCATTCCGGCGGGACCTCCGCCTATGATGGCAATATCACATTTTTTCATAATTGTTTCCCCTCCGCATTATTTCCTGTTCCCGAGCAAAAGTCTCGAGCCGCCGCCGGTTTTTGTTACCTGATTTTCGGCAATTCCGAGCTCCTTTGCAATGAGCTCCGTTACAAACGGCGTACAGAATCCCGCCTGACAACGTCCCATTCCGGCTCTTGTTCTGCGCTTAATACCGTCTGTCGTTGTCGCCTTCGGGTTCTGTCTTATAGCGGCGAGTATCTCGCCCTCGGTAACCGTTTCGCAACGGCAGATTACTCTTCCGTATGACGGGTCTTTCTTTATCATTTCGTTCTTCTCTTCTGCGGAGAGTGTGCGGAAATGCTTGCAGGAAACGCGGGTGTCGATGTGTTCGGGCTTTTCTTCAAGCGCAAGTCCGACACCGACAAGCAGGTTTACGATATATTCCGCTATCGCCGGCGATGACGAAAGTCCCGGGGAGTCGATTCCGACAGCGTTCACGGCTCTGGGAGAATGAGCAGAGACCTCAAGGATAAAGTCTTCGCTTTCCACGCAAGCGGCACGGAGACCGGCAAATGACGTTATAACGGCTCTGTAATTTATGCCGTCGGCAGAGAGAGATGCCTTTTCCTTTATTGTGTCAAGGCCTTCGAGAGTTGTTGTCTTATCGTCCTTTTCCGTTTTTTCGGATGTCGGACCGACGAGAAGGTTTCCGTCAACCGTCGGTGTGACAAGTATTCCCTTGCCCGCCTTTGTCGGCGTCTGGAAAATCGTTCTTGAAACAAGTCCGCCCTCGGATTTATCGAGAAGCATGTATTCGCCCTTCTTTGCGACGAGATGATAGTCGTCGCCGTAGAGACGGGCAACCTCGTCCGAGCCGAGACCGGCAGCGTTGACGATATATTTTGCCTTTACCTCGTCCCCGCTCTCGGAAGTGAGTGTATAAACTTTTCCGTCATCGGATATCGACGCAACCTTGAAATTGCAAAAGAGATCGGTTCCGTTGTCCATAGCGTTACCAACGGCTGCAATCGTAAGATCGTAAGGGCAAACTATGCCGGACGACGTGCAGAGCAACGCTCCGACTATGTTCTTTGAGAGCGCGGGTTCGAGCTTTCTTGCCTCGTCACCGGTTATAACGGAAAGTCCCGGCACGCCGTTTGTCTTTCCTCTTTCACAGAGCATTTTGACGTGCTCGAGTTGTTCCTCGTCAAAGGCAACGACCATTGAGCCGTTGTTGATATAGTGGACGTCAAGCCTGCGACAGAGATCTGCCATCATAGCCGCGCCCTTTACGTTCAACTCCGCTTTCAGCGTTCCCGGAACGGGGTCATAACCGCCGTGAACTATCGCGCTGTTCGCCTTTGTCGCGCCGAGGGCAACATCTGCCCCCGCTTCGACAATGCATACGCCGAGCTTGTACTTTGCCAGAGCCGCCGCCGTTAGACCGCCGGTTACTCCCGCTCCGATAATCGCAACATCGTAAATCATTTTCTTTTTATCTCCAAATCTTTATTTCAATACGTCGGGAATGCAACTTGCGTCCCCAACGATATAATCAATGTTATATTCAGTTTCCCTTGCCTGCTGTTCGGTTGTTTCTCCGCTCAAAACAAGCATTGTTTTAACCCCCGCGTTTATTCCGCAGGCGATGTCCGTATACATTCTGTCTCCGATGACAAGCGTATTTTCCTTGCAGATCGAAGGATCTTTTTTCTTCATCCATTCGATTGCAAGAAGCGGCATTTCAGGGCGCGGTTTGCCGATATAATACGGCTTTTTGCCCGTTGCGTTGAAAAGCATACCGCAAACGGAGCCGCAATCGGGAACATA
Source organism: uncultured Eubacterium sp. (assembly GCA_900544285.1). Classification (GTDB taxonomy): domain Bacteria; phylum Bacillota; class Clostridia; order Oscillospirales; family CAG-272; genus CAG-841. The sequence goes on from UQUT01000001.1 coordinate 158,203, forward strand.
ACCGTATTCCGTCGGACAGACAAGATCCGGATTTGCCGCAATGAACGGAATGTCCTTCTCTGTCAGAAGTCTTGAAACGTCGTCCAGCTTTTTGTATGTAAGCTCCGTGTCATAACCCATGACAACGCCTTCGATTACGTCCGAGTAATCCTCGCAAACGCAGACGCCCGCCTCGCGCAGTTCCTTTTTGAATGACTCCGTTCCGGCAACGTATAGCCGCTTTCCGGGGAGATTCGCATTCAGATAAAGGGCTGTCGCCTGTGATGATGTTATAAAGTCGCCTTCATTTGCGTCAATGCCGAGCTTCCCGAGCTTTTCGACATACGCCGAAACACTCTTTGACGAGTTGTTTGTCATGAAAAGGTACGTTTTTCCCTGCTCACGTATCACGGAAAGCATTTCTTTTGTAAACGGGAAGAGATTGTTGCCGAGGTAAATCGTCCCGTCCATATCAAAGAGGAAGAGACGGATATCGGCAAGGGTCGTGATGTCGCCTTTGAGTATCATATAATTCTTTCTGTTGCCTTTCTGTATTCCGTCGGACAGACGCCGTATTTCTTGCGGAAAAGTGCAGAGAAATAGAGCTGATTGTCATAACCGAGCATTTTTGATATTTCGCCTATCGGAAGCTCGCCGAGGGCAAGCATTTCCCTCGCGATACGGAGCTTTTCCGATATTATAAAGTCCTTCGGGGCATAGCCGAGGAGCCTTTTGAACATACGGTAAAACGAGTCGGGCGTCATTCCGAGAATGTCAGAAAGCTCTCCCTGCAAAATGTTTCTTCTTATGTTTGCGTGTATGTACTGAAGAACCTCCGCGAGCTTTTCGTGCCTTTCCATTATGTCGCTGCCGCCCGATTTCGGCACGGCTCCGTTAAGAACTATTCTTGCAAGACGGAAAACGTCGCATTGCATTTTGACCGCGTTTTCAAGGCGCGAATTTGTGAATTCTCTGTCTGCGAAAAGCGAGCAGAGCTCTTTGCATGTCGACGTTATCTCCTCGCCGGTGCTACCCGTGAAATGGGTTTCAAAGTCAAAAAGCGAGAATACCTGAAGGTTTGAATATACGTACAGACTCACCGCAGCAAAGACAAGCGTGCTTTCCTCGCAGACGTCAAGCGTATATTCCGTGTCGCACGGTACAAGCACCGCCTCTCCTTCCGATACGGCTATCTGCTTTTCGCCCGTGTCGATGAGGAAGCTTCCGGCTTCCGCGCACAGGAAAAGCTCGAAAGGCAATTTCGTGGCAAGAACAGTTTCGTTGCGATGGTATTCTTTTCTTTCCGAAAGCATGAGCCTTGCGGAAACAGTGTTTTCAAGTGTCAGCCTTTCCAAATTCATTCCTCCGTTTTTATTTATTTCGCTATGTAGAACACGTAGTAGAAGTAGACCGCGACAGCGGAAATAACAGTCAAAACCGCAAGCGTGATTATATTTGCGCGCGTGAACTTCCTTTTGGAACCGGCGTACGCCGTAAGCTTCATCCGCGCAGTGAACGGGACGATTGCAAACAGAAACAGAGACAGAAGCAATGCCTCCGCAGGCAGAAGCGCCGCATTTTTCAAAGTTCTTGCCAATGTGAAAAACTTATAGGTTGAATCAATCCCGAAATATGCATAATACCAACGCATTATAACCGGCGTGAGAATTATGTTGCACACAAGTACAACGGTAAACCTTGCAAGTATCACCCTTCCGACAGAAAGCCTTGCTCTGTAAAAGAAGAGACCGAAAATAAACGAGCTCGACATGGCAATCAGTATGTACGGGAAGAAATAATCCCCGTGCGGGAAAAGAAACGCGCCGAGCGTATCGCTTATCGCCCCGCTTGCGAGCCCGACGAGAGGACCGTATATCATAGAGCCGAGCGCATTTGCAAAAAATCCGACTGATATATAAAGTGCGTTCGGTATAAGCGGAATACTCAGACTTCTCAGAATTATCCGAAGAGCCGTTATCATAGCGGCTATTATTATCGTCCTCGGATTTCCGAATTCGGAGACTGCGTGCTTCCAGTAGTCCCTATGAAACGGAGAGGGAAAACACTCAAAAGACGAGCCCTGTGTGTTCATTCGTTTTCCTCCTTTCGCTGTAATTGCTCCGCCGCGAGCAAAGGCGCGGAAACCCCACCGTTCCCCGCGGAAACGAAGACGCACCGCTTTACGGTTTTCAGAACACCGTCTGCGACAATCGGTCGATTGCCCCGTTTTGCGGCGCGCTTCGCAATGTCCATAATATATCAGAATTATATCACTAAAAAACGCATAATTCAATAGAAAGAGACAAATTTATATGTGTTTTTTACGCAGGTATTATTTTTTTAGAAGTCTGAGAAAAGCGGCAGAGACTCTGTCCGTATCCGAAAGCCCGCCCTTTGCGAAGAGAACGTAATCCCTGTAATAAAGAAATTCGGTATTTTCCGCGGGATCACACGGAGCGGGCTCATAATTGCTCTTCATTTCGGCGCACAGCCGTTCCGCGTCGATTGACGTTTTCGCTTTTATCAATATTATTTCAAACCCGTTCGAAGAAAACGCCGGAGAAAATACAGCCGCACTTTCAACACGGCTTTTATAAGTTTTTTCGGAAATGCCGATGATATAACAATCGTCTTCTTTTATGTCTTTATCCGTAAGCTCCCTTCCGGACGCGTTTTTCATCTCTGCCGACATTTCGGAAAAAGATATATTTTTCATCTCGCCGCAGGAGCAAAGAATGAGCGCCATGGTGAGCGCGGTTACAACTAATTTTTTCATAAAAAATCACCTCAAAGCTATTGTTTGAGGTGATCTGTGTTTTTATTCGTCAATGCGCTTCATACCAGCTCCGACCCTGCGAAATTTCAACGGTCAGCGGTACGGAAAGCGGTGCCGCATGCTCCATTTCGTACTTCAGTATCTGCTCGGCTCTGTCCGCACAGCTCTCCGCCGCTTCGACGATAAGCTCGTCATGAACCTGCAAAATAAGTCTTGCGTCAAGCTGTTCCTCTTTCAGCCGTTTGTCAACGGCAACCATAGCCTTTTTGATGATGTCAGCCGCCGCGCCCTGAATCGGGCTGTTCATCGCAACTCTTTCTCCGAAGGCAATCTCGTTTTTTCTGTGCGATTTCAGCTCCGGAATATACCTGCGACGACCGAACAGCGTCGTTACATAGCCGTCATGCTTGGCTTCCTCAACCACGTCGGAAAGATACTGTTTTATCTTCGGATATGACTGAAGATAGCTTTCTATATATTCCGCCGCCTGTCTGCGACTCGTGTGCAGGTCAGCTGCAAGCGAAAACTCTCCCATTCCGTACATTATTCCGAAATTGACGGCTTTCGCCTTCTTGCGCATTTCAATCGTAACTTCATCCTTTGAAACTCCGAACATCTTCATAGCCGTCGACGAATGAATGTCAAACCCGGAAAGAAATGCTTCCCGCATATTTTCGTCGCCCGAAACGGCGCAGAGCAGGCGTAACTCTATCTGCGAATAGTCCGCGTCGATAAGAACTCTTCCGTCACCCGTCGGAACAAAGAATTTGCGGAATTCCCTGCCGAGCTCGGTTTTTATCGGAATGTTCTGGAGGTTCGGCTCAGCCGATGAAAGTCTGCCCGTTGCCGTGACAGCCTGTTTGAACCTGGTATGGACTCTGCCGTTTTCGTCTGCCGCTTCGATAAGCCCGTCAGCATAGGTGCTTTTCAGCTTTCCGTCCGCGCGGTATTCAAGAATGTAATCTATGACGGGAGAAAACGGGCGTAGCGACTCAAGCACCTCGGCGCTTGTCGAATATCCGCTCTTTGTCTTTTTTCCCGTCGGCAAATGCATTTTATCAAAGAGAACCTCTCCGAGCTGCTTCGGCGAATTTATATTGAATTCCGTCCCCGCAAGCATATAAATCTGCTCGGCAAGCTGTCTTTGCGCCTCTCCGAGCACGGACGAGAACTCCGCGAGTTTCTCCGTATCAACCTTAAATCCCTCGCTCTCCATCTTATACAGCACTCTCGCAAGCGGAAATTCAGTCTCTTTATAGAGCTTCGTTTGCCCTGTTTTTTCAAGCTCGGCAACAAAAACACCGTAAAGCGCAGATATATAGTGCGCTTCCGACGCTGTGTCGGTCACTTCCGCACAAAGATATCTTGAAACAAGCTTATCAAGTGATGTATCGCCCGCCCCGCCCATGCAGACATAGCCCATGAGCATTACATCATCTATGCAGGAGGAGAATTCGATACCGTATTTTTCAAGCCTGTGACACGTTTCCTTTACGTCATAGCAAACAATTCTTGCCCCGCCGCAAAGAAGGTCTTTGTTCTGCTCAATTCCGCTTATGCAAAGCAGTTTTCCTTCGCACGATAGATATATTCTGTCATTTTCAAAATCTATTGAGCAACCGTATACCGTACTCGGGTTAATGTCGCCCGCACTCGCCTCTTTTACTTCCGGCACCTCCGGAGCTTTGTCCGCGACCTCCGCCGTCTCTCCAAGCCCGAAACGCTTTATAAAGCCCGAAAAATCGAGCTTTCGGAAGATATCATAAAGCGCCGTGCTGTCAACGCCTTTGTATTCAACATCACAAAGGTCGGGCAGCGACGGAACGTTTTTGTCTATCCTTGCAAGCTCACGGGAAAGATATACGTTTTCCTTGCTCGCAATCAGCTTTGTCATTGTATTCGTCGATGCGCTTCCGGCGGAAAGATTTTCATAAAGATTGTCTATGTCTCCGTATTCGGCGATGAGTTTTCCGGCTGTTTTCTCGCCTATGCCCGCTGCGCCCGGGATGTTATCCGAGCTATCGCCCATCAGCGCCTTCATATCGACAAACTGCGAAGGGTCGACGCCGTATTTTGCGCGGAATGCCTCCGCATCGTATTTTACGGATTCTCCCGTCGTCGCAAGCAAAACAGTCGTGTTTTCGTTTATGAGCTGGAGAGAGTCCCTGTCACCCGTGACGATATATGTCATAACGTCATTTTCCCCGCATATGCGTGAATAGGTGCCGAGGATGTCGTCCGCCTCATAGCCCGAAAGCTCAACGCAATGCGCGCCCATAGCCTGCAGGCACTCCTTTGCGGGGGCAAACTGCGAAAGCAGATCTGGCGGGGTCGCGTGCCTGCCGGCTTTGTATTCCGCAAACATTTTGTGGCGAAATGTCGGTGCGTGAACGTCAAAGGCAACGACAAAATAATCGGGCTTTATCTCCGCTACGTGCTTTGAAATTATATTTATCATCCCGTAAATCGCGTTTGTCGGCGTGCCATCCCTTGCGGTCAGCCCGCGGACGCCGTAATATGCGCGATTTATTATCGAGTTTCCGTCAACGCAAAGCATTTTCTTCATATCGCTTCTGCCCTCTTTTCCGATTGTTAAGCATAGTATATCACATTTTTTATTATTTGCAAACAAAATCTTGACAAATCGAAAAGGTTTTGTTATAATAACATTCGCGATGCTACTATGGCTCAGTTGGCAGAGCGCGTCCTTGGTAAGGACGAGGTCGCCGGTCCGAATCCGGCTAGTAGCTCCAAAGCCCCGATTTTGTGAAAAATCGGGGCTTTTCTTTATCCTTCTTTTTACAAAAAGGTTGACATTGTGCCGTACCTATGGTACAATTAATGTGCGACGCAACTGAATATCTGACACGTAACTGCTTCGACAGGATTGGGTGTGCTTTTTGCATAGTGAATTGTCAAGCAAAGTGCAACAAATTGTTTAATTCTTGATATACTGCTTACGTTTCGCCCCATCAATTCTGCAATTTTTCGGTAACTGTAGCCTTTTTTGTAATATTCTCGTAGACAACAACGCTCTTCTATGGTAAAATGGTGGTAGCTCATAACATTCCTCCTGTTTTTTGTTTGTCTTGCAACTTCATTATAACACAGGTTTGTTATGAGTTCTTTCTTTTTTCTATAGTGTTGCACTTGATAGTATAATTCGCCTACAAAAGCAAAAAGCCGCTTGTTTTCACAAGCGGCTTTTATGATTTATATTGGGGTTTTTACGGTGTTTCTGTTATGTGTTTTTGGTCGGATTGTCTGTCAAACCGAGGATATAGTCGGTTGAAACATTATAAAATTCCGAGAGCTTTATAAGGATATCTGTCGGTATGTCCCTTTGTCCGAGCTCGTAGTTGCTGTAAACCTGCTGAGAGCAATGCAAAACCTCTGCCATCTTCTTTTGCGTATAGTCATTATCCTCGCGGAGCGCACGGATTCTTGAATACATTATATATCCCCTTTGCAACAAATATCTCATTTTATTTTAGATATTTTTGCAAAAATCTATTGACTTTTACCGCAAATTGAGGTAAAATCAGACCGACAGATTTTTATAAAAGGAGATTGACAGATGGGATTCTTGAAAATCAACATTTCGGGCGGTACGTCTGACAGGGTTACAATCAGAATAGATGGGCACTCGTTTTCATGGATGGAAGACGGCACGATACTTAAGATCGGAGAGGGAACTCATTGCTTTGAGCTTTCAAACGACGGTTTTCTGCGGTATTCATTGACTCAATTTATTGGCGGTGACGATCTTATTTCATTTTCTGTCATTGCCGGAGATGACGGAAAAATAATCGGCGAGCCGAGGCATATCATAAAAACGCTTGATGCCGCAGAGCTTGACGAATTAAATCTCGATTTTGAAAGAGCGCAGAAGGAAAAGGCGGAAGCTGTAGCTCGTGCAGCGGCAAAAAAAGCGGAGCGACAGAAAGAAATCTTGCCGGAGTTGCTTTTGTGTCTGTGGTTGGGTATATTCGGCGCACATAAATTTTATCGCAAGCAAATAGGAATGGGAATCCTATATCTTTTCACACTCGGTCTTTTTGGAATCGGGGTGATAGTGGATTTAATTAAAATAATAATCAGGATTAACAATAGCAAAGAAGAAAACTGAAAAAACATCACAAGCACAACATTTTTTTGCATCAGAAAGCACCCGAACGGGTGCTTTTTACTTTATTATTTCAGCGGCAAAAGCATTAAAACAAGCTCCTGCCAGCCTGTCATGCGCGAACGGAATCCCTTCGGATTTCTTCCATACTCGACGAAACCAAGGCTTTTATAAAGGTTTACAGCGGCAGCATTGTCCGAAACAACGTCCAGTTCAAGCTGCTCATATCCGGCGATCTTTGCGCACTCTATGCACGCTTCCGCAAGTTCCCTGCCGATTCCGAGTCCCCAATAAGCCTTTTCAACGCTTATCCCGAACTCCGCGCGATGCTTTGTCTTGTATTTTCCTCCGACAGCGGTAATTCCCGCCATGCCGACAATATTTCCGCCGATGAAAGCACAGATTTCTATCTCGTTATCACTTTTTTCCTTTGATAAAAGATAAGCGCCTTCTTTTTCGACTTCCATTGTGATTTCATCCGGATAGGAAAGCAGAAAGTCTGTCTCGCTGTGCGTCAGGCGGAACGTTCTGCAAACCTCTTCGGCATCGGCGGCGGTTGCGTTTCTCAAAACACAACTGCGACCGTCCTTCAGAGTAACAGTCTTTTCAAATTTCATTATTTCTTTCTTCCGTAAGGCTTTTTCTGCTGACGGCACCAAGTTTTCATAACAAAGTTATGCGGCAGATGCTTTACGGCAAACACCTGAAGTCTTGCCGCGGAGCCACAGACCGAAACCTTTTTATGCTTTTTCATATCCTTTATCGCACGGCTGACAACCTGCTCCGCCGTGTAATAATGACTGTAATACGTTATGACGGAATCATCCTCGACCGCATGGTTAAAGAATTCCGTCTTGACCCAGAAAGGACAAACAGCCATAACGTCAATCCCCTTCGGCGCAAGCTCTGCGGCAAGCCCCTGCGAGAAGCTGAGCACAAACGCTTTGCTCGCGGCGTAAACATTTATATAAGGCACGGGCTGGAACGCGGAAAGCGAACCCATTTCATATATCTGGCTTCCGTTTTTCATATAAGGAATCGATTTGTATGTCATGCCGACAAGCGCCATGTCGTTCAGCTCTATCATCTGATAATATGTTTCAAGAGGCATATTCGTCGTTGCCGCAAATTTGCCAAAGCCTCCGGCATTTACAAGCACCTCGACATCCGGCTTTTCCTCTTCAAGCATTTTTCCGTATGTCTCTATGCTTTCCTTCTTCGTAAGGTCGAGAGAAATCGGTCTTATCTGCGCACGCGTTTTGCCTTTCAGCTCTTCAAGACGGTCAAGCCTGCGGGCAATGACCCATATCTCGTCAAAATCATGACATGCGTCCAGCTGAAAAACAAATTCTCTGCCCATTCCGGAGGAAGCTCCTGTTATAACGGCGATTTTCATTTCAAAAACTCCTTTTTTCTTTTCTCAGACAAATTTTATCACAACATATTATCATTGTCAACCGTTTGCAGAAATACACACGTGCGACGATATTTTTTCAAAAGGAAAAGCGACCCCTGCGGGTCGCTTTTTTGTAGTTTATCCGAAGAAATAAAAATCGTCTGCGGAGCCGTATTCATCAAGGTCTGTGGGAACGTCAACCGTTACGGGAGTACCGGGATTTACGAATTCGATTTCAACCGAGTTCTCGCTTGTCGCCGTTGCGGTAACGCCTTCCTGCGTGACAGAGACTGAAATTTTATAATTCATAGTATATTTTGAAATGTAGCCGTCTTTGTTTACAACCATGGAAATTGTTATATCGTCAGCCTTTATGTCATACATGGAGACATCGTCGACATCAAGCGCTTCGAGCGCCTTTTCATAAATATCTTTGCAGTATTCGGAGAACTGCTCTCCCGTAAGCGTGACGTTTATCGTCTTTGTCTTGTCATCGTTTTCGATAATCTCAACATCCTTGAAAATGTCTTCGGGAAGGTTGGAGATAAGCGTGTCGTCGATATCCACGCTGTAATCCTGAGCATCCTCGGAGTCTGCGTCCATCTTGACCTTCATGCCCGCCATCGAAACGTATATCGTATCGGATGTGCTGTAAACATTTGCTTTCATGGATATTCCGGAAACGCCGATGTCAAAATCGCCGGAGAGCGTGGGAGAATCTCCTTTAAGTCCCGCTGTCTTAACGGAATAACCGACCGTCATTGAAAGTTTTTCGCTGCCGAATGCTATTGCTGACGTTGCCGTCGATTTGAGCTCCATCGAATCAAGAGCTTTTGTCTTTGCCATTGCTTCGCTGAATGTCTGGTATGCTGTCATTTCCTTCTTGCAGGAAGCAAGAAGCACAACAGAGAGAACCATCACAAGCGCAAGCATAATCGCTGATAATTTTTTCATTGTGAATTCTCCTTTTTGCCGATATGGCTTATATTTTATAGCGTATTTTCTTAAAAAGTGCGTCAACCCGAAACGTAGCTGTCGAGGTCTGCGGGAACATCAACCGTTACGGTGCTTCCCGGATTTATAAGGTTCACTCCGACCGCCATAACCACGCCGCTGATAAAGTCGACGTCGGAGCCGCCGATCGAAACCTTGATCGAAATCTTATAGCCAGCTTCGTATTTTGAAATATATCCGTCCTTGCCGACGGTGACGGAAACCTTTACATCCTCAATCGTGACTTTATAGGACGATGTCCCATCATCGGGCAAACCGTTTGTATATGTTTTTGTCTCAAAAGCGGTGCCCTTGAAATACTGTTCAAATTGTTCCTGCGTAAGCGATACGGTCACGGTATTCGTTTTGTCGCTGTTTTCAACGACCTTTGCATCAGCAAAAACTTCTTCCGGCAAAGAAGCCGTTACAATTCTGAACATCGATACAAGGTCATACATGAGCGCCGTCGGTTCGTCAAGTTCCGCTTTGGTTTTTGACATTTCTCCCATGCCGATATAAGCGAAGCCGTCGGCATTGTATACCGAACTTTTCATGCTCACTCCGGAAGATTCAACCGCAACGTCGCCGGAAGCAATCGGGCTGCCGCCGAGTCCGGATATCTTTGCCGAATATTTTATAATGCCTGAATCGTCTTCATCAGGCACCGTCGTTGCCATGTCCATATTAAATTCAACCGAGTCAAGCGATTTTGTCTTTTCAAGCGCCTCGGAGAACACTTCATATGCCGTTTTCTTCTTGCACGATGTGAACACCGCCGCGGAAACAATCAGCATAACAGCAAGCAAAACTGCCGATATCTTTTTCATTTTCTGTCCCTTTCTGTGTTGTCATAAATATTTTTATTTTTCTTTATCTGTTGTATAGGACGTATTTATCAAGGTCTGAGGGAACATCAACCGTCACGGTCTTGCCGGGATTAATTACCTCAAACGAGGATTCAAAGTCGAATTCCGCGGTAACCGTCACGCTTGAACCGTAAGAGAGCGTCGTCTTAATAGTATACCCGAGCGAATATGAAGCGAAATAGCCGTCGCTTGTGATATGTATTGTCAGAGCGGCGTTCTCCGGCCATATTTCGTCAAGAGTGATATTGCCCATATCGGCGTTGTTATAGCTCTCAACAATCGCTTCAATCACATGACCGAAATGCTCATAGAACATTTCTTCGGATATGTCAACGACAAGATCGATTGAGCCGTCCGAATTTCTGCGCACTTCGGCTTCGTCGACCATTTTCTCAATGCCGTCTGTAATTTCCACAACGGAAGGAAGCGGCAGGTATGCGTCCTCTTCGCCGTAAATCGGGAACTTCACCTTCTGGTCGCCTACGCTTACATATTCTGCGTCCGCAGTTCTGTAAATGAACATCTCTCCTGTTTTGCCTTTTGAAGCCGACGTAATTGTTCCGGAGCCTTTAAGATTGCTTCCGTTTAGTCCGGAAAATTTTGCTCTGTACTTTGTATAACTTGTTTCTTCTTCGCCGACTGCTTTGGTTGTTACCGATTCCGAAGAAGAATATTCAACGGAATCAAGTGAGTCCGTATTTTCCAGCGCCGCCATGAGGAGATTGTATGCTTCATCCGGAACGCTGTATTCGTCAAGATCGGAGGGTGCTTCAATCTTCACTTCCGCGCCGGGGTTTACCAGTTTGAACGTCTCTTCGGACGACAATTTCGTTGAAACAATATCACCGGAAGACTTCGTCACATCAAGCAAGAGAGTATATGACAGCTTAAACTCGCCGACATATCCGTCATTTATCACAACAGAAACGCTTATATCCGAGGCTTCATACGTTGCATGTCCGGACACTCCGGCATAATCTTCTGCCGTTTGCAGTACGGGTTCAAAATATTTGAAGAACTGCTCGGGCGTAAGGCTGATTCCGGTTATCGTTATCTCTTTTCCTGCTTTTACAACCGTTGCGTTTTCAAATGTGTCCTCCGAAAACTCGGAGAGCATATCGTCAATTGTCAACGTTGAAATGATATACTTATCATATGCGGGATCGGAAAGGTCGATCTTCATTTTTTCGCCTTCCGATGAAACATATGCAATTCCGTCTGCAACATAAGCCGACGATGTGACTTTCTCATCGCCGAGCCGAATTGTGCATTCTGTAAGCGAAACGGGATTTTTGCTCTTACGACCGACAATCTTTCCGTGGATTCCGGCCGTCAGATTAAGGCTGACGCCCGTAGCTGTGATTTTCGATTTGGATGTCGATGTATATTCGATCGAATCAGGCTCTTTTGTCTTTCTGACAGCCTCGATATATGCGTTGTAGCCTTCTTTGAGTGTTATGTAATCGCCGATATCCTCGGGTGCGTCTGCCGTCACCTCAGTGCCGGGGTTTATAAACTCAACCTTTGCGGAGCCTGTGACATCTCCGCTTTTGCCAGACGTCACTGCAAATTCAAATCCGAATGAGGATATAAAGCCCTCTGCGTTTATTTTGACGGAAACCTTCGCGTCCGTGAATGTCGCAGTCGTGTCATTGCCTTTGCCGCCCGATGTAAATCTGACAAAGCTGTCATATGCGTCGGCATAAAATTCTTTTGCTCTGTCGGGCGTGAGCACGAAATCAATTGTGAATGTTCCGTCCTCGTTCTTGACGGCGGGAACATCCTTGAGGTCGTCCTCCGTGAACGACACGATCAGCTTTTTAATCATGGATGAAAGATTGAACATGAGCGCGTCATCGGAGGCAATGTCCATTTTCTCTTTTTCCGTTCCGCCGATGTTTACATAAGCTGTGCCGTCGGCATTGTAGACATCGTTTTTCACCGTTGCTCCGTTGATTGTGCATTCAACTTCGCCCAGCGAAACGGGATTTTCGTTTTTAATGCCGACTGTTTTTGCTTTGGTGTTGACCGTCATGCTCTGCTGCTCGCCGTCTTTTTCAAAGCTTGCGGTAAGTGACGAGGTAAACTCGGCAGATTCAAGCGCTTTTGTCTTTTCAAAAGCCTCTGTGTAAATCTGATAAGCAGATTTTCCCCCGCACGCTGTCAACAGCATTACGGACGCGATCATAACGATCGCAAGCGCGATGGATGTTAGTTTCTTCATTAGTTGTTTCCTTTCAATTTGCGACTGTCGCCAAAGCGACACTATTTGGTATTATTTTAGCATAAAAGTGCTATAAAGTCAAGGGAATATTGCTTTTTTTAGGAAGGAAGGAAGGAAGGAAGGAAGGAAGTTATTGCACAAAAAATTCGTCGTTTTTTATGCAAAACGACGAATTTTGGCAAATTTTAATCTTCTTATCAGAGGTAAGCCTTGAGATCCTCGGGAAGATCATCTTCATTTACGGAGGATGTAAGTACGAGGTCGATGCCCGCCTTTTCGGCAAACGCAACAGCGGGACGGAAGAACTTTGCAAGCCCTTCGACTGTATCGTCGCACATTTTCATCGCAGAGTCGATAAAGATGTGTGTTATGTCATGGTTGGAGGCATAAATGCCGCATACAAAACCGTAAAGAGCGTCCGCGCCGGAGATACCGTATTCGGATGTATCCATAAGTCTTGCCTTGTATGTTACGTCGAAACGGAGCTTATCGCCTTTTTCAAGACATACGACCGCACCGTTTGAAGAAGAAGTTGCGGAGTTGACCATTTCGATGAGCGTTTTTGTTTTTCCCGTGCCCTTAAGGCCTACAATGAGTTTAGTCAAGATAATCACTCTTTCTCAGCGGATTTGGATTTTTTGTTCCTGCGCTCGTCCGCTGACAATGGCGCAGGCTGTTATCTGTTATTATAATACTACATTCACATGCATTTTGCAAGTGATATTTTCGGTAAATTGATTAAATATTTTTGAATTTTGCGTTTTTATTCCTTCGGAATGATGTTTTTTATCATTTTTTCGGCTTTTATCCTCGGAATGATGACGTCCCTGCCGCATTTTTCGCAACGCAGTTTGATATCCGAGCCCGCATAAAGCACGGAAAAACGGTTCCCGCCGCAGGGGTGTGATTTTTTCATTACGGCAACATCGCCGACGTTTATTTTCGGTATTATCACAAAAGTCACTTCCCTTCGCCTTCATTATATCACACTTATGCGAAAAAAGGCAACCCATTTATGTAAAAAGAAAGCGGCGGAAAAATCCGCCGTTTTCTTCATCTTTTAACCGTTATTTTCAGAATGTGATTTTTCCCGTCCGGATAAAACACCGTTTCCGAAACGGGCTTTCCCTTTGATACAATTTCGCCGTCAAGACAGATTGTGTTTTCTTCGCCCGAAGATACACAAACGCGGTAAACACTTTTCCCTTTTGTTATATCGAGCGAAAAACTGCGGAAACTCTCCGAAAGCACGGGCGAAATATAAAACCCGCCGTCGACCTCTCTGTAACCGCAGAGCGACGATATAACCGCCGTCCTGTACCAGCCTGCCGCTCCGGTATACCAGCTCCAGCCGCCGCGTCCCGCGTTTCTCATTTCAGAGCCGACATCGCCGCACAGAACATAAGGCTCCGCGCCGTACCGAACGAGCTTTTTGTCGCTTTTGAGCGCCGGATTTATTGCAGTGAGCATTTCATAAGCAAGCTCGCCCTTTCCGATTTCAGCCGTCGCCATCGCGCCCCACACTGCGGCGTGCGTATACTGACCGCCGTTTTCTCTTATGCCGGGCGGATATCCTTTTATATATCCCGGTGAGCGGACTGTTTTGTCAAACGGCGGCGAAAGCAGTTTTATAATGCCGATGTCACTGTCATAAAGCTCGTTTATCGCCGTTGCCATTGCGATTTTTGCCCGCTCCGAGGGTTTTCCGTCTGAGCAAAGAGCGGAAAACGCCTGCGGGAGAATATCTATTCTGCATTCGTCACAGGTCTTTGAGCCGAGAGGCGAGCCGTCATCAAAAAATCCGCGCAGGTATCTGTCGCCTTCAAAGCAGTATGTGTCGACAGACTTTTCAAGCATAGCCGCCGTTTTTTCAAAGCGCTCGGCATGCTCTTTGTCATCGCGCTCCGCGCACATGACGGCAAACGCCGAAAGCCTTGCCGCCGCAAACTGGGAAAGCCAGACGCTCTCTCCCTTTCCGCCCTTACCAACCTCGTTCATTCCGTCGTTCCAGTCGCATGTGCCGAAGAGCGACAGTCCGTGACGCCCCGTCCGGCAGAGTCTTTCCGCCGCGCGGAGCAGATGTTCAAAGAGCGTATATTTTTCTTCCGTAAATCTGCCGAATTCATATCTTTCAAGTTCTCTTGCGTCAAGCGGGGGGGACGAAACAAACGGAAGACGGACATCCAGCAGCGACATATTGCCGCTGCGGCGGATATATTCCTCTGCCACGTAAAGCAGCCATGCGCAATCGTCCGAGCAACGCGTCCTTATACCGTAATGCCCGCGTCCGCCTTCATAGAGATTGTGCCACCAATGCATAACGTCGCCCTCTTCGTACTGATGGCAGGCGCAGAAAATTATCTGCTTTTTCAGCATATCCCCGCCGACGGAAAGACAGTCCTGAAGCTGATCGCGGAAGCCGTAAGCGCCGCCGTTCTGATAAAAGCCCGTCCTTGCCGTAATTCTCGAAACGACGCATTGATAATAAAACCAGTCGTTGACCGTCGTATCAAAAACGGGTTCTGACGTTTTTATCTTCACCGCGGGACTTATTTTCGTGCAGGCGTGCGGTCTTCCGGCTGAACGGAAGGCTTTTTCGCAGTATCTTCTGTCGGTCTCTGCACGATGGGCAAACAGAGCAAACCGGCATAACGACTTTCCTTTGCCGACGATAAGCTCCGCGCCGACGGCGGCACAGTCAGCGCCCCCGCCAAACACCGCTCCGGCGGTTTTAAGTGACGCTCTGTCAGTATAGACGCGGTTTTTCTCTGCGTCCGTCATAATGCAGAGCTTCGGTGCAATCTTATCGCCGCACGCCCTTCTGACGTAAACCGCCCCGCGCGCCGTATCCGCCGAAAAGGAATATTCCCTTGCGTCCGCCGCAGAGGAGCCAAGACACGGCGTCACCGAATATATTATTTCAACCGACGTTTCTTTGTCCGCCGAAAGCTCTGCTGAAATATATTTCATTGCGAGCTTTTCGTCAAGCGTGACCTCAACCGTATAGCTAATCCCGCAAGCCCTTCCGACATATCTCACCCCGCCGAAAAAGTAATCGGCATATGCCGCGCAGGCGCACATATCAAAGTTCGATATGTGCTTTTCACCGTCCGTGATACGCATTGTCAGGATTTCGCCGCTGTCCTCGGTCATCGCTCTGCCGTCATGCGGGGTGAGCTTCAGCTGGGAGCTGTTTGTGCCGAAAGTAAATCCGAGCGAGTTCTGCGTTGCGACAAAGCCCGCGGAATGGGTCGAAACTATCTGCGCCCACGGGCGTTTTACCTCTTTTTTGTTGCATATAAATCCACCGCGATAGAACATCCCGCCGGCGACCTTTTTTATTGCCCCGCGAACCGCAGGCGCGGCACACGCCGTCACGTCGCGACGCGACGGAGAGCAAAGAATCCTCTCCGCACTTTTCGGCAGCGGAGTGAAGTATTTGTTTGAAAGAAGAGTGACGGAGAGCGGGAGCGAGCTGTCACACACGGCGCCGCATTTCCGCATGAGCGCGTATTTTTCGGACTCTGTCAGCTTATCGGCGTTTATCGGAAAAATTCCTCCGTCGACGGAAATAAAGCTCTCGCACCCCATGTCGCGGACGAGCTTTTTGACATGCGAAAGCATGCTCTGTCTGTATTCGTCGCTTTCCCTGTAAAGAATTACAAGATCAAACCGCAATCCCCTTATACAGGCATAGCGGAACATTCCGATCATCGCTTTGAGATTTTCGCTCTGCTTTCCGCCGGGACGGAAAAACCTCACAGCAACAATCGGCAGTTCTCCCGAGACGGAAAACCTGTAAAAATTGCTTGTCTTCACCTGACGGAAAAGCATTTCTTCCCCGCCCGAGCCCTCCGCCTGCGGAAAATGGACAGCCCTCAGAAGATAGCTCTCCATAGCGTCCGCATAAGGACCTATTCCGGCGGCGGACTTCATCATTGCGCAAATGCTTCCGAGCGACACCTTCCCTCGCTTTTTACCAAGGAAATACATAATGTCATCCCTGTTCTTTGAATAACCGATTGAAAACACCGCGGATTTGCTATTCTTGCAGACCGCCCTGAACAACGGCACAGTCGGCGCGCCTGTTCTTTCCCCGCATGGGATTTTTATAAGCTCCGCCATTGCTTTCTCTCCGTTACAGAAAGAAAGACCGTCTGTGCCGGTGTCGAACTCAAAGCCGTTTTTCGCAGACGCAGTAATTCCGAGAAACGTCGCTTCTTCGCCGCCTCTGGGTCTTCTGCGGACGATGACGGATTTTTCGCCCGACTCATAGTCAAATTCAAGAAACAGTCCCGAAAAGCACTTGTGCGCTTTATATGCCTTCTCTCCGCGCATCACCGGCTCGAAGCAAAGCATTATCTTCGATTCCGGACTTGCCGCGTTCAGCCTTGCCGATATTATAAACTCCGGGTATTCCGGAGAAACCGAAAGAGAAACGGAGAAGCCGCAGGAGAAGTCTTCTCCGCGATGGAATGAAGAATAAGTTATTCTGTCCGTCCCGCATGAAAACGAAAAGTCTGTATCAAGGCTTTCGTCCGTATATCCGAGCGGAACAGCCGAGATTATCTTCCCTCCGACCTCCGCAACGGCACACAGTCCGCCGGAAAGCGAAAAACGGTCAAAATCCGAATATGAAATGCAGTCATCACCATCCGAAAGCATGATGTGTCCGGAGCTTGAAGCGGTTATTCTCGTTTTTCCGTTCGATACGGAGCCCACCTCCGGATAAAGAACATTATAATTTGCCTTTCGCTTTTCCACAGTGCCGACATCGGGCGGAAGCGGTCTCAGAGGCGCTTTTTTCGTTCTCTGCGGTTTTGAAACCGGCGCTTTTTCCGGTACCCTTTCGCAGAGAAGAATTCTTCCCGCGCGCATAGTCGGTGACCGCATGAACCTGCGGATAAAAACGTCGCCGAAGCATATATTTGCCGCCGCGACAAGGCTCATTCCCTTATGATGAGACATATAGCTCTTCATAACGGCATACCCGTCTCCGACCCGTCCCGGGGAAAAATCGACAGCCTCACAAAAGCCGTATTTCCCACTTGCACCGAGGGCACGGAGCGCGGATAGCTGTCCCATCGCCGCTCCAGGGTTTTCCTTCATCATGAGAAATACCGAATACGGAGATATTACCTCGTTTTTTTCAAACTCCGGGTCAAGAGAAAGTTCCTCCGTTCCGAACGCTTTGTATTGATAATTCATACGACCGTCAAATCCGAAATATTGTGACTCGGATATTCCCCAAAGCGAAAAATATCTTCCTCTCAAAAAGCGATTTACGGAATGTTTTTTCTGCATTGCATATGCGAAATCAAGACCATACCGAACGGCGGAGTTCTTTTCCGCAGGCAAAAACAACGACGGCATGAAGTATTCAAAGGCAGTGCCGCTCCAAGAAAGAAGTCCGCGTCTGCCTCCGCCCGCGCCGACCTTCCTCGCCTGAGAAAAATAGTGCTCGGACGACACCTGCCCGGTTGCGACGGCATAATAGCTTGTCAGGCGCGCTTCGCTCATGAAAACGTCGTATCTGCTTTCGGAATACCGCCCCGAACCGACGTTATAGCCTATATAAAAGAGCTTCTTGTTTTCGTCGTAAAGTGAAGAAAGGTCGATCGACAGGAGTATATTTTCAAGCTTTCTGACGCTGTCAAGCAGTGACGGTTCCTCTCCGGCGTATTCCTTAATCCCCTCGCAGACAGCCACAAGACAGACCGCAAAATTGCCGCTGTCAACGGATGAAATAAACGGCTCGCCGATGACTTCAAGCGTCCCCAGGTCATACCAGTTATAAAGGTTTCCGCGCCATTTGAGCAGTTTTTCGATTGACAGAGTCGCATTTTTCATATAGAGGGCAAGCGTCGCACTGTCAATATATCCGAAATCTCTTGCCACAAGCGCGGAAACAAGAAACATCCCTATGTTCGTCGGCGATGTTCTCATTGCGACTCTTTCAGTCGGCGAGAACTGAAAGTTGTCCGGCGGGAGCCAATTCGTTTTCTCTCCGACGTTGTCCGCAAAGAACCGCCATTCCCTTGCGCAGAGCCTTTTCAGCTTCGTCCTGACGTTTCTCAATATATGTTTTTTCGCACCATCGCCGACGGAGCAAAAGTAGCTTATGCCGGGAAAAAGCGCCCAAAGAGCGCCGAAAATCCTTATCTGATCCGGAAAAATGCACACGGCAAAAAGCCCGAGAACGGTTGACGCAAACATTTTCCCGTAGTGAGAAAGGATATCGGCGTTTTCGGTTTCACCGTCGGCTGCCGTTTTCCAGTCGAGAAAGTGCTCTCCCGAAACGGAAAAGCGGTAGATCGTTCTGACTGCGGCATCTGCAAAGACAAGCCCCTCATGCGCCGCCGACATAAAAGAGAAAACAAAACGTTCAAAAGCATAAATAACACCTTTTACGTAACCGTAGATCGCACCCGCGCGGAAAATACTTCCCGTCATGATCGGAAGAATTATGCTCTCCGCAAACGGATAAGCAATATAGGCAAAGGCAAATAAAGCCGTGACGCATGCAGTTCCCACGCCCGAAAAAAGCGAAAGAAACAGTGCAATTATCGCAGAAAGCGGAGCAAAATGCCTTATGGCGTTGTCCGCTATGCGGTATTTCCCCGCCGCGCCGACGGGATTTTTTATCCTCTCGCCCGCGCTGTTCTCCGCGTTTTTACAGAGATAAGGCAACGATTGCAGATCGCCCCTTATCCACCTGTGAAGGCGGATGTAATACGAAAGCGCATTTGACGGAGTGCCGTCCGTCAGCACGACGCCGCTCGCCGCACCGCACCGTAAAAGGCTCCCTTCGACGATATCATGACTTAAAATTCTTTCTCCGGCAATCGAGCTGTCGCATGTTTTCAGAAATGCGGAAATATCTATCATTCCCTTTCCGCAGAAGCACCCGGTACCGATCACGTTCTGATAAAGATCCGCGCCGCTTCCGGTATAGACGTCAATCCCGCCGTCGCCGCCTGTAAGCGAAGCGAAAGCCGTCGCATTTGCCGAAAAAAGCGACGGTATCACTACCGGCTGAAGGACGCCGTAGCCGGAAACAATCCGCCCTTTTTCTTCGTCAAAAACGGGATGGTTTGCAGGATGGAGCATTATGCCGAGGAGCCTGCGCACAGAGCCGTAAAAAAGCTCGGTATCTCTGTCAAGAGTGAGAAGATACTTACATTTACGTATTTCGCAAACGTCCCCTTCAAAGCATATCCAGTCACCCTCGCCGCCTGCGGCAAAACGGCAGAGATTAAGTATTCCTCCGCGTTTTCTCTCCCAAGCCATATACTTTTTCTGACACCTGACGTATGTCCGTTTTCTTATGAAAAGCGCAAATCCCCCGCCGTATTTTTCGTTCAGTGATGATATTCTCGCCCTTGCATAAGCGATTTTTTCACCATCGCCTCCGTCCTCCGCCATGTCGGACTCGCCGAGGTCGCCGAGGACGGAAAAAATATAGCTTCCGTCTCTGTTGCGGAGATAAAAATCTTCAAGCCTGTCAAAGACCTCACGATCGCTTTTTTCTCCGTAAAGCAGTGTTGCGATGGTCACAAGACAATGCGCTCCGTCAAGCGCTTTCCCGGAGGAAAGCGAAAGTAGTCGGCGGGAGCCCGCATGACGGAGATAAACAGTTGACGTAAACCGCTTTGAAAGCTCATAAAGCGGAGCTATGACAAAGACAGAAAGCCATGCGGCAGGCGTGCCGAGGCAAAGATAAATATAAATTCCGAGCAGTGCAAGCGTCAGCGCAAGCACCGAGACAAAATATCCGACAGCAGACTTTTTCTCATCTGAGAAAAGCATTTTTCCGAGATCCGTCCCGCTCTTCTTTGCCTCCGAAAGACTCTCCCTGGCAACGTCAGCCTCTCCGATTTTCAATTCAACAGCCTTTTCCCTTACGCGGCGGATATATTCGCGTTTGCTTTCGTCCGAGCAGCACACGAATGTTTCGTCTTCCGAAAGAATACGGGCGGCAGGAGAAAACGCGAAAAGCAGGCGCGAAAAATCGATTTGCGAGATTTTTCCGTCACAGATAAAAAGCTCTGCGGTCTCCCCGTCATTCATTTCGGGTACCGTTATGATACTGCAAAGTCTTTCCGCCGCGGCAATGCGGAGCATATCCGGAAGGCTCTCGATTTCAATGGAAGAAAGTCCGCGCTTTTCAGCCGAAAGTGCGGCGCAAAGACTCTCATCGCCTATCATGCCGCCGCATGACGATATATAGTCCTCCGCAAAACCGTAGACAAAGGGCTCGCCGCTGTCATCCGCCGGCAGCGTTTTCGTCTGCGACAGACTTCTCAGCGCCGCCGTCGCCGCTTTGAACGTCGCCTCGGCGCTTTTATTTTTTTCAAGTGCGGAAATCACTTTTTTCTTTCTTTTCACAAAACGCAGAACGTTTGCCGT
Source organism: uncultured Eubacterium sp. (assembly GCA_900544285.1). Classification (GTDB taxonomy): domain Bacteria; phylum Bacillota; class Clostridia; order Oscillospirales; family CAG-272; genus CAG-841. The sequence goes on from UQUT01000001.1 coordinate 178,972, forward strand.
TCCTGCTTTTTTCATACCGAAATCCATCGGAGCCGAAGCACCCATAAAATCCTCCGCAAAATAATTTTTATTTATATTATTTACCTTGCGACAGCTCAAATATACGGTTTCGGGCAACATAAAAACCGCGGAAAGCAAAAACTGCTTTCCGCGGTTTTCCTCATTTTATTTTTATCGTAACCTTTCCTCCGCGCTCGGATATTATCACAGGAGAATCGCACCCGTCGGCAAAAGCACTGACCTTTTCGTTTGAAAAAATTATGCTCTGAGCCGAAAGACATCTGCCTGTATCAATTCTTTGCTTCCGGACAGGCCCGTGCGCGCCGAAGAACACAAGCGCGGCGGAATATACTTTTTCGTCGTCAGTCTCCTCCGCTCCGGCACCGCTGTAAAGCATTGCCTGCGTTTCGCCGAGGTAAACTGAAAATGTTATCACGGGATGAGTCGACCTTTTGAGAAGCGTGTATTCCGGAAGAAGAATCTTCATATAGCCGCAGGCAACGGTCGACTCCGCCCTGCGGTTATAGAACTCAACCGGTACTCCGTTATCTTCGGCAACCTTCATAATGTTTATAATATGTTCCGCGTCGGACGCGCTCTCCGATGCCGGAATAAGTAATTTGTCTATCTTATAATAGCCGCAGAGTCTGTCGATTGTTGCGGCATGATATCTGTGAATATGAGTCAATATCAAGGTGTCCGTTTCGCCGGCGGCATAGCCCGATGTCTCTGCCATTGCCGAATACGGAACTGAAAATCCGCCAGTTGAAACGTCGATGACAAAGCTCCTGCCTCTGTAAACAATGCCGAAAGCGTCGCTTGACCTTTCGCTTACAGCGACGGCATATATCTCGTTTTCCGTGATTTTATACATCGCCGCCACGCAACCGGTAAACGCCACGCAAAGCCCGACAAGCACCGCAAATATCGACCTCGGATTTATCTTCGGGACAAACACAATGACGGCAATAAATATCATTGCGGCGGCAATCAGATACGGCGTGAACGGGTATTTTAAGGAAATATATACGCCGGAAGGCGACGCAAAGAGCTTTGCAAGGTAACAGATGAGCCATGTCAGTTGCTTTGCCGCAAATGCAATAGCCGTGCCGACAATCGGGATTCTGAAAAGCACACAGAGCATCGCAAGAAGGTATAACAGCAACTGCGAAAGCGGTACAAGCACAAGATTTGAAATCGGTGAGATGAGCGAGACGCCGCCGAAAAGCAGGTATGTGACGGGGAGCGTGAAAAGAGTCGCAATTACTGTCGCCGAAAGAAGTCCGAGAACATATTTCACCCCCGCGCGGAAGAATTTCTTTGCGCGGGAATATGTTTTTCTTGTCATCGGCGCAAAATGAGGAAGAAGTCTGTCGGAAAACAGAATCAGACCGAGCGTTGCGGAAAAGGACATCCATAGTCCGGCGTCCCAGACAGCGTAACGCCTGAATGTTATTATCAGCGCAAGTGCCGCAAAAAGCGATGTGAGCGAATCTTTTTCCTCGCCGATAAGCTGCGCGACAAAGTAAATGACGAGCATTATTGCCGACCGCAATACAGACGCGGAAAGTCCCGTTATCAAGGCAAACATAACCGTCACCGGAATCGAAACGGCGATTCTTATCTTCTTTTTCACTCGCGCGGCTTTGAGGGCGAATTCAAGTCCCACCGCAAGCACGGAAATGTGAAGCCCACTGAGGGCAAGCAGGTGCGAGGTGCCGCTTCGCCTGAATGCCAGTTTCACCTTCTGCGATACCCTTTCCCTGTTTCCGAGAAAGATTGCGCCCGCAAAGTCCGCTTCGTCACCGCCGATTGTTTTATCGAATATTCCCGCGAGAAAAGAGTTTATTTTTTCGGGCAAGGTGAGCCTTCCTCCGTCACCGACAGACAAAAACCCATCCACTTCCGCGCGCAGAATTACGCCTTTTGAACGGAGTAATGCCGCGTCCGAGCCGGACGGCTCCGACAAAACAGCCCGTATTTCCGTCTTTTCGTGAATCACAAGCTCCGGCAGATACGAAAATTCAAGCTGAATATAAAAATCCGCTTTTTCTCCGTCCACATCCGAAACCTTTGCATAATAGAGCGAGCCGAACTGCTTTTCATATATCGCCCGCGTTATCTCAGCCGTTATGGCATGCTCCTCTCCGTCCGCATATTTTTTCGCCGCAGTATCCTTTCCGGTATGTAAAGTCCCGCAGACGAGTCCGAGCAGCGGCGCGATGACGCACAAAGCCGCAAATACAACGGCGACAGCCTTCTTTTCTGCCTTTATGACGGCAACCGTCGATATTGCGAGCGAAACTGCTGAAATGATGAAGGCAAAAATTTTCCCGTTATCGAAAATAAGCGTAACAGTGCACGCAAGAGAATAGAGCGCAAACATAAGCGCGCCCCTTTTGCCGTATACGCTCATTTTCCTCACAACCTTTCATAAAAAACAGAAGCGGACGTAAAGTCCGCTTCCATTATAGTCATTTTTCCGCTTTTTTCAAGCATTTTCGGATTATTTTATCTTTTCAAGACGTTTTTTGAGTTCTTCGGCATTTTCTTCATATCCAGGCTTGCCGAGAAGCGCAAACATATTTTTCTTATAAGCCTCGACTCCGGGCTGGTTGAACGGATTTATTCCGAGCATATAGCCCGAAATTGCACATGAAAGCTCAAAGAAGTATACAAGATAACCGAAGTCTCTTGCCGTGCGTGATGTCAGCTCGATCGAAACATTGGGAACGCCGCCGTCCGTATGAGCCATGACGGTTCCGAGAAACGCCTGCTGATTTACATAATTTATCGTTTTTCCCGCAAGGAAGTTGAGTCCGTCTGCGTTATCGGCGTCTGCTTCAATGACAAAATTATCCTCAGAGTTTACGTTGATAACCGTTTCAAACATAACTCTTGTGCCTTCCTGGATAAACTGACCGATTGAATGAAGGTCTGTCGAGTATACCGCGGATGACGGATAAAGTCCCTTTCCGTCCTTGCCTTCGCTTTCGCCGAAGAGCTGCTTCCACCATTCGCACGTCATGGCGAGCGCGGGATCGTTTACAGCAAGAATTTCAACGGACTTTCCGTGGCGGAGGAAGTAATTGCGGAGAGCGGCATATTTCATGCAGTCGTTTGAGAAAACGTCGCCCTTTGAATATTTATCCGCCGCGTCCTTTGCGCCTGCGAGCATTTCGTCGATATCGATTCCCGCAACGGCAATGGGGAGAAGGCCGACTGCGCTGAGAACGGAATATCTTCCGCCGATATCGTCCGGAACAACAAAGCTCTCATATCCGAGCTCCTCTGCCTGAGGACGGAGCGCCCCCTTGGATTTGTCGGTCGTGACAAAAATTCTTTCGGACGCCGCCTTGCCGTATTTTTTCACGAGCATATCCCGGAAAATTCTGAAAGCGATTGCCGGCTCTGTTGTCGTGCCGGATTTGGAAATGACATTTATGCAAACGTCCTTGCCTTCGCATATTTCAAGCACATCGCGAAGGTGTGAGGAGCTTATATCGTTACCGACAAAATATACGTCGGGCGTGGACTTTTTCTTGTTGTTGTAGCTTGCGCCCTTTACAAATTCGATAGCCGCACGCGCGCCGAGATACGATCCGCCTATGCCGATGACGACGAAAACATCACATGTTTTTATGATCTTTTCAGCCGCTTTCTTTATGCGGGAAACCTCGTCGCGGTCATAGTTTTCGGGAAGATCGCGCCAGCCGAGAAAGTCCGCTCCCGCGCCCTTTCCGCTGAAAACCGTGTCGAAAGCACGTTTCGTTTCGTCCGTCATAGCCGCGAGGGAAAAATCCGTCACGAACTCACGGAGATATTTGTCTGTGAAATTGAATGCCATTTTATGTACCTCTCAAATTTATTTTTTTATGTAAGCGGGCACGCCCGCATGACTACATTGTTATCTGTTCTCCGGTCGGATTTTCGTCTCCGCTGGCGGAATGTTTTCCGCAATGAGCCGCCTCACCGCCGCAAAGGTGCGAGGAAAGGCACCTGCTCTCTCCGCCCGACTGCATAAGTATCACGGACGAGCCGAGATTTCCGCACCAATGCCTTGATATTTTATCTTTCTTATCTTTTTCTCTGTTATTCGACATAATTCTTTTCCCGAAAGCGGTTTTACCGTAGTTTCTCCCGCTTCGGAAAAATTATTCGTCGTCATATTCTTTTATCTTCGACACCTTGTAGCCGTCAAGTCCCGCTCTCTGCATTGCGCCGAAAATTCTGTGACGTAAACCCTTGTTCTCTCTTTCAAGCGTCGCAAGCAAGGTTTTCATCTCCTCGCGCTCCGTCTTTTTGTTTGCGGGACATTCAGACTCTGCAACGGGCAACTCCGCATTCGACGTAAAGTATCTCAAATCCTTTTCCTGTGCATAAACAAACGGGCGGATGACTGTCACGTCGGAACGGTCGAGATAAGTAACCGGAGAAAAGCACCCAAGCCTGCCCTCATAGAAGAGGTTGAGCATAAAGGTCTGAACGGCGTCGTCAAAATGATGACCGAGGGCGATTTTTGTCGCTCCATGTCGCTTTGCCGCGTCACAGAGCATTCCCCTTCTCAATTTTGCGCAAAGCGAGCAGGGATTGCTTTCCTTTCTTATGTCAAAAACAATCTTCGCTATGTCCGAAGGCTCAATATAATATTTGACGCCGAGCTCCTCGCAGAGCTTTTCAATCTGCGAAAAATCTGTTTTTCCCTTGCCGATTTCCTCAAAACGCATATCAATTGTCACGGCAATCAGCTCAAACGGTACAGGATAGAATTTTTTCAGGTTTGCCATCGTATAAAGCAGAGCAAGCGAGTCCTTCCCGCCGGAAAGCCCGACGGCGACGGTATCGCCTTCCGAAATCATATTGTAATCGTCGCAAGCACGTCTTGCAAAACTCAAAAGACGTTTAAGACCTTTCATAAAAACTCCCCGATTTTTTGCATTTTCCAGTATATAATATCAAACACGCGGCGGTTTTTCAATAAGTATTTCAATATTTAATTGTTAAATTTTATCCGTTGCGGGACGGTCAAAAAATTGGAAATATGTTGCGTACGTTTCTCTGAATAAACAAAATCCGACAAAGGCAATACTTATTTCGACGGAAAACTACAATTTGCTTTTGGGAGAGACGAAAAATGTATTATAATAAAGTTGAGCTTTGCGGAGTAAACACCGCAAAGCTGAAAACCCTTACGGCAGAAGAAAAAAACGAGCTTCTGAAAAAGTCGAAAAGCGGCGATCTGCACGCCCGCGAGGAGTTGATTTCCGGAAATATGCGTCTTGTGCTCAGCATAATTCAACGGTTCGGAAGTCGCGGAGAGGACGCAGACGATCTTTTTCAGGTCGGCTGTATCGGACTGATAAAGGCCATAGATAATTTTGACCTTGACGTCGGCGTAAAATTCAGCACGTATGCCGTGCCGATGATAATAGGCGAGATCCGCAGATATTTGCGTGATAACAGCATGATAAGAGTCAGCCGCAGTCAGCGCGACCTTGCATATCGCGCACTACGCGCAAAGGAAGAGCTTTCGCTTCGGCTTTCCCGCGATCCGACAGACGCGGAGATCGCAACCGAGCTCGGCGCGGAAACATCGGAAGTCACGGAAGCGCTCACGTCTATAACAACGCCGCTTTCCCTTTATGAGCCCGTTTTCAGCGATGGCGGCGACGCTCTCTATCTCATGGATCAAATAAGCGATGACAAGGAAAACGACGAAGTGTGGATAGACAATATCGCCGTCGGCGAAGCCATGAAACGCCTTTCGGACAGAGAGCGTTCGATAATATCAATGCGGTTTTTCAGAGGAAAAACACAAATGGAGATAGCCGAGGAAATCGGAATTTCGCAGGCACAGGTGTCGCGCATAGAAAAAGGCGCGCTCGACAGAATCCGTAAACAGATATAATCTGTCGGCATGAAAAAATCATCTTCCGTCCGTTGCGGAGGATGATTTTTCGTTTTTCGCTTTACAATAAGCCACGATGATGATAAAATAGTCATATATCACATTACGGAGATGACAAAATGCGTCTTGACAAATTTCTGACAGTCACCGCCACGGCAACCAGAAGCGAAAGCAAAAAGGCGGCAAGAGCGGGAGCTGTCACGGTAAACGGCGTAGCCGTGCGCGACACATCTGTGCAGATAGATGAAGAAAACGACAAAGTGACCTTCCGCGGCGTGCCAGTCGTATACAGAAAATTCACTTATATCATGATGAATAAACCGATGGACTATATCAGCTCAACGGATGACCCGAGAAAGAAGACCGTTCTTGAACTCCTCCCGGAAAATCTCCGCCGTCTCGGGCTTTTTCCCTGCGGCAGGCTCGATATCGACACAACCGGACTTCTCATTCTGACAAACAACGGTCAGCTTGCGCACAGGCTTCTTTCGCCGAAGTATCACGTCGACAAAACATATTTCTTCACCTGTTTTCCTCCCGTGTCCCGCGAGCAAGCAGACAGGCTCGAAGAAGGCGTCGACATAGGCGAAAAAGCGTTCACCAAGCCTGCAAAGGTCGCCCTTTCGGATAACGGCGCAAGCGGATTCATCACAATATCCGAAGGAAAATTTCATCAGGTCAAGCGTATGTTTTTTGCCGTAGGCTCGGAGATAACCTCTCTCCGCCGGACGGAATTTGCAAAGATTCCGCTTGATGAAACACTTCCGGAGGGCGGATTCCGCCCTTTGACCGAAGCCGAGGAGAGCCTCCTCGAAAACGCCCCGCAATGACGGCAATTTTTATAATATATTAGAAACGTTCGATTTTCAAATCGACATTTTTCTGTTTTTCGCAATTTATTGTGCAATTTTCACAAATTATATTTTGAAACTTTGGAGGATTAAACTCTTTCATTGTCAATCGCTTTTTGTTATAATATATCTGTAATTTTTTGTGCAGACGTCTCGTTTGCGGGCGTCGCATGAAAACATCTCCCATCGGCGGCTGGAAGATGTAAAAAAAATCTCGTTTTTTGTCGCCGGGAACGGAGTCAATAATGGCAAGCTTATCACTCAGACACATTTACAAAAAATATCCGGGCGGTGTTACAGCCGTTTCCGACTTCTGCCTTGAAGTCAGAGATACGGAATTCATAATTTTCGTAGGTCCTTCGGGTTGCGGTAAGTCAACGACGCTGCGTATGATCGCAGGTCTTGAAGAAATCACAGAAGGCGAACTTTACATCGGCGACCGCCTTGTAAACGACGTTGCCCCCAAGGACAGAGACATCGCAATGGTGTTCCAGAACTACGCTCTTTATCCTCACATGACCGTTTTCGATAACATGGCATTCGGTCTTAAACTCCGCAAGGTTCCGAAGGAAGAAATCAAGCGTAAGGTTGAAGAAGCCGCAAGAATTCTTGACATTTCTCACCTTCTTGACAGACACCCCAAGGCTCTTTCCGGTGGTCAGAAGCAGCGTGTTGCGCTCGGTCGTGCGATCGTTCGTAACCCGAAGGTATTCCTTCTCGACGAACCGCTCTCAAACCTTGACGCTAAGCTCCGTGCCGCAATGAGAACGGAGATCACAAAGCTCCATCACAAGCTCGGCGCAACGTTCATCTACGTTACGCACGACCAGGTAGAAGCTATGACAATGGCAACGCGTATCGTCGTTATGAAAGACGGTATCATCCAGCAGGTTGACTCTCCTCAGAGCCTTTATGACTCCCCCGTTAACCTCTTCGTTGCAGGCTTCATCGGCACGCCTCAGATGAACTTTATCAACGGTAAGCTCCTGAAAAAAGATGACGGCGTTTATCTCAAATTCGGCGATATCTCCATAAAGCTACCCGAAGAAAAAGGCAACAGCGAAGAGCTCAAGCCCTATATCGGCAAGGAAATCATCGCGGGCGTCCGTCCCGAGTGTATCGTTGATACTCCTATGCAGATTGCCGCTCTCAAGGATTCTTCCTTTGAAGCATATGTCGACGTTACAGAGCTTATGGGTTCCGAAATCCTTCTCTACCTCATCGCAAACAGAGTTGTTGTTGATGAAGAACTCGCTTCAAAGAAAAATATAGTTATCGACCGTTCCGGCGAGCAGAAGCTCACAGCCCGCGTATCTCCCCGTTCCACAGCACGCAACGGAGACACGATCACAGTTGCAATCGACACGGCGCGTATGCACCTGTTCGATAAGGAAACCGAGAAGCGCATAGTATTCAAGAGCGAACTTCCCGAAGAAGAATAATTGAAAATATAAAACCGCTCGTCCAAACGGATGAGCGGTTTTTGATTTGACGAAAAATCTCAAATATCGATTTACAGATTAAAAATCCGAAACAAATTTCCGCAAAATAAAAACGGCTCGAAATGAGCCGTTTTTGTTTTTTTTATAATTAAAAGAGTCCGCTTATTCTGCCGCTTTCGTCAACGTCAATTTTCTCTGCCGCGGGAACCTTTGGAAGCCCGGGCATTGTCATAATGTCGCCCGTAAGAACGACAATAAATCCCGCCCCCGCCGAAACTTTTACATTTTTTACGGCAACCGTGAAATGCTCAGGCGCACCGAGCTTCTGCGGATCGTCCGAAAAGCTGTACTGCGTTTTCGCAATGCAGACGGGGAGCTTATCAAATCCGAGCGACTCAAGCCTTTTTATCTGCTTTTCCGCATTCGGAGAAAGCGCAATGCCGTCGCCGCCGTACACCTTTTTCACAACCTGCTCTATTTTTTCTTTTATCGGACAGTCAAGATTGTATGCAAAATTGAAGTTGCTTTCCTCATCGCAAAGACGGACAACCTCTCTCGCAAGTTCTTCCCCGCCTTCTCCGCCCTTTGCCCATACCTCCGAAAGCACCGTATTTACTCCGAGCCTTCTGCACTCGTCGATCACGAGCGCAAGCTCTCTCTCTGTATCTGTCGGGAAGCGATTGACGGCAACAACGCACGGAAGTCCGTATACATTTTTTATGTTTGAAACGTGACGAAGCAGATTCGGCATACCGTTTCCGAGAGCTGTAAGATCCTCTTTTGCAAGGTCGGTCTTTGCTGCACCGCCATGCATTTTCAGCGCTCTGACCGTCGCAACCACAACAACTGCCGAGGGCACAAGTCCCGCCGCACGGCACTTTATATCAAAAAACTTTTCCGCTCCGAGATCCGCGCCGAAGCCCGCCTCCGTGACGGCATAGTCGCCTGTGGTAAGCGCGGTTTTCGTTGCAATTACGGAGTTACAGCCGTGTGCTATATTCGCAAAGGGTCCGCCGTGAATAATCGCCGGCGTACCTTCAAGCGTCTGAACGAGATTCGGAGAAAGCGCATCCTTGAGCAGTGCCGTCATTGCGCCTGCCGCTTTGAGGTCACCCGCGGTGATCGGCTTATCGTCATAAGTATATCCTATGATTATATTTGAAAGTCGGTTTTTAAGGTCGGAAATCGAAGTCGCAAGACAGAAAACCGCCATTACCTCCGAAGCTACGGTTATATCGTAGCCGTCCTCTCTCGGCACGCCGCCCGTCATCCCGCCGATACCGTCTATAACACAGCGGAGCTGACGGTCATTCATATCAACGCAACGTTTCCATGTAATCCTTTTCGGATCTATTCCGAGCGCATTTCCCTGATAGATGTGATTATCTATCATAGCCGCGAGGAGATTGTTTGCCGCGCCGATTGCATGAAAATCGCCCGTGAAATGCAGATTTATATCCTCCATGGGAATGACCTGCGCATAGCCTCCGCCCGCCGCGCCGCCTTTGATGCCGAAAACAGGTCCGAGCGACGGCTCACGAAGCGCGAGCACCGCATTTTTCCCTATTCTGCGAAGTCCGTCCGCAAGACCGATTGTGGTTGTGGTTTTGCCCTCTCCCGCAGGTGTCGGAGTTATAGCCGTGACCAAAATCAGCTTTCCCTTCGGATTATTATGCTCCGAAAGGAACGAAAGGTCGATTTTCGCCTTGGACTTACCGTAGGACTCAATATATTTTTCGTCTATCCCCGCGGTTTTTGCGATTTCATAAATATTTTGGGGCTTTATCGACTGAGCTATTTCTATATCCGTCATGATTTAGGTCACCTCTTTCAGATTTTATCTTTTATATTATACATTATTTCGCACACTTTGTAAAGCGGAAATTTGAAACGGGATTTTTTACCGACGCAAAGGAGATTGCCGGAAAAGACGGAAAAGCGAAAATCTTTGCGTTATGTTCAAAAATCATATTGAAAAGAGTGGCTTCTATGTGTTAAAATAAACAAAAAGGCGGTGATTTTTTGAAAAAATATATTCTCGCTCTCGACGAAGGCACAACAAGTGCAAGGAGTATCCTTTTTGATAAAAGCCTTTCCGTCGTCAGCATGGCGCAACACGAGTTCACACAGTTTTATCCGAAGCCCGGCTGGGTTGAGCATGACCCTATGCAGATATATGCGTCGCAATATGCGTCGCTTACGGAATGTATTGCGAAAAGCGGCATCTCGCCCGATGAAATAGCCGGCATAGGTATAACCAATCAGCGCGAAACAACAGTCGTCTGGGATAAAAACACGGGCAAGCCCGTATATAACGCAATCGTCTGGCAATGTCGCAGGACGGCAGACATTTGCGAAACACTCAGGCAAAACGGCTACTCCGATTATATAAAAAAGACAACCGGTCTCCGTATAGACGCTTATTTCAGCGGCACAAAGCTGAAATGGATCCTTGACAACGTCGACGGGGCACGCGAGAAAGCCGAGCGCGGCGACCTTCTTTTCGGAACGGTAGACACCTGGCTTTTATGGAAGCTGACAGACGGAAAATCGTTCTGCACGGACAGAACAAACGCATCGCGCACTATGATGTGCAATCTCGAAACGGGCGAATGGGACGACAGGCTTCTAAAAATGCTCGATATTCCCCGCACAATGCTTCCCGAGATACGTTCGTCGGGCGAGATATACGGATATATGGACTTGATGGGCGCAAGGGTTCCGATCTGCGGAATGGCAGGCGACCAGCAAGCGGCGCTTTTCGGTCAGGGCTGCTACGAAGCGGGCGACGTCAAAAATACTTACGGCACCGGATGTTTTCTCCTCACCCACACGGGAAATGAGAGAGTCGAAAGCAAAAGCGGACTTATTACAACGGCGGCGGCGACGGAAAAAGGTCGCGCGCCGGAATACGCCCTTGAAGGCAGCGTTTTTGTTGCGGGAGCAATAGTCCAATGGTTGCGTGACGAAATGCGTCTTATTTCAGACTCTGCCGACAGCGAATATTTCGCACGGAAGGTCAGCGACACGGGAGGGGTTTACATCGTTCCCGCATTTTCGGGTCTCGGCGCACCGTATTGGGATATGCAGGCAAGAGGTGCCATCTTCGGGCTGACAAGAGGAACCGGCAGAAGTCATATCATCCGTGCCGCGCTTGAGTCGGTTGCGTATCAGAGCGACGATATGCTTTGCGCCATGGAAAGCGATATGGGCAAGCCTCTCACTTCGCTTAAAGTCGACGGAGGAATGTCCTCAAACGGATTTTTAATGCAGTTTCAAAGCGACATTTCAAAAATAACCGTCGTTCGTTCGGAGCTTAAAGAGGCGACTGCGGCTGGAGCGGCGGCACTTGCGGGACTGGCTGTCGGTTTGTTTGAAAGCAGAGCCGAGCTTCTCTCGCTGATGAAAGAAAAAGAAAGATTTGAGCCCGATATGACAGACGAAAAACGCTCCGGACTTTTGTCTGGCTGGCACAGAGCCGTCAATTCCTGCAGAGGGTTTTAAGGAGGAAATAATGGGTATAACAATAGTCAAAGAATTTGTTCCGTCGTCTGACGGAATCCATGCTCTTTCCGGAAAAGTATATATTCCTGAGGAAAATCCGAAAGGACTTTTTCACGTTGTTCACGGGATGACAGAGCATATCGAACGGTATGATTTCTTTATGCGCAAGCTCGCAGAGGACGGCTACATCTGCTTCGGATATGACCATCTCGGTCATGGAAAAACAGCAGAAAATGCAGACGAACTGGGCTTTATTGCACATAAGGACGGCTGGAACTATCTCGCAAAGGACGTTTCCGTTTTTGCCGAAGCAATGAAGAAAAAATACGGGGAAACACTTCCCTATTACCTTATGGGACACAGCATGGGATCGTTTGTATCAAGACTTGCTGCGGAAAAATATATAAAGCCAGACAAACTTATAATAATGGGTACCGGTGGTCCGAACCCCTCTGCCGGAATCGGGCTTATTGCAATCGACATAGCAAAAATTTTCAGAGGCGAAAAGTATATTTCAAAGACGATAGACAATCTCGCCTTCGGATCGTTCAATTCGCATTTCGAGGACGAAAACGACCCGATTGCATGGCTGACAAAGGACAAAGAACAGAAAGAAAAATATGCCGCCGACCCGTTCTGCACCTTCAAATTCACATTGAGCGCCATGCACGACCTTGTCACCCTCAACAAAAAGGCAAATCGCGCGGCGTGGTTCAGAAGCATAAAAATGCCGGTGCTTCTCGTTTCCGGAGCGGATGACCCCGTCGGTGACTACGGAAAAGGCGTGACCAAGGTTTATGAAAAGCTGAAAAAAGCTGGTTGTGACGTCCGTATAAAACTCTACGAAAACTGCCGTCACGAAATCTTGAACGACACCTGTCGCGATGAAGTCGTGCGCGATATTGAAAATTTCATAGACTGATTAAAAAAGGAATCCGCAAGGGTTCCTTTTTCTGTTGACAGAAAAAACAGGGACAAAATCGTCCCTGTTTTTTGATTGCAAAAATGATAACAGGTCAGTACAAAATCGCACAAGACCAGTAACCAAAGCTTCTTTTGCCTACTTCTCCTCTCAAAAGAGTATCAACACCCGTTTTTTTACCCATCTCCGTCTGCGCAGATGATAAGAGGTCTGCACAAAACCAGTAAATGAAGCTTCTTTTGCCTACTTTTCTTCCCGAAGAAAAGTAGGTCAGAATTTGCCGCCGCCTCCGCCGTGAGACGAGCCGGATGACGAAGTATGCGATCCGCCGCCTCCTCCGCTGCTTTCGGTCTGGCGTCTGACGCGGTAAACCGTCCTGTAAAGGAAGATGTCTTTTGCGGATTTGAGTTCAAGACTGTCCTTGACGACATAATCGTCCGCCTTTGCCTTGGCTTTGACGCTCTTGAGCTGTTTTGTATATTTTATCATTATCAAAAACGATATTATAACGCCGGCTATAACCGCAAAAACCAAAAATGTAGGCAAATCGGAGACAATTCCGTCCGAGCCATCGGAAGAAGAGCCGCCGGAACCTCCGGTCATCATACTCTCGCAGGCATCCGCATACGAAATAAACGCGGAATAATAATCTCCGTCGCTGAGGTCGGAGAGAATTCTTCTTTCGACCGTTCTGTAATTTACCTTCTCAATACACGAGCCCTTCGTCGAAACATACCAATCGCGATCAGCCATACTGATAAGCAGGAGTGCGCCGTTCTCGCCATAGCCGTTGTAATCAAAATAGTCATCTGCGTATTCTTCAGGGGTCTTTGAGCCTATTGAGTTTTCCGTCACAACGACGATGCTTACGCCGAGACGGTCGCTTGCGCCGGAAAGATAGCTTTCAAGAGAATATTCTTCGCTTGCCGTGAGCAAGTTTGCATTGTCCACAACAAGCGAAGGTCTGTCATCAATCGCAAAGCACGAAAAGGCTGTCAGAGCAAGAAGAATTACGGCAAAAACAAACGATAGATATTTTTTCATAGTCGTCACCTCTCAAAGCAGCGACAAAAGCGTGATTATTCCGAACGCAACCGCGCTCGAAATCGCCGCATATATCGCCCACCATTTCCAGTATGCACCCTTATCCATCGGCAGATTGCCGACCATTTTTCCCGTCTGACCGTTCATCGCAAAGGTGTATTTCTTCCCTCTCCATGTTGTATTCAGAATCCATACAGGATAAAGCGCATACCTCGTTTGTCTACCGTTTATGCCGACGTTGCTGTTCTCTGTCCGAAGAGTCGCATACCCGCGCACAGTCGACGCAAAGCAATCCTCCGTACTCTTCTTTATGCGCTTATTTGCACGGTCAATACTGTCATCCTTTGAAACGTCGTATTTATCGGCAAGATAGCCCGCAAGATATGCCGTCTGAAAGTCGACAGCCTCGGAAGCGTCAAACGGCTCGATAGATTCCATAAGGTCATCTGCCATCTTGCTCGACCCGTCGACCGGAACGTTTTCAAAATCAAGCGTGCCCTTTCTGAATATGGAGAAATAACTCGTCTCCGTATAGTTATAGCGCGAGTCGCTCCACATATGAACCTTCGTTCCCCTGTATCTTATGTCTGCATCGACATCCGAATCGAAAAGCCAGAACGGAACATAAATTCCCTTTATCTCGTCTATATGATTTTCATTCTTGAACACCTTCGGAAGGAGCTTTTTCCCCGAAAAATGTTCGAGCAGTTTCTTTTTCGCCTCGTCTTTTCCGAATTTGAAAGGAATCACGCAATCCGGCTTGAGCGTACCGCCGAGCCTTTCAGTCAGGACGACGGGGTTTCCGCAGAACGGACAGCTCGTTGCCGAGGTGTTTTCGTCGCAGACAATCTCTCCGCCGCAGGAATTACATATGTAAGAACGGACGCCATCCGAATCGCTCCATTCGGTCTCCGGCGTTTCCGCCCACTTTGTCTCCTTTTCCCCATCACTTTCGGAAAGTGCCTCATCAAGCGACCTGAGATCATCGACGTTGAATTCCGTATCGCAATACGGGCATTTCAGCTTTTGAGTCTTGCTGTCAAAGCTGATCGCTCCGCCGCAACACGGACACTTATATTCTATAATATCTGCCATAGAGATATTTTCTCCTCCGTATATGCCTGCGGGAAAGGCAAAAATGTCTTTCCCGCAGTGAATGTATTATTATTTTCTGTCCTTATCGTCAAAGATGTCGCCACACTCTGGACAGAACTTCGGCGGATGAGCAGGATCTTCCGGCTCCCAGCCGCACTTGTCGCAACGGTAAAGCGGTGCGTCTTCTGGTTTCTTTGCTCCGCATTCGGAGCAGAATTTACCCTTGTTTGTCGCTCCGCAGGACGGACACGTCCAGCCGTCTTCGGGCTTTTTGGCTCCGCATTCCGTGCAGAATTTTCCTGTTACGGTCGCGCCGCATTTGCATTTCCAAGCACCTGCGGGAGCGGGCGTCGGCTGCGGTTGCTGCTGTCTTGCCTGCTGACCCATCTGATAAAGGCTCTGAGCGTTCATTCCGCCTGCCTGAGCAGCCATTCCCATGCCCATAAAGCCCATCATTGCACCGTTTTCATTTGCAGCAGCGGCTTTCATAGCCTCTGCCTGTGCGCCGACGAGCGTCGCCGCCCCCATTGAAGGATCGCGGAGAATTGCCGCGTGCTGCGCCTTCTTTATCAGCTCTGCGTCCTCTTCGGGAAGCGTTACCGAGCCGAGCGCAATGCTGACAACCTGAAGTCCTCTGAGCTCGCCCCATTTTGCGGAAAGCGCGCTGTTCATTGCGTTTTCAAGGTCCGTGTTGTGAGCAACTATCTGGTTTGGGCGGAGTCCAAGCTTGGAGAGCTTACCGAAAGCGGGCTGAAGCGCGCTGATGAACTCGGTCTTGAGCTGACCGTCGATCGTATCTCTTGTGTATTCTCTTTCAACATTGCCGCATACGTTCGTATAAAAAAGAAGCGGGTCTGCAATTTTATAGGAATAAACGCCGGAGCAACGAACGGAAACGTCGATATCAAGACCGATGTTTCTGTCAACAACCCTGAACGGAATGGGGTTCGGAGTGCCGAACTTGTTATCAATGAGTTCCTTTGTGTTGAAATAATAAACTCTCTGATCCTTGCCCGTGTCTCCGCCGTAAGTAAAGCGCTTGCCTATCGTTTTGAACGTGTCGATTATTCCCTTTCCCAAAGATCCGGTAAATATGCTCGGCTCCGTTGACTTGTCATATGTGTATTCGCCGGGCTCGGCGCACACCTCAACAATCTTTCCCTGCTCAACGATCATCATACACTGACCGTCCGCAACGGCAATTCCCGATCCGTTTGAAATGATATTGTCATTTCCCTTTGTGTTGGACGAACGACCACTGACGCGTTTTTCGCCCTTTATCATAAGAGTATCCGATGAGAGAGCGTCACAATAGAAAAACTCCTTCCATTGGTCGGCAAGCGTTCCACCGACAGCTCCCGAAAGTGCTTTAATAAGTCCCATAACTGTTTTCCCTCCGTTTTTGTTATTTGCGGATACGTCCCCGTATCCTTTACAAATCCATTATACATCAAAACGCGCAAAAAAGCAACAGCGATTTTAAGATGATTATGTAATTTTTCTCTTGATTATGCATACAGTTTATGATAGTATTATAAAGTCGGCAAAAAACAGAATTTTGCGACTATAACTGCGATATTACAAACCGAAAGTGAGGATGTTTATATGAAAGTTATGATTGCCTCTGATATTCACGGCTCAGCTCTCTTTTGCGAAAAGCTCATAGAGGCATACAACGCCGAACAGCCGGACAAGCTCGTTCTCCTCGGAGACCTGCTCTATCACGGTCCGAGAAACGATATCCCCGGCGGGTATGACACAAAAAAAGTCGCGGCTCTTCTCAATGGAATAAAAGAAAACATCATCTGCGTGCGCGGAAATTGCGACAGCGAGGTCGATCAGATGGTCCTCGATTTCCCCATAAAGGCGGACTATGCTCTGCTTTATATCGGCGGAAAAACCGTATTCGCAACACACGGCCATCTTTTCAATGACGATAATCCACCGAAAATGGCGGGCAACTTCATCCTTCTCTGCGGACACACACACGTCCCCGCCTGCGATGATCACGGCTCGTTTTTATATGTAAATCCGGGTTCCGTATCAATTCCGAAGCTCAATTCCGACAGAGGCTACATCGTTATGACAGAAAACGACATAACTTGGAAAACCATCGGCGGCTCGGCTTATAAAAGAATCGACCTCAAATAAATTCCGAAAAAATTGCACATTTTTTCAAATTTCCTCTTGACAAGCCCCCGCCTTTGTGATATGATACGTCCATATTTATCCGCGGGGAGGAACACGTGATGCTTACAGCGCTTACGCTTAAAGGGATGATAATGTGCATGTCTATGATGCAAGCCGAAGATTGCTGTATCATACGTTTCCGCACGCAAAAAAACGTCTGATCCCAAAAGCGGATAATGTACAAAGCAATCTTCGGAAGCCGTATTTTCAAGGCTTCCGTTTTTTGTTTTCAAAACTATTTTTCTCAAAGGAGATTTCAAAAATGAAAAGAATCGCAGCAATCGTCATCACACTCGCTCTTGCCCTTCTGCTTCTCGCTTCGTGCGGCGGCAAGAAAGGCGTAACAATCGCAGTTCCCAATGACACAACAAACGAAGCCCGCGCGCTCCTTCTTCTCGAAGCAAACGGACTTATCAAACTCAAGGAAGGCGCAGGCATAACGGCAACCGTTCGTGACATCGTCGAAAATCCTTATAACATCACAATCAAAGAAGTTGAAGCGGCTCAGCTTCCCAACTTCCTCTCCGATGTTGACTATGCAGTCATCAACTCAAACTACGCAATTTCCGCAAGTCTCAACCCCACAAAGGACTCTCTCGCCATTGAGGGCTCATACAGTAAATACGCAAACATTCTTGCCGTCAAGGAAGGCAACGAGAATACTCCCAAAATAAAGGCGCTCAAAGCAGCCCTTGAAAGCAAGCAGGTTGCTGATTTTATCGCAGGCAAGTATGACGGCGCAGTTATAAGCACGGTTGACAACCCCACAGACGGCTTTGACGCCTCCGTAGACTACGCTTCCATCGCAGGCACAAAGATAACCGTTGCCGCTTCATCCACTCCTCATGCAGAAATTCTTGAAGAAGTAAAGAAGATTCTTGCCGAGAAGAACATCACACTTGACATAAAGGTTTTCTCGGATTATGTCGTTCCGAACAACGTCGTTGAAAGCGGCGAATGTGACGCAAACTACTTCCAGCACACACCCTATCTTGACGACTTCAACAAGGAAAACGGCACACACATCGTTTCCGTTTCCGCTGTTCATGTTGAACCGATGGGCATTTATTCGACAAGCCACAAAACGCTTGACGACATCAAAAATAAATAAGGCAGTAAGTTTATAATGATAGAATTACGCAACATTTGTAAGACTTTCGAAGGTGCGGGCGGCAGAGTCGACGCGCTTCACAACATAAATCTGACAATCGCAGACGGCGATATTTACGGTATCATCGGTATGAGCGGCGCCGGAAAAAGCACGCTTGTTCGATGCATAAATATGCTTGAGCGCCCGACAGAAGGCGAGGTTATAGTCGACGGAGTGAACATAGGGGAGCTTTCCCCCGCCCAGCTCCGCGAGGCAAGACGCGGCATAACGATGATTTTTCAGGGTTTTAACCTGCTTATGCAGAAAAACTGCCTGAAAAACATCTGTTTTCCTATGGAACTCGCCGGTGTGCCGAAAAGCGAAGCCATAGAACGTGCGACAAACCTCCTTGAGCTGGTCGGTCTTCCCGACAAGGCAAAGGCGTATCCCGCGCAGCTTTCCGGCGGTCAGCAGCAACGAATAGCCATCGCCCGTGCGCTCGCAACGGATCCGAAGGTTCTCCTCTGCGACGAAGCGACAAGTGCTCTTGACCCGAACACCACCCATTCCATTCTCGGACTGATACGTGACATAAACAAAAAACTCGGAATAACGGTCATAATCATTACGCACCAGATGAGTGTTGTTGAAGAGGTCTGCAATCATGTTGCGATTCTCGATAACGGCGAGGTTGTCGAAGAAGGCGCAGTCGGAACGGTGTTTGCAAGCCCGAAATCGGCGGCTGCAAGACGGCTCGTTTTCCCCGGAGGCGCGGACGATCAGGTTTCAAACCCGCACAAGGAAAAACGTCTCCGCGTTGTTTTCAGCGGCGCGCAGGCGGCAAGTATGCCTCTCATTTCATCTATGGCAATTGAGATGAACATTCTTGTCAACATAGTTTCCGCCGCAACACGCTGTATCGATGACAAGACCTACGGTTCTATGCTTCTGGGCGTTCCCGGCGGCGAGGAACAGGCAAAGATGGTTGCCGGATATCTCGGATCCGTCGAAAACGTGACTGTTGAGGAGGTGTGAGAATGAATAATATGTTTTCTCCGGAAAAACTGCAAACGGCTATCGACATATTGAGGCACGATATTCCCGGCGCAGTTCTTGAAACTCTATATGTCACGCTTATCGCAACAATTTTTGCGTTTGTCATAGGACTGCCGCTCGGCGTTTTGCTCGTCGTCGGCGATAAGGGCGGAATTCTTCCCCTCCCGAAGTGGCTTATGAAAGTGCTGAATGTCATTGTGAACCTTCTCCGCTCCGTTCCCTTCATAATACTTATTGTTGTCGTATTTCCTCTCACAAGACTTATCGTCGGCACGACGATAGGCTCGGTAGCGTCGATTGTACCTCTTGTCATAGCGGCGTTTCCGTTCGTTGCGAGACTTGTTGAAAGCAGTCTGCGCGAAGTCAATCCCAACATAATCGAAGCGGCGCAGAGTATGGGAGCAACGCCTTTTCAGATAATAACAAAGGTAATGATTCCGGAAAGCGTTCCCTCACTCATTTCAAACGCTACTATCGCCGTAACCACAATCCTCGGCTATACGGCGATGAGCGGCGCAATTGGCGGCGGCGGGCTCGGAAACATCGCCATTATGTACGGTTATCAGCGCTATAACTATATGATCATCCTGATTGCCGTTGTACTTCTGATAATCCTCGTTCAGATTTTCCAGAGCGTCGGCACGGCGCTTTCCGTAAAGACCGATAAGCGACTGAAATAACATAATAAACAAAAAGCGTTCTCCCAAATCGGGAGAACGCTTTTTGTTTATGCAGATCAGAATTTGTATCCGTCCTTAAGACTTACAATTCTGTTGAACCTGTTTACGTGCTTGGAGTCCGGAGTGAAGTATCCGGTTCTTACAAACTGGAACTTTTCGCCTGGTCTTGCCTCGCCAAGCGACGGCTCAATCTTTGCGTCGTCTATCTCAATGACAGATTCGGGATTAAGATATTTATCATAATCCGCCGTGTCAATCTCACCCATGTTTTCAACAGTAAAAAGGTTGTTATAAAGCATAACTGTCGTTGTAAGTGCATTCGGTGCGGAGAGCCAATGGATCGTCCCCTTGACCTTTCTGCCGTCAGTAGGATTGCCGTTGCCTGTTTCAAGGTCTGCATTTACGTGAATTGCGATTATATTTCCGTTTTCGTCTTTTTCAATGCCCGCATATTTGACGATATACGCACCCATAAGTCTGACCTCACCTTCAGGCTTGAGACGGAAGAACTTCGGAGGCGGAACCTCTGCAAAGTCGTCCGCGTCGATATAAAGTTCGCGGGTAAACGGGAGCTTTCTCGTTCCCGCCGACTCGTCATTGGGGTTGTTCGATACCTCAAAATATTCGGTCTTATCCGAGGGATAGTTATCTACTATGAGCTTTATCGGATGAAGAATGGCAATTCTTCTTTGCGCTTTTTCGTTCAACTCTTCCCTGATACAGTGTTCAAGCAAAGCAATGTTTACAAGGTTGTCATTCTTTGCAACTCCCGCACGCGCGATGAAATCAAATATTGACTCCGGCGTAAAGCCTCTTCTGCGAAGAGCGCAGATTGTAGGAAGGCGGGGGTCGTCCCAGCCGTCAACCATTCCGCTCTCGACAAGATAACGGAGATATCTCTTGCTCATGACGGTGTTTGTGACGTTCAGTCTGGCAAATTCTCTTTGCTTCGGTTTTGGATCAAAGCCGCAGTTGTCAACTACCCACTCGTACAGCGGACGGTGGTTTTCAAACTCGATTGAGCAGAGAGAATGTGTGATTCCTTCAAGAGCGTCCTGAATGGGATGAGCATAGTCATAGAGCGGATAAATGCACCATTTGTTTCCCTGCCTCTGGTGCGGAACGTGAAGAATACGGTAGATCGCAGGGTCGCGCATGTTCATATTGGGCGAACTCATATCTATCTTTGCGCGGAGAGTTTTCGAGCCGTCCGGGAATTCCCCGTTTTTCATTCTCTCAAAGAGATCAAGATTTTCTTCGACGGAACGGTCACGATACGGAGAGTTCTTTCCGGGCTCTGTGAGCGTTCCTCTGTATTTGCTCAGCTCCTCCGCCGTAAGGTCGCAGACATATGCCTTTCCCGCTTTTATCAGCTTGACGGCGTATTCGTAGTCGGCGTCAAAATAATCGGAGCCGTAAAAAATGCCGCCGTTCGGAATTGCGCCGAGCCATTCAAGATCTTCTCTTATGCTGTTTACAAATTCGTCGCCCTCTTTGACGGGGTTTGTGTCGTCATAACGGAGATTGAACTTTCCGCCGTATTTCTTTGCCGTTTCATAGTTTATCCAGATCGCTTTCGCGCTGCCGATGTGGAGATAACCGTTCGGCTCCGGCGGAAAACGCGTGTGGATTTTCAGATCGGGATTGTTTCTCAGATCCTCGTCGATTATATCGTGAATAAAATTATTCTTTATTTCCTTGATCTCTTCCATTTTCATAACCTCTCTATCATCGCGCTTATGCGCTCTCTGACCTTATCCCCGCCGAGAATTTTCATAACGGAATACATATCCGGCGAGTTCATCTTTCCCGTGACGGCAAGGCGCAAAAACATACTGACGTCCGCAACGCTGCCTCCGAACGCATCGGGATTTGCCTTGTACTCCTTCATATCGGCTGCAAAGCCTATCGATGCAGCAATGTATTTTATCTTTCCGAACCAGACGTTCTGCTCGTCATTTTCGTCATAAGTCGCGACAAATCTTTCAAGCGCGGTTTTTATAACTTCCTTTGAGAACTTTTCGGGATAGAACTTTTCAATATCAAAGAACTCGTCAAACATAAAGCCCATATAGCCCTTGACCTCGTCCCATCTGCCGAAGTCCTTGCGGGGCTTGTTTCCGCCTCTGCCGATGGCAAGAACAGCCGTTGTAAAGTCCGGATTTTTTGTAAACACGGAGAAAAACTCCGGATCAAAGCTCTTTGCCCATTTTGCTGTCGCCGCGTAAACCTGCTCCGCCGTCATTCTTGAAACAACGTTCTTTGAAACGTCGCCGAGCTTATCAAAATCGAACAGGCAACCGGAAACGGACATTTTCTTTATGTTGAATGGGAAATCCTTATAGCTTGCCGTCGGATTCTGCATTCTCCATTCCTCATAATTGGAATTGAGAAGGGTCATAACATACTCGCAGACAGCCTCCGGGCAGTAGCCCATCTTGGTGTATTCGTCCATATTCGCGCCCATATCGCGCTTCGAGAGCTTCTTCTTGTTGCCGTGCTCGTCAAGGTGCATTATCTGCGCTATATGCATATATTTCGGCAGCTTGAAGCCGAGATAGCGGAAAAGCTGAATGTGCTTCGGAAGGCTCGGAAGCCACTCCTCTCCGCGGATAACGTGCGTCGTACCCATAAGGTGATCATCGACAGCGTGTGCGAAATGATACGTCGGTATGCCGTCGGACTTGAGGAGAACGAAGTCCTCGTCGTTTTCCGTAACCTCCATATTGCCTTTTACAAGGTCTGTGAATTTTATTTTCTTTTCGGGGTCGCCGTCCGCAAGTATGCGGAGAACAAAAGGCATTCCCGCTTTGAGATTTGCTTCAACCTCTTCGATGGTAAAGTTTCTTCTCGCAAGCATTTCCGCTTTTCTTTGAGCCGCAACCGCTTCCCAGTCCGTATTCTTTATTTCTTCCTTTTTGTTTACCTGCTGGAGCTCTTCAAGCTCCTCCTCTGTCGAAAAGCAGGGATACGCCTTGCCTTCGCGGACGAGCTGCTTTGCAAAGACGTGATAGATTGGGCCTCTGAGACTCTGCTTATAGGGACCGTAAATACCTTTATCACTGATTTTGCCGTCCTCGCCGAGGATTGCTCCCTCGTCAAAATTTATTCCGTATGTTTCAAGCGTTCTGATAAGTGCCTCTGCCGCACCGGGGACTTCTCTCTTTGCGTCCGTATCTTCTATGCGAAGATAAAAAACGCCGCCGCTCTGATGAGCTAGCCTGTCGCCAACCGTACTCGGAAAAAGTCCTCCGAAATGAACAAATCCCGTCGGACTGGGGGCAAATCTCGTAACCTTTGCGCCCTCGGGAAGTACTCTCGGGGGATAACGCTTTTCCATATCAGCCGGAGTCTCCGTTACATTTGGGAAAAGCAGATCGGCAAGATAATTGTAATCCATTGAATTTATCTCCTTGAAAAATTAAAAATCTCTTATTTCACCGTGACCGGGGTATATCTTTTTTCCTTTCAGAAGCGGCAGAACTTTTGCAAGCGACTTTCGCATTTCTTTGTGATCGCCGCCGTAAAGGTCTGTTCTTCCATAGCCGTCGCAGAAAACGGTATCGCCTGTAAAAACCTCTTTTTCGCCGAAAAAGCAGGCAGATCCCTTTGTGTGACCGGGCGTGAGCATCGCTGTCAGCTTCTTTTCGCCGATTGCAAACTCGTCGCCGTCCGAAAAGGTCTTAACCTTTGACAAAACCTTAACAGGAAAAGCGCTCATCTGCGCCGAAGCGTTCTTTTCCGGACTTGAAAGAAGCTCTTCGTCCTCTGCGCTTATATATATCGGCGCGCCACATATATCGGAAAGCCTGTCCGCCCCGCCGATATGGTCAAAATGACCGTGCGTAAGGAGGATATATCTGATTTTCAGCCCAAGCTCATTTGCCCTTTCAAAGACCGCGTCTCCGCCGGACGCAGGGTCGATAACCGCCGCATCGCGGGAGTTTTCGTCAAAATAGAGATAACAATTTGTGCCTATCGGCGGCAAGGAAAACATTTCCGTCATAAATACTGCCCCATTTTCAAAATTATCCTTGTTATTATACCACGCATACGGAATAATGTCCATAAAAATTTGCAAAAAATAATAAAAATATGCCTTTTATATTGTAATAAAACGGCTTGTATGATAAAATTTCTTTCGTTAGGTGGTGATAGCTTGTCAAAAACCGATATAAGAGGACTCAAAATTGATAATATAACCATGTCCGAGGCGGTTCTGATGACAGAAAACGCACTTGAAAACGGTAAAAAAACAGTCGTTTTCACGCCGAACGCCGAAATTGCGCAGGCGTGCGCAGAAGACGAAAACATAATGAAAACAGTTTCCTTCGCCGATATTCTCCTCCCGGACGGAGCCGGTATACTGAAAGCGGCAAAAATTCTCGGAACGCCCCTGCGCGAGAAGGTTGCGGGCGTTGACTACGGAGAAAACGTCGCCCGTATGTGTGCCGAAAAGGGCTATTCCCTCTTTATTCTCGGCGGCAAGCCAACAGTTGCGGAAAAAGCGGCGGAAAAATTGCAAAGCAAATATTCAGGTCTGAAAATTGCAGGCTGTCGCGACGGATATTTTGATAAGTCGGAGGATGGGTCAAAGCCCGTCATTGACGAAATAAACGCATCCGGCGCAGACGTTCTCTATGTTTGCCTCGGCTTTCCCGCACAGGAAAAATGGACTGAGGAGAATGCGTCCCGCCTTTCTCCCGTTGTCATCGCCTGCCTCGGCGGCAGCGTCGATATTTATGCCGGAACGGCAAAGCGCGCGCCGAAGCTCTTCATCTCGCTTCATCTGGAATGGCTCTGGCGACTGATAAAACAGCCGTCGCGCATAAAAAGAATGATGGCTTTGCCGAAATATATAATCGGCGTGAAAAAATATAAACGGAAAAATAAGAAAAACAATTCTTAATCACAAAAAAACAAGCCTTTTCAGGCTTGTTTTTTGTTTGATTATTTTTGATAGGTTACTTTCTACTTCCAGGGATACACGCCGTCTGATGACCTTTTTCATCATAAATATAATTAAATGCACCGTCCGTAACGGTCACAGAGCTGCCTGTATATCCAACAAGACCTTTTTTTGCGGGAATGGAAGCTGTCTGGTGTCCTTTTTCATCATAGATGTAAACCCATCCACCCCTTTCAACAGCGTTACCAATCATACCTGAACCTCCAAAAAACATTTATTCAGGAAACGCGTCGTTACGATGCGCCCCTGTAACTGAATTTTTACAGCTTCAATTTACAATTTGCAATATTTTACCGTTAATTGTCAATTCTGTTCACACAACTGTGTGAAATATTCACAAAATACAGGTCAAATAGCTTTTTTGTCGTCGCATGTGAGGCAAATTTGCGGTGAAAATGAAAAAAGCCGCTCACTTTTGCGAACGACTTTTTCTGGCGGAGAAGGAGAGATTTGAACTCTCGCGCCGGTAAACCCGACCTACACCCTTAGCAGGGGCGCCTCTTCGGCCTCTTGAGTACTTCTCCGAATTCTGCTTTTGATATTAAAAATAATGGCGGAGGGAGTGGGATTCGAACCCACGCGCCCTTGCGGACAAACGGTTTTCAAGACCGCCTCGTTATGACCACTTCGATATCCCTCCGTGTTCTGTTCAAAGCGGCTCATTTATATTATCACAAACAAACGGAATTGTCAACATTTTTTTGTAATTATTTTGCAGTTTAATTTAATTTCGCCCCTCCGAATTTCTCCCGCACTATTGATTTTGTCCCCGATTTGATATATTATAAAAGAAAAATGTACGAAAGGGCTTGAAAATAAATGAAAGCATATGAAAGATTTTTAAGTTACGTTTCATATCCGACAATGTCAGACGAGAGCAGCGAGACCGTCCCCAGCACGAAAAAGCAGCTCCGTCTCGCAGAGGAGCTCTGCAAAGAGCTGAAAGAGCTCGGACTCTCCGATGCCAAAGTCGATTCCTGCGGCTACGTCTATGCCACTCTTCCCTCAAACTGCGATAAAGAGATAAACACAATCAGCTTCATCTCGCATATGGACACCTCCCCCGAAGCGTCCGACACCGATATAAAAGCACGTATAGTTGACTACGAAGGCGGCGACATCGTTCTCAGCGAAAAGGAAAACATCGTCATGCGCGTTTCGGATTATCCGTATCTTGAAAATTACAAAGGTCAGCATATAATCGTCTCCGACGGTACAACTCTCATCGGAGCGGACGATAAAGCCGGAATTGCCGAGATAATGACGGCTGTCGAAAAGATAATTGCCTCCGGCAAGCCTCACGGCACCGTTAAAATAGGCTTCACGCCGGACGAAGAAATCGGTAGAGGGGCAAATCATTTTGATGTCGCCGGCTTTGCTGCGGATTACGCATATACCGTCGACGGCGGCACCCTCGGCGAAATCGAATACGAAAACTTCAACGCCGCAGGCGCGCATATAAAGGTGAACGGCGTATCAATTCACCCCGGCTCGGCAAAGGACAAAATGAAGAACGCGTCGACTATCGCCTGCGAATTCAACGCTATGCTTCCGGCAGACGAGGTTCCGGAAAAAACGGAAGGTTATGAAGGCTTTCATCATCTTTCATCCATCTCCGGAGGAATTGAAAAAGCCGAGCTGCGCTATATAATCCGCGACCACGACAGAGCAAAATTTGAGGAAAAGAAGGCACAGTTTGCCGAAATTGCGGACGCTCTGAACAAAAAATACGGCAACGGCACAATTGAGCTTGCAATCCATGATTCATACTATAATATGAAGGAAAAAATCGAGCCGAATATGTTCATAGTCGACCGTGCAAAGACTGCTATGGCTGACAACGGCATAACGCCGAAGATCGTTCCCATCCGCGGCGGCACGGACGGTGCCCGACTCTCGTTTATGGGACTTCCCTGTCCCAACCTCTGCACCGGCGGCGAAAACTTCCATTCAAGATTTGAATTCGCTTCCTGCGAAGCAATGGAGATCATCTCCGATATTCTGACATCGATAATTCTAAACGCCGCAGAACAGGAAAAAATGTGAGAAATAAAATGAAAAAGCCTCCGGTTTTTCCGGAGGCTTTTTGCCGTTCAATTGTCTTTGATAAATTCTTTGAAACCATCCGAGCAGAGCTTTTCTCCATCCGCCGTTAACCACATTGCATGCGTGTCTTCAAGCGAGGCGACGAGAGCCTTTCCCTGTTCGATATTCATGTTGAAAAGTGCGGTTGAAAGTGCGTCCGCAAGCGCGGAGTTACCGGAAATGACAGTCACGGAAACAAATCTGTTTTCAGGAAAAAGCGTGTCCGGGTCGACTATGTGGTGATAACGAACGCCGTCAAGCTCAAAATATCTCTGGTATGAACCGCTCGTGACAACCGACACATCGCAAACGCCGACAGTCTCGCAAAAGCCATCGCCGAACGGATCTTCTATGCCGACTGTCCACTGTTTTCCGTCGGGCTTTGCTCCGACGGCGCAAACGTTGCCGCCTATGCTTATCAGATAACCCGAAATTCCCTTTTTTCTGAGTGAAGCCGCCACCATTTCGGCGGCATAGCCCTTTGCCAACGCTCCGACGTCAATGCTCATTTCTTCGTCCGAAAGGAAAACCGTGCCGCTTGCTTTATCAATGACTATGTCGTCCGGATTGCAGTGCTCCGATGCGTAAAGAAGCTCTTTTCTTTCCGGCAAACGAGTGCCGTCCTCGCGGCAGTCGTGCCAGATTGAAAGCACCGCGCCCATTGCGATATTCGTCTTTCCGTCCGTCAGCGAATATATGTTTTTCCCGTATTCAATGAGATTGATTATATCGCCGTCAACCTTTACGGGGCTACGCGATTCGTTTATTGTTTTTATATTTGCAATTCCGTCATATGAGTTGTAAATATCGTATAATCGATGGTACTTTTCAAGCTCGGAAAATATATATTTTTTCGTATTATCGAATTCTTCTTCGGACGCCGCATAGCCGACTATATTCGTAACGGTATCAAAGTATTCAAAGCTTGTTGCGGTATATCTTTTTTCGGTTTTGGAACACGAGCAGAGTACCGAAAGCATGGCGACAAAAAGTATCGCCGAAAGAGTTTTTTTCATCCGAGTTCGGCAATCTCGCCGACGCCCTTCATAACATATGTCGGACGGTACGGGAATTTTCCTATATCGCTTATGGCGGTAACGCCGCTCATAACGAGAATTGTATCAAACTCGCTCTCTATACCGGAAATTATATCGGTATCCATTCTGTCGCCTATGATAATTGTTTCCGAGCGATGAGTACCGAGCTTTTTGAGCGCATGGCGCATGATAAGCGGGTTCGGCTTTCCGATGAAATACGCCCTTTTGCCCGTTGCCATTTCTATGGGAGAAATGAGCGCGCGGCAGGCGGGAATTATCCCGTTTTCGCCCGGAGCCGTCATATCGGAGTTCGTGCCTATAAGCTTTGCCCCGTCAAGGACAAGCTGAACTGCGTGCTCTATTTTTTCGTAATTGAGCGCCCTTGTTTCGCCGAAAACAACGTAATCGGGATTGTAATCGTTCATACTGAGCCCCGCTTCGTAAAGCGCGTTTACAAGTCCCGGCTCGCCTATTGCATATACGCTACACCCCGGCTTCTGACTTGAAAGAAATGACGCCGTGGCAAGCGCGCTCGTGTAAAAATGATCTTCGCTCACATCAAGTCCCATTCGCTTGAGCTTTTGCGAAAGCTCCCTCGGCGAGCGCTCGCTGCTGTTTGTGAGAAAGAGAAATTGTTTTTCGTTTTTGTAAAGCCAGTCAACAAATTCGTGAACGTCTGGAAGGAGACGGTTTCCGTGATAAATCACGCCGTCCATATCGCATATAAAGGCTTTTTTGTTTTTGATTTCTTCAATCGACTGTGACATGTTTTTTCGTCCTTTCATACTTACTGAAAACAATATATCACACATTTTTTTCCTTGTCAATACAAAGAAAAAACGCGCCTGCTAAGGCGCGCATTTCTTTCCCAGTTGCTTATTTTATTTCAAGCTTTCTCTGCGCCGGGACGTTCTTTTCCTTCTTCGGCATGGTCAGCCTAAGAACGCCGTTTTCATATACGGCTGTGATCTTGTCGGCGTCGACATCGGAGATGTCAAAGCTCCTTGCAAACGATCCGTAACTTCTTTCGCAACGGATGTATCTGCCCTTCTTATCCTTATCCTCGGTCTCGTTCTTTCTCTCCGCCTTTATTGTGAGATAGTTGTTTTCAAGTCCGACCTCAATATCCTCTTTCTTGAATCCCGGAAGATCCGCTTCGAGAAGATATTCATCGCCGTTATCCTTTATATCCGTCTTAAAAGAGGATATTCTGTCCGTACCGAAAAAGTGTTTTTCAAAGCTCTCAATGTCTTTGAAAGGATCATAATTTCCCATTCTGTTATTTGAAATAAAAGGTATCAGTTCAAGCATAATAATTCCTCCTTCTTGCTGTTCTGATTTATTTGTATGCTGTTTTTCTTTCAGCGTAATCATAGTATCACACAAGGAGAAAAAATTATAGCGTTTTTTGTTAACGAATTGTAAAAAGATTAGCACTTGATGAAGTTGAGTGCTAAAACACAACGCGTTTCAAAAGAACATTGCGCTTTTTAGCACATATTTCAAGCACTTATTTGCAATCAACTATACAGTACTGCTGATTTTTTCGTTTTTGCAGAGCGCGATAAATTTCTCCGTTCCGACGGACAGAATATCATCGTCAAAGTCAAAATACGGGCTGTGAAGCGGCGGAGTCTCCCCTGTTCCGAGAAGCATATAGAGCGCCCGCGCGCCACGCAAGCCGTAAACGGAGAAATCGTCCGCGCAGAGCAATGGCTCCCTAAGCGTCCCGCACCCCGAAAGACGGAAAAGCTCCTCATCGTTTATGACAGGCGGTGCATATTCTGTCATCTTGTAAGTCCCGCCGTAGTTTTCAGCCGCCGAGAGCAGACTTTCGCATTTTTTCCTTTCGTCCTGCGAAAAATACCTCGCCGTTCCGAAAAGCTCCGCCGAAAGCGGCGTGACGTTTCCCGCCGTTCCGCACATCATTTTCCCGAAACGAAGAAATATCTCCTTTTCTGCCGTTTTTACGTTCAGATAAAACCTCGCCGCTTTTTCGATCGCATCCGAATAGCGAGGCTCAGTAATATGCACGGCATCACCCGGAAAAGTCGCTTCGATCTCCGACGATCCCGCGCATATCGCCCCCGCTTTGGAAAAGAGTTTCCCCTTTTCAAGCCACGGTCGCAGATGAATGGCAAACACTCTGTCCGGTTTGAGACGTTTATACTCCTCCGATAAGACGATTGTTTCCGCCCCGCCGCGCTTCTCCTCGGCAGGCTGAAAAACGCACATAACGTTGCACAAAGCCCCCTCAAAAGGCACCCTCTCCGCAAATTCAAGCAGTATCGCCATATGCCCGTCGTGACCGCAGGCGTGCATAAAGCCTTCGTTTTCAGAAGCAAATCCAAGCCCTGTCCTCTCTTGCAGGGGCAAAGCGTCCATCTCAGCCCTAAAAGCGGAGGCTGTGCTTTTTCCGAAGTCAAAATAAGCGATAACGCCCGTTTCGCCGATCTCGTAAACCTCGCAGCCGAGAGGTTTCAGCGCATTCAATACATATTTTTTCGTTTCGAATTCGCAAAAGCCTTCCTCGGCAAGGCGGTGCAGCACACGCCTGTGTTCCTTTGCCGTCATCTCAGGTCACCGTTTATATCCGCTTTTGCAAAGTCCGGTGTTTTTTCGCTGATTACTCTCGCCGGAACGCCGACTGCGATTGCAAAAGGCGGAATGTCGCGGGTAACTACGGCTCCCGCTCCGACAACTGCGTTCTCCCCGACAGTCACACCTTCGAGTATTACCGCCCCCGCCCCGACGAGCGCACCGTCACAAACTCTTGCCGGAACTGCCGACGGTGGTTCCAACACCCCCGCAACGACGGCGCAGGCACCGATATGCGCATTTTTTCCTATCTCGGCGCACGATCCGACGACGGCGTTCATATCTATCATCGCTCCCTCGCCGATTCCGGCTCCCGAATTTATGATTGCGCCGTGCATAATAACGGCGCCTTTGCCTATCTCCGCTCCCTCGCGGACAAATGCTCCGGGTTCGATTCTGGCATCAAACGACAACAGATCCGCCATGCCCAGAGCGGTTTTTCTGGACACGACTTCTATCTCCGCATCATATATGATTCCCGCCTGCTCGGAAAGACTTTTTTCCATGTCTTCCCACGCGCCGAACGCCACAAAAAGTCCCCGCTCTCCGAACACCCTGCACCCTGGGAGGTATGGCTTTACGGCCGACGATATGTACGCCTTTACCGGCGTTTTCTTTTCCGACCTTTTGATCTTCTCGGATATTTCCTTTCCCGTCATATAAGCCCCTCCGCGCGCATAGCGCTTTCAAGTATTTTTCTTTTTTCCGCCGACATCTCGCAGAGCGGCAACCGAAATTCTCCGACATTCATTTTCATAATGTTCATCGCCGTTTTGACTGGTATCGGATTGACTTCCGAAAAAAGCGCGGATATAAGCGGCAGAAGGCTTATCTGTATCTTTCTCGCCCTTTGCGCATCGCCCGAAAGAAAAGCGCCTGTCATATCGCTGACCCTTGCAGGCACTATATTCGACGCGACGGATATCACCCCTGACGCGCCGATTGCCATAAGGGGAACCGTCAGATCGTCGCAACCGCTCATCATAAAAAAGTCATCCGAAATCAATGGCGAAATGCTCACGGCATACGAAACGTTCCCGCTCGCCTCCTTTATTCCGATGATATTTTCGTGCGCTGAAAGCTCGGTGAGCGTTTCGGCATCGACAGAGCACCCCGTGCGCGACGGAACGTTATAAATGATTATTTTCGTTCCCGCTCCGTCTGCAACGGTCAGAAAATGGCGTCGCATTCCTTCCTTGTTTGTCTTGTTGTAATAAGGGGTCAGCACGAGCAGCTTTTCCGCCCCGAGCGATGCTGCGCGCCTGCATTTTTTCAGAGCCTCAGCCGTGCTGTTCGATGAGCAACCGATGACAACGTCGATTTTTCCCTCCGCTGCCTTCAGCCCTTCATATATTATCTCATCCGCTTCCATTTCGGAGACCGTCGGCGATTCGCCCGTCGTGCCGAGCAAGACAACACCGTCCACCCCGTTTTTATATTGAAAATCGATCAGCTCGCAGAGCTTTTTTGTATCAACGCCGTCGTCCGAAAACGGCGTGACAAGCGCAGTATATGTTCCTTTCATATCTCTTCCCATTCCCCCTTGAAGACAAGCTCCGCTCCTCCGCAGAGCTTTATTTTTTCGCCGCCGAAGACGCGCAGATCACCGAGCTCAAAATGAATCGTTACATCTTCGTCGCAAAGGCGGAGCTTTCTTGCAACGGCGTATGCAGCGCAAGCTCCCGTGCCGCAAGCCGCAGTATATCCCGCGCCCCGCTCAAACGTTCTGACCGTCAGCTCATCTCTTCCGTCGATACGGACAAGGTCAACGTTTATTTTCTGCGGAAAAAGCTCGCAACCACTGAGTTTCTCCGCCGTGCCGAAAAGCAGTTCCCTATATATGTCATCGCAAAAAACAACTGCGTGTGCACAGCCGATAAATGCCTCATAAAAAAGCACCTTTCTGCCGTCCGGTATGTATGTTTTGCAAAAGCCGCCCGCAAAGCCAAAGTGCGCCTCTCCCATGTCGATTGTGACATTTCCCCCTTCGCAAAGCTCCGCAGTCTTTGTTCCGTCCAGCGTGCGTATTGATATTTTTTCGGACGAAACAACGCCCGTATCTGCAAAATATCTTGCGGCGCAACGGATGCCGTTGCCGCACATACTTGCCTCGCTTCCGTCGCTGTTGAAAATTCTCATCGACGGCGGGCGCGGAGAGCAGACGATAAGCCCATCCGCTCCTATCCCCCGCCGTCTTTCGCACATTCTTACGGCAAGCGACCTGTAATCAGCATTTTTGACCTCGTCAATCAGTACAAAGTCGTTTCCGCAACCGTGATATTTATAAAAAACCATCATCGCCTCCGAACATATCCGTTACGATATTTTACGCTCGCAAGGCGTTTTTCGACACAAAAACAGCCCGTTTGCTTTTTTCGGCAAACGAGCTGCTAACGACAATCATCTATTCGGATATAAACGGATTTCTTTTCATAAGCTCGCCGGCGGCGGACGGGCGGTCAAGGCAGAGCGTCCAGAGAGCCTCCGCGCGGAGAAGAAGTTCAAAACCCGATATGACGTCATCTCCGCAGAGAATGTAATCCGCAGGCTTTGTGATTATCGGAAGATCGGTTGATTTTTTAATCATCGAAAGTATCCTTCTGCCCTCTTTTCCCGCACCGAGGAGGACTGTGAACATCGGCTCATTTATCTCGTCCGCACGCACGCCGAGAAGCGAAAACAGCATGGCACGGCGCACGCGTGACTCCGAATAAAGCCTTGCCTGCGCTCCCAAAACGAGAGATGCAAAATCGGTCGACTCTTTTGCGGAATTTATAAGCCTTCCGCAGAGCTCATCCGTCATCTCGGCGGTTCCCCTGAGCGACTGTATACTTTCAGCACGGAATTTTGCTGCATAAGGGAGAAACAGCTTATCCGTCCTTGCGATTTTCCCATCGTCCAGAGACGAAATTATCTCCTCTGCCGACGCCGGCGGCACGGCAGATTTTATGCCATCCCTGTCGCCGGAAAATATCATTTTTCTCACGGACGACGCGGAGAGAAAGCCTTCGCCCTCCGTTTTTCCGTATGCTTGTCCTTCTCTTTTTACCGCAAGCGGAATGATTTTTGAGTCTGTTTTTATTATCGCCTTGACATATTCGAGCGCAAGGAGGTCGTTTGAGCCTTCAAGCACGGGAGTTCTTCCGTAAACGCTTTCATATGCCGATATCCGCCTTTGAGAATAGCTTTCGTAGACCTGCTTTGATTTCTCAAACACTGCCGAATATTCGTCCGAAAGCATATTTCCGGCAACGGATTTTATCCCCTCCGTATCGCCTGTTTCGCTTCCGAACGCAAGCGCATCGACTATACCGAGCTTCTCCGCAATCCGCACTCCGCCAAGGGCGAAAGTCGACGCGCCGGAGGCGCAGAACGGAAACGGAAGTTCAAAAACAACATCCGCCCCGCTCATAACGGCAGACCTTGCCCTCTTGTATTTGTCAATGACAGCCGCCGTTCCGCGCTGGGTAAAGCAGCCGCTCATTATGGCAATGACGCTGTATCCTCTGCGCTTAAGCTCCGCTATCTGATATTCGTGACCTCTGTGAAAAGGGTCGTATTCGCATATGACGGCGCAAATCTTCATAAAAAACTCCTTTTTCAGGGAAAAATAGGGTTGCAATCGAGCGAAAGCTGATGTATAATAACTTTTGTATGAATTTATTATACCGCTTAGTTCAATCATAATCAAGCGGGAACGGAGGAAAAAACAAAAAATGAAAGTACTTGTTGTAAACGCGGGAAGCTCTTCTCTTAAGTATCAGCTTTTCAACACAGAAACCGCCGAGGTTCTCTCCAAGGGTATCTGCGAAAGAATCGGTATTGACGGTATCATTGAGCACAAGCTCGCAGACGGAACAAAAATCAAAAATGAAATTGCAATGCCCAATCACGCCGTCGCAATGAAGACCGTCGTTGAGTATCTGACAAATCCCGAATTCGGTTGCATAAAGGACATGAGCGAAATCGAAGCAGTCGGTCACCGTGTTGTCCACGGAGGCCCTTACTTCTTTGAAAGCTGCCTTGTAACTCCCGAAGTCCTCGAAAAGCTCGAGCTCTGCCGCGACTTTGCCCCGCTTCACACAGGCGCACACCTCATGGGAATCGAAGGTTGCACGGCTGTTATGCCGAACACTCCGCAGGTGCTCGTTTTCGATACGGCATTCCATCAGACAATGCCCGAATACGCATATACCTACCCCATTCCCTATGAAATGATCGAAAAATATAAAATCCGTCGCTATGGTGCGCACGGCACATCTCACCGCTTCGTTGCAAAAGAGATGGCAAAGCTGATCGACAAGCCCGTCGAAGAGACAAAGATCATCACCTGCCACATCGGCAACGGTTCATCTATATCTGCTGTAAATGGCGGCAAGTGCATTGATACAACAATGGGATTCACGCCTCTCGACGGTCTTGAAATGGGCACACGTTGCGGTTCTATCGACCCCGCAATCGTTACCTATATAATGAAAAAAGAGGGCTTCACTCCCGACGAGATGAGCGAGTTTATGAATAAAAAGTGCGGCTTCCTCGGCATTTCGGGTTACTCTTCCGACAGCCGCGACATCGAGAAAGGAATTCTCGAAGGCAACCATCGCGCATATCTCGCAGCTTCCATTCTCGCATATCAGGTAAAGAAATACATCGGCGCATTCACAGCCGCAATGGACGGACTCGACGCCATCGTATTTACGGCAGGTATGGGCGAAAACAACCCCGAGCTCAGAGAGAGAGTCTGCAAGGATATGACGTATTTCGGAATCGAAATCGATACGGAGCTCAACGCAAAAATGTTCCGTCAGCCGAACACGGTCAAGCTCTCGACAGATAATTCCAAGGTTCTCGTTTACCTCCTTCCGACAAACGAGGAGCTTATGATAGCCTCCGATACGGAAGAGATCGTAAAGAAGCTCAAAAAGTAATAAAAAAGCGCGTCCGGAAAGATTTCCGGACGCATTTTTTTGCGTTTTTCTCTTGATATTTTCTTATATTATGTTATACTATACGTATGTATGTTGGGATAGATTGGTCCCGACTAAAATGCAAAATCATTTCAAAGCAATGAAAGGAAATAAATTATGGCACAAAACACCAAAGAATTGCGCGAAATAATCAACGCACGCCATTCGGAAGCCTCAGCCGAGCTCGAAAAAGCCGGAAAGCTGACAGCCCGTGCCCGTATGGACGTTATCTTCGACGAAGGAACTTTCGCCGAGGTTGGCGCTTTCATCGGCGACGGCGAGGAGTTCTGTCCCGTTGTAACGGGTTACGGCGCGGTTGACGGAATGCTCGTGTTCGCATTCTCGCAGGATTATTCCCGTCTGCACGGAGCGATGGGCAAGGCGCACGCAAAGAAAATCTGCAAAATCATTGATATGGCAATAGAGGCGAACGCCCCCGTAATCGGCGTTTTTGACAGCGCAGGCGCAAAGATCGATGAAGGCTCGGACGCTCTCAACGCTTGCGGAGAAGTCATATCCGCGCTCTCGTTCTGCAAGGGCGTAATCCCGACGGTTGCAGTCGTCTCCGGTCCTTGCGGAGGTTCAGGCGCAGTTGCCGCTTCCCTTTGCGACGTGATAGTAGTCGCAGAAAAGACAGGCTCTCTTTATGTTGTCCCCTCCTCAATGCTTGAGGACAAAACTCTCGGCAAGCCGGCAAAGCTCGCGGAAACAGGCGTTTCGGCTATTACTGCAACCGATGACACCTCCGCCTGTCTTGCCGCAAGAGCGATTTGCAGATATTTCACTCCCGAAATGATAACTTCGGACGACGGCAACAGAGCGTTCGACGCTTCCGTATTTGAAAATCCGAAATATGACGTTCACTCTGTCATCGGAAGTCTTTTTGACGCAGGCAGCTTTACGGAGCTTTTCGCAAAACGCGCTCCGCAGATGACGGTCGGTCTTGCCTCGATGAACGGCAGGGTCTGCGGTGTCATCGCAAACAATCCGTCTTTCAAGGACGGCAAAATGTGTCCCGGTGCCTGCGAAAAGGCAGTAAAATTGATAAAGCTCTGTCGCACCATCGACGTCCCCGTCGTCACTCTTGTGGACGGCGTCGGCGTCGGCACGACGGATAAAATAGAAATCGGCGGCGTTGCCGGTAAACTCGCAGAGCTTGCCATGGCATATTCGGCGTCGGCCCGCAAGGTGACAGTCATAACGGGCGAAGCCTACGGAACGGCATATTCCGTTCTCGGCTCAAAGGCGCTCGGCGCAGACTTTGTCCTCGCGCTCGACCGCGCAAAAATATCCCCGATGAATCCCGTTTCCGCGGTTGAATTTCTCGGAGAGGTATATGACGAATCAAAGGTTGACGAAATCGCCGCAAAATGGGCAGATGAGAATGCATCTCCCCTTGAAGCCGCAAAGAAGGGCTACGTTGACGATATAATCGAAGCTTCGGAGCTTCGCGCAAGAGTAGCTTCCGCGCTTGAAATGTTCGCATAAGGAGGTATTCTCAATGCCTGTACTTCTCATGATCGACAATGCGGTCGGTATCGGACTTCAGACGCTCGGTCTCGGCATGCTTATGGTGCTCGGAATAATCGCAATACTTTACATCGTTCTCAAAATTCTTATCCCGATTTTCTCCGCCATAAGCGGAAAGAAGACCGAGAAGACAGAAGTGCCTGCAGAGCCCGAGGTTCCCGTTCCCGCTCCCGTTCAGAATACGGTGGCGGAAGAAGACGAGAGCGACACAGTCGCCGCAATAGTTGCCGCCATAGCGGCTTTCGAAGGAAAATCGCCGGAGAGCTTCCGAGTGGTTTCGTTCAAGAAAAGAATATAATTTTCGGAGGATATAATAATGAAAAGATACACAGTAACCGTAAACGGAAAAATATATGACGTGACCGTCGAAGAAAACGGCGGTATTTCCGCTCCCGCAGCAACTCAGCCCGCAGTAGCGCCTGCTCCCGTTGTCACGGCGGCGCCCGCACCCGCAGCGGTTCCCGCTCAGGCACCCGCCGGCGGAAAAGTCAAGGTCAACGCCCCCATGCCCGGCACGGTACTTAAAATGAATGTCGCAGCAGGACAGACCGTCAAGAAAGGCGACGTTCTCTGCGTGCTTGAAGCCATGAAGATGGAAAACGAAATCACAGCGCCCGAATCCGGCACAGTTGCATACGCCATCGCAAAAGGCTCGACCGTAAAAACGGGCGACCTCCTCGTTTCGCTCTCCTGAATTTTCAGCCGAATATGAAAAACGGAGGTGAACATTCTTGATTGAATTTCTCGAAAAAATATGGGAATCGACGGGTCTTCACCTTTTTCAAGGTAATACAAGTCTTCTCATAAAAACCCTTATAATGTACGTCATCATCGGCGTGCTTGTATATCTCGCGGTTGTCAAGGGCTTTGAGCCTCTGCTCCTTTTGCCGATCGCAGCCGGTATGCTCCTTGCGAACATTCCAGGCGCAAACCTTTTCCATTCGGAGCTTTTCATTGGCGACGCTGAATTTTCCATACTCGACGTCGTAAAGAAAGGCAACCTTATAGACTTTCTTTATCTCGGAGTCAAGCTCGGAATTTATCCCTCGCTGATATTCCTCGGCGTCGGCGCGATGACGGACTTCTCTCCCCTCATTGCAGACCCGAAGCGCCTCTTTATGGGCGGAACGGCACAGCTCGGCGTATTCGCTGCTTTTGCGGGCGCGCTTCTCCTCGGATTTACGGACAAAGAAGCGGCGGCTATCGGTATCATCGGCGGAGCTGACGGTCCAACGGCAATCCTTGTGACAAAGATTCTTGCTCCTCACCTGCTCGGCGCAATCGCCATTGCCGCATATTCATATATGGCGCTGATTCCTATGATTCAGCCGCCGATAATGAAGCTGTTGACAACAAAGAAGGAGCGCGCCATAAAAATGGAGCAGCTCCGCCCGGTTTCAAAGCTGGAGCTCATTGCATTCCCGATAATCGTTATAATCCTTGTTTCAATAATACTCCCGGACGCCGCTCCGCTTATAGGCTTCCTCATGTTCGGAAACCTTCTGACAGTCTCCGGCGTTACGGACAGAATTTCAAAAGCCGC
The DNA here is from genome assembly GCA_900544285.1 of uncultured Eubacterium sp. Classification (GTDB taxonomy): domain Bacteria; phylum Bacillota; class Clostridia; order Oscillospirales; family CAG-272; genus CAG-841. The sequence goes on from UQUT01000001.1 coordinate 217,483, forward strand.
TCAGAATGAGCTTATGAATATCGTTACGATATTCCTCGGCGTTTCCGTCGGCGCGACGGCGAGCGCGGAAAACTTCCTCGCCATCGACACTCTTAAGATAATCGCTCTCGGTCTTTGCGCGTTTATGCTTTCAACTGTCGGCGGACTTCTCGGCGGCAAGTTCATGTGCTGGATAACTCACGGAAAGATCAATCCGCTTATCGGTGCGGCAGGCGTTTCAGCCGTTCCCATGGCTGCACGTGTTGCGCAGAAGGTCGGCAGAGAGGAAAATCCGGACAACTATCTTCTTATGCACGCTATGGGACCGAACGTCGCAGGCGTTATCGGCTCGGCTATCGCGGCGGGAGTATTCCTTGCCCTGTTCAAATAATTGAAAGGTAATTAAGGTGTAAATATGGCTAAAGTTAAAATTTGTGAAACCGTCCTCCGTGACGCTCACCAATCGCTCGTCGCAACGAGAATGACGATGGATCAGATGGCTCCGATCCTTGAGCAGATGGATAAGGTCGGTTATTATTCCCTTGAAGCATGGGGCGGCGCGACATTTGACGCATGCATCCGCTTCCTCGGCGAAGACCCCTGGGACAGACTGCGCAAGATAAGAGCGGCTGTCAAGAATACAAAGCTCCAGATGCTTTTCAGAGGTCAGAACATTCTCGGCTACCGTCACTATGCGGACGACGTTGTTGAGTACTTCGTTCAGAAGTCGATCGCGAACGGCATAGATATCATCAGAATTTTCGACGCTCTCAACGATCCCCGCAACCTTGAAACGGCTATCAAAGCCACAATCAAAGAGGGTGGACACGTTCAGGCAGCTATCAGCTACACGACAAGCCCCGTTCATACAAACGAAAAGTTTGCACAGTACGCAAAGCAGCTTGAAGGCATGGGCGCAAATTCCATCTGCATAAAGGATATGGCAGGACTTCTGACGCCTTATGCGGCATATGACCTTGTAAAGAAGATCAAAGAAACAGTCTCTGTTCCCGTCGAGCTTCACACGCATTACACCTCCGGTCTTGCTTCTATGACGCTTCTCAAGGCTATCGAAGCGGGGTGTGACATAGTTGACACGGCAATCTCTCCCCTCGCAATGGGAACGAGCCAGCCACCCACAGAGTCTCTCGTTGCCGCTCTTGCCGGAACGGAATACGATACGGGGCTCGACCTTGAAGAACTCCAGCCCGTTGCCGACCATTTTACAAAGGTGCGCGAGCAGTTCATCAAAGACGGTCTCCTCGACCCGAAGGTGCTTAAAGTAAACGTAAACACGCTTCGTTATCAGGTTCCGGGCGGAATGTTCTCAAATCTCATCTCCCAGCTCAAACAGGCGGGAAAGAGCGAACTCCTCTCCGACGTTCTCGCGGAAGTTCCGAACGTCCGCAGAGACGCGGGCTATCCTCCGCTCGTAACGCCCAGCTCGCAGATTGTCGGCACACAGGCGGTGTTCAACGTTATCGGCGGCGAACGCTACAAGATGGTTACAAAAGAGTTCAAGGGAATCGTTCGCGGCGAATACGGCAAAACTCCCGTTGAAATCTCTCCCGAATTCAGAAAGAAGATTATCGGAGACGAAAAGCCGATAACCTGCCGCCCCGCCGACATGCTCAAACCCGAGCTTGAAAAGCTCCGCGAAGAAGTCAAGCCTTGGGCAATTCAGGACGAGGACGTTTTGACATACGCACTGTTTGAACAGGTTGCCGTCAAGTTTTTTGAGGCAAGAAAGGCAAAGTTGCACGCTCTTGACTCCGAAAACGCATACTTCAACGGCAAAGTCCACAGTATTTGACCGTTTTCGGGTGGTGAATTCCTTTGCAGATATCATGTGAATTGTTTTCATCATTACCCTTTCCCGCTATCGTCGCAGACGAAAGCGGGAAAGTAATTTATAAAAACGAAAGCGCACGAAGGTATCTTCCGCTTGTAAGGTGCGGAGCCAAAGTCGCTCCTCACATTGTCGATCCTGATGATGTGCTTTGCGGGAAAGCGGATTTCGCGAGTTTTGGCGAAATCGAGCCTTATCACCGCTCGTTTGTTTTGAGAAAAGCCGTCGAAAACGATAATTTTCTCTCGTTTCTTTTCTTCCCGACCCTCCAGTTCGGAGATACACGGGAAGCTCAACAGCAGATTATTGAATCTTCCGCGGCGGAGCTTTTCGGCTTTACAAAGTTTTTGCCTAAAGACCGCCGCACAAACAGGCTTTATGGCGACATTGACAGATTCATCGCAAAAATAGGCAACGGGCTTGACGACAGAGTTCAGACATTTGACATCGAAAACATCATCCGCCCGTTTTCCGCTCATCTCGGCGGCGCATTCCGTTCGCTCGGATATACAATTCATGTCGAAACGGACAGAAGCGTTGCCGCAAACCGTTATTGCACGATATCCCCGTGCAGCACCGTGTTTCTCATAAGCAGAGCTATATACGCCGCCGCGCGGGCGTCGGATGACGGCAGAGTTTTTCTTTTTGTCACCTATGATGAGTGCCAGGACGCAATCACGGCGACCGCCCGTGCCAAAAGCAAACTCAAAGTCAATGAAAACAGCATTTGTCAGCTTGCGCCGGAGTGCGTGTTCGAGGCGATGATTTTCGCCTCAATATACGGAGAAGGTTATCCGAACGTCTCGGATGACGGTGCGGGCAACGTTTCCGTTTCACTTGCGTTCCCCTGCACAGCCGGACTCGGAGGCACTTTAACGCTCCGTTCTCCGGACGATTTCGGCACGCTTGACGGATATATTCTTTCACTTTCGCGCGAAGTGTCGGAAATGCTTGAAAAATCAAAGAAATAATCGCAAAACCCCGCTTCCAAGCGGGGTTTTTACGAAAGGAATCTCAAAATGAAATTTATGTCAAGATATCTTAAACCTTTCTACGGAAGAATGGGTATCGGACTTTCAATAAAGACTTTCGGCACGCTCGCAGAGCTTGCACTTCCCTATATACTCAGCCGGATTCTGCGTGACGTTGTCGCAACGGAAAACATAAAAAGCATAGTCTTGTGGGGACTTATGATGGTTGCCTTTGCGGCAGTTGCGTGCTTATGCAATATATGCGCAAACAGAATGGCGGCAAAAACGGCGAGTAGCTTTGCCGAGGCATTGCGCCACGACCTTTTTTCAAAAACAATGCGTCTCTCCCCCGCACAGACAGATGCCTTCACGATTCCGTCACTCGAATCAAGAATAACGACAGATACATACAATCTTCATCACTTTGTAAACATGATTCAGCGGATGGGCGTCCGCGCGCCGATACTTCTCTTCGGCGGTATAGCCATAACCCTTATAATGGACAGTTACCTTGCCCTTGCGATGATAGCCGTCCTGCCGTTTATTTTCGTAACAGTGTATTTCATATCAAAAAAAGGTATTCCGCTTTATATAAGGGTTCAGTCCTCTGTTGACAAAATGGTTCGCGTTGTCCGCGAGGATTCGCAGGGCATACGCGTTATAAAAGCGCTTTCGAAATCCGAACACGAGCATAATCGCTTTGACAAGGTAAACCGCAAGCTCGTATCAGATGAACAGCGTGCGGGAATAACCATGGGCGCGGTCAACCCCGTGATGACGGTGCTGATGAATCTCGGCATAGTCGCGGTCATTGCTTTCAGCGCGGCGCGCGTTCAGGGCGGAAAATCCGATCCGGAAACCGTCATTGCTTTTATGCAGTATTTCACGCTCATCTCCATGGCAATGATGAGTGTGACAAGAATCTTCGTTATGTATACAAAAAGCTCGGCTTCCGCAAGGAGAATTGCCGAGGTCATAGATACGGAAAACGACCTCACCCTCAAAAGCGAGGACGAATGTCCGTGCGCGGAAAAAGCGCCGTTTGTCTCGCTTAAAAACGTCTGCTTTTCATATGCAGGCGTAAAAGATGACGTGAGCAATATTTCCGTCGACATAGGAAAAGGCAGCTCGCTCGGAATAATCGGCGCGACGGGAAGCGGGAAATCGACTCTTATCAAGCTGATTATGCGCTTTTATGACGTTTCCTGCGGCGCAGTTTATATCGGCGGACGCGACGTACGCACGATACCGCAGAGCGAGCTTTACGGCAAATTCGGAACGGCTATGCAGAGCGACTTTCTCTATGCGGACACGATTGAGGAAAATATCCGCTTCGGCAGGAACATTTCGCACGAGCAGATAGTCTTTGCCGCAAAAATTGCTCAGGCGGATGACTTCATATCTGCTTTCCCCGAGGGCTACGGACATATGCTCTCTCAGCACGGAACGAACATTTCCGGCGGGCAGAAGCAGCGTGTTCTGATTGCTCGCGCAATCGCCGCAAAGCCCGAAATTCTCATTCTTGACGACAGCTCCTCCGCCCTTGATTACAAAACAGACGCCAATCTCCGTCGTTCGCTCAAAGAGCATATGAACGGCACAACTCTTATAACGGTTGCGCAGAGGGTCAGCTCCGTCAAGGACTGTGAAACGATAATCGTTATGGAAAAGGGCGAGATAATCGCCTCCGGTACGCACGAAGAGCTTCTTTCGTCATGCCCTGTTTACAGAGAAATAAGCGATTCGCAGATGGGAGGTGCTTTCGTTGAATAAAGGCTTTGGCCCTCCGACCACGAACAATCCGAATAAAAACTCGTCTCAAAAGCTGGATAAAAAGACCCGCCGTGGCGTAATTTTAAGGCTCGGCGGATACATGCTGAAATATTGGCACCTGTTTTTGTTTGCAATAATAATCACGCTTCTTTCAAACCAGCTTTCCCTTATGGGACCGGAATTTTCGGGAAGCGCAATCGATGCAATCTCCGCCGAGGGAGGAGTCGACTTCCCCGCGGTCTGGGAAAACGTTCTAAAAATGCTTGTCTGCTATCTCGCCTCCGGTGTCTTATCATATATTCTCGCAGTAGTTATGATAAAACTCAGCCAGAAGATAATTTATACAATGCGCCGTCAGCTTTTTGAAAAACTGACATCGCTCCCCGTGAGCTATTTTGATACCCACGCAACAGGCGACATAATCAGCCGTATATCATACGACATCGATACCGTAAATTCCTCCCTCTCGCACGATCTCGTTCAGGTCATGTCAAGCATTTATACGGTCGTCGGCTCGGCGATATTCATGTGGCGCATTTCAAGGCCGCTGATAATCGTATTCATCATCACCGTGCCGATTTCGATTGTTTTTACGCGCTACCGCTCAAAAAAAGTGCGTCCTCTGTTTCACAAGAGGTCGCAGAAACTCGGCGAGCTGAACGGCTATGCCGAGGAAATGCTCTCAGGCGGAAAGACCATCCGCGCATACAACAGAGAGGACGAAATCTGCTCACGCTTTGACGCGCGCAACAGGGACTCCGTTGACGCTTATTACAAAGCAGATTATTACGGTGCAGCGCTCGGTCCCTCCGTCAACTTCATAAACAACCTTTCGATTTCTCTTGTTATGATTTTCGGCGGAACACTCTATATGTTTTCGCAGAGCGGAAAGGTTGCCGAAGGGACGCTTTTCTTCATTTCGCTCGGCGGAGTTGCAAAGTTCGTTCAGTATTCAAGAAAATTTGCAGGCCCGATAAACGAGTTCGCAAATATTATGAGCGAATTTCAATCCGCATTTGCGGCGGCTGAAAGAGTTTTCCGCATAATAGACGAAACGCCCGAAAAAGCCGACGCGCCGTCTGCGGAGGTGCTTTCCTCCGTTGAAGGAGAGGTTGAGCTTTCGGACGTTACCTTCGGTTATACTCCCGAAAAAATTATTCTTCACGACGTTTCCGTAACGGCACCACACGGCAAAACGCTTGCAATAGTCGGTCCGACGGGCGCAGGAAAAACTACGGTCATAAACCTGCTTATGCGCTTTTATGATGTAAATTCCGGAACGATAACAGTTGACGGAACAGACATCCGGAATATCACCCGTTCTTCCCTGCGCAAGGCTTATACAATGGTTCTTCAGGACACTTGGCTCTTTCACGGCACCGTTTTTGAAAACATAGTCTACGGCAAGGAAAACGCCACGCGGGACGAAGTCATCGCCGCGGCAAAAGCGGCAAAGATCGATTCGTACATCGAGCACCTGCCGCAAGGCTATGATACCGTCCTCTCCGATGACGGCGTAAATATTTCAAAGGGTCAGCGGCAACTGATAACAATCGCCCGCGCAATGCTCTCCGACGCTCCGATGCTCATTTTAGACGAGGCAACGTCAAACGTTGACTCGCGCACAGAGCTTCAGATCCAGCAGGCAATGCAGACGCTTATGCGCGGCAGGACGTGCTTTGTTATTGCGCACAGGCTTTCAACAATAAAGAACGCCGACCTTATAATCGTCATCCGCGACGGTAGCATAACCGAGCAAGGAACACACGAAGAGCTCCTCAAAAAAGGCGGATTTTACAGTGCGCTTTATAATTCGCAGTTCTCCTGACTTATCTGTTAAGCAGATACACGGAAAGGTTCAGATAGCCCGCGAATGTAAGCCAGAGTAGATACGGAAGCTGCAAAAATGCAGCTGTGCGATTGATTTTGTAAAATTTCAATATCATTATCAGCACGAGCACCCAAAGCAACACAAGCCAGATAAACGAGAAAAGATATGCGCCGAGTCTGAAAAAGAATATCGGCCACATAAAGTTGACAATAAGCTGAATCGCATAAACGATAAGCACCGACACCTTTGACTTCTCGCTTGCATCTGCGTTGTAAATAAGGAATGACGATATTCCCATCAGGGCGAAAAGTATCGTCCAGGCAACGGGAAATATCCAGGCGGGCGGCGAGCCTTCGGGCTTTATCATCGCCCCGTATGCTTCCCCTGCCCTTGCTATAAGCCCCGACGCCGTACCAACGGCGAGCGGGATGAAAATTGAAAGTATAAGTGAACCCCATTTGATTTTTTTCATAACAAAACTCCTCTCTTGCACAAAAATTCTACGCAAGAGAGGAGTTTTTTATTCATTTCAATATGTTATCTCGGCGCTGCCGCAGGTCTTCATATCGAATAGGACATAACCGTTTTCATATGAGAAATCTGCCTTCTTACCGTCAACCGTAACCTTTTTCGGAGCGTTTTCGGACATAGCCTTTATATGATATACTCTGATGTCCTTCATTCCGTCAAAGTTTCCTATGCGTTTGCCGATGTTTATCCTGACGGACGAGCCGTTTTCCTCGCAGATAATCTTCGTAACGGCTCTTTCTCCGCTCTTATAGCCGAAGGAAACGCCGTCGTCCTCATAAAAGTCACGCTCGGACTTGCCGCAGGGATATATTTCAAGAATTATTTCGTCTGCGTCCTTGCAGTCGGTAAACTGTTTCGGCTTCTCCGTCGGAACGATTGCGCCGGCTTTTACATAAAGTGCGCCGCCTTTGCCTTCCGGAATGTCGATTTTTATCATCTGACCGCCGGCACAGCGTTTGCCTGTCCAGTAGTCTATCCAGTCGTTGCCTCTCGGCAGCCATATCTCGTCCGAGAAAGCGCCGACAAGGAAATCTTCACCGAACATATATTCGTAAACGGAGTTTTTGACCTCGTCGTCATCGGTGACGTAAGGCATAGCGCGACACGTCGGCATACCCGTCATATTTCCGTAGATCGAGGTTGAATAGATGTATGGCATCAGCCTGTAACGGAGGTTGTCATAGAACGTAAAATATGCCTGCATTTCGTCCCCCGCCCACCAAGGCTGGGCAAAGCCCGCCCAGCTGTTCAACTGACACCAGGCAGTAAAGAAGCAGTAATGAATAGTGTGCTTTGAATAGATATCCATATCGCACGTCATGGCGGAGATGCCCGTCAGACCGCAGTTGAGTATCCACGCAAGCGTTTTCAGCTTGCCGCCGGAATCTCCCGTTGTCATTGCCGTGTATGCTCCCGACCCCGTATATCCTCCGCAGAAATGATGCATCGGTCTTGTGCCTCTGTATCTCGCCGCGCCCTGATACATGTCCTTTGCGCAGAGCGTCTGCATAAGATTGTGCATTTCCGGCTCGCTCTTTCCGTTTGCATAGGTTCTTGTTTCGTCCGTTATGTCAACAACGTGACAAGGGTCGACCTTGAACGCAGCCGCGCCGTCAAAGCAGAACTTTTCAAGATGCTCAAACCATTCGGGAATGCCGAAATCCGTATCATTTCCCGCCAGCTTTTCTTCGTAAGCCGTGAAATCGTGCTGACAGCAAAGCCAGAGCTGCAGCTTGAAGCCGTAACGCAGAAGCGCCTGCGTAAATTCATACGGCCTCGGCTTTTTGCCGCCGCGCATCCAATCACAGATATAGAAGCGATCGGTATTCCACTTTTTGTCGATTGAAAAATCATATTTTTTAGCCATCCAACCCGGTTCAAGGCTGAACATATCGCACGGGAGGTTCAGCTCGCGGAACTGCGCCGCATTTCTCATAACTTCAAACTGGTCGGCGTTGTACTGCTCAACAAACGTAAGTCCGTATGCCCATTTGGGGAGGAGAATCGGTCTGCCGGTTATATACGTCAGACGCTCGTTTATATCGGTAAGCGTTCTGCCCGCAAAGATGAAAAAGTCAATTTCGCCGTCCGGAAGGTACCAGATAACCTCGTTTTCGCTCTTTGAGCATACGTCAATACCGTGCCAGAAGGTCGTGTTGCAGAGGACGCCGTAGCCCGCCTTTGTCATAATGAAAGGCACGGTCACCTCGCACTTCTGATAAACGATTCTTTCAAGATAAGGCTTGCCGTTGAGAACGAGTCTGTCCTCATTGCTCTCGCCGAGACCGTAAAACAGCTCGCCTTCCGTTTTCATTGAAAAATATTTCGGATCCTTCGTAAAATCGACGGTCTTTCTCTCCCATTCGGAATAGTCGCCGATGACCTGCGCCCTGCTCGGACGCATACCGCAGAGGTTGTCCTCAAAATACTTCCGCACCTCGCCCGCGTCTCCGCAAGCAAGATTTATCTTTCTTTCAAAAGCGTCGGAAGAGAATGTCAGGACGCCTTCCGAATATTCCGCATAAAGAAATCCGGAAAGCACGCCGTTTTTTGTCGAAGCAAGCTTGCCCGCGTTCTCGTCCGGAGCGCGCCATATGCCGTAACGCTCAAAAAGCGTTGGCTCGAATTTATCCGAAATTCTGACCCTTATAACGTTTTCCGCATATGCGGTAAGTCTCAAAATTTTCTCGCCGAAGGCAAAATCCTTATTTATCATCTTCGGTATTCTCCTTATAATAATATTCCGCGGAGCATACTCCGCAGGGCTTATAGCCCTCTTTTATAAAGTTTTCAATATCTGAAGCGGTTATTATCTGCCGATTTTCTTCTTTCATCCTTCTTGCGTGGTAACAGTCGTGCGACAGGTGAAACACGCCCGAGGATTTATTCAGCACGGCGGTGACGCTTCCGCTTTCATCGGTAACAAGCGCAGACGCCGTGGTTTCCGCGGGATAATCCGTTGTTTTTGCGCCGGACATATCCGTGCGGATAATTATATCCGCTTTTCTGCACGAGCAAAGAAGCAAAATTGCCAAAAGCAGCCCGAAAAAAGCAAGCCTTTTCATATTGCTCTGTAAACCCCGTATTCGTTTTTATTGTCTTTTGTTTTTATAAGGGCACATCCGTGCGGATTTATGACGATTTTCTTTCCCTCAAAGCCTGAAATCATCTCCTCGGAGGTGAATTCCGATGAATAGACGTATTCGTCGGAGCTGCGATTGATTATTCCGCAGAGAAGCTCTCCTCCCGCCGTTCTCTCAATACAGAGGATGTCACGGTCGACATAAACTATCCGCATTTTGCCGCAGAAAAGTGCGTTTTCGTTTTTTCTTATCCCGCCTATGCGTCGATAAAAGCCGAGAAGGTCTTCATCTTCTCTGCCCCACGGATACGGTCTTCTGTTGAACGGGTCGGAATAGCCCTGCATACCGATCTCGTCTCCGTAATAAATGCAAGGCACGCCGGGCAGCATATTGGAAATGAGATACGCCGCCTTTACAAGGCCGACGCCCTTTGAATACTGCGCCTCCGTCATTTTATAAACAGCCCTCTCGTCCTGACTTTTACCCTCCGGACTCTCGCCGGCAAGCGCGGTGATTATGCGTATTGTATCGTGCGTGCCGATTATGTTCATCAGCGCGGACTGCGCAAAATCGGGATATTCGCCGTAAACTTCGGCTGTGTTTTTGAGGAATGTTTCGCAGTCGCCGTCGCGCAGGTATGATATAATCGCCGTTCTTATCGGATAATTCATAACAGAGTCAAGCTCTTTGCCGCGAAGGTATCTCCTCCGCCTGCCGTACGACACCTTCTCCGCCGCATTCTCCCAGACCTCGCCTATGATAACGCAGTCGTCTCTTTCCGCCAGCGCCGCCGATTTCAGCTCCGAAAGAAATTCATCCGAAAGCTCGTCCGCTACATCGAGTCGGAATCCGCCGACCCCCTCTCTCAATCGCCTGCGAATGACTCCGTTCTCTCCGAAAAGGTATGCCTTATAAGAAGGCGTATCGCTTTTCACCCTCGGCAGAACGTCAATGCCCCACCAGCTTTCGTATTTTTCGGGATAATCCGTGAAGTTGTACCATTCGTAATACGGCGAGTTTTTGTCTCTGTATGCCCCGCCGTCTCCGTATTTCCCCGTGCGGTTGAAATATATGCTGTCATCGCCGGTATGGTTGAAAACTCCGTCAAGTATCAGCGTTATTCCGTAATTTTTACATTCGGAGACAAGCGCAGAAAACGCTTCTTCCCCGCCGAACATATCGTCAACCTTATCGTAATTGCCCGTATCGTATTTGTGGTTTGAATACGCCTCAAATATCGGACTGAGATAAATACAAGTCATGCCGAGAGACGATATATACGGCAATTTTTCTATCACCCCGTAAAGATCGCCGCCGAAGAAAACGTTGTTATCCAGTCTGTCTCCGGACTTTTTCACATACGGCGGTATGCCGTTATACCAGTCTTCATTCATAACGGCGTCCGCTCTGCAAGGTTCGTCCCCGCCTCTGAAAAAACGGTCGACAAATATGTGATAGATAATCCCTCCGTAAAGCCATGTCGGGGGATTTTTTCTCTTTCTGAATACGGTAAGCGCAAATGCACCGTCAAATCCCTCTCGTCTGTCGCGGAGCGTATCGGATATTCCGTCCTCGCCGCGGACGATTTCATAGCTTCCCTGCGGAGTGTTTACCGCAAATTTATAAAAGAAAAGACCGTCATCTCTGCCATCGCAAAGCACATCGCACGAAAGAATTATCCTTCCGCCGTCGACGGGAAAATTTTTCACCTCTCCCGTGTCGTCACACAGGACGGAAAGAAAACAATCCGTCACTTCCGCAGGCAGAGAGACGGAAAACTCTATGCTTCCGTCTCTCTCCGCAGATCCTCCGTTCCCTTCGGAGGGGGTCAGTTTATGAAGTTCTTTTCTTTTAAGACTGTATCTTCCGAAGCCCGCCATCAGATTTTGCAGGGCTCGATATGCCAGATGTTTTCCGCATACTCTTTTATGCTTCTGTCGGACGCAAAATATCCCGCTTTTGCAATATTGGTTATTGCTTTCTTTGTCCAGAGGTCTCTGTGGTCATAGTCGTCAAGCGCGCGGTTATACGTTGCGTAATACGAATCGAAATCCGCAAGGCACATATAAGGATCTGAAACACCCGGATTATGGAGGAGATAATTTTCAATATTTGAGAAATCCTCTCCGGCAAGACCGCAGCCGATTCTGTCGATTGCGCCGCGCAGGCGCTCGCTTTCCTTATAATAAATCAGCGAATTGTAGCCTCTCTTCCAAAGCTCATCAACCTCGTTTGCCGTGAGCCCGAAAATATAGATATTATCATTTCCGACGGCGTCCGCCATTTCGACGTTTGCTCCGTCAAGCGTGCCGACGGTCATCGCGCCGTTTATCATAAATTTCATGCAGCCCGTTCCGCTTGCTTCCTTTCCCGCAAGAGAAATCTGCTCGCTTATGTCGCTTGCCGGCATAAGAATTTCCGCAAGGCTGACGTTATATTCTTCAAGGAACACAACCTTGAGCCTTCCTCTGACGTCGGGGTCATTATCGATCTGCTTTCCGAGCATGCAGATAAAGCGGATTATCTCCTTTGCAAGATAATATCCGGGAGCTGCCTTTCCGCCGAAGATAAACGTCTGCGGACGGATTGAAATATTCGGATTTTTCTTTATTTCGTCATAAAGAGCGACGATTTTCAGAGCGTTCAGAAGCTGACGCTTGTATTCGTGTATACGCTTGACCTGAACGTCAAAAAGCGAGTGCGTATCAAGTTTATCGCCCGTTTTCTTATAGTAAGCCTCCGCAAAACGCTCCTTGTTTTCGTGCTTTATTGCGCGGACTCTGTCAATTACGGACTGGTCGTCCCTGAATTTCAGAAAGTCCTCTATCGCTTCGGGATTTTTGCGGTATTTTCTGCCGATCGTTTCGTCAAGAAGCGACGAAAGAAGCGGATTTCCGAGACACAGCCAGCGGCGGTGCGCTATACCGTTCGTAACGTTTGTAAACTTCTCCGGCGTCGTCTTGTAATAGTCGTGGAACACTGTCTGACGGAGAATTTCGGAATGGAGCTTCGAGACGCCGTTCACCATATGCGATCCCGCAACAGAAAGATTTGCCATTCTGACCTGCCCGTTTGCCACAATGGACATACGGGAAATTCTCGCCCAGTCACCGGGATAAATATTCCAGAGGTCGGCGCAGAGCCTGCGGTTTATCTCGCAGACTATCGTATAAATTCTCGGCAGACGCATACGGAACAGCTCTTCGTTCCAGCATTCAAGCGCTTCGGGCATAACCGTATGGTTTGTGTATGATACCGTCTTTACAACGGTGTCCCATGCCGTTTCCCATGAGAACGAATATATATCCATCAGAAGGCGCATAAGCTCCGGAATACAGAGCGCGGGATGGGTATCGTTTATGTGTATTGCAACCTTGTCCGGCAGGTTTGAAAGCGTGCCGTAAACGGCAATATGGTCGGAAAGAATATTCTGCAGCGACGCCGAAACGAGAAAATACTGCTGACTGAGACGGAGCAGTTTTCCCTCGGTATGGTCGTCCGAAGGATAAAGCACTCTTGAAAGCGTCTCTGCACTTGTGTTCTCCTCAACAGCCTGCATGTACTGTCCCTGTGTGAAAAGCTTCATATTGAAATTTCTCATATCGCTCGCCTTCCAGAGGCGGAGATTGCTGACAGCGTCGCAGTCGGAGCCGGATATCATCATATCGTAAGGCACCGCCTCAACCTCGTCATAATCCGTATGGACTATTTCAAGTCTGCCGTTTTCCCACTTTTCGCTCACCTTGCCGCCGAAACGCACAGGAAACGTCTTATCCGTTCTCGGAACAAGCCATGTCGAGCCGTTCTGCATCCATGTGTCGGGAGTTTCAACCTGGTTTCCGTCGATTATTTTCTGACGGAAAAGCCCGTATTCATAGCATATCGAAAAACCCGTTGCTGGATAATTTCCCGTCGTCAGAGAATCCATAAAGCAAGCCGCAAGCCTGCCGAGACCGCCGTTTCCGAGACCGGGATCCGGTTCCATCTCATAGATTTCGTCAAGGTCGAAGCCCATATCGCGCAGAGCGCCTCTGTACTGCTTTTCAAGTCCCATATTGAGAAGATTGTTTTTAAGCGATCTGCCGATGAGAAATTCCATACTCATATAGTAGACGCGCTTTTTCTGCTGCGCCTTTACCGCGTGCTTGAACGTTGCTCTCTTTTCCGTCAGAGCGTCGCGGACGCTCATTATGACGGCTTTATAAATCTGTGCTTTCGTTGCGTCCTCCGCAACCGCGCCGAAATGGCGGGAGAGCTTTTCGGAGAGCAACGATTTTATGTCTGCTTTTGTGGTTGTGTTACCTTTTCCCATGTGTTTTTCCCTTTGCCTTTATTGATTTATTACGTTTTCGTAAAGTCCGACATACTTCTCTGCCGAAACGTTCCACGAAAAATCTATTCTCATTATTTTGCGGACGAGCTTTTTCCAAGCCTCTTTGTCCTTATAGAGCTCCGTCGCCTGATAAATGACGTTTCCCATATCGTCTGCATTATATGCCGCAAACGTAAAGCCGTTGCCTCCCGCTCCGTATGGCTTTATGGTGTCATAAAGTCCGCCGACCTCGTGCACGACGGGAACGGTGCCGTAGCGAGAAGCGATCATCTGCGCAAGTCCGCATGCCTCGCTTTTGGACGGCATAAGGAAGATATCCGCGCCCGCATATATCTGCTTTGAGAGCTTGCGGTCATATTTTATCATTACCGCCGCCCTGCCGGGATATCTTGAAGCAAACCCGCGGAAGAAGTTTTCGGTATCGGGATCGCCCGTGCCGAGAAGAACAAACTGAATATTGTTGTTCTGCATTATTCCGTCTATGCCGAAGCGGACAATATCAAAGCCCTTGTGCTCCGCAAGGCGCGATATCATAGCAACGATCGGAACTTCGGGATCGACGTTCAGTCCCGTCATTTTTTGCAGCTCTTCCTTGCATACGGCTTTTCCGGTAAGCGAACGCCATGAATAATTCTTCGGGATATCGGGGTCTGTTTTCGGGTCGTTTGCCGCAACGTCTATTCCGTTTATGATACCGTCAATCTTTCCGCTGTACATTCTTGTTATGTTTCCGAGTCCGTGCGCAAAATAGTCATCCTGAATTTCCTTTGCATAATGAGGGCTGACAGTTGTCACAAAGTCCGCGCAGACTATTGCTCCCTTTGTCAGGTTTATGTTGCCGTTATATTCGACAATCCCGCTTTCCGCATCGGAGAGTGAGAAAACATCGCCGAGTATTTCCATACCGTATTCGCCCTGATAATCGATATTATGTATCGTATATACCGCCTTCACGCCGGAATAGCCGTAGTAGGAATTGTATCTTGTTTTCAGCAGTATGACGGAGAGCGCAGTCTGCCAATCGTTGCAATGGAGCACCTCCGGGAAAAAGCCTTCCGCACCCATCAGTTCAAGTACCGCAACGGAGAAAAACGCAAACCTTTCGGCATCGTCGAACTCGCCGTAAATTCTGTCACGGAGGAAATAATATTCATTGTCGATAAAATACCATTTCACCCCGCCTCTTTCAAGCGAGAATATCCCGCAATAAAGCCTTCTCCACGCAAGCGTGACCGTTATGCTCTTCTCAAACGTCATCTCGTCACGATATTGCTTTCCGACCTTTGAATAAAGCGGCATAACGGCTCTGACATCCGCCTCCGGATGAGCCGCCTTTATCGCCGCCGGGAGCGACCCCATAACATCGCCGAGCCCACCGGTTGCCGCAAAAGGAAGTGCTTCGCTTCCCGCAAATAATACAGATTTCATAAAACCTCCCGAATTTATCAGAGCATTTTGCCCTTGTCTATATAGACGGGCATCGTAAGATGACCGGAAATACTGACGCCGTCACGAACGACAACGTTCTTATCCGTCACAACGTACTGGAGCGTAACGTTTTCGCCCGTGAACGTATCCTGAAACAGTATTGAATTCATAACAACGGTGTCCCTGCCGACCTTTACTCCCCTGAAAAGGATGCTGTTTTCAACAGAGCCTTCAATCACGCATCCGTCCGCTATCAGCGAGTTGCGGACAAATGAATGATTTCCGTAATACGTCGGAGCGGAATTGCGGACTTTTGTATATATCGGTCTGTTTTCGGTTTCAAAAAGCTCCTTGTAAAGCTCCTTGTCGCTTATAAGACGCATGTTCGTGTTGAAATAATCAAGGAACGAATCAATTCCCTCAAAATGCCCGTCGTAACGGTAAACGCGGTAATTTCTGCGCTTCAGGTTGCGCTGGAACACATCGCGCGAGAAGTTCGAATAGCCGTGTGCGATGGCGTCCATAACAAGCTCCTGAAGATATCTGCGCCCTATCACCATTATGTTGAGATTGACATCGGCATCGCCTTCAAAATCGGAGGGATGAGCTCTGTAATCCGTCATTCTTCCGCTTTCATCCGAAACGACTACGGAAACCGCGCCCTGCATTTCCGGCGTAACGTGCATTTTCTTTATCGCAACGGTTATATCCGCTCCGTGAGAAATGTGGTCGTTTATCATATCGCCGAAGTCAATATTGCAGATAACGTTGCAGTCCGTAAGAACAACGTAATCGCTTGTCAGACACGATATCGAATAGTTTACGCTTTTCAGCGCTTCAAGGCGGGTCGTGTAAAGCTCGTTTACATTATTTGCGTAAGCGGTGATAAAGGGTGTCAGAAACTTGACGCCGCCGCTTCTTCTCGCAAGATCCCAGTCCTTTCCCGTGCCGATGTGGTCCATAAGGGAGTGATAGTTATAATGGGTGATTATCTTTATGTCGCCTATATTCGAGTTCACCATGTTTGAAAGTGCGAAGTCGATAAGGCGGTATCTGCAGCCTATCGGTACGGAAGCCACAGAACGCCTGTGTGTAAGCTCGAAAAGGTTACTGTCATGTATATTTGAAAAAATAATTCCGGTAGCTGTCATTTTGTTTCCGCTCCTTTCGATTTTTCAAGATACGCGGAGTCGACCATAAGTCCCCCGCCGAGAGTGCTTCCCGCTTTTATTTCCAGCTCCGCACCGATGACAAGCGGCGAATCGCCGTCCTTTTTCTCTTCGCCGACAACCGCTCCTTCGCCGATAACGGTATCGTGATCGATTATCGCATATTCGACCTTCGCGCCCTTGCAGATTCTGACGCCGCTCATAATGACAGAGTTGCGGACAACCGCGCCTTCTTCGACAATTACGCCGCCGGAAAGCACGGAATTTTCAACAGTTCCGTTTATGTCGCAGCCTTCCGTGACCATTGAGTTTATAAGCTCCGCCTTTTCGTCTATCCTCTGAGGCGGGTTTGCGTTGTGACGATAAAAAATTCTCCAGCTTCTGTCATAAAGATTGAACTTCGGTCTGTTTCCGAGAAGATCCATGTTGGCTTCCCAGAGACTCTGCACCGTGCCGACGTCCTTCCAGTAACCCTCAAAGAGATAAGCAAACATTTTCATTCCGTCGCCGAGCATTTTCGGGATTATGTTTTTTCCGAAGTCGTTTTGGGAGGCAGGATCGTCATCGTCCTCGATGAGATACTTTTTGAGGAGCTTGTAATTGAAGATATATATGCCCATAGAAGCCTTGTTGCTCTTCGGATGGGCGGGCTTTTCCTCGAACTCGATTATTCGGTTTGTATCGTCCGTGTTGAGTATGCCGAAGCGGCTCGCCTGCTCAATCGGCACCGGCAATACGGCAATTGTGCAGTCTGCGCCGTTTTTCTTATGCTCGGCAAGCATTTTGGCATAGTCCATTTTGTATATATGGTCGCCGGAGAGGATAAGAACGTAATCGGGATTGTATCTGTCGATATACTGGATATTCTGGAAAATGGCGTTTGCCGTTCCCTTATACCATGCGGCGCCGCCCTTGCCCTGATACGGCGGCAAAACCATAACTCCGCCGTGCACGCGGTCAAGATCCCAAGGCTCGCCGTTGCCGATGTATTCATTGAGCACAAGGGGCTGATACTGCGTCAGAACGCCGACGGTGTCAATTCCCGAGTTTACACAGTTTGACATAGGAAAATCGATAATGCGGTACTTTCCACCGAACGGCACGGCGGGCTTCGCCGTTTTTTCCGTGAGAGTGTACAGTCTGCTGCCTTGTCCGCCAGCCAAAAG
Organism: uncultured Eubacterium sp.; assembly: GCA_900544285.1. Taxonomy (GTDB): domain Bacteria; phylum Bacillota; class Clostridia; order Oscillospirales; family CAG-272; genus CAG-841. The sequence continues at coordinate 235,095 of UQUT01000001.1, forward strand.
CATGGCGATACATTCTTTCTTTTTGAACATAATGCCTTTACCTCCCAAGTCTGTTTCTTTATTTCTTTTTTATTATCAGCGCGCCGTACGAAGGCAGGTCAACGCTTATTTCGTGGACCCATTTTTTGCCCTCGCGGTGAGCTTTTGATTTCATTGTTCCAAGCTTGCTTCCGCCACCGCCGTATCCGGCGTCATCGGAATTGATAAGCGCAACGTAGCTTCCCTTACTCTTTACACGCAGCTTATATCCGTCCCGCCTGCAAGGAGCGAAATTGAGCAGAATTATAAGCTCCTCCCCATCGGCTGACTTTCTTATATAAGAGAGCGTGTTATCCTCGCACCTGTCGGGGTCTATCCATTCAAAACCGTCCCAGCTGTCGTCAATTTCCCAGAGCGGGCGGTTTTCAAGATAAAAGTGATTAAGCGCGCGGACATAGTCCTTCATCTGCGAATGGCGCGGGTAATCCAGCATAAACCATTCAAGCTGATTTTCATAGTCCCATTCGCGGAACGGGGCGTATTCACAGCCCATAAACATCAGCTTTTTGCCCGGAAGCGTCATCATATACATAAGGAACGCCCTCATGCAGCCGAATTTATCGTCATAGCTGCCGAACATCTTGTCAAGCAGTGACTTTTTGCCGTGTACGACCTCATCGTGCGAAACGGGTAGAATATAATTTTCCGAGAACGCATACATAAGCGGGAAAGTCAGTTTGTTATGTACGTATTTTCTGAAAAACGGATCGGTCGAAATATATTCGAACATATCGTTTGCCCAGCCCATATTCCATTTGAAATTGAATCCGAGACCTCCGTCCGAAACGGGCTTTGTCACCATCGGCCACGCCGTCGATTCCTCCGCTATCATCAGCGCATAAGGAAATTCGGCAAACACGGCGGTGTTCAGTTTTTTGAAAAACGCCATCGCCTCGTAATTGTGATTTCCGCCGTCAACATTCGGTATCCATTCGCCGGGCGCACGGTCATAGTCCAGATACAGCATGGACGCAACCGCGTCGATACGGAGCCCGTCTATATGGTAATTTCTCATCCAGAAAAGCGCGTTGGATATAAGAAATGACTGAACCTCCGGTCTGCCGACGTCAAAGCAACGCGTTCCCCAGGACTTATGCTCCATTCTGTCCTTGCCCTGATATTCATAAAGCGGATAACCGTCAAACTCGAAGAGCCCGTGTTCGTCCTTCGGAAAATGAGCGGGCACCCAGTCAAGAATGACGCCTATCCCCGCTTTGTGGAGCTTGTTTACAAAATATATAAAGTCCTCCGGCGTACCGAAGCGCGATGTCGGCGCGTAATAACCGCCGACCTGATATCCCCACGACCCGTCAAACGGGTGCTCGGTTATCGGCATAAGCTCAACGTGCGTATAGCCCATATCAAGCGCATACGGCACAAGCTCGTCCGCAATCTCGCGGTAATTGAGATAATGCTCTCCGTCGACGTTTGATTTGCCGTCGCGTGTTTTCCATGATCCGAGGTGCATTTCGTAAATGTTCATCGGCGCGGAATAAAAATGCTTGCCTTCAAACGCCTTGCCTCTTGCAGAGAGCCACTTTGAATCGCTCCATTTTGCCTTCACCGTGTGAATTATCGACGCTGTTTTCGCAAGCGTTTCGGAATAGGTTGCGTAAGGGTCTGCCTTCATCGCCGTGCGGGTCTTTGAAACGACCTTATATTTATATCTGTTTCCTTCAAGAGCTTTCGCGGAGATCAGAGTTGCCGTCCAGACGCCGCTTTCGGCGTCTTTTTCCATGGGAAGCGACTCATCCCATGAGTTGAAATCACCTGCAACAAACACCTTCTCCGCCTTCGGCGCCCACACGCGGAAGGTATATTCAAAGCCGTCATCTGTTTTTTCAGAATGACAGCCGAGCCATTCATAACTGCGGAAATTTGTACCCTGGCAGAAAAAATACGGGGCAAGCTCTCCCGATCTGTTTTCACCGTTCAAATATCTCACCCCATTTCAAATATTTATACAAGTACATTATATATCACTTCGATTGAAACTTCAATAACAAAGCGGAAATTTCTTGTTCTCTTTTAATCTTTTTTGCAGATTTTTTCATCGTTTTTTCTTCGGTTTTGCCATCTGCTTTAGCATTATAAGGACAATAAGCGAAAAACGCACCCGAAGGTGCGTTTCATTTTAATTTGAAGCCGATTACTTCATATATTCTCTTTTGTATTTTACAATCTTCATTGTGTTGCTTTCCGTATTGTAAATAACGTTTATAAACGTAAATTCGCCGCTTTCGTCCGGCAGTTTGTTAAACTCGGCTGTATCTGTGTTGTATACGATATAATAATTTTCGCCTCCGGAAACCTCGCAATAATGCGATGTTATTCCCGAAAGGCTGCTCGGTATATAAGCCAGCCATTTTGCGTCGTCCTCAAGACTCTCTTCAAACTCCCTGACAGCAGCTTCGTCAAAATAAATGTTGCTGACTGTATAGATATGTCCGTATGAGGACGACTGTGTATACCCCGAAAAATCCTTTGTGTCAATCCGATAGTATTCGGGAAGGTCGATTGAAAGCAACTCCTCCGTCTCCTTTGCAAGAGCTTCGTCGTGAGAATATTCATTAGCAAAAATAAACGAAAATGACCCGTATATAAGGAGCAGTATCGCCATTATAAAGCCGATAATTACGTTCTTTTTGTATCTGTATCCCCGCTTTTTCAGGCGAAATCCGAAAACTATCGATGCGATCGGAATCGGGATGAACAGATAAAACACCCACATGTTCTGCACCATATGAAAAGGATAACTTTTCCGTGATATTATTGCCAAAGCGGCAAGCGCAAAGAAAATCGTTACAATCGAAAAGATAAAGAGGAGGTTTGAAACGGTTTTCAGTCGCGCCTCAGGATTTTTCCGGCTGTTTGCCATCTTTTTGCTGACTTCATCACAAAGCGGGTAAAATATCGAATCCGCCGCAAGCGCTTCTCTTTTTATTATATAAGCCTGCCCGCCGACGCCGAAAATGATATGTTTTTCGGTTTTCTCCGCGCTTTCGATGTCACCGAAAGAAATTTTCATCATTCTTTTCACATCGCCGCCGCGCGAAATGTTGAGGATAAAATACCCGTCATAAACATCATAAGAATAGAGAGCACCGATGATTTTCGATTCGGAATAGCACTGTATTTTTTTGAAATTAGCATAACTCTTTGCGTGAAATATACATCCTGAAATAATGAAGAGAATATATACCCATGTAAGCCAAGGCGATACACCCAATGAGGAAAGAATCATAATAACAGCGGCTACGGCGATAAGTACGGTTCTATTTATAAATGCTCTTCTATGTTTATCAAAAAACGCGCTTATATCGGACTTGTCATATACAAACGAATACGACTCCTTCGGCGCTTCGGCAGGCTCGCTTTCGCTCTGCTCTTTCGGTTCGTTCTCGCTCAAAAGTTCATCAACGGAAACCGAAAATATCTCTTTGAGCCGCAGAAGATTGTCAACCGTCGGAAGCGTTTTGTCCATCTCCCAAAGGCTGATCGTCTGACGGCTCAAAAGCATCTTCTGTCCGAGTTCCTCTTGTGACAGCCCAATCTTCTTTCTGTAATATTGTATTTTCTCGCCTACTGTCATCCGTGACCTCCGATATCGTTTTTTGTGGTCTCATTGTATCATTTCCGCGCAGAATTGTAAAGAATTTTGCACTTGACTTTGTCAAGCGGCGCTTGCGGGACGAAAAAATGCGGCGTTTACCGGACAAAAATCGCCTTTTCTTTGTCAACGGCGCAAAAAACGCACCCGAAGGTGCGCTTTGATTATTATTTTATTTCGCGTCTGCCGTCCATCGCACGCATAAGGGTTACCTCGTCCGCATATTCAATGTCCGCTCCGACGGGAACGCCGTATGCAAGGCGCGTTGTTTTAATTCCCTTTCCCGCTGCCATTCTTGCAAGATAAAGCGCGGTCGTCTCGCCGTCGACATTCGGGTTAGTCGCTATGATAAGTTCCCTCACTTCGCCGCCTTCAAGTCTTTCCATAAGCTCTGCGATACGGAGTTTATCGGGTCCTATACCTTTTGCGGGGGAAATTACTCCGCCGAGAACGTGATAAAGTCCGCGGTATTCCCTTGTCTTTTCAAAGGCAATAATTGCGCGCGGGTCTTCAACCACGCATATGACGCTCTTGTCCCTGCGACCGTCTCCGCAGATATCACACACGGGTTTGTCGCTCAGATTACCGCATACGCTGCAAGGCATTACCTCTTTTTTTGCGGCAATTATGGCATTAGCAAATTCGATTGCTTCTTCCTCCGTCATATCAAGAACGGAAAAAGCATATCTTGCCGCGGTTTTTCTCCCTACGCCGCGAAGTGATGCGAATTTTTCAATAAGTCGCTGAACAGGAAGTATATATTCCATAGTTCAAAAGTCCGCCTTTATCAGAAAAGTCCGGGAATACCCATTCCCATACCCATTGAGCCGGTTATCTTTTCCATTTCCTTTGAGCTCGTGTCTTCAACCGTGCGGATTGCTTCGTTTACGCCGGCTGTGATTATATCGGAAAGCGTTTCAATATCATCCGGATCAACAATTGCCGGATCGATTTCGAGAGAAACTATTTCTTTTTTTCCGTTTATCTTGATCTTGACAACGCCGCCTCCGGCGGAAATGTCATACTCTCTGGCTTCAAGCTCTGCCTGCTTTGCCGCCATATCCTCCTGCATTTTCTGCGCCTGACGCAACATATCGTTCATCGAGGGTCCCTGCGGTATTCTTGCTTTCATTTTAATTTTCCTCCGTATCAATAAGGTCATTTATAGGCATTTTCTTTTCGTTTGCCTTCATTTTTGAAAAAATTACGTTTTGCGGGAGTATGCTTTTCATCAAAACCGAACTTGCAATCGACGCCACAAGCGATTTACGCTCCTCTGTTGAGAGCATTGCTATTGCAAAATCGTTTGAGCATTTTATAAATATCCTGCCGTCATAATCCGCAAATGCAAGGGTGTCCTTCAAAAATGAGCCGACGGACATATCCTTCTGCTCTGCCTTGCGTATAACCTCTGCCCAGACGCGAACGCTTTTCGGCTCTGATCGGGCTTCATGCTTTTCAGGCGCCACCTGCGCTTTCTCCGAAAGCGCTTCGCCGCCCGCAGAAACGGGGTTCTCTACTTTTTTCTCCGGCGTCGGCTTCTGCGCGCGGCGCTCCTCCGCCGCAGGCGGAGGCGGCGCCTGACTCAATCTCTCTTCAAGAGCCGAAATGCGCGCCAGCACGGATGGCATATCCCCGTCAAGCGAAGGATCGCATACTCTGACAAGTGCCATCTCCGCATAAAGCTTTGCGCCGGACGGAAGCCTTGTCATATCGCCTTCGGCGGACGTAAAAACTTCAAGTATATTCAATATCTGTGCGACGGTAAATTGTTCTGCGGAGCGAGCCGTAAGCGACTCGCAGACGTGCGCACCTCTCGTCGCAACATACAGAAGCATATCGCGGCAGAATGAAATCAGTTCCCGCCAGAAAACCGCTATGTCTCTTGACGATGAATAGACCTCATCGAGTTTTTCAAGTGCGCCTGATATATCTTTTTCCGCAATTTTATCACAAATTCCGGACAGAAGCTCAATCGGGCTTGCGCCGAGAAGCGCAATCGAATTTTTGAGCGTTATCTCGTGACCGCCGCCCGCACAGTATTCAAGCATATTCAGCGCGTCACGGAAGCCGCCCTGTGAAAGCCTTGCAATCAGTTCGAGCGAGCCTTCGTCGGCTTTTATTCCTTCGCCCTCGCAGACGGTCTTCATTCTTGAAATTATCGCGCTCGGCGCAACCCTTCTGAAATCAAACCGCTGACAGCGCGAAAGCACCGTTGCGGGAATTTTCTGAAGCTCCGTCGTTGCAAGAATGAAAATAACGTGCGACGGCGGTTCTTCAAGGGTTTTGAGAAGTGCATTGAACGCACTCGGCGAAAGCATATGAACCTCGTCTATGATGTAAACCCTGTATTTAAGGTCTGCGGGTGTATATACAACACTGTCGCGCAGGTCACGGATGCTGTCGACGCCGTTGTTGCTCGCAGCGTCCATCTCAACGACGTCCGTCGCCGTTCCTTCGGCTATCGAAAGACAGGAATGACACTTCCCGCAAGGATTGCCGCCGACAGGATGCTCACAATTTGCCGCTTTTGAAATTATTTTTGCACAAGTCGTTTTTCCGGTTCCTCTCGGACCGCAGAAAAGATAAGCATGCGACAGCTTGCCGCTTTCAACCTCGTTTTTGAGAATAGAGGTGATATGCTCCTGCCCATAAACATCGTCAAAGGTGGCGGGACGCCATTTTCTGTAAAGCGCCTGATACATATTTACCTCCTGCTACAAAAATAACGGGATACAAAATCAGACCATGCACCGCAGTTCGACTTACGCTCACATGCGCCACCGCAGTCCTTGCTCGGGACAGGCAGCCTCGCGGCACATCCGGAAATCTCCTTAATGCTGCTTGGTTCCCCATCTGACATGGTTCAAAGCTCCGAATTGCGCGAGACCCATCCTTCAACGCATGGGTGCTACGGCGCAGACCACACAAGCATAAGCCTCATATACGGGATCGCCCCTGCTGTAGCGGATTGCAGGTACAAGGCACCGCTGACTCCCCGGCCGGCATGATCTGATTTTATATCTCGTTCCTGGTTATTATATCACATTATCTTCATTTATGCAATATGATTTTTTCAAAAGTTTATACTTTTTTCTTTTCTGTCTGTTTACGGGCAAAAACAGCAGCGACAGAACGTTTTTGCGTCCTGCCGCCCGATTTTGATTACATCAGAAGCACAATTTCCCTGCAAATATCGACAAGTCCGCACCTTATATCGTCTCTGCCGCGCCAGCTACGACTGTCCCAGCCGTCGCCCGAGATATCATCTCCGCCGTAGATTATAGCGCCGTAACCGACTCCGCGGAACTGTGTGACGGCTATGCATCCCGCCTGCTCCATTTCAACGATTTTTGCGCCTTCCTCCCTGCGTGCACGGATTCTGTCCCTCGTTTCGCGGAAAAACGCGTCCGTCGTCCAGACAAGCCCCTCCGAATGAGGAATTCCCCGCTCCGAAAGATAATCGCAGATGAGCTTTCTCGTGTCTTTTTCCGTACATATTATCCGCGAAGCCGGAATGTAATGATACGAAAATCCGTCATCACGTATCGCGCCTTCAACAACAAGAAAATGACCGACACAGGTCTCCCTGTCAAGCACACCTCCTCCGCCGCAGAACATAACCTTTTTCACACCCATGGCGATAAGCTCTTCAAGTTCGCCGCCCATTGCGGGACAGCCGAGATCGCCATGCATGATAAGAACGTCGCAATCACTGAATTTATAGATGACATAAGGATTTTCGCCGATCACGGTTTTGATTTTTTCGATTTTCCCGTCCGAAAGAAGTTCTTCTATGACCTCTCCGAAAAAGGTGATCACCAGCCTTTCGCAACCGATCCGCCCCGTGCGATTTACAATGTCGCAAGGGTTTATAAGGGCTTCCTTCGCCTCGTCAAATTCAAGTATCGGAATGTCGTTTTTTATGAGCATAAACGCTCCTTTCAGTCAATATCGCCTATCGTTTCAACCTTTATGAGGTTTGTGTTTCCGGATTTTCCGTTTGTCATTCCGCCGGTGAGAACGATTCTGTCGCCGGATTTCAACTTCATCTGCTTCTGCGCTGTCTGCATAGCGTGATAGAAAAGCACGTCGGTCGAATCGAAATGACGGCTCATAACGGGCATTACACCCCATGAAAGCGCCAGCTTATACCATACGTCCTTCGTCGTCGCCATGCCGATTATATCCGTCGGTGCGCGGAAACGGGACACCATCCGCACCGTCATTCCCGACATTGAAGAAACGACTATCGCCTTTGCGCCGATGTCAATCGCCATGCCGCATGTGGCATGAGAAATGGCGTCAACGAGGTTCTTTATTTTGAACTCGCTCGCGCGGAAACGACTTGCATAGTCTATATGCTTTTCCGTCTCCTCCGCTATCTCCGCCATCGTCTTTACAGCCTGAACGGGATATTTCCCCGCTGCCGATTCGCCCGAGAGCATAACCGCGCTTGAACCGTCGTAAACAGCGTTTGCAACGTCTGAAATTTCCGCCCTCGTCGGACGGGGATTGTGTATCATCGACTCAAGCATTTCCGTTGCCGTGATAACTCTCTTTCCGAGCAGGCGGCACTTTGTTATGATATATTTCTGAACGGCGGGAAGCTCCGTAAACGGTATTTCAACCCCGAGATCGCCTCTGCCTATCATAATGCCGTCGCATTCGCTGCATATCTCCTCGATATTGTCAATTCCCGTCTGATTTTCAATTTTAGCGATTATATCAATTTTTTCGCCGCCGTTTTCGCGAAGGAAGGTTTTCAGGTCGATAAGATCCTGCTTTCTTGACACAAACGACGCCGCGATAAAGCTGACCCCGTTCTTAATTCCGAAAAGCAGGTCGTCCTTGTCCTGTTTGCTGAGATATATCTGATTTTTAAGCACCTTGTTCGGAAAGCTCATACTCTTTCTGTTTGAAAGCTCTCCGCCGACTATCGTTTTGCAGATAACGTCCTCGCCCTTGATTTCCGTAACCTCAAAGATAACAAGTCCGTTGTTGACAAGTATCCTGTCGCCGACGGAAAGGTCGCGGGCAAGATTGCCATAGCTGACGGAAACAATATGCTCATCCCCTTCAACCTCGCGTGACGTAAACGTGAAAACCGAGCCGTCGGCAATGTTCACCTTTGAATTTCTGAACGTTTTTATTCTGTATTCGGGTCCCTTTGTGTCAAGCATTATTGCAATGGGAAGTCCCAGCTTTTCGCGCACCCTTTTTATCATGTCGATCTTTTCCTGGTGCTCTTCATGCGTGCCGTGCGAGAAGTTGAGTCTTGCAACATTCATTCCCGCAAGACACATCTCCGTAAACACCTTCTCGTCACTGCTGGCGGGACCTATCGTGCAGACTATTTTGGTTTTTCTCATTTTCTTTTCTCCGATTTATCCGTGTGTAAGAATTATATTCTCCTGCCGAGAATTTCTCTGTATTTTCTGTAAAACGCCTCGTATTCGCCGGCATCGATGGCGTCGCGTATTTTCTGCATAAGATCGTTATAGAAATACAGGTTATGCATAACGGCAAGACGCATGCCAAGCATCTCGTCCGCCTTGAGAAGGTGACGGATATAGCTTCTGCTGTGCAGTCTGCATGCGGGGCAGCCGCAATTTTCGTCTATCGGGAGCGGGTCGCACTGATACTTGTTGTTGTTTAAGTTCATGGTGCCGTTCCATGTGAAAATAAAGCCGTGACGGGCATTTCTCGAAGGCATTACGCAGTCAAAGAAGTCAACTCCGCGGTAGACCGCTTCAAGAATGTTTATCGGCGTGCCGACGCCCATAAGATAGCGCGGTTTATCCTCCGGCATGTGCGGCTCGACGTGCTCGATTATGTCATACATAACGGGCGCCTCCTCGCCGACGGCAAGCCCGCCGATGGCATACCCGTCGAGATCCAGCTCGCGTATCGCCTTCATATGCTCTATGCGCAGATCCGGATATGTTCCGCCCTGATTTATTCCGAAAAGCATCTGATGGGGATTTATTGTATCTTCAAGAGAATTGAGCCTGTCCATTTCCGCCTTGCAACGGTAAAGCCAGCGCGTTGTTCTTTCTATGGAATTCCTGACGTAATCATAAGGCGAAGGATTTTCTATGCATTCGTCAAAAGCCATTGCAACGGTCGACGCAAGGTGCGATTGTATTCTCATCGACTCCTCCGGGCCCATAAAGATACGCCTGCCGTCGATATGCGAAGCAAAACTGACGCCCTCCTCCGTTATCTTGCGCAGCTGCGAAAGCGAAAACACCTGAAAGCCGCCGCTGTCAGTAAGCACGGGTCGCTCCCAATTGAAAAACTTGCGTATACCACCCATTTTGTATATAACGTCGTCGCCGGGGCGCAGGTGCAGATGATATGTGTTTGAAAGCTCTATCTGACAGCCCAGCTCGTAAAGATCCTCTGTCGCGACGCCGCCCTTTATGGCAGCAGCTGTGCCGACATTCATAAACACGGGCGTCTGCGCCGTACCGTGTACTGACTCAAAAACACCGCGTCTTGCCGCGCCGTCCTTTTTTATAACCTTGAACATTTCTTTTCTCCGTTCTTTTATTTTATTCTGCCGAACCTTGTATCAAGCTCACGCTTGGTCATCTCGTATGCAACGGGTCTGCCGTGCGGACAACGCCGAATACAGTCGTAGCGGAAGAAATTGTCGCATATCCAGCGGACGTGTGCATCGTCATATTTTCTCCCCGCCTTGACAGACGCCTTGCATGCGCTCTGATAAAGTGCGCGTTCAAAATAGTTTTTGCCGTCCGCATAGAGTCCTCCCTCGCTTTCCGTGAGCGACGTTATGAGCGAGAAGAAGAACGTTCTTCCTTCGGAAAGCTCAAAATCGCACGGGACTCCGCGTAAAATCACGCCCTTATCCTCTATGGAAAAGTCAAATCCCATATCGGATATTTCCTTTTTGTATTTTTCGCACGCCTCTCTCTCCTGCGGAGAAAGCGTAAATTTTTCTTCTATCATAAGAAGCTGCGTTTCGGGCTTCAGACCGGATATCGCCGCCTTCATTTTTTCAAAGTTTATTCTTTCGTGCGCGGCGTGCTTGTCAAGGAGAAACAGTCTTTCGCCCTCCTCGATTATAACGTAACAATCAAACGCTTCTCCGAGTATTCTGTATTCGGGAACGGGCTTTGGCTCAAAGCCTGTCAGCTTTGCGTCCGTGCTCGCGTTTATTTTCGGAAGCTCCTCTTCCGTCTTCGGAATGTCAAAAACATCGGGCGAAGCTACCTTCTTCGGCAACATAACCGGCGCAAATTCCTCGCTTTCGCCTTTTTCTTCCGCCTTTTTCGTCGGGACGTATGGGCGATATTTCGCTTCAAACGGCATATCGATTTTCGTCTGCTCGTGCTTCGGCGCGTCGGGAGACACAAAAGCCGATATTATTTTCAGCTTTTCCTCCGTCATCGGCGACGGATTTTTCGGCGAAAGCGAAGGGTTTTTCAGACTTCTTTCAAGCGCACCGCGCACAGAGTAATACACGGCGTCAAAAATGCTCTTCTCATCCGAAAATTTAACATCCAGCTTTGCAGGATGAATGTTTACGTCAACATACGCCGCGTGCAGTCCGATATTGAGCACGCAAACGGGATATTTGCCTATCGGCGCAAATGATCTGAACGCAGCTTCAAGTGCGGACGTAAGGCTGATGTTCCGCACACAGCGGTTGTTTATAAAAAATATCTGAAGCGCGCGGTTTCCTCTGACGTTATCCGGCGTGCCTACATAACCGGAAACGGATATTCCGCCGCTTTTTGAGTCTATTTCACAGAGTTTTGAAGCAAAATCTCTTCCGTAAACTGAATATATGGCGTTTTTCAGCTTTCCGTCGCCGGACGTTGCAAACCTCTGCTGACCGTCCGCAATAAAGCGGAAGGCAACCTCGGGGTGCGAGAGCGCCAGCTTTTCCATCACGGACGCACACGCCGCCCCCTCCGCCGAGTCCGATTTGAGAAATTTCAGTCTTGCGGGAGTCGTCCGAAAAAGACCCTCGCAGATGACGGTGGTTCCGTCCGGAAAGCCGCCCTCCTCTGCGCCTTCAAGCCTGCCGTAGTCAACGGTGACGACCGTTCCGGAAGAATCCTCTCTGCGTTTTGTCATTATTCTCGTGTGGGTGACCGCCGTTATCGCCGCAAGCGCCTCGCCGCGAAAGCCCAACGTCATAACCGCCGAAAGGTCTTTTGCCGTTTTTATCTTGCTCGTTGCGTGACGGCGCACGCAAATGACGGCGTCCTCCCCCGTCATTCCCTTGCCGTCGTCGGTCACGCGCATAAAGGCAATGCCGCCGTTTTTGATTTCGGCAGTAATCGTTTTCGCGCCGGCGTCTATTGAATTTTCGCAAAGCTCCTTAAGCGCGGAAGCGGGTCTGTCAACAACCTCCCCCGCCGCTATAAGATTGGCAACGCTTATGTCAAGAACATTTATTTCGGACATTTTTTATCCTTTCAGGAAAGCATTTTTTTCAGTTCGTATATTAGATTTATCGCTTCAAGCGGTGTCAAGGTGTTTATATCGACCGCGCGCAGCTTTTCCGCGACCTCACCCTCGCTTATATTGTCAAAACTCAGAGCAAAATCGTCTTCTGCGGGCTCGGCTTTCCGCTCTTTCATCTGAATTCCGCCGGATTCGAGCGTCGCAAGGATTTCTTTTGCCCTCTTTGTAACTTCCTTCGGAACTCCCGCGAGCTTTGCAACCTCAATTCCGTAGCTGTCGTCTGCCGCCCCGCGGACTATCTTGCGCAGGAAAACTATATCATCGCCTTTCTTCTTTGCGGCAATATTGTAGTTGACAATGCCGTCGAATTCGTCTTCCATAGTCGTCAGCTCGTGATAATGAGTTGCAAAAAGGGTCTTTGCGCCGATCTTTTTGCCGAGCGTATACTCCGCAACCGCGCGGGCTATGCTCATTCCGTCAAAGGTGCTTGTTCCCCTGCCGATCTCGTCGTAAATTATAAGGCTGCGCTTCGTCGCGTGGGAAAGAATATACGCAACCTCGCTCATTTCGACCATAAAGGTTGACTGACCCATCGCAAGGTCGTCCGACGCACCGACGCGCGTAAACAGCTTGTCGATTACGCCGATTCTCGCTTCCCTTGCGGGGACGAATGAGCCGATCTGCGCCATAAGGCATATGAGCGCCGTCTGACGCATATATGTCGATTTACCCGCCATATTCGGACCGGTTATAAGCATAAAACGGTTCTTTCCGCCGTCAAGGTTTGTATCGTTCGGGACAAAATAAGAGTCCTTCGCAAACTGCTCGACAACGGGGTGTCTGCCATCCTTTATTATTATCTCATCGCCATATGTAATTTCCGGTCTGCAATATCCGTTGCGGCAGGCGACTTCCGCAAGCGAACGGTAAACATCCAGCTTTGCGAGAACGAACGCCGTTTTCTGAATTCTGTGAACGTTTTCCGCAACCTTCAGCCGCACCTCCGTGAAAAGCTGATATTCAAGCGCGGTTATCTTGTCCGAAGCACCGAGCATCTGGGTTTCCATATCCTTCAGCTCCTGCGTTATGTAGCGCTCGCCGTTTGCAAGCGTCTGCTTTCTGACAAACCTTTCCGGAACACTTCCGATAAACGATTTGGAAACCTCTATATAGTATCCGAAAACCCTGTTATATCCGACTTTCAGCGTCTTTATTCCCGTCGCCTTTCTCTCCGCTTCCTCAATGCGCTCAATCCAACCCTTGCTGTCCGATATTATGGAGCGCAGATAATCTATATCCTTGTTGTATCCGTCGCGGATGATTCCTCCTTCGCGAACGGAAAACGGCGGCTCGTCAACTATCGCCGCATTTATCGTTTCCGTAACATCCGAAAGGACATCAAGCTCTGAAAACATAGCTGCGAGCTCCTCACAACTGCATCCGGAGAGAAGCTCCTTTATCTGCGGGAGCTTTTCCGTCGTCTGCGCAAGCGCCCGAAGGTCTCTTCCGCCCGCAGAACCATAGACAATCCTTGTCATTATTCTTTCAAGATCAAGCACGCCCTTCAGAGCGTTTTCAAGCTCGCCGCGGAGAACAACGTCACCGCAAAGCTCCGCCACCGCGCTTTGACGGCGATTTATACCGTAAGGATTTGAAAGCGGAAAGTCTATATAATTTTTCAGAAGCCTTGCGCCTGCGGCGGTCTTCGTCTTGTCCAGTACCCAGAGGAGAGTTCCGTGCTTTTCGCCTCTGCGCTGTGACTCGCAGGTTTCAAGGTTTCTGCGCGTGTTTATATCCATTTCAAGATACTGCCCCTCGCGATAAAAATTCAGCGAGCGGAGATTTGAAAGGTCGTTTTTCTGCGTTTCGATCGCATACGAGAGCAGCGCACCGACGGCTTTCAGAGCCGGATCGCTCTCGTCATCGAATTCCGATGGAATCGCCCCGCCGGCAAAGCGAGAAAACGCTTCTCTTTTCGCGTCTGCGCCGTAAAAACGGCTCTCCTGATTTTCATTTATAGTACAACTGAGTCTCTCGCGGAGGAAAGTCTCAATCTCGCCCAGCCCCGATGCCGCAGTGTTCAGAACAAGCTCCCTCGGCGCATAAATGCCTATCTCGCCGAACAGCTTGTTCATCCTGTCCGCGCCCGAAAATTCAGTTGCGGAAAGGCTTCCCGTCGATATATCGGCAAAGCTGATACCGACACTTTCCTCTCCGAGATATACGGCGCATATATAGTTGTTTTTCTTCTCGTCAAGCAGAGATGATTCCGTCAGCGTTCCGGGGGTTATCATACGAACGACGTCCCTCTTGACTATTCCCTTTGCTAGCGCAGGATCCTCCATCTGCTCGCAGATTGCAACCTTATACCCATGCGAAACAAGCTTGCCTATATAACCTTCGACCGCGTGATACGGCACGCCGCACATCGGCGCGCGCTCCTCCTCGCCGCAGTCGCGCCCCGTCAGAACAAGCTCAAGCTCCTTTGCCGCAATCTTTGCGTCGTCAAAGAACATCTCGTAAAAATCGCCGAGACGATACATAAGTATGTACTCTTTGTACTTGTCCTTTATTTCAAAATACTGTTGCATCATCGGTGTCATCGTATATACCCCGCTTTATTTTGTTACCTCACCGTAGAGGGCGAAGGCGTGAGCCTCGCTTATCTTTACGTTGACGAATTTTCCCGTCATACTTTCGTCCCCGTCAAAAAGGACAATTTTCATTGCCGTGTCTCTCCCCGTATATTTTTCGGGATTGTTCTTGCTCTTTCCCTCGCAGAGGACTCTTATCGTCTTTCCGACGTACTTCTGCGCAAGCGCCTCGGCAATCGGCTCCTGAACGGAGAGCAGCCGCTTGAAGCGCTCTGTTTTTACTTCATCCGGCACCTGATCCTCGGACTTTGCCGCGGGAGTACCGTCGCGCTTCGAATAAATAAACTGAAACATCATATCATATCCGACACGGCGGATGGCATCAAGCGTTTCTTCAAAATCCTCCTCCGTTTCGCCCGGGAAACCGACGATTATATCAGTCGAAAGCGAAAGATCGGGTATCTCGGCTTTCATCTTTTCCGTAAGCACAAGGTATGCCTCGGCCGTATATTTCCTGTTCATCGCGCGGAGAACTCTGTCGCTTCCGGACTGTACCGGCAAATGGAAATGACGCTCAATCTTCGGGTTTTCCGCAATCGTTTTTATCAGCTTGTCCGGAACGTCCTTGGGGTGGCTCGTCATAAATCTGACGATAAAGTCGCCGTCGATTTTGCATATCATCGAAAGCAGATCGGAAAAGTCTACGCCGTATTCCTTTCCGTAAGAATTGACATTCTGCCCGAGCAGGGTGATTTCCTTATAGCCGTTTTCGACAAGCTCTTTAATCTCTTTGATTATTTCCTCCGGTCGGCGGCTTCTCTCTCTGCCGCGGACATAAGGAACTATGCAATACGTGCAGAAGTTGTTGCAGCCGTACATAATGCTGACCCAAGCGGCAAAGTCGCTCTTGCGACTGACGGGGATCTCCTCGCTTATAACCTCGTCCCCGATGTTTTCCGTAAAACTGCGCTTGCCGGAAAAGAGGTTATTGCAGAGTATCTCCGGAAACTCCCAAAGCGCCTCCGTACCGAAGGTGAAATCGACATAGGGATAGCTCTTCTTTATCTTCTCCGCCATCTTCGGTTGCGAAACCATACATCCGCAAACGCCGATCTTCAGCGCCGGATTTTTAGCCTTCAAATGCTTGTATTCACCCGTTACGGAAAGAGCCTTTTTCTCCGCATGGTCGCGCACGGCGCAGGTATTGACTACTATCAGATCCGCCTCCGCCGGAGTGTCCGTCAGCGTATAGCCCATATCCCTTGCCATTCCCGCAATTCTCTCGCCGTCCGCCTCGTTCTGCTGGCAGCCGTAAGTCACGACGCAGCAAGCCCGTCTCTCTCCGGCTCCTCTTTCCGCCGTTATTCTCTCTCTGACTCTTTCGGCGCAGTCCTTCTGCCTTTCGGCTTCTTCCTTTGTTATTTCTCTCGCTCTGTATTTACTATCCATATCCTTAATGCAATACTTTCCAAAATAATATTTTATATATTATACAATATATTTTCTTTCAAGTCAACACCGGAGGCGCATTTTGAAAAAGTAAGGTCACAAAAAATTTTCTTGACAAATTACTGCCAATGTGTTATACTTTTCAAAATTTCAGAAAAGGAGCGAAATAAACATGAAAAAACTGACGTCTTTCTCTGTAAATACACGTTTCACCCGCGAAAACGCTCCTGCGCGCACGCAGAGCGTCTCGGGTCTGCGCCGCCATACTCTCCTGCAAGCGGGAAAATGACCTTCCCCGCCAAAAGAAGAAGTTCGCGCGGCGATGACCTTTCCGGTCTCGCCGCTTTTTATTGCAATTTTTATCGGGCGGGTATCCCGCACGGCTGACTATCAAAAGGAAAGGAGAAAAACACAATGGAAATTAAAGTTGACACAAGCACTGTCAGAATAGAGACAAATCGCCTTGTTTTGAGGGGCTTCCGCGAGGACGACCTTGCAGACTTTTATGATTATGCAAAGGTTGAAGGCGTCGGCGAATGTGCCGGATGGAACCATCATAAATCAATTGAAGAGAGCCGCGAAGTGCTCAGAATGTTCATCGAAGGCAAGAACGTTTTCGCCATAGTCGATAAGAAAAGCGGAAAGGTCATCGGCAGCGTAGGAATTAAAGATCCGGACGAGGTGACCGTATCGCACTTTCCGGATGCGAACATAAAAGAAATCGGTTATGTTCTTGCAAAAGATTTCTGGGGCAAAGGACTTATGCCCGAAGCCGTAAAAGCCGTCATCTGCTATTGCTTTGACGAGCTGAACCTCGACGCCGTTTCCGTCGGACATTTTATCGAAAACGACCGTTCCCGCCGCGTTATCGAAAAATGCGGCTTTGAATTCTTTGCGGACACGGTCTATCATTCAAGATACGGTGGCGGTGCCGATCACGAAAGCAAGGACTACATTCTTTGGAACAAAAGAAAAAATATCAAATAATACTTGACAAAATGCTTTACCGGTGATATACTGTGTAAAGCATTTTGCTTTACAGCTTGAAAGGAGGCTCCCGTGGCTGAAAAAGACCTGTCGCTCACGATACTTTTCGATATATACGGCGGTCTGCTTTCCGCAAACGAAAAGGACGCCTTTGAATATTATTATTGCGATGACCTTTCCCTCTCCGAGATAGCGGAGATTATGAAAATGACCCGTCAGGGCGTGAGAGACAACATCGTCCGCGCCGAAAAGCTGCTCCGCGATTGCGAAGAAAAGCTCGGACTGAAAAAGAAATTTTCCGAAACGGAAAGGCTTCTCTCAATCGCAAAAAATGCGCTGGCGAGCGGAAATATCCGGCTTGCCGAAGAAACACTCGATATGTTGAAATTATGATAAAGGAGGGCAAATAAATGTTTTCCGGACTTTCCGAAAAGCTGTCTGCGGCTCTCAAAAAATTCAGAAGCAAAGGCAAACTGACGGAAAAAGACGTCCGCGAGGGTATGCGCGCAGTCAAGATGGCGCTTCTCGAAGCCGACGTAAACTTCTCCGTCGTCAAGGACTTTGTCGCAAAAGTGACGGAGCGCGCCGTCGGCAGCGAAGTGCTTGAAAGCCTTGTGCCGTCACAGCAGATAGTTAAAATAGTGGACGAAGAGCTTACAGCTCTTATGGGCTCGACGCAGTCAAAGCTCATAATTTCGCCGAAGCCACCGACAGTCGTCATGATGGCGGGACTTCAGGGTGCGGGCAAGACAACCCATTCCGCAAAGCTCGCCGCTTATATGAAAAAGCAGGGCAAAAATCCGCTTCTCGTCGCATGCGACGTTTACCGTCCCGCCGCAATCCAGCAGCTCAAGGTTGTCGGCGAGCAGGTCGGCGTTCCCGTTTATTCCGAGGACGGCTCAAAGAGTCCTGTAAAAATCGCGGAACACGCAATTGAATACGCAAAGAAAAACCTCCTCGACCTTGTCATCATAGATACCGCCGGCAGACTTCAGATAGACGAAGAAATGATGGACGAGCTGAAACAGATGAAAAAAGCCGTTTCACCCTCGGAAATTCTCCTCGTCGTCGACTCCATGACCGGTCAGAACGCAGTCAACGTTGCAAAAACGTTTGACGAAATGCTTGATATAACGGGCGTCATAATGACAAAGCTGGACGGCGATACGCGAGGCGGCGCCGCGCTTTCCGTAAAGTATGTGACAGGAAAGCCGATAAAGTTCATCGGGACGGGCGAAAAGCTCAGCGAAATCGAACCCTTCTATCCGGACAGAATGGCGCAGAGAATTCTCGGTATGGGCGACGTGCTTACCCTGATTGAAAAGGCTCAGCAGTCATTTGACGAAAAGAAAGCCGCAGAGCTTGAAGAAAAGCTCCGCAAATCAAGGTTCACCCTTTCGGACTTCCTTGACCAGATGGGGCAACTGAAAAATATGGGCTCGCTTGAATCGATCGCCGCAATGATGCCCGGAATGAATTCCGCCGCGCTCAAAGACGCCAAGTTCGATGAAAAAGCGATGGCGCACATGGAGGCAATAATTCTCTCTATGACTCCCGCCGAGCGCGAAAAGCCCGAAATTCTCAATTCGTCGCGCAAAAAGCGCATAGCGATGGGCTCGGGAACGTCTGTTGAAGAGATCAACAAAGTTCTCAAACAGTATGAGCAGACCTGCAAGCTGATGAAGCAGTTTGCCGGCGGAAAAGGCTTCGGCAAAGGACGCTTCGGCAAAAATCCGTTCGGATTTTAATCAAATACGTATAAATTCATTGGCGGCAGAACGCCTGCGATGATTTTTATAAAAAATTTTAATATTATATTTTTCGGAGGAAACCAAAATGGCAGTTAAAATCAGACTTAAGAGAATGGGCGCAAAGAAAGCTCCCTTCTATCGCGTAGTTGTTGCTGACTCTCGCTATCCCCGCGACGGCAGATTTATCGAAGAGCTCGGCTACTACAACCCCACAACAAACCCTGCTGAAATCAAGATCGACGTTGAAAAAGCTCAGACATGGGTCAAGAACGGTGCTCAGCCCACAGAAACAGTTAAGTCGCTTCTCAAAAAGGCCGGCATAACCGAGTAATTCGGGGTGCCCGCGATGATTGATTACAAAGAAGCACTTGCAAACATCGCCCGCGCAATCGTTGACGAGCCGGACAAGGTCTGCGTAACGGAAAAGGAAAGCGCATCGGCAAATACTATCTCCCTTGAGCTCTCAGTCGCACCGGACGATATGGGCAAGGTTATAGGAAAGCACGGCAAGATAGCTCAGGCTATCCGCCAGATTATGAAGTCCTCCGCGCCGGGAGGAAAGAAAATCGTCGTTGATATAAGATGACGCAAACGCCCTTCGGGGCGTTTTTCTTTTTCCTGCCGTCCGCATCATCTGCCGAAGATATAAAAAAGCGTGCCTTTTACAGCACGCTTTTCATATCTTATTTTCTTATTTCTTTGCGAGCATCTTTGCAACTTCTTCGTCGAGGTTGTCTTCTCTCTTTGCGATACCTTCGCCCTTTTCGTAACGCTCAAAAGCAACAACTGAGATTTTGCCGCCGAACTGCTTTGCCGTTGTTTCGACATACTTGCCGACCGACATAGAATCATCTTTTACATAGCCCATTTCAAGGAGGCAGTTCTGCTCATAGAACTTGCCGAGCTTGCCGATTGCCATCTTTTCGATAACATTTGCAGGCTTGTTTGCGTTCTTGGGGTCGTTTTTTATCTGCTCTTCAACAATCTTCTGCTCCTCTGCGATAACGGAAGCGGGAACGGAAGCCTTGTCAAGATAGGGTGTCGGATAAGCGCCGACCTGGAGAGCGATGTTCTTTGCGAATTCAGCAAAGCCGGGGTTGTTCTTTGCGGCGTCGTCAGCCTCAAACTTAACGATAACGCCAGTGTTGCCCTTGCCGTGAATATATGTGCTTGTGAGTCCGTCAACTATAACGAAGCGGCGGATGTCGATCTTTTCTTTGATTATAGAAATCTGCTCTTTTACTGTGTCTGCAACGGTGTATTCGGTGCCGTCGAACTTGCATGCGTTGAGCTCGTCCATGTTTGCGGGACGGTTTGCAAGGATTGTGCGGAGAACGCCGTGAACGAATTCAACAAACTTATCGTTCTTTGCAACGAAGTCTGTCTCGGAGTTGACCTCAACCATAGCGACAGAGTCGCCTTCCTTCATTATATCAACAACGCCGTCTGCCGCGATTCTGTCTGCCTTTTTGGCTGCTGCGGCAAGTCCCTTCTCACGAAGGATAACGATAGCGGCGTCCTGATCTCCGTTTGTTTCAACGAGAGCGCGCTTGCAGTCCATAAGGCCTGCGCCTGTCTTGTTTTTGAGCTCGCCGACCATTGCGGCGGTAATAGTTACTGCCATTTTATATTCCTCCGTAATTTTAATTATTCAGCGTCTGTTGCTTCTTCTGCTGCGGGAGCGTTCTGTTCGCCCTGCTTGCCTTCGATAACGGCATCTGCGAGAACAGAAGAGATGAGCTTGATAGCGCGGATAGCGTCGTCGTTTCCGGGGATAACGTAATCTGCGTCATCGGGGTCACAGTTCGTATCAACGATTGCAACAACCGGAATGCCGAGCTTCTTTGCTTCGAGAACGGCGTTGTGTTCCTTGCGGGGGTCAACTATGAATACAGCGGAAGGAAGTCCGGGCATCGTCTTGATACCGCCGATGTTTCTTTCAAGGTCTTCCATCTCTTTTGTGAGCGCCGCAACTTCCTTTTTGGGAAGAAGTGCGAAGGTTCCGTCCTCCTGCATCTTTTCAAGAGCGGCAAGACGAGCGATGCTCTTCTGGATTGTCTTATAGTTTGTGAGCATACCGCCGAGCCAACGTGTGTTGACATAGTACATTCCGCAGCGCTCTGCTTCTTCTTTGATAGCGTCCGCAGCCTGCTTCTTCGTGCCTACGAAGAGGAGTGTTCCGCCGTTTGCGGAGGTTTCCTTTACGAAGTTGTAAGCTTCTTCGAGCTTTGCAACGCTCTTCTGGAGGTCGATAATGTAAATACCGTTTCTCTCCGTGAAGATGTACTCAGCCATTTTGGGGTTCCATCTTCTTGTGAAATGACCGAAGTGTACGCCTGCTTCAAGCAGTTGTTTGAGTGTGATTACTGACATTTTTCTTTCTCCTTTGTATTTTGGTTTTTTCCACCACGAAAAGCAGTCAGAAGCGCACCCTTTCGGGCAACCGACGCTTGCCGTTCGTGTGTGAGATCGGCTTTCGGCTGTCATTTCTCCGAAAACCAATTGATTATATCATATATTTTCGCCCATTGCAAGAGTTTTTTACATTTTTTGCGACATATTTTTTTGTCTGCTCCCCACAACCGAAAAACCGGATAAATAAGCCGAAGGTTATATTGACTTTATCGGCGAAATACTGTAAAATAAATACACGCTTACAACCGTTTTACAAAAAGGAGAATGCCATATGAAAAAATCAATCACTCTTTTGCTCGCGGCGATTATGATTTTTGCGGTGATTTTTATCACTGCGTGTGAAGACAAGCATACCGTCCCGCCCGTGCTCACCGTAAGCACCTCAAGCAATGAAAAATCTCCCGAAACCACAACAAAAGAAAATGACGGAACCACAGTGCCTTTCACAAAAGAAGCCGTCGAAAGCAGCCATCCTCAAAAAACCGTTTATTACAGAGACGACGGAACCATAAGCTCCGAACACGAATACAACGAAAAGGGCTATGTAATCTCCGAAACGCTATACGATACGAACGGCAAGAAAGCCAGGTACAGAGCCTATCTCGGCACGGGCGTTGAAAACGATTCAACGCTTACCGAGGAAATCCGTTATGACATGCTTAACGGCGAGGAGACATATCATCATAAATACGAATATGACTCAAACGGCAGATTGATAAAGGATACGGCGATTCCCGGCGCTTCAATGACATATGAATATGACGAAAACGGCAGAGTCATCCGCCGCAGCACGATTTTGTCGGACGGCTCGCTGAAGGATTACTACATAATCGAGTATACTGCCGTCGGAAGAAAAGAAAGCAGATACAGCTGGGAAGGCGTCCTTTGGCGCACAACGGAATATTCCGGCGAAAAGATCAAATCTTCCGTATCATACAGATATATCGGCACGAACATAAGCTCATACACCGTGTGCGAATATAATTCAAGCGGTAGAACAACAAAAGAAACAAATTATGACGCAAACGGCACGGAGCGCAGCTTTTCCGAATACGAATACAACGAAAACGGATTCAAGACATTTACGCGCCACTACAAAGCCGGTGCGCTCGATTATGTGTTCGAATTCCCCGGTAAAGAGCATGGAGAGGATTATATAAAGAAAACGGAATACAATCCCGACGGCAGCGTCCGTATCGTCGTTTATCCCCGTCATTAAAGCAAATTTATTTTTTCTTTTTGTTTTTGCAGGCGAATTTTTCGTAAAGCTCGGGGCTGACGCTGACAAGCACTGCGTCCTCCCCGAAGCACTGTATTTTGTCCCATGGAATTATAAGCTCCTCGCATTTGCCGAAGCCGAACACACGGCAATCGAAAAGGACGACTATCGCCGTCACCGAGCCGAGCGCGGCGTTTATCTCGACGTCGAAAATATATCCGAGCCGCCGCCCGTCGCAAACGTTTATAACCTCTTTATCTCTCAGACTGTTTATACTGCACCCCATATTTTCCTCCCGTGACGGTGTTATTTTCCGTCATTTTGTGTGTGATATTTGTATATTATATGCCCCGCCGGCAGAAAATATCGCCAAAAATACGTCCGGAAAGTATGTCCGGTTTGTAAAGATTGAAAAATCCTGAAAATTTTTTCTTTTTTCTATTGTAAAACGCGCGGCTTTAAGTTAAAATAGAGGTGTATGGAAAAGTATTTCCACAGCAATTTCAAGAAAAATCTAAATTTTCACGGAGGATTTTTATCATGGCAGTAAAAGTTGCTATCAACGGTTTCGGCAGAATCGGTCGTCTCGCATTCAGACAGATGTTCGGCGCGGAGGGTTACGAAATAGTAGCCATCAACGACCTCACAAGCCCCGCAATGCTTGCTCATCTTCTCAAGTATGACACGGCTCAGGGCGGATACTGCGGCAAAATCGGCGAAAACACACACACGGTTTCTTCAAAGGAACCCGTACTTGCAGAGGACGGCAAGACAGTTGTTACTCCCGGCTCCATCACGGTAGACGGCAAGGAAATCACAATCTATGCTATGCCCAAGGCTCAGGACCTTCCCTGGAAGGCTCTCGACGTTGACGTAGTTCTCGAATGCACGGGCTTCTATTGCTCAAAGGCTAAATCTCAGGCTCATATCGACGCAGGCGCAAAGAAAGTCGTTATCTCCGCTCCCGCGGGCAACGACCTTCCCACAATCGTATTCAGCGTAAACGAAGGCACTCTTACAAAAGAGGACACAATAATTTCCGCTGCTTCCTGCACGACAAACTGCCTCGCTCCCATGGCTAAGGCTCTCAACGATTACGCTCCCATCCAGAGCGGTATCATGAGCACTATCCACGCTTACACGGGCGACCAGATGATTCTTGACGGTCCTCACAGAAAGGGCGACCTCAGAAGAGCAAGAGCAGGCGCTGCAAACATCGTTCCTAACTCCACAGGCGCAGCTAAGGCTATCGGTCTCGTTATCCCCGAACTCAACGGCAAGCTCATAGGCTCCGCACAGAGAGTTCCCGTTCCGACAGGCTCCACAACAATTCTTACGGCTGTTGTCAAGGGCAAGGACGTAACAAAGGACGGCATCAACGCCGCTATGAAGGCTGCTTCTTCCGCTTCCTTCGGTTACAACGAAGACCCCATCGTCTCCTCCGACGTTATCGGTATGAGATTCGGTTCTCTCTTTGATGCTACACAGACAATGGTTTCCAAGATTGACGACGACACATATCAGGTTCAGGTTGTTTCTTGGTACGACAACGAAAACTCCTATACAAGCCAGATGGTTCGTACAATCAAGTATTTCGCAGAACTCAACTAAGCACACGAACAAAGCAAAAGGCTCTCTTTTCGGGAGCCTTTTTTATATTTGTTTACACAAAACATATTGAAAAAATCTTTCATCTGTAATATAATAAGGCGAATATAAAATCCACGGAGGAAACTGAAATGGAAAAGCAAAGAATAACAGAGCTTCTTGAGCGCGGCAGCTTTGACTGCAAATGCGGTCGCCATCACGATGCAAAAATAAAAGACGTATTTATCTCTTCGGGCGCGATATCAAACATTCCCGCAATGCTCGAAAAATACGGCTGCAAAAAGGCTTTCGTCCTTGCGGATGAAAACACGTATGATGCTGCGGGAGATGCGGTCATCGCCGAAATCAAAAAGAGCGGTCTTCCCTATTCGCTTTACGTCATGGGCAAAGAGCGCATAGAACCGGATGAACACGCTGTCGGCTCGGTGCTCCTGCATTACGATGCGTCCTGCAATCTTCTCGTCTGCATAGGCAGCGGCGTTATAAACGATATAGGCAAAATCATAGCCGAAACGGCGCACATCCCGTCCATTATCGTCGGCACGGCGCCCTCTATGGACGGCTACGGTTCGGGAACCTCGTCCGTCATCAGAGACAATCTGAAAGTCTCGGTTGACAGTCATTGCCCCGACGTCGTTATAGGTGACCTTGACGTCCTCTGCAAAGCTCCGATGAGGATGATTCAGTCCGGCATAGGCGATATGATTGCAAAATACATAAGCATATGCGAATGGCGCATTTCTCATATAATCAACGGCGAATATTACTGCGACGAAATCGCGGGACTTATAATAGAAGCACTGGACAAGGTTGTAAAAAACATCGGCGGAGTTCAGAGCCGCGACAAAGAAGCAATAAGCTCCATAATGGAGGGAATGGTTCTCTCTGGCATAGCCGCAAACTATGCCCTTGTATCACGTCCCGTTTCGGGAATGGAGCATTATTTTTCCCATGTCTGGGATATGCGCGGTGTTGAATTCGGTACGCCCTTTGATTTTCACGGAATCCAGTGCGGCATAGGCACAATAGATTCTCTCCGTGTTTATGAGGAGATAAAGAAAATCAAGCCGGACAAGGAAAAAGCCCTTGCTTACGCAAAGAAGTTCAATTATGAAGAATGGAAAAAATTCCTTTATGCGAACCTCGGCAAGGGTGCCGACGCAATGGTTGCAAACGAAGCAAAGGAGCATAAATATGATGTCGAAGCGCACGCAAAGCGTCTTGACGTTATAATTGAAAAATGGGATGAAATTCTCGCCGT
Organism: uncultured Eubacterium sp.; assembly: GCA_900544285.1. Lineage (GTDB taxonomy): Bacteria > Bacillota > Clostridia > Oscillospirales > CAG-272 > CAG-841. The sequence goes on from UQUT01000001.1 coordinate 260,470, forward strand.
CATAGATACCCTGCCCTCATCGGAAGCGGTGACGGCTATGCTGAAAATTGCCGGCGCACCGACAACCGTCGAAGAAATAAACGTAACAAAAGAGGCAGAGAGAAACGCCTTCCTTATCACAAAGGACATAAGAGACAAATACATCGGGTCAAGACTTCTTTGGGATCTCGGCGAGCTTGACGAAGTCTGCGATAAGCTCTTCCCCTTAAAATAAACAAGTCAAAGGAGATAAAAATGAAAATCTGCGTTCAGACAAACCCCATGGTTCCCAGATACGGAGTCGACAAGGGCTTTGAAATCATCAAGGCGGCAGGATTTGACGGCGTCGACTTCAATTTTGACTCATACTGCACCTATAACGATATGATTGAATGCAAAATTCCCGATATCTTCACAGATGAGGCAAAAAAAGAAGCTCTTATCGAAGATATGATTGCGTCAAGCAAAAAGCACGGGATTGAAATTCATCAGTGTCATGCGCCGTTTCCCTCATATATAAAAGACAAACCGGAAGCAAACGAGACAATCCTTGAAGCACTCAAGGTGTCTGTTGAAATATGCGGAAGAGTGGGATGTAAAATTCTCGTCGTTCATCCAGCCTTCAACGGCAGCGCAAGATATCCGACAAGGCGCAGCGAGGAATGGCAGTGGTCGATGGATATGTACACGGCACTCATTCCGAGCCTCAAAAAATACGGCGTCACCTGCTGTCTTGAAAATATGTGGGGGCAGGACTGGATAACGAAAAAGATATATTCCGCTATCTGCTCCGACATTCCGGAGGCTTGCGTTTATATCGATAAGCTCAACGAAATCGCAGGCGAAAAGCTCTTCGGCTTCTGCCTGGACACAGGCCACCTCAATCTTCTCGGACTCGACCCCGCATTCGCCATGGAGCAGCTCGGCGACAGACTTGTTACGCTTCACATTCACGATGTAAGCTGCACGCAGGATTCGCATGTCTGCCCCTATATCGGCGTTGTCGGTTGGGAAAGATTTATAACCGGCTTGAAGGACTGCGGCTATAACGGCGCACTCAGCTTTGAAACGGCGAATATGATAATCGAGCTTTTCAAGCCGTATGAGCTGATGATTCCCGCTCTGCACATGGTTTACGAGGTCGGCAGATATTTCGACGACAGAATAAGCGGAAAAATACCGGAATTTCATTGAAAGACAAAAACTCTTCGGCTGTGTGCCGAAGAGTTTTTTTGTTTTATTTTTCAACCCTTTTACATTCCGCCGGAGCGTGACAAACGATATCCGTTTCTCCGTTTTCGTCAACTGTCCATTTTATCTGGATATCGCCGTACGGCGTCGGAACATGACCGTATGCTTTTGTTATTCCGCATGGGTGCGGCGCAACCGTAAATTCCGTATATGCCGGCTTTACGGGCTTTATGCCGAGCACCTCCTCCGTTATGAATACCGCCGGCGACGCGCTCCATGCGTGTGCCGCACTTCTCCCCCATTCACCGTTTTTCATACGGAACGCCTCAACACAGTTTTTGAGTCCGTCGTCAATCATTGCGCCCCAGTCACGACGGATAACTCCGAGTGCAATGTCATAAAAACCGAGCTTATAAAGCGCGCGGAGCGTATAGTAAAGGAAAAACGGCGTGCCTATCCCGACGAGCGTTTTCCTTTGATTGGGCATTACATTTGCAGGCGTACCGGAAACATAATTCCCGTCCTTTACGGAGTCAAGCAATATTTTCTTGCAGTATCCCGCGCGCTCGCCGTCCGCGCAGTCATAAAGCAATGCAAAGGTATTGGTCTGCGCACTGACCCTCGAAAGCGACGTATAGTCGTCAAAAGAGAGTATTTCCCTGCTTTTTTCGGTGCAGAAGCGGACATATTCTTTATAAGCATATTCGTCACGCACGGTGTCGACATAGGCGTGCTCGCCGTCATCCCAGCAATAAGCGTTTACGGCGTCACGATAGGCGCGGCTTTTTTCTCTGTAAAATTCCGCCTTTTCCGCATTTCCGATAAGCTCGTGCATTTTCGCCGCCGACGCAAGCGCACCGGAAAGCATCATATTGTTCGCCGTTACCTCGCCGCAAGGCATAAGGTCATTGTCAGCCCACTCTATGAGATTCCACGCGCCGTCTATCGAAAGAAGTCCTCTGTCATTTGTCTGAATAAAGAATCGATTGAAACACTCGTCAAGGTCGCGGAGGTTCTTCTCCGTATTTTCGCCTTTTCCGAAATGCATAAAGTGACTTACAACCTGCTCTGCCCACGAAAGCGACCATATCGGTATTCCGCCCTCGGGGAACGTCGGAAAGCAGGCGCAGACTATGTTTTTCTTTGCAAGAAAGCGAGGATTGTTCGTCCTGTAAACACGGCGAACGCCGTCATCCGTCGAATCACCTATCATATCAAGGTATCTTTCATCGAACTCACGTTCCCCGAAGCACGTCATATTGACCTCCGCCGTGACCGCCGCGTCACCAACCCAGACATTCTGCTCACAGCCGGGACAGTCAACATACGAATCCAGCATACAGCTTTTTGCCGTATCGACGGAAATTTTATAAATATCGCAGAGACGCTTGTCATCGGAAACGAAATCTCCCGCCGGCTCCGCCGGATAACGGGTTTCGGTCATATCCGCGGAATACAGCTTTATCTCGCTCTCGCACGGCGGAAAATACAGCGCAAGATAACGAAAGCCTCTCTTTCTGTTTGAAAGGAAATGCGTTCTTCCCTCCGCGCACATAACACTGCCGCACGAGCCTGTTCCCATATATCTGATACCGCTTTCGGTTATCATTTCAAACGTCATAAACCCTATTTCGGTGCCCTGCGGAGCGGTTACGTCAAAGCCGACAAGACCGACCCTTTCAGAGCCGTAATCAAGAATAAGCTCTGCGCCGAGCGTCGACGGCGAAATGACCGTTGCTCCGCCCGAGTGCGCTCCGTCCGGATTTGTAATCCCGCGTGGCTCCGCAAGCTCCGTGCGAGGTGAGGCGCTTGCGAGTTTTTTGTCGCAGAAACCGTCCGAAACGGATATATATTCTCTCATTTTTATCCTGCTGAGAAGCGAAAACGGCGCCGTATTTGCAACTATTCTCATCTCCGGCAGACTTTCAAAATCATTTGTGTGAAGTATTTTCAGCACTTCATCCGGCATGACGACTGTTTTTTTCGGCTCGTTCCAAGGGTAAACCATACCCCTCTTTTCTTTTGCCACTCTGCAAAGCGCCCATTTTCCGCCGATAGGAGAGACAATTTCAAAGCCTTTTCCGCAAATTCTGATTGATACGGTCCATTCGGAAAGCACGGTTATAAGATGGCTTCCTGCCGAAAGAATAATTTTTTCGTCTGTTTTTATGTCCTCTCCGTCTATGCAGACGCCCCTTGCGCCTATCGCACGGACAATTATTCCGCAATCCTCTACACAAATTATGTTGCTTGCAAAAATACAGTAATTTCCGTCGCCGCAGAGGTCGGTTTCATATCCCTTTTCATCGGAAAAGGCTTCCGCCGCTATGACTGCATGCGGACTGTAAACCGTTCTCGTCTGCGCCTTTTGTCTGCTCTGAACAAGCTCCGTAAACGGCTCCGAAACGGCAACGGCGGTTTTTATATTGCCGGAATGAACACTGTCGGACGGAGAAAAGACGTCGTCAAGCGCGGCATCGAAATTCTCGGCGTAATTTGAAAGAGTATAGGTCATCGGGGCAATTACGGCTTTATACGGTCTTGTCTTCCATGAAAGCGACGCAAATTCGCCGTCGATCAAAAGCTCAAGCGAAAATCCGGAGCGTTTTTCCTCGCCGGTTTCGCACGCAACGACGATTATATCGTTGTTCCCCTCCGAAAGATAATCGGTGACGTCAAGCACCTCATATGCACGGCGGAAAATATACGAACGGATTGAATATTCCGTACAGAATTCCCCCCCGATATACACTCTGAAATATTCCGCGCCGAAAATATAAAGCTCTGCATTTTCGGGCTTTTTTTCACAATTGACGGACGAGATGTAAATGCTCCATTCGCCGTTTGTCGCCCCTTCGCGCACATAGCGCAGAGCGCCCGCCGGATATTCTCTTTTTTCGGATATTACTTTTGCGGTGCTTATGTTCATAAAACATTCCTCCGTTCCGCTTATTCAAGGAGATTGTACCACAAAAGGGAGAGAAAATCAACATAAAAATCCCCGCCGAAGCGGGGATAATAAATATAATTCGTTTAACCGTAAGTTATGACGAAGCTATCAACGTGTACAATACATAAACATCGTTGTCAACCTTATACAGAATTTTTATATACCCTGCCATTTCAGAAAGCTCCGGCTTGTCAATACCGTGCAGCCCGCCATAGTCAAGCATATAATATCCGCTTGCATTATTCACATCAGAAGTCTCATCCGAAAAGTCATAACTGACTGATACCGATGAATATTCCGAAGGGAGAATATCAGCGCCGGGCAACCTCACCATACCGAGATACTCTCCGACTTTCTCCAAATTCTTGATTGACGGAATACCGTCAAATTCAACAACCGGAATATCCGTTTTGATACACTTTTCTTTTGACACACCGTTATTATCATATGCTATATGCTGACTGTAAACCGTGTCTTTTTTCGACTTTCCATAAACCGAAACCATATCAAAATCAAAAGTGAATTCTCCCGTATCGGCGCGATATGTAAATTCAAAGCGTGAAATCCTCGTATCTTCTTTATTTTGTGAAACCTTCCTGTTTGCAACCGAGAATGCGTCATCAAAATAAGTGTCCATATATCTGAGAACTTCCGGAGTGAGCGGTTGGAGCTTGGTTCTCTTTGCCGGTTTGCTCCGGTTATAAGAAATCAGCATTGCAATGCAAGTCGCCGTCAGAACAACGACAAGTGCCGCCGCAATCACAAGAAAAACCGTTTTTCCTTTCTTGCATTTTACAGCGCATATTATCAAAGCGATAATCGCACAAGCCAAAACCGATAGCAATATTATGCTGACGACAAATGCTATATTCCCCTGTGACATATATCAGAACCATCCTCCTACGATCAATTCGTTTTCTTGATTGATCAGTCTATCAAAACGTTTGCACGGAAACCTCGGGTGAGACTCAGTCAATCTCTCCCTCTGCAATCAAGTTCCGGATGCTGACGTCAACAGTCTGAACTATCTCTCTGAAAAGTCCGTTTCTGCCGTTGTTCTGCCTGTATTCAGACATCGTTATAGCTCTATCAAATGAGCAATTCTGAGGCGTTGCCGGCTCTTCTGCCGACTGTGTGCTTGCTATGTCGGCGTCATTATCCTCAAAAACGTAATTATTTCCAAAGACGTATATTCCTTGCGTTTTATATATTGTGTACGCAATAAGAGGAAGCGGGTTGTACGCATTTACGCCATCTTTGGGAATCGAACAAATGCGGGCAACTTCTTCTGCGCTTATTTCCGGTCCGACGATGCAAAGGACTTTTCCTGCGTCAACCAATTCCTTAGCACGGTCTGCAATATCAGCCAGATCGTCGTTGTGAACGTATATAATATTTGCGTCTGCCAAATCAGCCATACTCGTTCTTGAGTTGTATTCGAGAGCACCGTCAAGTTGCGCATTCTCTATCTCCAATGCGGAAAGCGCGGATGCACTATATGTCATAATAAGAAACACACTCAATATTATCGATATGATTATTTTTTTCATTTAAGAAATCCTTTCGTAATAATAAAAATTGAATCTTAGTCCGATGCTTTGCTTACCAAAAAGCTCCGTATTGCGGGAATTGCAGCTTGTATCATACTGCCCAAGCAAGCCGATTACCGCCCCGGGAAAGCAAGATTAGACGCAGATACAGCTTAACGATGCTCCGCAAAGCTGTTTTCCCTGATTTTTTCACAGCACAAGCCTCCTCGAATTTGTTCATTTGAGCAAAATATTACTTCCCGATGTAAGTATAGCACATTTTGCCATATACGTCAACAGAAAAATATATAAAATATTACTTTTTGTGCATCTTTGCAGAAAGTAGGATCAGACAATGTGCATATTTACCAATCAGATAAAAAGTCGCAAAAATAAAGAAAACAGAGGAAATCAATATAAAAAACGGCGGTTGCCCGCCGTTTTTGCAATTCGGTTTTTATATGCGGAATGAGAAAGTATGCGTCCCGCAGGAAAGTTCCTTTTTCATAAGCCCGTCGCCGCAGTCGGAAAAGCCTCCCAAAGCAAGCTCTCCCCTCGCCGGCAGATAAAGTGTCCCGCTCGCGCCGGAAGGAACCGTAACGGAGATGGTAACAACTCCGTCTTCAGTTTTCGTTTCCGCTCTCGCCGTGCCGTAAGGCGTGTCAACGGAGCATGATATTCTTTCAATTCCCGTATCAGTTGCGGGGCGGAAAATGATATGCTTATATGCGGGCTTTTCGATGTCGGCGGAGATACCTCCGACATATTTATATAGGAACGCCGATATATCCGAGAACATATGATGATTCCGCGATCCAAGCCCGTTCCAACATTCCCAAAGCGTGTTTGCACCCATATCAATCCAATGCTTTACGGAAGGATAAGTCGGGTTGCAGAGCATTTTCAGACCGACATTTGCGTTGCCCGTCATTCCGAGAACATTCATAACCGCCTTGTTTCCGAGAACGCCGAAATCAAGGTGTCCATCGCGCTCGTCTATCTGCCGCAAAAGCGTTTTTACAAGCGGCATTATCTCATCCGGCTCGCAGAGCCCGTGATATATCATAACAGCGGTCGATGTCTGGCAGTTGCCCATAACAGTCATCTCTGCCTTGTTAAAGAATTTCTCTCTGAAAGCCGACTTTATCGCGTCCGCAAGAGCGGTATAATATTTTTCGTCGTCTGTATAACCGAGAAGTCCTGCCCAATGAGCAAGCGTCCGCACCGCCGTGTGATAATATGCCGTATCGGTAACTGTCACAGGGCATTTGAACGACTCCATATTGATGCTGAGCGCAGGTCCCTCAAACGGCGCACACCAGTCGCCGAGACCGTAATCAACAATATTATCCGTTGACATTTTCTCCATCAGCGAGCAATGGCGGCGGAGCATATCGTAGTTGTCCTTTATATAATTTATATTTCCGCTTGCAAGATAAAGATATTTCGGCGCGTCGACTATCGGGCTTGCCCAGTCCGGACCGTTGAGCGATGTGTATCCCCAGCCGGCACTCGGAATAACGCAAGGAACAGCTCCTGCGGGCGTCTGCGAATCGCGCAGGTCGTAAAGCCAACGACGCATAAACGCCTCGGCAGCAAAATTTATCACAATCTGCTCGCTCGTAAAGCCTGCGTCGCCCGTCCACGACGTTTTCTCACGCACGGCGTCGCTGGAAAGCGTGTTCATACAGCAGGAGGTTGTTGCCGCAAGACACAAATGCTGTACTTGGTTTACTGTCTCGTCGCTCGTTTCAAAATGCCCTCTGTCGGCAATTCCGTTGCAGAGCGCAAGCGCCGTAACATCCGAAAGCTGCCTTTTCTCGTCCCCTCCGGAAATCTCAACGTACTGATAGCCGTGATATGTGAACTCCGAATGCCAGACCTCCGGCTCGTCGCTCTTTTTTGTATATATCTCTGTCTGGAATGTGTAATTTTTTATAAAGCACGAAAGCGGAGACTGATCAAGCTCGCCCTTGTCGCTCAGTATATCGCAATAGCGTATCGTTATCCGGTCTCCCTGCTTTCCGCGAAGCGTCAGAAGGCAGACGCCGGCTTGATTCTGTCCTATGTCAAAGAGCGTTTTTTCGCCCTGCTTTGTCATTTTTACGGCGGGATATTTCTTTCTTACAACTATCGGTTCAAGCTCAAATGAGATCAGCTCTCCTCCTGCGGGTCGCACAACTCTGACTTTTCCGAAGCTCTCGCCCTTAAAGCCAAACGTGTCCCAACCCGGCATTTCAAGCCGCGCGTCGTACTGCTCGCCGTGGCGGATGCCGTTGAAAACTATCGGTCCCTTTGAGCCTTGCCATTCACCGCTCGATTTTACAATCTGTTCTTCCCCGCTCTCATATTCGATATGGAGTTCGCAGATCATCTTCGGAACGTCTCTCCATGGAGCAAAGCGCGACTGCCACGGGTCTTCCGTAAAGCAGTTATAAAAGCCGTTTCCGAGAACGACGCCTATCGCATTTTTCTCAGAAAGCAGGCCTGTGACGTCAAAGCTACGATACATTATGTGCTTGTCATAATCGGAAAAGGGTGTTGAAAGAAAATCGTTGTTTACCCTTTTTCCGTTCAGCGTGCAGACAAAATATCCGAGCCCGCAGATATAAAGCGTTGCGCGACGGATACCCCCGCCGACAGAGAAATCATATCGGAGATATGGCGAATATATGACCTCATCACGCTTTTGGCAGAAGCCGCCCGTTATCCAGTTCCCGAGCCACTTTTCCCCTCGCTTACCCGTGTTGAAATACGTCTCTGCCGAGCTTTTTTCGCCGTCCTCGCCGCAAACGGTTACCGTAACGTCGTACCTCTTTCTCGGCTCAAGGAGCGATTCATCCATATATATTCCGAAGCGCTTTTCCGTTTCAACCTCGCCCGATTTCCAGACAGTCTTTCCCGAAAAATGCTCCCGAACCGATATTTCATAGCTTTTCTGACGTTCCGTCTCGCCTTTTGAGTCAATAAGGAACGAAAAATAAGGCGCTGTATCAAGCGTTGGGGTTATAAGATCGTTTACTCTTATCGAGTCGCTTCTGATTTTCATATAAGCCTCCGATATTTGCTTTTACGAGCAACAGTATAGCGGATAAGACGAAAAAAATCAAGTAAAAAACAAAAATCCCCGCAAAAGCGGAGAATTCTAATTCATACGGGAATTTCTTCTTTCAGCCTGCAGACGTCAATCCATTTATCCGAGCCGGAGAATTTTTCAAGCTCGGAAAGCGTCACCTCTATTGCGCTGTTTGAGCTTCCGCAAGCGGGAAATACGGTTTCAAACCGACGGAGAGATTCGTCGAGATAAATTTCGACCTCATCCGGCACGGCAAACGGGCATACCCCGCCGACGGCGTGACCGATATTGCAAGCCGTTTCGTCCGGCGTCAGCATTTTCGCCTTCGCGCCGAAAAAACTCTTATATTTGTGATTATCAATCTTGACGTCCCCGGCGCAGACAATGAGAATATGTTTTTCGCCGACGGCAAATGCCATCGTCTTTGCTATGCGTCTCGGCTCCGCACCGACGGCGACCGCCGCAAGCTCGACCGTCGCGGAGGAAACATCAAATTCCATAATCCTTCCGTCTGCGCCGAACTTTTTGAGATATTCTCTGACTTTTTCAATTGCCATTTTTCAAATTTTCCTTTCAGAACGTAACCTTGAACAGGTCAAAAAGTATTCCTATCAACGCGCCCGATCCGTAAACCGTGCCGAGAATGGCGAAGTTCGCCTTCATGTTTTTGTTGACTCTGAAAAGTATCAGAAGTCCTATTCCCGATCCCGAAAGAAGCCCCGCAAGCATTGATCCCGCGCTTATAACGCCACTGAGATAAAGCTCTGTTATGACAATCGACGAAGCGCAGTTCGGTATCAGTCCGACAAGAGCGGAGGCAAGTGGCCCGACAGCCACGGGCAGAGACGAGATGAAATCGCCGAGAGCGGTCTCTCCGATATAATATATTGCGACGTTGAGCGCAAATGAAACAATAAGTATGAAAACGAGAATTTTCAGCGTGTGAATGAGTGCGGAAACAAATATATTCCCCTCTTCACAGCCGCAGTGCTCGTCGTGACAGAGCGACTCAATATCTATATCCTTCTTCTTTTTTCCGCACAACCTCATAACAAGGTCGACCGCAAAGCCGACGCCTGTTCCGAGAAGAATTTTCGTCAGAAGTATTTTGCCGACAGTCCACGCGTGTATTTCACCGCCGGATATTCCGGAAATCATTATGGGCAGCATCTCGTCAGATGTCGAAAGGAATACCGCAACAAGCGTTCCCGCCGTTATTATGTTTTCCGCATAAAGATTTGACATCGACGCAGAAAATCCGCATTGCGGCACGGCTCCGAGCGCGCCGCCGAGTAGCGGTCCCCATTTGCCGGCTTTTTTCATCAGAGCCTCCGTCTGCTCCTTCGCCCTGTGCTCGATGAATTCAAGCAGGAGATATGTCAGATATAAAAAAGGTATCAGCTTGGCTGCGTCAAGCAGCGTATCAAGCAAAACATCAATCATTTTTTCCTCCGAAAAAGGTAATTACCGTGATATATTATCACAAACGGACGGTTTTTTCAATCGAAAAACGTAAAAACAGTTATAAAATCTCAAAATCCCGCCGTGTGGCGGGATTCTTCGGTGTCCGAAGATGTCTCAGTCGGCAAAATGAACTGTCTTCGCCCATTCGATGAACTTCGGCTTTCTCGATTCGTATCCGGACTCATTCACAAAATACTGAACTATCCAGAATGCGTTAGACGACTTATAAAACGTCGTGAAATACACATATGTTTTTCCGTCGTCGCCTGCATAGGTATAAACCATGTTCGGTACGCCGTCCGTTTCTTCATATGTTGCGTCCGCCATGACGGGATTGTTTTCCCTTGCAAGCTCTGCATATCCGCGGACGGTATATCCCGAAAGATCTATGTCGCCCGCGACAAAATTTTCTCTCAGCACGAAAACGGCAACGTCGTTTGACGTAAACACCGTGCGTCCTTCGACCTCTTCCTCTTTGAAAAGAGCCGTCAGAGTGATTGTCATTTCTTCATATGAAAAGTCCTTCGGGGTTGCTTTTTTCTTTGAATATGTTACGCCGGATCCGATAATCCAGCCGGCTGTAAGCCCGATGACAATCGCCGTTATCAGCACAATGAGACCGCCCTTTTTGCTTTCCTTGTGTCTTTTTGCGACTTCCTCATCCGTGCCGCCTTCAAAGCGGAACGCATTCCCCGTTGCAGGGTTAAAGGCATTTTTACCCGTGAGGTAAATGTCCTCGTTGCCCTCGGGAAGGTTGCGGCAATCATAGCAATAATCACGACTCATCTTATCGGCGATAACGAATACCTTCGCCGCATTTTCTTCTATATAAAATGACTTTTCCTCGCCATTCGCAAGCGTCCCGAGCAGACGGCACTTTATGCCCGTTATGTCAAGCTCGCCCGCCGGATCCTCTATATAGACCTTGAGTTTTGCAAGACTTGCAACAAAGCTCTTTTTTCTTTTGATCGTCAGTTTTCTCATCGTTTTTTTCCTTTCGTTGAATTGTATCGAATTACTTTGCGATGGGAATCTATTTTGCCGGACGCCCGAAAAACGGGCGTCCGGGTTATGATTTTTTCAGTCGGCAAAGAAAGCTTCAACCGCCTTGTGAGTCATATAAACGTCCGTCTTTGCAACGACTTCATAGGGAGCGTGCATTGAGATGACGGGGACGCCGATATCGACCGTGTCAACATTGTGCTGAGCGATGAATTTAGCAACGGTACCGCCACCGCCGACGTCAACCTTGCCAAGCTCGGCTGTCTGCCAGATGACGCCGTTTGCGTCAAAGAGGTTGCGGACATAGCCGACATATTCCGCGCTTGCGTCGTTTGAGCCGGACTTGCCTCTTGCGCCCGTAAACTTTGTCAGGCAAACGCCGTGGTTAAGGAAGCAGGCGTTGCGCTTCTCGTTGACCTCGGGGAAGTTCGGGTCGAACGCCGCGTTGACGTCTGCCGAGAGACACATTGAATTTCTGCGGACGACAGCGTCGCTTACGCCTGCGGTATTTGCAAGGTCGGCGATTATGTCGAAATAAACGGCGCACTGCATACCCGTGTTGCCCTCGCTGCCGATCTCTTCCTTGTCGGCGAGGACTGTCATTATCGTGTGCTTCGGAGCCTTTACAGCCATAAGAGCCGTAAGAGACGGATAAGCGCAGACTCTGTCGTCGTGACCGTAAGAGCCTATCATGGAGCGGTCAAGACCGATGTCTCTTGCCTTGAACGCGGGAACGCCGCAAAGCTCTGCGGAGAGGAAGTCCGCCTCCGTAATGCCGTATTTTTCGTTCAGTATATTCATTATATTGAGCTTGACGCCGTCCGGAACGTCTTTTCCGAACGTGCGCGAGCCGGAAAGGAGGTTGAGCTGTTCGCCGTTTATACCCTCCGCAAGCGACTTTCTCATCTGGTCGCCGGCAAGGTGCGGGAGAAGGTCGTTGATATAGAATACGGGGTCGTTTTCGTCCTCGCCTATGCAGATGTCAACCGTCGTTCCGTCGGCTTTTGTGACCGTGCCGTGAAGAGCAAGCGGAATTGTTGTCCACTGATATTTCTTTATTCCGCCGTAGTAATGGGTTTTGAGAAAGCCCATTCCGTCGGCTTCGTAAAGCGGGCGCTGCTTTAAGTCCACTCTCGGCGAGTCGATGTGCGCCGCGGAAAGACGGACGCCCTCGCAGAGGCACTCCGAACCGATGACAAACGCCGCAAGGGATTTGCCGTGGTTATTGTAATAATACTTCTCTCCAGCGGAAACCTTTGTGCCGAATTCGTAAGGAGCAAAGCCCTCTTTTTCAAGCATCGCGACAGCTTCCTTTACGCATTCGCGCTCCGTTTTGCCGCCGTCGAGAAACTTCTTGTAATCGTCGCAATAAGCATATGCGTCTGTTATGACGTTTTCGGGAAGCGTCTCGAAAGCGTTCTTCTGCGAATAGAACAGCTTCTCTTTGAGCTGCTGTGCCTGTGTTTTTTCTTCTGCCATGATATTTTATCCTTTCAAAAATTATTTTCAAAAATCAAATTTGTATGTTTCGTCCGGACCGTCAAGCTCAAGTGATTTCTCATAAAAGCTCCGTATCTTTTCTACGTACCGTTTTGTAGCCGCGTCGGGTATTTTTTCGGGGTCAAGAATACCTCCGGGCGAAATGCTTTCGTCCGCAAGCCAGCCCCGCACAGTGCCGATTCCGCCGTGATACGCCGCCGCGATTGTATTTATTCCGTCAACCCTGTAATCCAGCCAGTGCAGATAATACGCTCCGCACATTATTGAAAATTCGGGGTCAAAAAGCTCGTCCGCTCCCTGAGAAAGCCCCAGATTTGCCGCAACGTCCACTCTGTACGTATCGGCTTTCATCTGCATGAGTCCCATTGCTCCGGACGACGAAACAACCATATATCTGAAGCTCGATTCCGTCTCTATGACAGCCATTATGAAGTTATAGTCAACCTTGAACTGCGCGCCGTATTTCTTTGCGTATTCAAGTGCCTGCTCCCTCGGGATGCTGTCACTTTCGCCGGCTTTGTTTTCTCCGTAGATCTCTTTATATCTTTCGTAATACGAAAGCACGCGTCGGACGTATTTTCTGGTTTCCTTATACGGAATTTTATCAGGATCAAGCTTGCCGCTCAACGCCGTATACAAAGGGTTTGAAATCCATTTCGTAACGTTTCCCTGTCCCGCGTTGTATGCCGCCAGCGCGGTGGCGTCGTCGCCGAAGCGCTCTTGCAGACGTGAAAAATAATATATTCCGCAGATTATGTTCGTCTGCGGGTCGCGCAAAGCCGTATAGACGTTTTTGTGGATTTCCTTTCCGCTCTTGTCAAAGCCGAGCGGCACCTTGAGGTCACCCTCGTAGGTAAGCGGCATTATCTGCATGAGCCCGATTGCGCCCGCCTTCGATTCCGCGTCCTTATCAAATCCGCTTTCCGCTTTTATTATAGCAAATATCAGGTTTTCGTCAACCCCGTATTTATAAGAATATTTGCGGACAAATTCAACATAGTTTCTCGGATACTCGGTTTTTTCAAACAGTTCCTTCATATATGACGAGCTTCCGCACGTCATTATGAACGCAAAGACGAGAAAAAGCGCGAGCAGCTCACATACAAGCAAAAACAGATTTCTCCGTTTATCCGTCATTTGCTCCTCCTTTGCCGACAGCGGAAAGAACGCGGCGGAAGGCAACCTTCAAATCGTCCGCGGTTCCGTCATTTTCGATTATATAATCGCACCTTGAAGCATAAAATTCGTTTTTCGGCTGAAGCTCCATACGCCTACGCAGGTTGTCTTCTGTTATCCCGCCGCGCTTCATTGCCCGCTCAAAGCGTAATTTTTCATCCGTGACAACGCCAACGGTAATATCGCATATATCGTCCAGTCCGGACTCAAAAAGCAACGGCGCGTCGATGACTATATCCTTTTTCAGTTTTTTTGCCGCGTCGACCCTTTCGTAAACAATTTCCAGAATTATCGGGTGGGCTATGCTTTCGATTTTCTTTTTGGCTTCTGCGGACGAAAAAACAATCTCCGCAAGCTCTTTTCTTGCAATTCTCGCCGTGCCGCCGCTCATATCCACAACGCCGTCGCCGAACGCATCACGCACAGCCGCCGTATATTTCGGCTCTGCGTCAAGCCCTCTCGATATTGCGTCGCAATCGACTACGGCAAAGCCTGCGTCTGAAAAAAGCGACGCAACCGTACTTTTTCCGGAACCGATAGCCCCCGTAAGACCTATTACCACAGCAGCCTCCTTTCAGATGTTTATAACGCTGTATCCCGCAGCCTTGAGCATACGGTTGTAAATTGCAAGCCCGATGCCTTCCTCGCCGTCCGAAACGGCATATATCGTTTTGACGGGCATATCATCAAAGCTGCGGAGAGCCGAAAACAATCGCCTTGCATGCTCCTCCGTATCGGCTGACCGTCCGAGGCGGACTATGTATTTTCCCGTAAGCCTCTCGGCTATTTCATCGGGGCAAAGCACGCCGATATTTTCACTTTCCGCAAGTCTTTTGCAAAGAAACTCCGTTGCTCTCGCATAAAAGCCTTCGCCCTCGCCGCATATAAGGTGCATACTTGCCTGCGGCGCATAATGGCGATATTTCATCCCCGGAGCCTCCGGCTTTTCCCCGTCGGAGAGCTTTTCGGTCACCGCTCTGTCGACTTTGACTTTTCCGCAGACCTTTTCGAGCATTTCAAGCGTTATCCCGCCCGGACGAAGCAGCTTTACGCCGTCTCCGTCCGCCTTTACGATTGTCGACTCAAGCCCTATATCGCTTTCGCCGCCGTCGATTATCATATCAATTCTGCCGGTCATTTCTTTTATGACCGTTCCCGCCTCTGTCGGACTGGGTCTGCCGGATATGTTCGCCGATGGAGCTGCAATCGGCACGCCCGCCAGCTTTATAAGCGTATGAGCCACCCTGTCACGCGGACATCTGACCGCAACCGTATCAAGTCCGCCCGTCACTTCCTTCGGGATTATATCTTTTTTCGGCATTATGACGGTTATCGGACCGGGCATAAAATTATCCGCTATTTTGCGGTAAAAATCATTTACAAAACAATACTTTTCCGCGTCCTCCGGCTCCGCTATATGAATTATGAGCGGATTATCGGACGGACGTCCCTTTGCCGCATATATCTTTTTTGCCGCCGTTTTGTCAAGAGCGGAAGCGCCCAGACCGTAAACGGTTTCCGTCGGAAAGGCGACAAGCCCTCCGCGGTTTATTGTCTCCGCCGCCTCCGAAAGCTGACATTCAAGCGGCTCTGAAAAATCAATTCTGACTGTTTTCGTTGTCATTTATCCGTTACTTCCTTTTAATCTTTCGGCTGTTTCGGCGGCGGAAAGCGCGTCAATCAGTCCGTCAAGCCCGCCGTCCATAATGCTGTCTATCGAATAAAGCGTCAGCCCTATTCTGTGATCTGTCACTCTGCCCTGCGGAAAATTGTATGTTCTTATCCGCTCGCTGCGGTCGCCCGTACCGACCTGACTTTTTCTTTCGCTGGCGATTGCCGAATCACGCTTTGTGCGCTCTATATCGTAAAGCCGCGCACGGAGCAGCTTCATCGCCTTTTCCCTGTTCTGAAGCTGACTGCGCTCCTCCTGACACTCAACAACAAGCCCGGACGGCTTATGGATTATTCTTATTGCGGATTCGGTCTTGTTTATGTGCTGACCGCCTGCTCCGCTCGATTTACATGTTTCAATCTGCAAATCGGCGGGGTTTATCTCGATTTCAATGTCCTCCGCCTCCGTCAAAACGGCAACGGTTACTGTCGATGTATGAATTCTTCCCTGTGCCTCCGTCTCCGGCACACGCTGAACGCGATGAACTCCCGATTCGTATTTGAAGCGCGAATATGCGCCCTCTCCCTCGACGGAGAACGAAATTTCCTTAAATCCGCCAAGCTCCGTCGGGTTTGAGGAGATTATCTCCGTTTTATATTTATGCGCCGCGGCGTACATCGAATACATTCTGTAAAGCGATCCGGCAAAAAGCGCAGCTTCCTCGCCGCCCGCTCCGCCACGGATTTCGATTATGACGTTCTTGTCGTCGTTCGGGTCCTTTGAAAGCAGAAGCCCCGTCAGCTCCTCCTCGCAACGGTGCAGCGCGTCCTTGCTTTCGGAAAGCTCCTCCTGCGCGAGTTTTTTTATCTCGGGGTCGCTCTCCGAAAGAAGCTCCTCAGCTTCGGAGAGCCTGTTTTTCCATTCCTTATATTCGCGGAACTTTTCAACGACGGGCGCCAGCTTTTTCAGCTCTTTCATCGCCTCTTTAAGTCGCGCAGGGTCGGAAATGACCTCAGCACTTGCAAGCGACCCTTCTATATCTTTATATTTATTTTCTATCTCGGCGAGCTTATCGAACATTTTTTCCTCCGTACAGAAGTCTGACTTAGTTTATTATACTACATATATATTACAAATTCAAGAATATTCAAGGATATTTTGTCGACGCAAAAATATTACTTTGCGGGTGAGATTTGAGGCTGAAAACGCGCGATTTTGAGAGATTTTGCGAGTTTTGACCATGCTAAATTAAAAAATCCGAAATATTTTTCAAAAAACGCTTGACAAGCCCCGAACATAATGATATAATTTCACCGTTGCATAAAAAGCGACGCATTTTTGCGCGCTTAAATTCATTACGGAGGAAAAACAATGTCAACTTACATGGCAAAAAAAGAAACCGTTTCTCGCGGTTGGTATGTAATTGATGCGGCAGGCAAGCCCCTTGGCAAAACAGCCGTTGCCGCTGCAAATCTTCTCAGAGGTAAAACACGTCCCGAATTCACACCCAATGTCGATTGCGGCGAATTCGTTATCGTTGTAAACGCAGAGAAGGCAGTTCTCACAGGTAAGAAGCTCGAAAAGAAATTCTACCGCCACCATTCGGGTTACATCGGCGGACTCAAGGAAGTCTCCTATAAAACCCTCATGGCAACAAAGCCCGAGCTCGCTATGACTCTCGCAGTCAAGGGAATGCTTCCCAAAAACACCCTCGGCGCTACCGCTCTCACACGTCTTAAAGTATTCAGAGGCGCAGAGCACAATCATCAGGCTCAGCAGCCCAAAGAATTCATCGTTGACTGAGAGAGAAAGGAGAAATAACAATGTATACAAGTGCTAAACCTTATTTCTACGGTACAGGCAGAAGAAAGAAATCCGTTGCACGCGTCCGTCTTTATCCCGGCACAGGCACAGTTACGATTAACGGTCGTGACATAGACGATTACTTCGGCCTTGAAACACTCAAGCTCATCGTAAACCAGCCCTTCGCTGTCACATCGACCGAAGGCAAGTTTGACGTAGTCTGCACAGCGGCAGGCGGCGGTATCTCCGGCCAGGCGGGCGCAATCCGTCACGGAATTTCAAGAGCCCTTCTCCTCGCCGACGATTCTTACAGAACGCTTCTTAAGAAGGCAGGACTTCTCACTCGTGACCCGAGAATGAAGGAAAGAAAGAAATACGGTCTCAAAGCCGCTCGTCGTGCTTCCCAGTTCTCAAAGAGATAAAAAGTTATCTTGCAAACCAAGCCCCGATTTTTCGGGGCTTTTTTGTTGACAGGGATTTGCTTTTCCGATATAATATAAGTGACGGAAAAGCAACGTCCGGAACATAAAGAAGCGGGAGGCACAAAAGAATGGGATTTTGGATTTATATGTTATTGGTTGTGTCGGTTATTCCGCTTTTAATGTTTGGCTTCGGCACATATTTTCGTAAAAATGCTCCGAAAGAAATCAATCCGTATTTCGGATACCGGACAAAAAGGTCAATGAGAAATCAGGAAACATGGCAGTATGCTCATAAGCATTGCGGCAGGCTGTGGTTTGTGATCGGACTGATTATGCTGTTTTTATCTTACGCAGCAATGGTTGTCATGCTGTTGACGTTGAGCCGCGACACCACAACCGTCGGCACTTACGGCGGCATTATCTGCGGAATACAATTAGCCGTCTTGATTGTATCGGGCTTCTCCACCGAATTTGCTTTGAAAAAGAAGTTTGATACGGAAAAATAAAAAAGATTGTCAAGAAAGAACCGTCCCCGCACGGTTCTTTTTTATTCCGGCAAACAAAAGCCTTGACTATTTTCCGCTTTTGCGTTATACTGTTTTAAGCGGCAGAACGCCGAAAGGAGTGCGGTTATGATTGAAATCAGAGAGGTCAAAGGAAAAAGAGCGCTTCGGAGGTTTATAGACTTCCCTCTTTCGCTTTATAAGGACTGCCCGTATTTCACGCCTTATCTTTTTGAGGACGAGCTTGCAAATCTCACACCGAGCAAAAATCCGGCGTCGTCATATTGCGATTTCAAGCTGATGATGGCATATAAGGACGGCAAGGCTGTCGGCAGGATATGCGCGATTATCAGTCGCTTCGCAAACGAAAAATACGGTCAGAAGCGTGTGCGCTTCAACCGCATTGATATGATAGATGATATTGAAGTCACAAAAGCGCTGATAAAGGCGGTTGAAGAGTTCGGCAAGGAACACGGCATGGAAGAAATCTGCGGTCCGCTCGGCTACAGCGATCAGGACAAAGAAGGTCTTCTCACATACGGCTTTGACCAGAAAAATATGTTTGCAACGTTTTATACCTATCCGTATTACGTCGATCATCTCCGTGCGCTCGGCTTTGTTGAGGACGCCGTATGGACTGAATACAAAATTCCCGTTCCGGAAACAATCGACCCCACCGTCGCAAAGATTGCGGAGCACGCAAGAAGCCTGTATCATCTCCGCATTGTAAAGATAAAGCGCAAAAGTCAGCTCAAGCCTTATATTTATAAGGTTCTTGAAATGACGAACAAATGCTATGCCGATCTTTACGAATACGTTCCGATAAGCAAGGATCAGATGACGCACCTTGCGGCACAATACGTTCCTCTTGTCAACCTCCGTTTCCTTCAGCTTGTGGAAAATGAGGAGGGAGAGCTTGTCGGCTACGGACTCATGATACCCACGCCGGTCAATGCCCTGAAAAAGTGCAACGGTCATCTTTTCCCTTGGGGTTGGATACCGTTTTTGCGCGAGCTGAGAAAATCAAAATCGCTCGATATGCTCTTGATATCGGTCGACCCCGAATACAGAAGAAAGGGCGTCGCCGCTCTCATTCTGGAAGAGTCGAACAAGAATTGTCTCAAATACGGCATCGAATATGCCGAAACGGGACCCATGCTCACAACAAACCTTGAAATTCAGTCGCTGTGGAGCAGATTTGAAAAAACTCATCACAAAACGCGCGCGTGCTTCCTTAAAAAAATAGACGAATAAAAATCAAAGGGACTGAAATTTTTCAGTCCCTTCTCTTTTTACGCCGCCGTAGCGGCACCTTTATTTATTTTCTTTGCAAAATGAATTATCAGTCCGATGATAAGTCCCAAAGCCGCGGGACAAACCCAACCGAGACCGAGCTTTGCAAACGGCAGAAGATCGCCGACGCTGATTATCGCCGCACAAACCTTTGTTTTCGGCAAACCGAGCGGAAGCGCCTTTACAAAGTCAAACAGAGCGGCGA
The DNA here is from genome assembly GCA_900544285.1 of uncultured Eubacterium sp. Classification (GTDB taxonomy): domain Bacteria; phylum Bacillota; class Clostridia; order Oscillospirales; family CAG-272; genus CAG-841. The sequence goes on from UQUT01000001.1 coordinate 280,175, forward strand.
CAAACGTAAATGCCGTAACTGAAACATAAACTGCTCTGTCGTTTGAAAAGAGTTTGCCGAAAAGCGCAAGAAGGATAAGCGTCATCGCGAGAGGATACAAAAGCATAAGCACGGGAAGCGACCAACCTATTATCGCGCTGAGTCCTACGGTTGATATAAGGAACGATATTGCGCAGAAGCCGATTGCCCAGAATTTATATTTCGGTCCCTTCGGGAACATTTCACAGAACGTCTCTCCGCAGCTTGTTATAAGTCCGACAGCCGTTTTCAGGCACGCAAGCGTCACCGTAACGGCAAGAATTATCCCGCCGACGCTGCCGAAGTAATGCGTAGCCACAACGTAAAGCGCTTCGCCGCCGTCAGCTGAAATCGGATAAAGAACTCTGCTTTGCGCGCCGATTACCGCAAGCGCGGCATATATCAGCGCCATAATCGCACAACCGAAAATGCCGGATGTGACGGTATTTCCCGCAATCGCCGAAGGCTCCTTCACTCCGAGCCCTTTTATCGCGTTCACGACCACTATTCCGAACGCAAGACTGGCAAGCGCGTCCATCGTATTGTAGCCGTCAAGGAAGCCCTGGAAAAACGAGTTTGCCTCATATGCCTTTTCGGGAATGATATCCGCAACCGGTCCCATAGGCTTTACAAGCGCGGTGACCGCAAGCAGCGCAAGGCTGACAAGGAACATCGGCGTCAGTATTTTTCCGACCCACGTAAGTATTTTTCCGGGTCTGAGCGAGAACCACAGCACCGCCGCAAAGAACACCAGAGAGAATATCCATACAAGCCATTTTGCCGTTCCCTCTGCAACAAGCGGTCTTATGCCGACGGAAAACGACGTCGACGCGCAACGCGGTATCGCAAAAAACGGCCCGATTGAAAGGTAGAGCGCACAGGTGAAAAACACCCCGTACTTTTTTCCGACTCTGCCGCTGAGCTCAAGCAATCCGTCACTCCGGCTCATACCGAGCGAAGCCACGCCGAGAAGCGGAATTCCGACGCCGGTTATCAGAAAACCGATTATCGCTTTCCATACGTTTGCGCCCGCATTTTGTCCCATGAAAACGGGAAAAATCAGATTTCCCGCACCGAAAAACAACCCGAACAGCATGCTGCCGACGGCAAATGTCTCGGTTAAACTAAGTCTTTTCTTCATTTTGTATCCTTTGTTTTATGTATTTTAATAATGATATCATAAAATCCGGCACCGCGCAACAGTTTTGAAGTTATTTTTTAATATAATGAAAATTTCCCGTTTCATCCCGTCATGCAGGACCCTTCAATTATTCATTTACTTCAAATGCGAGGGGCTCCCGCTCCTGCTTTTTCTCCATAAAAATTCCCCTCTTCGCGAGAAATTTTGATTTTGTATGTGACTGAATAACTGTATCGCAAGAAAACGGAAAATGCCCATGGAAAGATAAATTTATTTGTCGAAATGAAAACATATTTATCATTACATGTTGATTTTACCAAATTATATGATATAATTTACTTTGTAAAAAGAACACATCGCAAACAACGGCCCTTGTCAACCTTTTGTTTACGGAATTCAACAAAATGTTGCTTTACAAAGCTCAACCGTTCGTTTATACTTTCTTTGCAAATCAAGACAGCAGAAAGGAAATTTTAACATGCTATCAAAGAAAATCAAAGAATTTCGACAAAAAAGCGGCATGACCCAAAAGGAGCTTGCCGATAAACTTTTTGTTACACCGCAGGCTGTTTCCCGCTGGGAGAACGGTGACGCCGAGCCCTCCGCAACAACCATCGACGCAATGACAAAAATATTCAATATATCCGTAGACGAGCTTTTCGGCAGGGAGGCTCCGAAGCCCGAAGTCATAGTAAAAACAGAAACCGTATACAAAGAACCGCCCGTCGTGCTCGGCGTTTGCGAAGTGTGCAACAAACCGATTTATTCTTCCGACGAGCTTGTCCGAAAAACGCGCTCGGGCGGCAGAATAGGTTCTGTTACGCAGGTAATCTGCAAAAGCTGTTATGAAAAACAGAAGAAGGCGGAGCTCCAGGCGGCGATAGAGCACGGGATCAAGCAAAGAAAGCGCTCGTTCGTCTGGGGCGGACTCATCACCGGAGCGGCGTTTATAATAACCCTCTGCGTAGCGCTCAAAAACAATTGCTCCGTCGGTCAGGTGATCGGATTTTCGGTAGTCTCCCTCCTCCTCTTCCCTTTTATATCATGCCTGTTCCTTCAGAACAACTTTGTCGACGATATGGTACTCTCCGTTGCGAGCTTCGGCTTTGTCCGCTTTCCGGGGCTGATATTTTCCCTCAGCCTTGACGGTATCTTCTGGTTTCTGACGGTCAAGCTGGCGTTTTTTGTTCTCGGATTTATGATCGCCGCGGCGTTTCTTGCACTCGCGGTCGCGCTGGGAATGGTCGTCGGAATATTTGTTTATCCGTCGGCTCTGAGGAAGAACCTCGATCATCCGGAACAGACCAAGCACTTTTTCTGACTTATAATTTTAATCGAAAGGATAAATAAAAATGAAAAACTCCATCCGCATTATCTCCCTTGTCATCGTATCCGCACTCATTATCCTGTCACTTGTTTCCTGTTCAGATGCGAAAGTCACCCCGCCGGATATTCCGCCCGTAACAACAACTGAAAAGGTGCCCGTTCCCTGCAATGTCAGCTTTGCCAATGCCGACAACGCTCCGATGACCGTCTATTCCGGCGATTTCATCCAGGCACCCGCAAGTCCCACCCTCGAAGAACGGATTTTTGCCGGCTGGTATCTCGATTCGGATTTCGTCTCAAAAGCGGCATTCCCGCTTGAAATCAACACCGACACAACTCTTTACGCAAGGTTTTATACATACGAGGAAGCCTTCAGCGCGGCGCGCGAAAACACAATCGGCGAATCTGTCTCGGGCTATGAATACACATACACTACCGACCTGACCGTTTCCTATACACTTCTCTCGCTCAGCGGAAAAACAGAAGGAAAGGCTATATACAGTACAATCGGCGACGTATCATTTTATGACGAGCATAAAAATTCCGGCGCGCTCTTTGCGGACGGAACAAAATATCAGATTCGTCGCGGAATTACCCTTCAAAAGGTCTCGGAAAACAAGAACGGGAAGATAACGTCGAATGAAACGGAAGAGGTCGACGCTTCGTATAAATTCGATTCATCGTCGTTTGCCAAAGCTCTCTTTGCCTATTCCGACGAAAAGCTCCTTTCCGTCACTCCGACGGACGTCCCGAACGAATACAAGCTCAAAACCTCGTTCAACGCTTCGAGCGCAATATCGCTTCTCGGAAACAACATAAACAATCCATTGATTGAAGCGGCAATCGCAAAACTACCGGAAACCGCAGTCGACACCGGCATGTATGTCACCTTTGACAACGGCGAAATCAGCTCATATCGCTACGAAATGAAGATCAACTCCGCCGGAATTGAGCTCAGCCTGATTTATTCCCTGAAATTCGATAACGTCGGCACGGCGCAGAGCATCATTCCGAAAACGTTTGAATAAAATTAAAAAATCCCCGCTCCGGCGGGGATTTTTTGTTTATTCTTTTTCGTCGTAATACTGCGCCTGCGCGTTCCAGAGCTCATAATATTTTCCGCTCTCGTCGGAAAGGAGCCCGTCGTGCGTGCCAACCTGAACAACGGAGCCGTGATCGAATACTGCAATCTTGTCGCAGAAGCGGCAGGAGGAAAGCCTGTGACTTATATAGACCGCTGTCCTGTCTGTCACCATCTCGCTGAATCTTGAATATATCTCGGATTCGGCAACGGGGTCGAGAGCCGCCGTCGGCTCGTCGAGAATAATAAACGGAGCGTTCTTATACAGCGCACGGGCAATGGCGATTTTCTGCGCTTCGCCGCCCGAAACATTCACGCCGTTTTTATCGAGGTTCTTATAAAGATATGTGTCAAGCCCCTGCGGCATTTTTTCGGCGTCGAGGAGGAATCCCGCTTTTTCAAGGCAGGAATTGACCTTCCCTGCGTCATAACTTGAATTTATCGCCACATTCTGCCCGAGCGGCAGAGCGAACAGACGGAAATCCTGGAATACAATTGAGAAAACGGAGATGTAATCGAGATAATTGTATTTTCTTATGTTGATACCGTTTAGGAGGATTTCGCCTTCGTCCGGGTCATAAAGGCGGCAGAGGAGCTTTATAAAGGTTGTCTTGCCGCTGCCGTTCTGACCGACAACAGCGAGCTTTTCGCCGATGTTGAACTTGAACGAAACATGGCGGAGCGCATAATTTTCGCTGCCGGGATATTTGAAGGAAACGTCGCGGAATTCAATTTCATAGTCGTTATCCATGCGCTTTTCAACGGTAAGCGAGCCCTGATACATCTTGTTGGGAATATCGAGAAAGTCAAATGTGAGCTTTAAGAATTCCGCATTGTTGCGGAGCTCGTTAAGAGAGCTTATCATCGTTCTTATTGCGCCGGCAACCATTGTAAGCGCGCCGATATACTGCGTTATCTCGCCAACGCCGAACGCCCCCGCCCAAGCCTTAAGGCAGACGAACACATATGCGCAGCCTGTGAAAATGACGGACACGGCGATTGAAGCCGCATAGAGAGGACCGATCTTTGTGCGCGCGGCTTTTGCATAAAAGCCTTTGGAGGCGAATGCATCCTCTTTGTTGTTTGAGAACTTTACAGAAAATCTGTCCTGGCAGTACACGCGGATATCCGCCATCCACTTGCTTTCGTATGCAAGGTCATAGAAAAAACCGAACAACTGATTTAAGAGATTGTGCCTGTTTGCATTTTGAGCATAAAATTTTCCGGCAACGTTTTCGATTGCGGGCGAAATATATGTCACAAGCATAAGAACGGCGATTATTCCAAGAATAAAGAGCGGACTGTTCAAAACTGTAAGCCCCCCTGCGCTCTCCGGCACTCTGCGGACAAAGAGCGTGACTGTCATCGCGATACCGCCGGCAAGCGTTGCAACAGCGGAGAGAAAATCCATAAAGCGCCATTCAACGCTTCCGAGCCCCCTGCCGTTTGCATTGGCATTCTGCTGTATTTTGTTATACAGAATATGCGTATCGCCGCTATCCATATCGGCATAATCCATATCCATAAATTTATCGCGATAAAGCTTATCAATCGAATACCATTCCAGTTGCCCGTAAATACTTATTCCTTTGTTTATAAAAGCGGAAACAAGCGCAATAACGGCGGCGGAAGCAAGCGATATTATGACATATGTTTTCAGCTTTTCGGGGTCTCTTCCGCCCGCAAGCTCGCCGATTATCAGTGCGGAAAGATAAATACCGACATAAGGCGTCAGCGCCGACCAGATTGTGTTTATTATTGACAGCACCGTGTATTGCGGGTTTGCGCGATAAAGCAGTTTCACTCCGCGCAGCGTCATTTTCATTGCCTCTTTGCGGGGCATAAGAGCTGTTTTTTCAGTTTTCTTCTTCATTTTCTTTGCCTCCGTCCCTGTAATACTGGCTCTGAACATCGAAAAATTCCTTGTATTTGCCGCCGAGCGCCATAAGCTCATCGTGCGTGCCCTCCTCGGCTATGACGCTTCCGTCGAGCAGGATTATCCTGTCACAAAAGCGCGTCGAGGCAAGGCGGTGAGAAATATAAATAGATGAGCGTCCCTCCGCCATAGCGTTGTATTTATTATACATATCTGCTTCGGCAATCGGGTCGAGAGCCGCCGTCGGCTCGTCGAGGACGAGTATAGGCGCATTTTTATAGAGCGCGCGGGCAAGCATGAGTCTCTGCGTTTCGCCGCCGGAAAGTGCCACCGCGTTATCATAAACATCGCGCACGAGCTTTGTATCGTATTTTTCGGGGAGCGACTCTATCTTTTCGCAAAGTCCCGCTTTGTCGGCGCAACTGCGGACAGCATCCATATCGATATTGCCGTCCATATCCTGCGCTATGTTCTGCGCTATCGTTGCGGCGATGATGTCAAAATTCTGAAATACTGCGGAAAAGAGCTTATAATAATCGCGGCGGTTATATTTTCTTATATCCTCGCCATTCAGCAATACCCTTCCCTCTGTCGGGTCATAAAAGCCGCAGATGAGGCGGACGAGCGTCGTTTTTCCCGCTCCGTTCATGCCGACGACAGCGAGCTTTTCTCCGGGATGAAGCGTGAGATTTATGTTCTTCAGCACGTCTCTCTCCGTTTCGGGATAACGGAAGGTGACGTTTTCAAGCCTGATTTCGTATTTGCCGTTTGAGTCGATTTCAAGCGGCTTGCCGTCCTCAAACTTAAACATTTCGGGATATTCAATCATCTCGCGGACGGTTGAAATGTCAAGGCTTTGTTTGTAGAGCGTATTTACATTTCCGAGTATCCATCTGACCCAGTTTGTAAAGCTGCCGAAGGCTGCAAAATAAAGGACGAATTCAGCCGCGGAAAGGTTGCCCGCAATCGCCATATTTATCAGATACGCATATGCGATTCCGTTGCGGAGGAATGTGAGGATGATATCCGAAACGGAGCTTATCATATTGACGTTCTGCTCCTTGCGTTTGAGGGCGAGGGTGAGATTCTGCGCCTTATCGTAAATTTCCGTAAGCCATGGCTTTATTCCGAAAATTCGCAGGTCTTTTGCGTATTCCGAGCCGGAGCCGACGGTGTTTACATAATCCATTCTGCGCCCCTGCTCGGAAAACTCCGTGCGGTGTCTGTATCCGAATCCGCCGACCTTCTTGTTTACAAAGAATCCGACAATCGATGTTGCAAGCACAACGGCAATGACCCAAAAATCAAGTCTTGAAAGCATTGCAAGATAAATCGCAAAGCCGAGCACATTTTTCAGAAGCTGAACAAGCGTGTTCCATATCGCTTCCGTTGCACTTCTGTTGTTGTTTGTGGCGCCCGAAGCGCTATTCGCAAGGTCGCGGAATTCCTTTTTCTCTGTGTTCGGATATGACGTTGTCATCATCTTGCCGCATATCAGTCCTATTATATATGACCTTATTGTAATGCGCCCGTACAGCGCGTTTTCTCCGACATACGAATTTGCGCAATTCAAAAGCATCCTCGCGCCGATAAAAACAAGTATCGTGACGAGCAGATATTTAAGCGACTTCTGCGTTTCAACGGCGGAAATAACCGCGGGAGAAATGAAAAGCGAAACAAGGCTCTGCCCCAGCGATATGACAACCTGTGCAAGGCAGATAAAAATGACCTTCTTCTCTTTTATCTTCCATGCCGTGCCGATCATCCAGCAGCTGTTCTGCCACATGTTGTATTTCGGTTTTTTGGGCTTTTCCTTTTTGATTTTTTCTTTTGCCAAGGTGTTTCCCTCCCTTTTTGTTTTACGGTCACAGCATATCATAAAAAGAGCGATCCGGCTTATTTTTGTGACGAATCGCTCTTATTTTGTGACGAACTGCAAAAATCACCCCTGCGGAAGCAGAATTTCGGTCGTAAATGCGCCGTCCTCGCTGTTGCGCGAGAGGAAGCCGTCGTATTTACTAACAACCTCGTCTATGCTTACAAGTCCGAATCCGTGCGAGCCCTCGCGCTTTGTCGATGAAAACAGTCCGTTGGTTTTTTTCAGCTTTTTTCCGGCTGTAAAGTTTGTAAACGAGATATAAAGCTGTGTTCCTTTCATATCCATATATACGCGTATTATGCGGTTTCCCTCCGGCAGAGCGACGCTCGCGTCAATCGCATTATCGAAAAGATTGCCGATTATAACGCATAGGTCAAGGTCGCTTATTTTCAGTGCCACTGGAATGTGCGCCGTCGCTTTGACTTCAATCCCCTTTGATTTTGCAAGAGAGATCTTGCTGTTCAGAATGGCGTCTGCCATGGCATTGCCTGTTTTTATGACTGTATCAACGGTATTCAGGTCTGTATCGAGTTCATCGAGATATTTCTTTATCGCGTCAAGATTTCCGTTTTCCGCATAAGCTTTCATCGCGGCGATATGATTGCGGTAATCATGCCGCCAGCGGCGCATCTGCTTATACATCGTTTCCACCTCGGCATAGTGCGTTTCGATAAGATCTCTCTGGTATTCCGCAATTCTTTTATCGTTCTTTCTCATTGTTCCCTGCCTCAATTCATTTCGATTATCGCGCGGTTGATAGCTTCATATGCTCCCCGTGGCAGGGGAACCTCCTCCCCGCCCGCAAGAGTAACGCTGTTTTTCGTTGTCCGGCGGACGTAATCAAGGTTGATTATGCTTTGCCTGCCTGTGCGGAAAAATCTTCCGTCCAGCTCCTTTTCGATCTCCGAAAGCGTCTTTCGGACGGTGATATCACGCTTTGCATGAATAGTTATATCGTTTTTGCAGACATCGATATATTTTATCTCCCGTATCGGTATGCGGAAGGTCTCCTCCTCTGTCCTGACGGTCAGCGTTTTTTCGTCCTTTTTGATTTTGACAGCTGCGCGATTGAGCACCTCGAACAGCTTTTCGGCTTTGAGAGGCTTCATGAGATAATGAAGCGCCGCAACATCGTAGCCGTCGCTTATATAATCGGAATAGCCCGTGATGAAAATTATCTGCACGGTCTCACTCTTCTTCCGTATATTTTTCGCAAGCGTCACGCCGTTCATATCGCCCATTTCAATGTCCAGAAGGAGAATATCAAAATCATTTTCCTCTTCAAAATCGAAAAGAAAGCTCTCCGCGTCTTTATATGTTTTTATCTTTATGCTGTGACCGTTTTCCTTCGCCCAGCTTGCCGTCAGCGTTTCCGTCAGCGTCACCTGCGCCGGATCGTCATCGCAAATGCCGATTTTAAGATTCATAAAAAGCTTCTCCCCCGGTTTTGAATGTTACATACAGATTTTATCACACCTGCTGGCGAAAATCAAGTGCGGCACGGCACATATAAAAACCGGACAGTATTTTTTGCAAATCCATTGACAAATCCGTTTTGCCGGTGTATAATGGCCGCAACAAAGGCAAAGATGTCTTTCCGCAAAGCGGGACGTCTTTGCCTTTTTTATTCGGAGGAAAACATTCATGAAAAAAGCTGAAGGATTTACATATGTCAAAACAAGCAAGCGTTATGTCTGCGATTATAAAGGCTGCGCATGGGGAAAAGGCAGACTGACGCGCAACGCAAACGTAACTCTCAATGAGTCGGCTTGCGTGCTTCAATATGCGCAGACCTGTTTTGAAGGGCTTAAAGCCTACCGCACGGATGACGGTCACATTGTCTGTTTCCGTCCCGATCTGAATGAAAAACGTCTTGCGGACTCGTGCAGGCGCATGGTAATCCCTCCGCTTCCTGAAGGAATGTTTACAGAAGCCGTAAAAGAAGTTGTTCTTGCAAATCGGAAGTGGATTCCGGACGCCGACGGCGGCTCTCTTTATCTGCGCCCGTTTATATTCGGAACAGGCGCGGTCATCGGTGTCAAGCCCGCAACGGAATTTCAGTTCCGCCTTTTTGCAACGCCTGTCGGCTCGTATTTTCATGGCGGAGTCTCTCCCCTGCGTCTCCGCGTCTGTGATTTTGACCGTGCCGCTCCTCACGGAACCGGTCATATCAAAGCGGGGCTGAACTATGCAATGAGTCTTTACTCGATAACCGATGCGCACGAAAAGGGTTATGACGAAAACCTGTATCTCGACGCTGCCACACGCACATATATCGAAGAAACCGGCGGAGCAAACGTCATTTTCATAACGGATGACGGAACCCTTGTAACTCCGGAGTCGGATACGATTCTCCCCTCTGTCACAAGGCGGTCGCTCATCTATGTAGCCGAGCATTATCTCGGTATGAAAACGGAAGAAAGAAAAATATCGCTTTCCGAAATCGGCAACTTCCGCGAATGCGGACTTTGCGGAACGGCTGCCGTCATTTCCCCCGTCGGAACAATAGTCGATCACGGAAAGGAAATACGATATGACGCCGGCGATTTTGAAAGCACCGTTATCGCAAAGCTTTATCACACACTGACAGACATTCAGCATGGAAAAATCGAGGCTCCCGAAGGCTGGATAATGAAGATCAAATAAAAAAATATTCCCCCGCGCTTTGCGGGGGAATTGATTTATTTTGCGTCCTTATAAACTATGTGCTCAACTATGACAATGTCGTCTGTCTGACCCGGGGCATAATCATCCGAGAGAACGGACGCCTTGAGCGCGTCGTCAAACGTCACGTTCTTTTTATTCGCGAGCACTGTAAACTCCGTGCTGCCGTTTTCGACAGTTGCCTTATAATCGAACGTGCGACCGTCAAACTCGTATTTTCCGTCCTTTGTCTGCGAGTATTCTCTTTTGAGCACAACGTCGCCCTCGCGCTTAGCCCCGCACCCAATCAAGAGCAGGGTCATTGAAACAACAAGCAAAACAGCGATAATTTTTTTCATAAGAATTTCCTCCTTTGATTTTCACGGGTTATTTTTTCGGCGCAAGCGCCATCCGGTGACGCCATTGCTTTGCTTTATAATATCACAAAAGGCGATTTATGTCAAGCATTTTTGGCACATTTGTGCAATACAGCCTCGCCTCCCAATTTTGCCCGACAAAAAATCCCGAAGGGCTTTTCTTCGGGATTTTTATTTTTTGTGTTATCCGTCAACCTCGACCGTGCCGTCGGGCTTTATCGTTATCTTCATTCCGTCCTTGACGTAATCAAGAAATTCTTCACCGAGACAGTCGATAACCGGAAGAGGCTTGCCCTCAAGCCATACGTCCGAGAGAACGGCTCCTGCCGCCGCGAGAGAGTCAATCGGCTCGGAGAAAAGCATACACGCAGGCTGACGTTTCATAGCGCAGGCGCAATAAAGCACGAGACCGCCCGTCGTCGAGCCTATCGTTCTCGGAAGGCAAAGCGCCTTTCCGAGCATCTGCTTTCCGTAAAGATCGGGGTTGTTTTGGTCGCCGCAGGTCGCCTTTTTATCGCCGAACTGGAGCGCCTTCTGGAAGGAGGCGAGGGTGTTAAGACCGCCGTGAGAGACGAGAGCCTCCGCTGTGAGACTGCCCTCCGCAACTACTCTGCCCTTGAAAATCTTCATCAGTTTTTGCCTCCCTTCGTAATCTGAACGAGTATTTCGTCGTCTGTATAATATCTTGCGCTTGTATAGGTTCTCAGTTTGTTGCTCGACGTTATCACTGGCATTTTTGCGCTGAGAGGGTTGTTCATATACATAAGCGGGCAGATATAACTCGTTATAACGCCCGTTTTGCGAAGTCTTTCCGCATAAGGCGTTTTTTCAAATTCTTTCAGAACGCCGGGAGCCGCTGTGAATACCGTCGGAATGACAACCTTCGCGTTCCCCGCTTCTTTAAGTCCCGCTTCAACCTTTTCCGTCCAGGTGATGAGCTGGTTAAGACTCATATGCGGACAACCCATAAAGCAGAGCTTCGGCTTTGCCTCTTTGTTCTTCCAGATGACGGGGTAGCTGTCATAGATGCGTTTAAGCTCTGCATCGTCGATAACGTAAACCTTTGCGTCCTCTTTTATGAGCGACTCGCCGAGTTCAACCGCCTCCGGAGTAAGATTTTCAACGTGATAAAGTCCGACCGCACCGTTTGACGCCGTCGCCGCGCCGAAATCCTTGAGATATGTTTTTGCGGCGTCGTCAAGCTCACTGCCGAGCCATTTGTCAAGCCCCTTGATATACGGAACGTCCTCCATAACCTTCATTCCGACAGCCGAGCCGAGAAGCTGCGCTTCCGGCTTTTTCGTCGTTTTTATTTCGATTATCCAGCTCGCGCGCCTGCCCTCGTCCTTGAGAAATCCGAACGACGGAACATAGCCCACAATCGACCCCATAAGGTCTATAATACCGGAGTTTCTGTTGCAACGTGCGCCGAGAACGGAATTCGCATAAACGACTGCGGAAGATTCCGACCACGAAAGGATATCTCCCTTTTTCGGCGTATTACCGACCTCATCCATATAGCAGGTGCAGGTGAAAGCGTCTTTATCCATAAGTCCCAGCTTTTCAAGCTGACCCTCATAGAAATCCTGCTTTGAATACATGAATTTCTTGAAAACAAGATCCTGAATAAAGTTGCTCGGCACGTTTTTGTCAAGCGGACGGGGGTCAACGGAGAATTTCTGAGCCGAGACTGCGCCCGCCTCGATGAGCTGATCCATAAGCGCATAAACGGGAGCAAGCGCTTTCAGTCCGAACGAGGTAACGAGGTGGTTATACTTGCTCGTCACGGCAACCATCTCGTCTGCGCCGAAAAGCTCGCCGTAACGGACGAGCGTCTCCATTACCTTCGCCATCGTTTCCCCGCGGCTTCCGCCGAGTATCGCAGACTGTTCTTCTGTCAGTTTCATTTTATATTCCATATAAAGCCACCGCCTTTCTTATATTTTCATCGCGACTTCGTACGCCTTCCATATGACCGTGCGGAGATTGCCGACAGCTTCGCAGTCACCGACAAGGTAAACCTTGCACTTGCCGTCCGCAAGCGGCGCGGGAATATATCCGGCACAGCTTATGACGGAGTCACATGCGATTTCAACGTTTTCTCCGTCCTTCTTCTGACATACGATTGCACCGTCTCTGACCTCTCTGAGCGACGTTTCAAGATATACCGGCACTTTGTTCAGCGCAAACCATTCGCGCAGATACGAGGAGTTTGCAAGGCAAACTCCCTTCTGACTTACAAGGTCGTCCTTCATTTCAACAATTATCGGCTTTTTGCCTTTGAGTGCAAGCTCATACGCAATCTCACAGCCCGTCAGTCCTCCGCCGATGACGGCAACCGTCTCTCCGACCTCTTTTCCGAGGAGGAAATCGCAGGCTTCAATCATCTTGTCGTGCCCGGGGACGCTGCGCAGGTAGCGAGGAGTTGCGCCCGTTGCGATTATTACGGGAGCCGAACCGAAAACGGAAATGTCTTTTATTTCGTCATTGAGGCGAACATCTATACCCAGCTTATCCATCTGTCTGCGATACCATGCGAGAAGGTCGCGGAGCTTGCCCTTGTATGACTCTGCGCTTGCGGCGATGAACGCACCGCCGAGCTCGCCCGATTTTTCGTGAATTACGGGGTTGTGACCGCGAAGCCTGAGCACTCTCGCCGCCTCCATACCGCCGATACCTCCGCCGACAATATGCACCGTTTTCGGAGTTTTCGCCTCTTTTATATAATGCTTGTTCCATTGCATCATTTCCGCATTGACGGCACAGCGCGCAAGGTGAAGGCTGTCTGAAAGATCCTGATCATTCGGCACTCCCTTATAGTGACACATATTGAAGCAGCCGTTGTGGCAAAGAATACAAGGTCTTATATCGTCCTCTCTGCCCTCTGTCAGCTTCGTTATCCATTCGGGATCCGCGAGGAACTGGCGTGCAAAGCCGGCGCCGTCGAGCTTGCCCTCGGAAATAGATTCCGCCGCAACTCTCGGATCAAGTCTGCCCGCGCAGATGACGGGAATATCAACAAATTTCTTTATATGCTCAACATCTGCAAGGTTGCAGTTCTCGGGCATGTATATCGGCGGGTGCGCCCAGTACCATGCGTCGTAGGTGCCGTTGTCGCAGTTGAGACAGTCATAGCCTGCGTCCTGCAGGTATTTTGCCGCAATTTCGGACTCTGCCATATCGCGTCCGACTTCAACATATTCCTCGCCCGGAAGTGCGCCTTCTCTGAAGCCTTTTGTCTTTGAAACGACACTGTAACGGAGCGAAACGGGAAAATCGTCGCCGCACTCTTTCTTTATCGCCTTGACAATCTCCGCGGCAAAGCGGTATCTGTTTTCAAGCGAGCCGCCGTATTCGTCGGTACGCTTGTTTACATATTTTAGAGCGAACTGGTCAAGCAGGTACCCTTCGTGAACGGCGTGAACCTCCACGCCGTCGACGCCCGCGTCACGCAGCATCTTGGAGCATTTTGCAAAAGCGTCGATAAACTGCTGTATCTCCTCTTTCGTCATTTCTCTTGAAGGAACCTTGTCCGACCAACGGTTCGGAGAAGGGCTTGCACTCGCCGTAATCTTATCAAGATCCATAAACGGCTTGCTTATAACACGAAGGAACTTGTTTGTATAGAGGGTTTCCATCATGGAGCTTATCGTAAACGATCTGCCGAAGCCCGCCGTCAGCTGAACAAAGAGCTTTGCGCCTGTTTTGTGAAGCTCCGGCATCCAGTTTTTAAGATCCTCATACATTTTCTTGTTTTTATAAAGCCATTGACCGAACATCGGATTGTACACAGGCTGACAACCGGGCATTACAAGTCCCGCATTGTTCTTTGCGACTTCAAGGATAAAACGTGCGCCATCCTTGTCAAAATGGTTGTTTTCCATCCAGCCGAAGAGGTCAGTGCCGCCCATGCTCGTCAGCACTATGCGGTTTTTGATCTCGCAATTGCCGATTTTCCAGGGCGTAAACAAGGGAGTTAATTTCTGTTCCATATGGATTTCCTCCGTAAAAAATTGATTTGTGATATTTGGGCTTCCGCCTTTATTTCATCCGTAATTATATCATATATATACTAAAAACGCAAGCCAAAGACGAAGTTTTTTGGGCAATTTCCAATATATTTTTCGTTTTTCGTCCGACGTCTGGCAAATCCGGAATCCGCGCAGATATACGTTTGGGTTAGCAAAGAAAAAGTTTGTGCGCACTTCCCTTCGGATGTCACGAAAAACCTTGAAATTTTCATAAAACCGTGATACACTTGTCACAGAATAAGCGGCATGACCGCCGCAGGTTTATCGAAAGGTAACTCATCTATGAACAAAAACGCAAAATGGATATACTCACCTAAAAACAAGGAAAACCGTGTCATCACTTTTTCAAAAAAGATTTCCCTTTCGGGCGAGGTTAAAAAGGCAACCCTCTGCGCAAGTGCGATGGGACTTTACTTTGCCGAAATAAATGGCGCCCGCGTGACAGACGCCGTCTTTACTCCGGGCTGGACAAGCGGAAACGTTCACACGCAGTATCAGAAATATGACGTTACGAAAATGCTCTCAGGAAAAAAGGCGGAGCTTGCGCTGACAGCAGGCAAGGGCTGGGCTGTCGGATATCTGACATGGTACGAATGGAATCATCTCTATGCCGACCATATGAGCGTCATCTGCTCGCTTGACGTCACATATAAGGACGGCTCAAAGGAGAGCTTCTGCACGGACGGCACGTGGAGCGTGCATACATCTCACATCATAGATTCCGAAATATATCACGGCGAGACCGTCGACATGACAGCCGATATAATATCGCTCGGCAAAGCCGCCGTCGACGAAACCGTCAAAACAAAGCTCTTCGCGCAGACGGGAGAATTTGTCCGCGAGCAGGAAAGAGTCGCGCCGATGCAGGTGATAATCACGCCGAAGGGCGAGCGCGTCATTGACTTCGGACAGAATATGACGGGCTACGTTGAAGTGCGCGTCCGCGGCAACCGCGGAGACAGAATAGTGTTTACGCACGCAGAGGTTCTCGATAACGACGGCAACTTCTATACGGAAAATATGCGCTCCGCAAAAAACAGGATCGAATATGTTCTTTCCGGCGGCGACGACGTTTTCAAGCCCTCGTTCTCTTTTCAGGGGTACAGATATATCCGCCTCGAAGAATATCCCTTTGAAACCGTCGACCCCGACTGCTTTACTTCCGTTGCCGTTTATTCCGATATGAAACGCACCGGCTTTTTTGCCTGCGGCGACGAAAAAGTGAATCAGCTTTATCACAACGTTCTCTGGGGTCAGAGAAGCAACTATCTCGACGTCCCGACGGACTGTCCTCAACGCGACGAGCGTCTCGGCTGGACGGGCGACGCACAGGTGTTCTGCCGCGCCGGTGCATACAATTTCGATGTTAAAAAGTTCTTCCGCAAATGGCTTTCGGACTGTGCCGCGGAGCAAAGCCTCCGCACCGACGGCGGTGTGCCGATAGTCGTTCCGAACGGCTTGCGTTCGCAGGGCGTAGCGTCCGCCTGGTCTGACTGTGCGGCGATAGTTCCGTGGGAGATGTACCTTGCATACGGCGATAAAAACCTTCTGCGCGAAAACTATCCGATGATGGAAAAATGGATAAGCTACATCCGTCACGCGGGAACTATCGAATGTCTCTGGACAGACCGCTGGCAGTACGGCGACTGGCTCGCAATGGACGGCGAAGGCAACCAGCGCTGCACCGGAGCAACACAGTATGACTTCATCGCTTCTGCAATGTATGCAAACTCCGTTCAGTGCCTGATAAATGCCGGAAAGGTTCTCGGATACGACGTTTCCGAATACGAAAAGCTGCACGAAAATATCATCATTGCTTTCAATGATAACTTTATGGAGGACGGTTTGCCGTGTCTCTCAAAGCACGTCTCGTGCAGAATCGAGCTCAACTCAAAGGAGCAGCAGATTGTCCGCGCGATTACGCAGACGTCGCTTACGCTCATCCTGAAATTCAAGCTGTATCGCACGGAAGAGGTCAGAAAGAAAGTCGCGGCGAAGCTCGTTGAGATTATACACGAAAACGGCGACAGGCTCTCGACAGGCTTTGTCGGCACGCCGTATCTGCTTCACGTTCTTTCCGAAAACGGTTATACGGACGTTGCATATACCCTTCTCCTTCAGGAAAAAATGCCTTCATGGCTCTATTCCGTCAACCACGGCGCGACGACGATGTGGGAAAGATGGAACTGCGTGCAGGAGGACGGCGCCTTCAGCGACGTCAGCATGACTTCCTTCAATCATTACGCATACGGAGCCGTTGCCGACTGGCTTTACGGAGTCGTTGCCGGAATAAAATCGCTTGCCGACGGCGCAGGCTACGAGCATATTTCCATTGCTCCGAAGCCCTCGGAAAAGCTCGGCTTTGTGAACTGCAAGGTTGAAACGGCGCACGGCGCGGTGGTCTCCAAATGGTATTACGGAAAGGAATTCATTCATTACGAATTTGAAATTCCGAGCGGTACAACCGCGGAGCTTTCGCTCGTCGACGGCACGAAAAAGACGCTCGCCTCCGGAAAATACCTCTTTACGACCAAAATCTGATCAAAGCAAAACCGACGCGTAATGCGTCGGTTTTGGTTTTAATGGATTTAAAAATTCATCTGAGATTATAATATAAATCAAGAAGGCGGCAGCCGCGGCGCCCCCGCCTAAACTTCGGGTTGTAAAGAGATGCCACAACCGCAGGTTGAGAAAGTGCAATCGGATAGCGATGTTCTTATTCGAACCGCACGAAATAATAAACCCAGCGGTTATTGTCAAAACAAAATCGTTATGATAAAATAGTTACAGATTCAGGAGCTTATCCGGATAAGAGCACGAGAGTCAATAAAAGCAAGTCAACGCAAAGGAGACGAATGGTTATGTATAATATGAAAAATAT
The DNA here is from genome assembly GCA_900544285.1 of uncultured Eubacterium sp. Taxonomy (GTDB): domain Bacteria; phylum Bacillota; class Clostridia; order Oscillospirales; family CAG-272; genus CAG-841. The sequence continues at coordinate 297,428 of UQUT01000001.1, forward strand.
AGGAAAGTCAATTTCATCCTACAGAAAGAATCTCGGAATGACACAGGAAGAGCTTGCCGAAAAGCTCCATATCTCCGCACAGGCGGTATCGAAATGGGAAAACGGCATAGGCTATCCGGACATTACCCTTGTACCGGCAATATCCGAAGCGCTGAACATTTCTCTCAATGACCTTTTCGGAGCGTCAGACGACATCGACACAGAGGAAATCCCTTCCGAATACGAAGACCTTAATTTCGTTATCTCAAACGAAAAAGCGGCGATATATTCAGATAAAAAAGTCTCGGAAACAGGAGATGACGGAACCGTTGTTTTCTCGGACGGCAGTACGGCAGATCTGAATACTATGACGGCGGTCAACCGCGGCACGGGTGAAATCAGAATTTACAATATAGACGATATAATTGAAAGAAAGCTCCGCAAAAAAAGCTCTGACGGCAAATGCAGCGGAGTCTACGATGATATAAAAAGCATCAGCCTTTCTCTTGCATATAACTGTGATGTCACAATATCAAAGGCAACCGACGGCAAGACATCGTTTGAAGCTGTCGGAACCGATACTTTCCGCTCGCTCTTCTCTGTTGAAGCGCTGGGAGAAACTCTCAAATTCAAGGTTAAATCGCCGGATCGCAAAAGCAACAGCCATAATGAAAACAAAATAACAATCAAAACCGGATTTTCCGTTGGAGAAGAGCTTTGTGTCTCCGTGTGCGGCTCAAATGACGTAAGGTGCGACGTTGATTTTGACAGCGCATCGTTAAAGGTAACGGGCAGCGGGGATATTACAGCACCGAATTTCAAAACCTGTAATGCCTCAATAGTCGGCTCGGGAGACATTACCGTTTCAGAGGTTTCCGAAATGTTAAAGGCCGGAATAACGGGCTCCGGAGATTTTTCCTGTAGCCGCGCAAACAACCCGAAACTTACCGTAACAGGCTCCGGAGATATTGATATCAAAGATATCAGCGGCGATGCGCTTGCAAGTATAATCGGCGCCGGAGATATTAAAATCGGAGGCAACGTACATTCGATAGGCATCGGGATAACCGGCTCCGGCGGCATATCCGCGTCAAAGCTTACAACAGAAAATGCAAATATAAGGACAGACGGGGCGTGCAATATAACCATCGGACGGATAATCAAAAGTTCGGAAGAAAAGATTTCAAAATTCAGCACGCTCAAGGTTCTCAAGAGAGGCTGAGCTACCCTCCGCGCATAGTGCTATCATATAGTCGACTTCCCAAGTCATCTGAAAACCGCAATTTGCGGAAAACAAAAAAGCCGGGGCTTCTATTTCTCCTTTCCCCGGCTTTTTTACTTTTTTGACCGCCATTCCATCCAAGCAGCATTTTTTCAGCATTCCGCCGCGCTATCTATTGAAAATACACTTTTTCGCTATTGTCAACTATACTTTTGACAACAGTTTGACAACACAAACCACTCATTTTTACCCAAAATCGGAGTGAGAGGATTTGATTCTCGCGGCTCGACGCCGCTCGGTCACGCTCGGCTCTGACAGCCGTCCAAGGCTGTCATTCACTTCCGAGCTCTTCAAATCCTCTTCTTGCAATAAAAAAACGAAGGCAAAACGCCTTCGTTTTTTGTTGGTCGGAGTGAGAGGATTTGAACCTCCGGCCTCTTGGTCCCGAACCAAGCACTCTACCAAACTGAGCCACACCCCGATAAATATTCATTTTCCGCGTCGCAACCATCCGACGCGCAGAATATTATATCGCAATATAGCCGATTTGTCAATATCAGAGCGCAAAAAACTTTCCGCCGACGGCAAAAACTTTTTCATTTTGCCGTCGCTCTTGAAGATACACAGCCTTTTGTGATATAATATAACCGTAAAAAACTTTTCGGAGCGGATATGAAAAAAGTCAAGGATTTTATATTATCTCATAGCGACATGTGCCTCTTTTTATGCGTTGCGATTATGGTCTTTCTGCGGTTCGTTTTCTGCGGATTTTCATATGCATATCAGGGCGATGATTATATACAGTATCACAACTACGCCACATCGGATGACTATCTGCGTCTCATACGTGAACAGGGACTTTTTTCGTCCCGCCCGCTTGCGATCATACTTGACCTCTTCGTTTTCTCCCCGCTCTGGAACCATATGATAATTGCGGTTTTGCTGATAAGCGTTCTCTATGCGGCGTCGGCTGTGCTGTTTTATAATGTTTTCAGGCGTTACTTCGGCACAGGCGTGTTTTTCGTCATTTTCTATTCCCTCCTCCCGCTCTGTTTTGAGGGGACATACTGGATCTCCGCTTCGTCGCGAATAGTCTGCGGATTGTTTTTCGCCGCCGTCTCGCTTTACTTTTTTGTTGACTTTGCAGAACGGAAAAAGCCGATCAGTGCTGTAATTTTTGCCGTTTTTCAGTTGCTCGCTTTTTCTGTATACGAGCAAATATTTATTGTTTCTTTCCTTGCGACTGTCATCTTCGCCGCAATATTTGCCGTCCGCAAAAATAAGTGCGCGTATATCGCATTGATTTCCCTTTCAAACGCCGCAATATATTTCATATTCACTTCCGTTTTCGGTGCTGACGGACTGCTTTCAAAACGCATCGACATTGTCTCCCCGTTTACAAAATACTTCTGGGCAACCCAGCTCGAATATGCGTCAAGGCAGATCGGCGCGGCGTTCGTCAAAGGCGGCTTTCTGACGCTCGTCAAGGGATTTTGGCGCGGAGTCGGGCTGATATTCTCCGAGCATAATTATCTTTACCTCGCAGTGGCGATAGCGCTCTGCGCGGCGTTTGTTCTCCTTATGAAAAAGACGGCAAAATGCGAGGAGTTTCCAAAGATGAACCCGTGGGTAACTGTCGTCGTGGCACTTGCCCTTGCAATCGCGCCTGCCGCAATATTCATTTTCATCGGAAACACCTGGTTTTCTCTACGCGGTACCGTTCCGAGTATGGTCGGAGCTGCGCTCCTCTTCGACGTAATCCTGCGCGCAATTCTGAAAAGCAAGCACACCACATATATTTCCGTCTCTGCCGCATTTGCGCTGATATTCATCATCGCCGGTGCGTCCGAAACATATGACTATCAAAAGAGCTATAAAGCAGATACCGTCTGCATAAACGCCCTTGGGGACGTTGTAAAAACAGGCGGCAACCGCCGCATAGGCATTATCAATATGAACGCAACTCACCTCTCCGAGCAAAACTATTTTTATCACGAACATATCACCGGCGTAACGGAAAGCGAATGGGCGTTGCGCGGCGCACTCATTGCCGCTTACGGAGAAGTTCCCCCTTCAATTGTGCCGCTTGACGCGGTCAAATTTCCCTTTTATCACGGCTGGAATGAAAGCGCAAAGCGCATTGACGGCTTTGACGCCCTATATTTCTGGGACGACGAAACCGCCGCTCTCCGCAGGCTCGTTGCAGTAAAGACAAGCGAGGAAGGCGAAAACTTCGTCTATGAGCTTTATTATTTTGACACCGGCGCCCTCTGCGCCACCGTCACCCACGAAAACGGCTACGGATATATCGAGCTTGCGGAGAACGGATGAAAACAATATTATAGCAAAACAAAAGCTCCGCGCAACTGGTGTTTTTCTGCAACTTGCATTTCGAAAAATCAGCTTCCCAAAGAAGCCATTTTAGCAACAGACGCCCGCATTTGGGGAACATATGTTCCTGCAAATTGGCCTACGCCAACACCAGGAATGGCAAGCTGTATTTTCAATGCATTTATGTACAGATTGAGAGTTGACAACTGTTCGCTATATCTGCCTCTCTTTGCAAGGGGAATAGCGTTAATCTTCTTATCGAGAATTCCTTTCACAGAGAGAACTTCATCGAAAGTTGTCGCATTTGCATCTGATCCGAATTCGCTAATCTTTTTATCCAATATTTCAAGAATTTCAAGCATTTCTTTATCCGAGCAGTCACCATCTGGTTGCCCAACAGCCTGTTCTTCTGAATCGAAATCCTTGACTTCTTTCTCCATTTTTTGAGTATACTGCTTAAACGTATAAGCAACGCCTTCGGTGTATTCCCTTTTCCGTTGCTCTTCCTTCTCCCAAAGCGTACCCTTGAAAGCATCTATGCCGACCTTTATGTTTTCCGGCGAATCAACATCAAGGCTTGTGCAACCGGAAAAAGCCTCATCGGATATAATCCGCAAGGTCGACGGGAAATTTATCTTTTCAAGGCTTTCGCAATCCGCAAAGGCTCTTTTTCCTATCTTTATAAGCCCCTCCGGCAGAGTAACCTCTATAACATCGCTTCCTTCAAACGCTCCCTCGCCGATATCCTCTACCCCTTCGGGAACGAATACCGTCATTTCCGATTTGTCCTTGAGCGCAACCACGGCATAGCTGCCGTTCTGCCGCTTTTTGATATCAAAGGTTTCGGACTCCGGCGCCGCGCCGCGCTCCGGCGCTTCGCTCTCAACAGAGTCAACAACCGAAAAACGATCTCTGAATTGTTCAATCACGGCGCTCATATGTTTATTATCCGAAGGATCTTTACTCCGCCCGATAAACGTGCGTTTTTCGGAAAATGTGTTTAATATTGCGGTAACTTTGTCTGGTTCGGTTTTTATAAGCCCCTTGTCTCTGCTCTCAAAAATCAAGTTCCAGACTGTTTTTCCCCCGATGTTTATGCTGAAATAGTTTCTTCCGCTCTTTCCATGGCTATCGTCCGGTGCGACCTCCTGCGCACAGCCTATCTCAAATGCCATGCTGTCCGTAAAGGAGTTTTCCGAAAGATAATATACTATTCCGCTGCAACGCGCGTCTGTGATTTTCTGCCTTACTTCCTTCTCCCAGTCAACGCCAGCCGTCAGGCCTCTGTCGTACCAATAACGGACGCCTTCGGCATAGTAATCCCACAAATCGCAATAGACCTGTTTATAATCCTTGTGCGGATAGCTGATGAATATGTAATTTGAATGCTCGCCCAATTCGGGCAGCGGTGGTTTCGGGCAATTTTTATCGTCGTCCGACTCAATAATCTCCCGTTTTTTCCCCTCAATTTCTTCTCTTGAATAAGCTTCCCGCGACATAATGTGTCTCCTTTCAAAATGTCGTATTATAAGATATCTGCTGTTTTATGCACGATTTATACATATTATAACATCAGCGCTTTATGCTGTCAATAGTCAGAGCAAATGACTTTCTGTTCATAATATGTGCATGACGTTGACAAATGCCGATGATTGATGTATAATGATTGTAATCTGATTAAGGGAGTCTATAAATGGAAACAGTTTTAAGAACGGAACATCTGACCAAGGCCTTCGGAAACAAAACCGCGGTCAACGATGTTTCAATGACAATCGAAAAAGGCGATATTTACGGCTTTATCGGCAAAAACGGTGCCGGAAAGACAACTCTCATGCGCCTTGTTCTGAACCTCATCTTTCCGACGAGCGGCACAATCGAGCTTTTCGGAGAAAGCAAGCTGACAAAATCAAACCTTTCGCGCACAGGCTCTCTCATTGAAGCACCGACGCTTTTCGGCAATTGCTCAGCATGGGAAAACATGAAGCGCTTTGCCATTCTTTACGGCGCGACCGACGATGATATAAACGCGGCTCTCAGTGCGGTATCGCTGACAGACACCGGCAAAAAGAAGGCGAGCAAATTTTCCTTCGGTATGAAACAGCGCCTCGGTATCGCGATTGCCCTTCTCGGCAACCCCGACTTTATCGTGCTCGACGAGCCTGTAAACGGTCTTGACCCCGAGGGCATAAAAGAAATGCGCGACCTCATTCTCAGGCTCAATCGTGAAAAAGGCACAACGTTCCTTATTTCAAGTCACCTTCTCGACGAGCTTTCAAAGGTCGTTACAAAATACGGCATCATCCGTGACGGCGTTCTTGTCGAAGAAATATCGGCAGCCGACCTTGAAAAGAAATGTGTGCATAACCTCAAAATAATCGTGGACAACGTCGACGGAGCCAAGGCACTTCTCTCTGCGGAATACGGCGATGATTGTGTCTCCGTTGACGACGGAGCCGTTGTCATATCCGGTCATAACGAAAAAAGCGCCGAAATAAACAAAAAACTCTTTGAAGGCGGATTTTCCGTCAGTGGAATCGAAACCCTCTCCGGCGACATTGAAAGTTATTTCATAAACATGATGGGAGGTGAAGGTTGATGGGAAAACTCCTGAAATATGAGCTCCGCAAGCTCTTTACAAGCAAATTTCTTTACATAATCACCGCGATTTTCACCGTGGACTTGGTATTGCGTGCGGTTTCGCCGGCGAATGATAAGTCGCTTTCGTCGCTTGTAAATTCTCTGCTTTACGGATTTTTCGCTCTCTATGTGCTCTTTGTCGGCGCATGGATTGCACCAACGTTCTTCTCCCCCGATTATTCGCACGGAGGAAGTCTGCCGAATGTTGTTTCAAGAGGATTTTCGAGAGTTGAAGTTTTCATGGCAAAATATGTTTCGCTCATCGTGCTTCATGTTTTTGCATTTGCAGTCTCGTTTCTCCTCGGCTTTATCATCGGACTTCCGCTGGCGAAGAGCGCGTCCGGCGCCGTAATGTCTGGCGTGCAGATAAACAACGCTCTGAAAATGGTCATATCGTGTTTTGCAACCCTGAGTCTTCAGGTGTTCTTCTCCGTGACCTGCAAAAAGAAGGCGGCGGTCTTCTTCTCCATACTTTCAACAAATCCTTTCCTCGCGCTGATAATATATCTCATACCGCTGGCGTCGCCCGGCAAGTTCGTTACATGGCTTTCAAACTTCATTCAGGGCTGGTACGCACCGTTTGCTTATATGAAGGTCATAATTGCGACGGTTATCGAAGGAATCGGCGCGTCATCCGTAATAAAGATTGATTTCAGTCATCTTGTTCTTTCTTCAATTATTCTGTTTGCACTTTCCTTCGGCGGTTCGATATGGGTCGTATCACGCAAGGAAATAAGTAAATAAAGGGGTAAAAATAATGAAAAAGTTTATTTCAGTAATCGCAATCTTTCTTGCTCTCGCAATGACGGTGCTCTCGCTTTCGTCATGCGTAAATCTGTTCATATCGGAAGCGGCGCTTGCATCGATATCCGAACGCATTCTCGAAGGCGTAAACAAGATGTCGTCCGCAACCGCGCTTGACGCTGATATGAATGTGACAACGTCGATTTCTTATTCGCAGTTCTCATTCATATCCATAGAAATTCCCGTAAACATCAAAACGCAGTTCAATGTCACAGACAAAACCAATCCCTCGGCATATTTCGCCATGGACCTTCTTGTTGATATGTCCGCTTTGCAAATGCTGAACTCCGGTGTTAGCTCAAACATTATCAATAACCAGAATATAAACGCCGAAATATATTATTCAGACGGCACCATGTATTTTGCTTCCGATGTCATGGGTGAAACAGACAAGAGAAAAACAGCTGTCGACATGAGCGTTTTTTCCGATTTTACATCGCTCAACATAGACGATATGCACAGCCTTGTCTTCTTCGATGAGGATATGATAAAGTCCGCTTCCCTGCATAACGGTTCGGACGGCTCTCTCACGGCAAAGGTAACCGTCGACAGCAAAAAAGCGCTCAAATCGTTTCTCATAGTTCTCATTGGAATGTACGGCGATGAATACGAAATTTCATCCGTCAGCGACGAAGAAATATTCGCAATGATAGATGAAGCCGGAATTGAAATCAACGACGGAAAAATATCGATTACCGTCGATAAGGACAACAATGTGACCAATTTCAAAATTTCCGGAGAAATTGCGGTCCCTGTGGATGAAAGCGGCGAAGCGTCCATGAAGATGCACCTCGCGCTTGATGCTGATTTCAATCCGGTCGGCGACGATTTCAGGGTGAAAACTCCCGAAGATATCGAATCGTTTGCGGATAGCGGCTCCATCGGAAAAAATGATAACACCGATGACGACGATTGTATCATATTTATCCCGGAAGCTGATGGAACCTATTCCGAAAAAGACGTTATTTACTCCCGCAATGGTTTGTTGATATTAAACCGCGATGGCTTTATAATCGCAGTGAAGATCGATAACCCGACAAGCGACCAATCGTCGCATAAATATACGATGTTCCCCGAGAGTAATCGAAGCTATTATCTTAACAGTGACGGCTCGCCGAAGCAGACCCTGTATGACGCGCTTGGCATCGCGCCCGATGATTCCATCAATACAGCACCCTGAAAGCATCCCCTCGGATAATACAAAAAATCCTTGACAACGTCAAGGATTTTTTATTTTTATAAATATTATTTCAGCCTGCTGTCTTTATATTTTTCCGTTCCGGTTTTCAGTCTTGAAAGCCCGTCGCGCAACGTCGATATCGGGCAGGCAATATTCATACGGACAAATTTCCTTCCGGTCTCGCCGTATTCTGCGCCGTCGGAGAGATAAAGCCCCGCTTCCCTGCGCAGAAACTCCGTAAATCCGACGCTGTCATCAGTCACTGCGGAACAATCAATCCAGAGAAGATACGTCGCCTCTGCGGAGACGGGCTTCAGCTCGCTGAGATTGCTTTCAAGAAATCCGGTGACGGTCTGCCTGTTTTTATGAATGTATGCCCGCAAAGCGTCAAGCCAATTCTCGCCCTTTGTAAATGCGGCTATCGCCGCGTCGACGGCAAAAGCGTTCGGTTCCGCAATTTCATCCGTGTTGAGCGCGCGCCACACCTTATGACGCAAAAACGGCTCTGCAACAATCACCGCCGAAGTTTGCAGTCCTGCAATGTTGAAAGCTTTCGTCGGCGCAACGCAGGTTATGCTGATATTTTTGCAGGTTTCGGAAACCGACGCAAACGGGATATATTCTTTTCCGGGCGCGGTCAGATCGCAATGTATTTCATCGGAGATAACGGTCACATGATGCTTTTCGCACAGTCTGCCGATTTCCGCAAGCGTTTCTCTTTCCCATATCTTGCCCACGGGGTTGTGAGGGTTACAGAGTATCATCAGAGTTGTCTGCGGGTCGGAGAGCTTCTTTTCAAGGTCGATAAAGTCAATTTCATATTTATCCCCGTCATAGACAAGAGGACATTCCAAAACGCGACAACCGTTATTGATTATCGAATTGAAAAATATATTATATACCGGCGTGCAAATGAGAACGTTTTCATTCGGTGTCGTCAGCTTGCGGACAATGCTTGATATCGCGGGGACAACACCCGTGCAGAAAACCAGCCAGTCCTTTTCAATTTCAAAATGATGCCGTCGACTCCACCAGCCGATATAAGCGGAATACCATTCATCCGGTATCACGGTGTAACCGAAAATTCCGTGTCCGACGCGTTTTTGCAGTGCGGCGCGGATTTCGGGTGCCGCTTCAAAATCCATATCGGCGACCCACATCGGCAAAACGTCTTCTCCGACGTCCCATTTCAGAGAATTTGTGTTTCTTCTGTCCGTTACCTTGTCAAAATCGTAATTCATACAGTCACCTTTTCCCTGAAAATTATTTTTGTCTTTTCGGGGTCAACTCTGTCCGGCATGACGGTAAGCTCGCCGATTTCGTCCGCAGTGATTGTCCCGCCGGAAGGATTGAGAACACTGTCGACCCTGCCGACTATGTCCGCGTCAACGGTTGAATATTCAAAAGCAAGAGTCGTGTTCAGCAGCTTGCAGTTTTTCATAACAAGATTATCTATATAGCACATTCCCTGAAGGCTCTCAACCGTACAGTTTATAAGCGTGAGATTTTTGGCGTTCCAGCCGAGATATTCGCCCGAGATGAACGAATCATAAACCGTCACGCTGTCGCTGTTCCAGAATGCGTCCTTTGAAAGCAGGTGCGAATTTCTTATCTCGACATTGCGCACGCCGTCAAATGAATAATTTCCGTAAAGCGTGAGCCCGTCGATATTCATGTTTTCGCTGTTCATGGCAAAATAATCGCCCTTGGCGGTTATGTTCTTCATCGTGATGCCGTCACAGCTCCAGAGCGTTTCGGCGGCATTCGGAAACGAAACATCCGTCAAAGCGACATTGTGACACCTGCGGAAGTTCTTCGGCGCTTCAATCGCCGAATTTTCGACGGTTATGTTATCTGTGTACCAAACGCCCGCTCTCGCCATTTCAAACCACGTGCAATCCCGCACGGAAATATTTTTCGAATACCAAAGCGGATATTTCCATTTGAACATACTGCCGTAAAGCTCAATATCATGGCTTTCTTTGAGAGGCGATTCTCCGTCCGCAAATATTGTGTCGGTTATGACGAGGTCGTGCGCGCCGAAAAGCGCGCGTTCACCGACAAGTATCTCCGCATTTATTTTCTGTTTTTCTTTCATTACCAGATGACCTTCTTTTTTATATTTTCTTTTTATTATTTTTCAATTGCCGGAATTTTCAGCCTGAACAGTAAATTGTATCAGAAAAAATACCGTTTTTCAAGTCCGACGTCAAGTTTGTGAGATTTTCTTTTCGTCATTTAACCATTCGAGCTCCCCGCCGTCAGTCGATTGAGAGCGCACGATAATGCGACGAACCGTCTGTAACGCTACGGCTCAGCCTTTCCCATTACGCCTTATGATTGGAATCATCACCCGACTTTGCACTGAAATCGACAAAAGGCTCCGTCGGCACGCCGTCGGCGTCACGCAAAACCTTTCTGCAAATCCAGGCAGGCTTCCCTCCACGATTCAAAGTTCTCCGGAATATTCCCTTATACATTGCTTTTTCTCCCGGGTCACATTTTGGAGATGAGAAAATCCGAAAGCGCTACGACAAGCATTATCGCAATCACATACTTTATAATCAGCCTGATATTCGCGCGTGACATTTTTGCGTCAATTTCGGGGCGGTATTTTTTCACGCGACCGAGCATATAGAAAGGAGCGTGAAAAATGTCAACGCTTCCGCTCCTCGTATGGACGGTTGCATAGCAAAAGCAGAGTTCGGTTATATAATACGGTACGGCGTCGGGGTCGTGCTTTCCGAAAAGCAAAAATTTATATTCTATTCCGACGATATCATTCCATGCGATAAGTCCTTTTTTGTAATGTATGCCGTCATCGTTCAACACACAGACGACCCTTCCGAAGCAAAGCCTGTTTATAACGGAAAGTACCGCCGGAACACTGAGCATACCGATCAGAAACTCCGGAATGATGCTTGTAATGCTTGAAAAATCCGGCTTTTGCGAGTTTTCTGCGGAAAATATAATCTCGTTTATTGCCATTCCGTAAATCGTCATAACAATTGTAAAAGTCATACCGAACAATAATACGTTGAAATATTGACGGTGTATCTTCTCGCCGCTTATGTTCTTTAATGGATTTTTGGACATTTGCCTGTCTCTCCTCGCTGTTTTTCGCTCTGCGGAACCGAAACATTCCGCCGCGCCTTTATTATACAGTATTTTCCCGACTTTTTCAAGCATAAAATGCAGTCTTTCCCTTCTGCCGAACCCACGGCGTCATGACATTTTAGGCCTTGCGGAATTCCACAAAATAACAGCCGCCACATTTCAGAAAACGGGCGGTTGTTTTGGTATATTGTCGGTTATTCGAAACACGGTATATCTGAATCCGGGACAACATATATTGTGATTGATGTCACTTCATCTGCGTTTGATATATCCCTGAGGGCTTCGGGACTTATGTTTTCGTATTTTACGGTCAGCCAATTGAAAGCCGCTGTGCGATATTTTCGCGTCACGTCAACCGTTTCGCAATTCATTTCCGAAAAAAATTCCCTTGTCAGTGCCTTCCGGCTCATGACTGTTATGCATATTCTGTCCGTATCGAATTCACCAGCTCTTATCAGTGCGTTCAGCTTGTCAATAAGCTCGCCGTCGCTTTCGGGGTGAGAGGACGAGCCGTCAAAGGTCTGAATTTCGATTTTTCCGAGCGAAAAGCCCGTGACGTTATTTGCAAGCGTCGGTACATCGCCTTCCTCGTGCTCATAGCTTCTGCGGTTGGCAAGGCTCAACTCATATTTCTCCTTTTCCGGTATATCAAACTCTGCAAGTTGCTTGCGGGTTACGAACACAAAAAGTCTGCCGTTCTTTATTATGACGCATATACCGGCGTCCGCAAAGGCTTTTTCCGTAGCTTTCAGATAGCTCGTTCCGTATGCTGCCTCGGCATCACGCAGGATTTTTTCAAGCTGCTTTATCTCTGTACTTGCACTGTCAATTGCCACGCAGACGCCTTCTCTGTCGAACTCGCCACCGACTATATAAGTCGAAAGTAGCTCATAACCGTAAAATTCAGTTCTCTCATTAAAGAATTCCTCTGCCCACTTTTCCCCGTCCGGCGTACCGTCTGTATAAAGCCGCTCTCCGTATTTAAGCGCGTCGCCTTCCTTCAAAAGTTGTTCCAGTACGTCAACAGACTTATATTTTTCTTTTATTTCGATTCGGCGCTCTTTTGCCGTTTTTCCATCATATATAAAGTCGTCAAAGTCACTTTTGGTGACGCGCAATGCAAAATACTGTCCGTCAGCCGCCTTATCCAAAGCGTCACCCAAAAAATAATTCATACGCCATCCGTTCCATAGCGAAAACTCCAACGAAGGCTCATTTTCTCCGTTTTTTGCCCATACGATATTGTCAATATCCGTCGGCAAACGAAATGGCTTTTCTTCTATTCGGTTTGAAATTAAAGGAATGAGCGAGCAGATAATAACCGCAAAACACGCCGCAACAGCTCCGATTTTCAGCCATCTGTTTTTCTTTTTTCTCAGAACAGCAAGCCTTTTCTTCTCTTCGATGTATTCTTCGACAATCCCTGCGTCAATGTTGTTCAGTCCGTCATACCATTCGCTTTTGTTCATATGGAATATCCCTCGCTTTCAAGTTTTTCTTTGAGCTGAGCCCTTATTTCGGCAAGCTCCTTGTTTATCATGGAGCGGCTCAGCCCCAGCTCACGTGCAATTTCGTCAATCGACTCCGAAATATAATATCTGCTCATGAATATAAAACGCCTGCGCTCGGAAAGTCTTCGGATAAACCCGCTGATGATATGCCCAAGCCTCTCGCCGACAAATTTGTCGCAAGCGTCTCCGTCTCCGGAAACAAAATCCTCGAGCTCGGAAAGAGAGACCGTCATTTCGGACGGTACTTTGCTCTTTTTCGTATTCAGACGATAGCGTTTTATCGCCGCCCTGCGCAGGATGACAGTCAAAAACGCTTTAAGAACTTTCGGTCTCTCCGGCGGAATTGCGTTCCATGCGCCGAAATATGTATCGCTCAGACACTCATCACAGTCATGACTGTTGCCCAGGATGTTCCTCGCAACGGAAAACAGATATCCTCTGTACTTCTTATCGGTTTCTTCAATCGCTCTTTCATCGCGTCCCCAATAAAGATCAACTATTTTTTCGTCATCGGCTGACATCTTCTTCTCACCGCTACTCAACCTCCATCCTCCTTTCCGATGATTTCACGCCTCTTCATAAATATAAGTACCGAAAAAAACGAAAATGTGTAATAATTTTTGCAAATTTCAGGTTTTTATTATATCATAGATTGCTCACAAGTTCAACATGCCCTTCTGCCGCCGAAGCTACCGAAAAGCAAAAATCCGCCTGCAACGCAGGCGGATCTGTATTTTATGACAAGGAAATATCGTTGAATACGTAAAGATAATAGTCCTCCGGGGTAGACGGCACGTTTATTGCAACCTCTGTCGCTCTGACATCGGAAAGGACGCGCAACCCGACCGTTTGCGGGTCGTTCTCATCACGTGCGATATTTATCACGCGGTGCTTTTCCTGCATGATAATATCACGCGCGATGAACTCAATATCGCTTACAAAATGCGTTGCGCTTCCATTCCGTTTTCCGCAAGATAACCGGTCAGGTTGCCGATAGAGGCAGGGGGCTCATCGTTGGTATATAGCCCGGAATGTACAATGCTCTCGATTTTGCTTGTTCCGATAGTCGTTTTCTCTTTTTCCTTTACAAATTAAGCCCCCGTATTTCTACGGGGGCTATTTGGGGTTTTCTCAATTGTTCAATTATCCGGTGTTCGATTGTCAGTTTTCTTTTTTCTTCTTGACGGCAACTACCGCCGCTGCGGCTCCTCCGCCGAGGACGACGACTCCCGCAACAACTATAAGTATCCATGCATTGCCTGACTTTTCGGGTGTCTCTGTCGTGCCGCCCATTGTCGTCTGGGCTGTGGTTGTCGTTGTTGTGCCTGTCGGCTCGATTGTCACAGCGTCCTTTTTGAAGCCGCAGACTGTGCATTCTTCGTGCTTTGAGCCTGCTTCTGTTGCGGTTGCCGCTTTGTCAATCTTCCATTCGAAGCTATGAGAGGATTCCTCTTTCTTTTCTCCGCAAAGAGAACATTCGTGCCAATGCTTTTCGCCGTTACTCGACCATTCCGTCTTGAAATTGTGAGCGAGCTTTTCACCCGACTTGAAAGTCTCCGTTCCCTTTTCGCCGCAGGAGCATGAATAATAATATTCTGCGCTTGCGTTGCAGGTTGCAGCGGATTTAAGATATTTTGCGTCCGTATTCTTCTCTGTGAACGAATGTGTATGACCGAGTGCTTCCTTCATAACATATCCGCAGACAGCGCAAGTCTGAGGAGTTGCTTCGGTTGCTTCTGCGCCGGCTCTGTGGAACGCCGTATCCATTCTTTCTCCGCAGACAGCGCATTCATCGGAGAGCAATTCCCCAAGCTATTCCCTTCGCTTCGCATCAAAGCCGTAAAGGTTCGCCGCTTCTTCTGCGGTTAAAGGAACCGTGTTAATATAAAAATATGTTTTCACAACTGTATAATTGACAAAATAGCTACTTGCCGTAAGCGAGCTACTCTATAATAAAGCTAACAATTATTGTATGGCAAAAAGTTGTACTCAACTTTTGTTTTATTCGATATACAATAATAGTAGTCGTCGAGGTCCTGCACCGAATTGCATTCTCCGAAATCTATAAAAAGATTTCCGTCGAATTTTTTGACCGATTTTAAGTATATCATCTGCTCCGAACTTTTGCAAATTTTAAACGCTTTTTTATGAAAAATCGGCGAAAGTCCGCAAAGGACTCCCGCCGAATATCGGAGTTATGCAATTATAATCGAATCCGCTTTCACGGTTTATCCGCTATATCCGTAAAATAACCCGGGTTCTCCGCCCCGCCGTCGATACGGGCGTAAGCTTTGTCTGTATGCGCGCTGTCGTAAGAAGTACCTTGTCCTCCCTTAAGTTTTTTGCATTGCTCAAACATCTTACCGGAAGAGGACACGTTATCCGTATTCCAGCCGCTGCCGACGTATACGGAAACGAGTCTGCCGCAACCAAGGAACATGTGGCTCATATCTGTAACGTTTCCGGTGTTCCAACCGGAAACGTCAAGCGCAGTAAGATTACCGCAACCGTAAAACATACAAAACATATCCGTAGCACTTTCGGTGCTCCACGAAGAAACGTCTATCGCTGTCAGTTTGTTGCAATCGCGAAACAAATTGCGCATATTGCTGACTTTGCCTGTGTCCCACGAAGAAACGTCAAGCGAAGTAAGACTGCCGCACCCCAAAAACATATTGTTCATATTAGCAACGTCCGAGGTATCCCACGAAGAAACATCAAGCGAAGTAAGACTGCCGCAATTTCTGAACATATGGCTCATATCGGTGACGCCTGCGGTATCCCATGAAGAAACATTAAGCGACGTCAGGGAAGAACAGCCGAAAAACGTACCCGACATATCGGCAACGCCTGCGGTATTCCATTTTGAAACGTCAAGCGAAGTCAAGGAAGAACAATTGTAGAATATATAGTGCATCTGCGTGGCTTTATCGATATTCCAATTAGAAACGTCGAGCGATGTAAGACCGCTGCAACCATAGAAGGTGTCGCCGATGTTTTTTACGGAGGCAGTATTCCAACCGGAAACGTCAAGCGAAGTAAGACCGACGCAATTATAGAACGTTCCGTAGAGTATTTTTACTTTTGCGGTGTTCCAGCCGGAAAGGTCAAGCGTCGTCAAAGAAGGACAATCACGAAACAAGAACTCCATATCCTCGACGTTTTTGGTATCCCACGAGGTAACATTTTTTACCTCCGTCAACTTGGTGCAACCGCGAAACATACCGCGCATATTCGTGACCATTCCGGTATCGAAGTTGGAAAAATCGACGGACGTCAGTTCCGTAAGCTCATAAAACGTGTGAAAGCAATCCGGATTAGCATAAATTTTCCGGTCTGAAAGAATATACGCCTTCGTCCCCTTAGCGTACAGTTTTATTTTCCCCTTTTTTTGCACGTCGACGTTTATCGGCTCGATTCCTGCGATTTCGCTCTCGTAATCCTCCGTTTTACCAAATACGACTTCCGTCACGGAAGTACCCAAAGTATTTCTGAGTTGCAAACCCGGTATAAGCGTGTCTACGCTCGTTAAGTTCAAAGTAATATTTCCTACCTGCTTTTCTATCACGTATTTGCTCATGGTGAACGTTACGGAAAGAACAAAAAACACCGAAAGCAGAGAGAGTATTGGCTTATCCGTTCCTCACAGATTGGCACAGGTAATGTATTGATGAAATGGGTATTCAATTGTCAAAGATCCGCGAGAGGTTTATTTGTCCCCTCAAGTGGTAGGCAGCGAAAACGGTCGTTTTTTAAGGTTGTCCGGAAAATTTTTTAAATATTTTTTTATAGTCCCCATTCTCTGTGTAATAGCAGATACCGATAATCCTTTTTCCATCGCGATTTCGGTCATGCTTTTCCCCTCAAAAACTACGGCTGTCAGTAAATCCATGCGTTCCTCATTCAGATTGCTCAAAGCTGCGTACAGTTCTATATTTTCTATATCGTCAATCCATCCGTATCTGTCACTCCTGCATTTTCCGTCATCAAATGAAACGGTCAGCTGTTCCATGTACTTTTCATACAAAGGCGACTTGCCGTTATCTCCGCCGTCATCGTCATCAAAATCGCTTTCGCAGAACTCCTGTGTGTGCATGTGATATCTCCGTTCACTGCGATACTGATCTTCATCAAGACTCACAATGGCGGTGATCTGCTCTTCCGTCATACCAGCAGCCTTGTATTCGGCAATCTCTTTTTTTATCCTTGCGTTAAACTTTTTCCTCTCGTAACCATCATTCCAACTCATTTTTGTAATCTCCTTTAAATTTTAGATTTAAATCAAAAATTCGGAGATTACGGGTATTGTGCTATGTAGGTCTGCCACACGGACAACATAAAAAAATCCTTTCCGAAGCGCAAGCCTCGGAAAGGACTCTCATAGCCGTATGAAGCAAGTAAGGTCAAAAAAGCGCAAAACAAAAAAGCACCGCATTACAACAAGGCAGAATCAAATTCTGCTACTTGTCTTCATACGGTGCTTGGGTAGTCCGATTGTATCGGCTCCGCTTACTCGCTACAAAGTGTTTGTTATTTAGTTTTTGTCCTTACTCGGCAGAATGTACCGATGGACGCTTATAGGCTTTTGAGGCATAGAAATAGGCAAGATTCAGTGGCGTAGCTGCTTTGCATTTCTGACAAGCACTTCTCTTTTTTTCTTCTCGGAGGTGTACTTCTTAATAGTTTAATGCGGGAAATCACATACAACGAACCGTATAATAACACTCTTATACTGCAACTTTGCTAATAACATTTAGGAAATCCGTTAATATAGCCACTTCTTTTTGTGTCATTGCTTTAAATTCAGATACAATTTGATTGATTTCCATGTGGTTCTCAAAATCCATACATATTTTATGTATATTTATATCCAAACCACAGTAATTGATATATATTCTGTCCGGTATCAGATTTAAAGAACATAAATACTTTAAGCGTTCTTTCATTAAAAGCATATTATCTCTTATATAAAATAATTGCTGTGGGATTACCCCGGATAATGCCCAGTCATTAATTATCTGTTCATACACTTCCACACCTAAAATATATTTTTCTCTCTTCAACGGATATAAAAAATCATATAGCTTTGATCTTATCTTCTCTATGTCCAACTTATAAGAAATATCTTTTTTGCGTTTATAAAAGTCTATTTCAAACGAAAATGTATAATCATCGTATATTTCCAATCCTTGACGTTTACGTGCAGATTCGACCATCTCCTCTTTCGTCATAAGGTATTCTTCAAAAAATGACTTTTTCGTTTTTCCGACACAAACGAATCTTTCATTTTCAAAACCTGTTATATATATTTCACTCCAATTATGAATTTTGCCATATTCGGGCTTATTCAAAATGTAAAATAGATCTCCGGTATATTTAATATAAAAATCATCATTGAGCTTATCTTTGATCAGTTCCGGAAGTTCTTCAGGCAAATCCCAAGATACAACATCAAAAGATTTTCCTATAATAAACCCCTCTACCATTAAACTTGTATCTGCCAGCCAATTATATGTATTACTGAATGGGACGCTTAACTCTTTAGTGATTTTATTATACATCAATCCGATTTGTTTGTTATAAACATCCAAAATAAAGTCTTGATTCTGCAAAAGAATTCCTAAATAAAATTGATGGTATTCACTTGATTTCATTATGTTAGTTTCGATAATTGTTTTTTTCATAATTACACTCAATACTTTTCCTATATTCTATCATAGAAATCCTTTAAAATCGGAATTTCTTCATCGAATATTTCTCTTACCATTTTTTCAACTTTTTCCTTCAGATGCTCTCTGTTGGTTATTAAATATTTTAAAGCCGTATAAAACATGACCTTTGAATTGTTTTTCACTTTACTATATCTACAAATAATATCGTCCAATTGAATGCCCAAATTATTTGAAATATATTCTATTCTGTCTGCCATTATTGAGCTGTGCTCCATGACTACACGTAAACTGCGAATGTCGAATTTTTCCTTTAATGTTTCACAAAAAATAGAACATGCATTTATCCCATAAATATTTGTTCTATCAATCGAGTCTTGAGATGTCAAAAAATTATATAATTCTTCTTTCACCTTTTTTATATCAAATGAATATCTTTTACCCGCCTTTGGCTTTATAAACGCATATTTTACAGCGCTATTGTTTAAGGCACAAATGTTATTTTCATTTCTCCATTTTATTGAGTCATACATTTCAGAATATGATATTTTATATTCCTCATATTTCCAATTGTTGGTATATCCTAAGGCGACGAAATATTTTTCCTCGTCATTGTAGCCATAAAGCAAATAATCATGAAAATTATGTTTTTTATTATAGTTAAATTTTGACGGAATGTAAAATTCATCACAAAAACCTTGAACAAAATATCCGGATGCTATTTTCTTCTGCATCAAATTCACAAGACTTTCATACGGATCACCTTTTGAAATGTTATAGGGATTCCCTTTTATGATAATGCTTTCAATTTCGCAATCGCATTCCGGATAATCATACCAATTATATTTTGGAGTACAGACTCGGAACCAGCCACTTGTGCTGATTGCAAAATTAATATAACTATTGAAAAACTCGTCGATATAATTTGGGTCATTGAAAAGAATTCCCAAATAGAACGCCGGTTCTTGAAATGACCTATACGGGGGATTTTTTATGATTGGCAATCTAATATCTGACATTATAAGTACCTACTATTTGTTCTAAATCAATAACAGTTTATTCTGAGAACAACTTCCCTGCGTATGTTGCCCCTATTTCTCATAGGAAACGAGATTGATAAAACGTTCATAAAACCACCCCTCATACGACCCATTCAGCAACTGATAGAATACGGGATTGATTTTTACTGCAAGATTTGGGCGAACATTTAATATTTTGCCTTCAAAATGATTCGATGCCATCTATATGACCGCTCCTTTGACACAATATATCGTAGCCTGCATCCGCCGCCACATAGGGTTTTCATCCTATGCTTACTTCTAATCAGGAAAATGCCCAGGTCTCCTTTTTGATATATAGAAGTTTATAAAGCAGCTTGCGTATTCTTATCTACGATAACCGGACCTGCCTTTTCAGCATTTTGTCTTATCGGTCAACCATGAAGGGATACTTCCGGTTGTCTACAGGGAACGGGAAAAGGTGAAGACACCAACGTGGGACCTGACGGCGTCTTGCTACCTGCCCGATTCAGGAGATTTCTTAGGCAGTACATATAATCGATTTTTGTAAATTTCATCAAGTGTGAGATTCGGTCTAAATACGGATTTCATTATGCTCTTTCCGAGTCAACCGAAGAAACCTCATACTCGCCAAGGATAGATTTCATTTCACCATTTTTATTCGTATTGCTAAACCGATATCTTGTGATTTTGTGTTTATCTTTTATCATATCCAACATAGTTGTTTCGATTTTCCTGCCCAATGCCCGACATGACAAACTGAAAAGCTGTAACTCATCGTTCTCCACAGCCATGGCACCCACTATGCCAAGATCTGAAAAACGGTCTGACGCTCTGACCGAATACAATTTGAATTCAGGTTTTGTTACATGGGCTTTCAATTCTTCGACGGTATATCTTGTGCCGTTCGTCATTCGGTTCGTGCGCTGCGTAAGTTCCGATATCCGTGCATATTCGATTGGAGTTGCTTCGTGAATATCCACTTTCATATCAAGCGAAGCAAGATACTCATCAAATGTTTGACAGTGCTTTTTTAGTTCACGCCTGTATTCATCCGTTTTATAGACGTCATGACGTTGCTTTACAGCGGCAACATCTATATCCCGTTTCAGATTAAAACAAGAGAGTGCTTCATATATGCTATCCCGCTTAAATTGAACAGCTGTAACCTCCGGTAGCACACTGCGTATTGCTCCAATCTCAAAATCCGAGTCGTCAATAAACACCATGCTGTCAAGACCGACATTGAGTGTTGCGGCAATATCTCTAAGGTTTTTTGCTTTTGTATTCCAATTCACACGAAAGCACGCGATGTGCTCCTCTCTTAAGACCATATCGCTTTGTTCACGGAAAACTTTCAGCACATCCGACTCGTCGTTCTTACTGCATACGGTCAAAATAACGCCATGATCATGTAGCATCAAAAGAAATCTTTGAAAATCCTGATATGGTTTTCCAAGACCGGAAGAACTCAGCTTGATATTTTCAAAACCGTCCTCTGAAAGTATTCCGCCCCACAACACATTATCACAATCAAGCACGATACATTTCTTGGTGATTCCGTGCGTAATCAGGTATTGCTTATAGATTTCCGGTCCGATTTTTTCAGACAGTAATTGACTATACGGATAATTCCACCTGTACTTATTTTTATGACTGTACGCATTCGATGCCCCAACGGATGCAATCAGGCGTTTGGTATCGATAAAAACAATTTCAGAGTCGAATTCTTCTCGTATCTGAGCATTGATTTTGTCCACCAATCCGTTCAAAGCATGCTGCGAACCGAACACAAAGGAAGAATTCCATTGCAAATCTTCATATCCGAACCATAATACAAATGCATTAGAATTTTTGCTGATCGCATCACGAATGCGACGTGCTTTTTCAAGTTCAGATTCAACGATCGCGCTTACCTCTGTCAACGAATCCTCATCCAACAATCCCTGGTATGTGTTCTCAAAATTCAAAAGAATTACGATAAAATCGCTCTCGGCAAATCGTTGTAACGACTTAGTAGAACAATATTCATCGTAATTCACAGTGGCTATTCTAATCCGAATTCCGTTTTGTTCAAATATCCGATTGACAGACGGCACCAAAAACGGTTCAACAGGCAGATTGGAGACAATGGTCAGTTCAAATAAAGACTTTCCCTGCACAGACTCACCTCAGCTTATGGATCACTGGATTCAAGAACAGATTTATTGCTTTCGCTGACAGCAAGTTGGAGCACCTCCAACATCTTGTTAACCGAATTCATTTCGGTCAACAGCAATTTTTCATCAGGTATCTCACATTCAAATGCCTCTTCAAGCGACAAAATAATTTGAATGAATTTGATAGAATCCAATCCCAACTCAAGCAGATCGTCATCACATTGATCCACGGTTGCTTCCATGTCCTGAACAGAATTGACGATTTCCAATATTTTTTCTTTTGTTATTTTTTTCATTCGCTTATCCCCAGAAAGACTCGCTTGTTGATTGCGATCTTTTCCTTATCCCGTTCTGTCAAGTCCTCTTTGATCAGTTCATATAGATTATCAGAATCAAGCCTTGTTTTGAAGTCGCACTTCCATTCACGCCGTTCCTTTTTGCACAGCCCGTAGCAATTCAGAAGTGCCTCTCCCTCCGGTGTTCTGAATGCTTCTATGTACTGCTTTAACAAATCGTCATCAAATACCTGACCTGTATAGTATAAAACATAAAACACATAAGGAATAATCTCATATTCGGCACTCATGGCATATAGCTTGTCCAAAGGTATCGCATCAAGATTATTTTTCAGCAAGTAATATACATCCTTGAACATATCGTATCTGATGCTTTTTCTCGTTGCAAGCAGAAAAAGAGAGTTCATGTCTTTATAGTGGTGAAGAATAAGCTGAATCATCGCCTTTAATGGGGGCAGAGTTTTCACTTTGACACCGTAAATTTCCATTTCTATTGTGTCTGACAGAAACTCCTCAATATCTATTCGCTTTCCCTCATATTCGCCCCACAAAATGTCAAAGTTAATATCTATAGTTAAATAATTATGTTTACATGTGTAAGGCAATGTTTGATGAGATGCAGACAAGAACAATATATTTTCTTCTCTTGAATGTTCACGTTGCTCATAACCACATTTAAACAATATGTAATTCAATTCTTTTAAATTAGCACGCGAAACAATCACGTCAACGTCATTATAAAATCGCTGATTTACCCTGCCATAAGCCAACTTTGACAAAGCATCTCCTTTAACAACTGAATAGTTCAAGTTTTCGCACCCGCTATCTAATATTTTTTTAAAGAGTGAATAATATTGCTTGTTTCTATAGTGTAATATCTTTTCTTCAAAATCAGTATAATTCAAATAGTAAAACTTCCTTTCATAAATTTAAAAATCATAATAGTAATTACCTAATTTTTAAATTGTATACTCTCAATTTTACCGCATTTTAGTTTTATTACTTCATCAGCAACCGATACCAATTCAACATTATGTGTAACAAAAATAAAAGTCTTTCTTTTATCAAACATTTCGGCACTAAACAATTTTCTTTCTGATAGATTGTCGAATGCACTTGTTGGCTCATCAAATATCAAGATCGGGGCATTCTTTATTAATGCACGGGCAATAACAGCTTTTTGTTTTTCACCACCCGACAATTCAATACCATCACTTGCAAATGTACGGGAATATTCGCGTTTCAGCAAACAAATTGCGCTTACTTCATCATTACGCAATTTATCTTCAAGACCAACCAAATTTAACACATTATCTATTTCTTTTTCATTAGACATTTCTTTGCCAACGGTAATATTATCCATCAGCGTTATTCCATCAATCAGTCTAAAATCTTGAAATACGACCGAATAAAGTGAATAAAGATAATCCGGCGAGAGTTTGCTGATACTTTGACCTCCTACTAAAATGTCACCTTCTACAGGTGCATACATCCCAAGAAGTAATTTCAGAAGTGTGCTTTTTCCGGAACCATTATCACCAATTATTGCATATTTTTTTCCGTATTTAAATGTGTAAGAAAAATTATTTAGAACCCAAGCATCATCTTCCCCATATTTAAAACTGACATTCTGAAATACTATGTCAGGTGTATCACCACCAATAGACCCCGCACCATCATTCGATGACAATTCCAAAAACTCGTTATAATTTTTACTTTCAAGAGCTGCAGTATATATAACTGTGACATTGTTTATCAATTGAAATATTAATGCAGTAAACGACATCGATACGTTAACCGACATTGTATAATCGCCATATGTCATAGACCCATAAAAAAGTTGCTTTCCAAATGATACCATTACCGCAAAAACAATTGAAAGTTGGATAAGTGAAACTGCTTGATTATACAGAAAAAGTTTCTTGCTTTTTTTAAATAACTTTTTTGAATAACTATTAGTTTTATCGTGATAAAACTGCTTTATCAATGGAAATGCTCCTGAATAACGAATATCCTTAGCAAGAAACCTATCCAATAGAGTTGATTTGTTGTACTCAATACGGCGTTCATCCGTAGTCAAACTACGCTTTAATGAATATTCATACTTTGCTTTTTGTTTCTGAACAACATATGTTACTATAATACTGATTGTGAGCAACACAAGCGTGATCCAGTTATGTCTTGCGATAATATAAACATATGAAACAAGTGTAATGGTTGTACTAATTAACGAAATAAATGTATTGAACGAAGCTACGCCGGTTCTCGTTGCAAACTGGAACGCCCTTTCAATACAATTTCGGCTTTCGGGACGTTCATAATTTACATATGCCATGCGGTACAACTTTTCCAGAATATCCTCTGTACATTTTGCATTTACAACAACCAAAGCCTTATTGATATACAATTCAACAAAACTATATGCTGCTCCAACTAGCAACTGTGCAACGACATAGAAAAGCACATACATAATAAACCCATACTCGCTGTTGTCTATTAAGATTGCATCCGCCATATATTTGGGTAAAACCGCCGTAACAACGGTAAGTGCACCTGCTAATAACGACGAAAAAACTTTAGATATAACAAATAACTTGTTGTTGCGATAAACTGATGCGATAAATGATATGTATGATTTAAATAAACCCGAATGTGTTTTCATTGGTTATTCCCCTCTACCATCATTTCATAGTTTAATTTTATTAGATCGTCTATGCAATACATAGTAGGAGTACATTTTTTTGCGTATTTTCCATTCTTAATTCTATATGCAGGGCACGAAGTTCCTCCACATATCGGAAATGAAATGCACTCGCCACATTTATTCGTTTCAACATGATTTATATAATCAATCTCTGTATGTATCCATTTTTTCTCTTTTTCAGCATCAATACGAAAATATCCGTCATTAATATCTCCTATCACAAAAGCTGAATCTTTATCTGGTGATTCTTCAAGTGTACACTTACCAATCAACCCGTTTTTATATATAACATATGATCGCCTCATATTGGCATAACATAGTTCGGCGCCACAGGACGGCACATATGAAACAAATTGTGTTATTCCGCGTGACAATCCAGTTTTGGTCAGTTCGTGCATCATATACGACTGATACTCTGGAGAAACAACGCTAACTTTGCTGTCATTATCCCCTCCCCAATGTCCAATTGCATGAAAAGTTAGTTCAAAGCGTTTATCTCCACCAAATGTTCTTTCAAAAAACTCGAAAAACTCATCCACACTTTCTGCTATTTCCAAATTATAATTGATTCTTATCTGCACCTTAAAATCATCAGCTATATTTTTTAAATCAATCAAATTGTTTACTATTGTCTGCCAAGTTGGAGAACCATTCTTTAACTGTCGATATTTGTCATGCGTGTTAGATGTTCCATCAATTGTAATCTGGTATAAATTAATACCACATTCTATCAATTTGGCTGCTTTGTCTTTTGTCAACAGATAACCATTCGTTGTCATAGAATGTTGAAATAGTATTTCATGTTCCACACAATATTTATTAATTCGTATGCAGTAATCCACCATTTTATTAAAAAACAGCATAGGTTCTCCGCCAAACCAATCAAGTCTCAAAGACTTCTTGCCGTTAATTTTAGAAAAGTATAACGAAATCGAATCGAACAGTTTATTCAAAGTTTCATCACTAATAAACCCACTTTCTTTCTGTTCATAACAATACACACATCTAAAATTACAATCCGTGGTAGGTATTATTATTATATTAAGATGATTATCGTTGTTAATACGTTTTCTGATTCCATTAGACACAAGTGCAACTTCATCAGTTCCTTCGATAATACAATATTTTTGCTTCACAGCCTCGTCCAGTTGATCTTCCTCAACCGGACCTTGTAGCAAAAGCTCAATTTGTTTTTTTATTTCTGAACTATACACATATCTTTTTAAAGCAAAATAGTTTTAGAATGTGAGCAATTGTGTGGAAGTATACAGTTTAATTTGGTACATTGTAGGAATTTACCGTGTGTTTGCAAAATGTGTACCACCCTAAATGTTATTGCATGATGCACCTAAATGATTTTCCGCTTATATATTACCACACAAAATAAATTTTGTCAAGTATATTTTGTCACAATCAATATTGACAACGCGAAATTTGTATGATATAGTAGATTTACACTATTAAGCGCTTAAATAGGTGAAAGAAAAATGATACAAAGAAACGACATTGAAGAAAACCTCAAACGGGGAATTCTCGAAATGCTCATTCTGAAAATGCTCTCGCAAGAGGATATGTACGGCTATCAAATGATCAATGAAATGAATATAAGAGGAAAGGGGCTGATAGACATCAAAGAGGGGTCTTTGTATGGTCCCCTGTATCGGCTTATCGGCAAAAACTATATTTCCGAAAACAAAATCCTTGTAGGAAAGCGCAGAACGCGCGTTTATTACCACCTTGAACCACTTGGAGCCGAATATTTAAACACGATAATCGATGTATACTCAAAAGTCATCGAGGGTGTAAATCTGATTATGAATTATTCTGTCGAGGGAAAACAAAATGAAGAAAACAATCAATAAAGATATCAAAAAATATTGCTCCGAAGTGAAAAAGCTGCTCGCTTGTCCGGGTGGTATAAAATTTGCATTCATATCGGAGCTTAAAAACAGAATTTATGAATATATCGAAGAACACCCTGATGATGAAATAACAATCAACGATATTGAAAACAGGTTCGGCACCCCCAAGGACATTGCATCCTCATTTGCATCGGCAGAAGATATGCAGCATCTACATAAAAAAGCAAAAAGGTTCATATTTTATAAGATTTTATCCGTAGTCCTTTTGCTTGTGCTTATTCTTACTGTGTATATATTGGTATATGTTATCACTCATGATCACACAGTTATTATCACAAATGACTTTAAAACAAACTAGTCTTAAGGAGAACTTCAATGAAAAAACGCATCTTTTCAATTTTACTAACATTCTTTCTTATGTTTGCATTAGCTCAATCTGCTTTCGCCACAGGTAATGCTATATCAAACACTTCAGAATCAACCAATACCATATATTTAGATGATGGAAGATATATTGTAGTAACACTTATAACGAATGATATATCTTCATTATCACTTAATTCAAGACAAGCAACATCTTTCACAAAAGTCGGAAATAAGTTTGTCACTTGTTATGACAAGGACAATAATCTCGAATGGAAATATACTTTATCTGCTGAATTTTCTGTAGTAGAAGGAGTTTCAGCAACTTGCACAAGCGCTACATATTCCCAAACAATTTATGCAAGTGGCTGGTCTTTCAGCAATGGCAGTGCTACCAAATCTGGTAATACTGCTTATGGTGCCGGAACATTCAAGCAGAAGGTTCTGTTTATTACGGTTGAAACCAAAATCATTGACATCAGCATTTCCTGTGATGTAAATGGTAATCTTTCATAACCCCAAAGACATTGCTTCTTCGAGAGCGTTGTTTTTATTTGCCATTTGCCGTTCCTTATTTTGATCGATTGACGATACCCGACATATCCGTATTCACTCAATTTATACCCCTCCGTGTTTAATAATTATCTCAATATACATAAAAAAAGACGACCGTGAAAGTCGTCTTTTTTCATTACTATAACTATCAATTGTTCTTTTAATCGATTGCTCTCATTTTTGTCTGCTTGCATAGAAACTTCAAGCCGCACTGTTCGTGTTTTTCACACGCCCTTATTATAAGTGTTCTTTCAAGGCAAAATGTCTATGACAGCAAGCCATCCCACATCTCTTTATTTCTATCGGAAAGCAATTCTCCAAGCTGTTCCCTTTGCTTCGTATCAAAGCCGTAAAGGTTCGCGGCTTCTTCTGCGGTTAGAGAAACCGTGTCAATATACAAATAGGTTTTCACAACTTCCTGCTCAACCGGGACAACGCTTCCGTCCTCCTGTGTTTCAAGGCGCGTTTCTTTCACCGTGATATGCTCCGTATGGACATCCATACGATTCAAGCAGCGGTAAATTTCTTTCAGAACTTCCGCTTTCGCTTCGTCAAAGGTCACGACATCTTCTGTCCGATTCGTCTTGACAGCATATACAGCGATAGCAAGACTCCATTCGCACGGCTCACCCGATACATAGCACATATCATAGTCGTATCGGCTCTTTATCTCCGCGATCTGTGCCTCGTATTCCGCATTTGCTTCGCGTACCGTCTGAACAATCGTGATACCGTTTTCGTTATCCGGGTTTGGAGCAAAAATGCCGAACACCGATCCTACCACAAGCCCGATCATACAGATCAGGAGAATGACTACAATGGCAATCCAACCGCCTGCGGCAATTGCCGCAGCAATTCCCTTGACTGCCGCTACCGTAGCTTTTACGGCGGCAACAACGGCTTTTGCCGCAACCTTTACAAACTTCACGGTTGCCTTCGCCGCTGCTTTTGCTGCCTGCGCCGCCCTCTGTGCGGCTTTTACGGTCACCTTTGCGGCTTTCACTGATGCCTTAGCTGTTTGCTGTGCAGTCTTTACACCTTTCTGCGCCGTTTTTGCCGTTGCTTTTGCAGACGGTAGAGCCGGGCGCTTGGGAGCAGGAAGCTGTTTCGGTTGCTGTACCTTCACTTTGAACTTTTTCGGACGGTTGCGCCATTTCAGGAGGTTCTTTCGTGTTTCTTTCAGTCCCCAATTCCCGATCTTACCTGCACCATAGGCAACATTTCTTGCCATCCGCCTTTCGGTATTCTCAACCGCATTGCCGGCATATTCGTTTGCACTCCCGTAGCGCTTGTTCTGTAATTCTTCGCCATACTCTTTTACCTCCCCTGCCCCATTTTTAACCTTTTGACCGAGCGCTTTCGCCCGGTCAAAGGTTTTTATGGTTCTGAGGAATTCGCGTGTCTTTATGCTCGGCATCACGATTCACCGAATTTGGTAGTCATCAAGGCATAGAGCTTTGTACTCGCGCTCCGGGTCGATGATGATAATATCCGCGTCCTTATCCGACAAAAACAGGTTGATGATCTCCTGCTTTGCCAGAATCGACTTACCCGAACCGGAAACACCGGTAATGAAACTGTTGCCGTTGAGCAGCTCCGCGCGGTTGACCATAATCAGGTTTTTTGAAATCGCATTATTGGCAAAATAAATTCCGCCCGTGTGACAGACCTCCTGCACCCGGAACGGCATAAACACCGCCAGCGATTCCGTTGTCAATGTTCTGCGAATATCCAGCTTCGGTGCGCCGTATGGGAGTACCGTGTTCAGTCCCTCAAGCTGCTGCCAGCGGAGGATATTCAGAGAACACAGGTGCTTTCTCGCACACTGCCGGATGGATTCGGTATCCGCGTCAAGCTGCTCCTTGGTATCTGCCGTATGCACCAGCGTAATGAGCGCCGGAATCATGCGCTGATCGCGGGCTACTAAATCGTTGAGAAACTCGCGGCTCTCCTCACGCTGGCGCTCCATGTCATACGGAACGGTAGCGGAAAAGTTATTGTTGCTGTTCTGCTTTCTTTGCCAATTGGAAATGTTGGTTTCCACCGAAAGCAGCTTGTTCTCACCGAGTTTTACTGCCGCTTCGGTCGTAATGGGGCTTGCATCGATAGAAAGGATCATACCTCGGTCGATGTCGGTCAGCTCCGCGATGAAGCTATCCTTGATGAAATTAGCATAGTCGCGCAGATACAGTAGCGGCGACTTGCCGTTATCTCCGCCGTCATCGTCATCAAAATCGCTTTCGCAGAACTCCTGTGTGTGCATGTGGTATCTCCGTTCACTGCGATACTGATCTTCATCAAGACTCACGATGGCGGTGATCTGCTCTTCCGTCATGCCGGCAGCCTTGTATTCGGCAATCTCTTTTTTTATCCTTGCGTTAAACTTTTTTCTCTCGTAACCATCATTCCAACTCATTTTTGTAATCTCCTTTTGATTTTTGAATTTGTGGTTGAAATCAAAAATCCGGAGATTATGGGTAACCTCGGCTTCTGACATATCTGACAATGGATGACCTGGGCATCAGAAGCGCGACGCCCATAGCCGTTGCCATGCTCTCGGCAATGCTAAACATGGCGACAAGTTCTTTCACTGTGTACTTTTGCTCCGCATCAAACTCCTGACTGAAAGCGGAAGTCACCGGATTGTTTCCGAGCCTGTCCATGAGTATATGACCGGCTTCATGTGCAAGAACAAACCGCCGTTTCTTAAGGTTCTGCTCCTGCCGTAGGTACTCATCAACAATGATAAGTCCTTTGGGCGGTACAACCGATACCCGTTGACCGCTCTGCCAAATCCACAGTGCTCCCCTGCCGTCCGCAAGAAATGCCATTTTTCCGGCATCTCTTTCGGCAATTCGATCATAGACGATTTGATATCCAAGATTGGATGTAATAAAGCCTTCTATATCCGTGGGGGTTCCCTGGATAAAAGATTGATATTGATACTTACGGATCAGACCCTCGCCGATCTCATCGATTTCATCGTATGTCTGGTAATAGTCCAATCATGTGCCCTCCCGTTATAGTTTTTTGATTACATGTTTGGCGACTCCTTGGATATTACACGCTCTGACAATGATGTCCTCCATACTCGCATTTTCCGGATGCAGTCTGACCCTCTTGTTCTCCGGTTCCGGATAATAGGTCTTTAGCGTTGTCTCATTGCCTACAAGTGCAACCACAATATCGCCGTAGTTTGCATGATTCTGTTTTTTCACAACGACCATATCGCCCTCATCAATCCCGGCATCCACCATGGAATGTCCATGTGTCCGCAACACAAAGAAATCTTCCTCACCGAAAAGAGCAACCGGAAGAGCAACAAATTCCTCAAAGTCTTCTTCCGTCAGTTCGGGTGAACCGCAAACGATGCTTCCGAGAACGGGGGCTCGGTTCATCTTGTAGTCTGATTTCTGCGTATGCGGCGTTTCAATGGTCTTTCCATCGTAGTGCAGCATACCGCTACGTGCCATTTCCATGACATAGTAGTATGCCGTCGATTTGCTGGTGCCGATTGCGTCAGCGACCTTCTGCATGGAGGGGGATTGGTGATATTCAAAGAAATAGTCCTCTACAAACTCCTGTATTTCTTTCATCGTTTCGGTGTTCCTTTTTCGTATTCCTGCCATTCTGCGTCCTCCATGCATTGCATAGAACGATTCGTTCTATTTGTGTATTCATTATATCATACGCACTTCGCTTTGTCAATAGGTAATTGTACATAAAAAATGAGATTGCAATTTTAACTGCAACCTCATTTGCCGCATTTGTGAATATTCCGTCTCACTTGAACACCCTAACCGTTCTGAATTGAACACCTTGACCGCAGTTGTTGAACACCATAGTCGCTCAAAACTGGACAGTATGGCAGCAGTGCGAAACTTTCTTCAAGTCAGATATGTCAGGCTCCCGGAATTACTCACCGAACTTGCAATAGCAAGGGGTAACGGCACATACCGCAAGGTGATTCAACAGTACAAGAAACCATCTCTACTTATCCTGGATGAGTGGCTGCTTTATCCATTGAAAGAGACTGAGGCCAGAGATCTGCTTGAGATTGCGGAAGCAAGGTACAGAAAAGCTTCTACAATCTTTTGCTCTCAATTCGATGTTCCCGGATGGCGGGAAAAGATCGGTGATCCCGTACTTGCCGATGCTATCTGCGACCGCATCGTCCATGATTCCTACAGCATCGTCATTGACTGCAAGGAATCCATGCGTAAACGGAAAGGCGTCAAGGAAAACGATTTGTAAGGAGCTTTCGGCTCATCGGGCTCTGCCCGAACCCGGAGTTTGACGCATCATAGGTTTTCCAAGGAGAGCGATGTTATGCTTTCTCGCATAAAAGAAAAGAGTGACGCAACCCGGCATCACTCTCCTTGGCTCTACCCCGTATCCGGTGCTCGGGTCGCACTCCTGCGTTGCCCTATCCTCCTGTACGGCTAAAAGCAATTCTATGATACCGCTGTATTTTTACTTTGTCAATGTACAACTCGCCGATAAGGATGTACAGTTTCGAGCGACGGCACTGTTCAGTCTTCAGCGACGAGGGTGTTCAATTTAGAACGGCTAAGGTGTTCAAGTGAGACGGAACATTCAACTATTAAATTATTGAGAATTGGCTCTTTTCGCTTCTGTTCCTGAGATAATTATATAATAGATAGACTAATCTTTATTAATGAATCTGTTGTTTTTAAAAAATACAATAAAGAGAATTAGGAACAATATAGCGTTTGAAATTATAATGATCAGCCTATACGGCACATTGCCATAATAGTTTCCGCTCAAATCCCCAAGCAAATTTTGCACTTGAGTCATATACCAATACTTCGTTATAGTATTGATTGTCGAATTAAGCGAGCCGATCATCGGTATAAATCCGTTTACGATAGATACAATTATAATTGCATTACTAAGACCAACACGCGCAGGAGATTTGATGGCAATTACACTTCCCAGCAAAAGAGTGGCGCAAATACCGAGTAAAAGAATCCCGATAAAATACAGCAACTCTATTCCTACAAATCCGGCTATCAGTCCCAACATAACACAGGATATTATTGATATGAGTATAATATAAGATGTAATACCTATAAAATATTCAATAGGCTTTACGGTTGAAAGGATCAACATACGCAAAGATCCCGTATACTTATCCTCCGAAACAATGCCGCCAATTGTCATAATAGGTATCATTGCAACAAACATAGAGGATATCGTTATAACGGTACTTATTCTCAAAGTCGCATCTTTAGGTAAAACTATCATCATTAAAAGTGCAATAACAGGATAAATCAAAAACCGCAATAATATGCCCCTGTTATTAACGGTATCCATTATCTGCTTTTTCAGAACAGCCCTAATTCTTCTAAATTTCATTGCTTTTCCCTTTCTTCACAACCGATAAGAATACTTCTTCCAAATCGGATTCCGACGAGTGAACCGCTCTAATCTGATCGTTTGCATAGTATTCACTGATTATCTTCATGGATTCTGCATCATTATTCAATTCGACTATTTCACCGTTATGGAGTACAACCCGTAATTTATTTTCAAGATTATACTTTTGGCATATCTCACTTGGATTGCCGTATTCCGCTATAACACTATTATTTAATAACGCAATATTATTACACAGCTTCATTGCTTCGTCCATCTTATGCGTCGTCATAAAAATAGCCGTCCCCTGCTGTTGTAGTGATAGGATAAGCTTATGAATTTCCAAAGTATTCAGCGGATCAAGATCGCTTGTCGGCTCGTCCAAGAAAATGATCTTTGGTTCATGAAGGATCGCACGCGCAATCAGCAATCGCTGTCGCATTCCTTTGGATAGTTTGCTTACTCTTGTTTTGGCTTCATTTATCAAATTCACATATTCCAATGCAGTTAAAATTCTTTGCTTTTCCACATTGAATATTTCTGCATATATAGATAAATTTTGATAGCAGGTCAGTCTATCATACAAAGAAGATACATCCAATGCCAATCCCATGGATCGATATACATCGCTTGCAAACTGATTCCGATTCGCACCGAAATATGTAATGTCCCCTCCGTCTTTCTTTATCTGCCCGGTAAGGATGTTGATAAGAGTAGTCTTTCCCGAGCCGGATGGCCCTAACAAGCCGAAAATTTCACCCGGGCGTATTGATAAACATATATCATTCAGTACAGCTTTATCGTCGAAGCTTTTGTATAAATGATCTACCTGTAATATATTGTCCATATATTTTCCTCCCCAATCACTATTAATTGCTTACTATTTTATTGAATTTCGATAAATTTGTTTCCCAAAACAAATCATCATTACTTATAAATATATGTTGAATAATTTTTTCATTTTGAGAGCATATTTTATCTTTTAATGGAAAGCATACTGGATTTAAGTTAATCATAATATTGCGATTTTCTGCAATTGCATTTCCATAGGTTGTATTTTTTAACGATTGAAATCTAACCAAATTTTTAGATAAATAAAATTTAAAATTTTTTACATAATCTGAATGATAAATACTTCTGAGATTAATTTTACTTCCTTCAATTATGGCATTTCTTATTTCAGCCAAACTCATAGGGATCCCAAATTCATTAATATAACACCCTCCCATAGAAGCGTCAAATGCAACGAACTTTTTATAATCTTGTATAAAAGCGATTGCCACGCAATGACACTCATTAAATCTTAAATCAATTGGCATACAACGAACCATTCTTGCAACAAATCCCATAGACAGAAAGCATTCAACAAGAACAGTGGCTGCAATATAACAATTTGATTCATAACCATCTATAGATTTTTCAATCACATCGAGTGCATGAAATGATTCTGTAGAGTGTGGCGCACCAAACTTCAAATGTTTAGATAACCAAAAAGTTATTCTCAATAATTTAATAAAATCGTCTCCCACGCCCGCGATATCCTCAAGAGCATATTTTTTACGTAATTGAGTCAATCTGGGATCCGTATAATCATATGAAAATGTTGCTTTGTCTGTCCATTGATTGCTATACTCTTTGTTCGCAATCAGAATATTGATATCATCCTCATAATTGAGCATGCCATGCATATAAAAATCATACATAATTATTACTCTAACAACTTATATATTTAAACACACATTGCAGGTTACTTTTAAAGCTGAAATTTATTTGACTGAGTGGAATAAAACTTACTGTATTCTCCGCCGTTCAGCATAAGCTCCTGATGCGTGCCGCTTTCCATAATTTTCCCTTTATATAAAAAGTAAATACGATCAACATACTTTGTTGTCACCAATCGATGAGAAATTATGATAAGAGTCTTTTCTTTAAAAATTTCAAATATTATATTTAGTATTTCATCCTCGCTTATCGGATCCAAAGCGCTGGTCGGTTCATCGAGGATTATGCAGTCATAATTTCCGACGTATATTCGTGCAATAGCCAGCTTTTGTGCTTCACCGCCGGAAAGATATTCTCCGCCACTTTCAAATTCACGCGTAATATAAGTGTTCACCCCACTCGGCCATGATGCAATTTTATCGTAAAGACCGACTTTTTGTAATGCGTTTTTCACAATTTCTATATCTGCTTCGGTTTCTACCGGCCTCATCAAAATGTTTTCAGCAACGGTAAAACTGTATATCTTAAAATCTTGACTTATATAGGCAATACGTGAGCGTACGGATTTAACGTCGAAGCTGCCGATCTCTTCTTCGTTAACCAAAAGTTGCCCTTCGTCAACATCATATAATCGCAATAAAAGCTTAACCAAAGTGGATTTCCCGGCTCCATTATATCCGACAAATGCGATTTTTTCACCATTTTGTATCTCAATCGAAACATCGTCTATCGCTTTTATTTTTTTATTATATGAAAATGAGGCATTCCTTAAGCGAAGATTTAAAGGAACATCAGATTCAAGCTGTTTATCCTTATTACATTCAATTTTCTCTTTATAGTCAAATATTTTCCTCAGGTTTTCAACATGTAAACTATGTACATGCAATGAGTTTAGGCTGTTTAACAGTGTAACCATGGATGACGGAAGTGTTAATGCAATACTTGCTAAAACCGTAGCTTCGGCAACAGTTATATTGCCGTTTGCCAAAAGAACCGCTATCCATATCCACGGAAGCATTTTTCTGAATACAGTTCCTATTGGCTGCTGGCATTGGTCAATAAGCAATATTTTTTTCGAAAAATTCAATAAAATTTTCTTAACACTGCCGGTGGCGATCTTATACTTATGAATCAACAAATTGGGGAAATCAGTATATGTCTTGAGATCCGATGAAAACTCGGGCTGATATGTCAACCGATTTATATACCCTCTTTTTCTACCGTCCGGTGTGGTAGCAATCGTTTGCTTGTAATTATACTTATTTCTCACAGCCCCTAATATTACATCTATGAATGCCGCAATAACACCAAATAATGAAAACCACCCACTGATACCGATTGAAATATTTGAAATCAAAATAAATGTTAAAATTGATGTGATTATGGATGTCCAAGAAGTAAGAACTTGATATGCTCGAGAATCAATCTCATTTAATCCTAATTTATAAATATTAAAAAAATCGCTGTTTTGAAAATCAATTTGATCAATTTTTATAACTTTATTGATTAAATCTTCTCGAATTTTCGATCCCAAAGTAACCTGCGCTTGAGGCGATAAAATTATACTCGATATAGAAAATATCAGATTTGATATAAT
The DNA here is from genome assembly GCA_900544285.1 of uncultured Eubacterium sp. GTDB lineage: Bacteria > Bacillota > Clostridia > Oscillospirales > CAG-272 > CAG-841. The sequence goes on from UQUT01000001.1 coordinate 333,534, forward strand.
GATAAACGCACATATAGCTATTATAAATGTTATGATTTCGTTTAGTTCTTTTTTTTCCTCAACACGTTCAATCACCCATCTTGTAAAATTAACGCTAATATATGTATTTAAAATCGATACCGGAATTCTGACAAGTTGATCAATAATCAAAACAGGAGCATATTTGAATATAAAACGAAAAATCCATATGTTGTTCTCGATTACTCGTTTAAATGTTTGTCTGTTGGTATTCATTATGCATTCCTCCTAAATTATCAAATAACAGATCCATAAACTAACATTTTGGTTTCCATAAAACTCAAACGATCGTGAATTGTTTCTGAGGGAACACCCAAACGTTCTCCAATTTCATTTATTGTATTTTTGCCATTACATAATTCTAAAATTCTTGAATCAAAATTCTCAAGAATTAAATTAATGTTCTTCAAATAAATTTTATTCTCTACATACGAAAGCATGTTAAAAGTACGAATGGGATAAACATTGTCATCATTTAAATTACCAACATTGGCATTGGATTTTGCGAAAAAAAAGACGCTCATATGCTCAAATTTGGATAGTGCTTTGCCCCACGGAGATAATTTATCAAATCCTCTCGGCTTCCAATACTTTGATGCCTCTTTTGCATCCATTTCGGAAGCCAATCTTAAATAAATATCTTCAATTCTATTGTTTAGACTATAATAATATGTAATATATTCTTCACGACTAACAAATTCAGACTCTGAAACGAAGTTTTTAATACTATTAATCGAATACTCACATTGCTCTTGAATTATTTTTACACCATACAAATCCGGATTGACTGAAATAGGAGTACTAGGAAACGGCCAAAACATAACTACAGATAACTGGAGCATTCCTTTTCCGACAAGTAATAATTTTTCAACCAATTCGAAATATTCATTAATTTGCTCTTTAGTCTCTCCGGCACCTGCTAATAATATATTTCCTTGAAGCGATCTCAACCCTGCCTTATTACAGTTTTCTATTGTCTTCAAAATCATATCCAATGTTATTTTTTTATTATAACGTTTTAAAATTTCATCGTTTCCACTCTCCAAACCGATCTGGGCTTCAACCAAGCCAGCATCAACCATTATTTGAATTAGCTCCGAATCATTATATATAGTCTGGCAATGTATTTCACAGCTCCAAGTAATTCCATAATTTTCATGGATTTTTTTTAGCTCTCTACAAAGTTCACGTGTTCTTAAAGAATTTACTGTAAATGTGTCATCATAAAACTGAATATGTTTAACATTTTTATTATTTTTCAGTATTAATGAAATTTCTTCTATTACATTTGATACTGATCTATATCGTACAGTCTTCTCTTTAGCTCCTTCATAGCAAAACGAACAATTAAACGGACATCCTCTTCCCGTTATTACTCCGACAATATTTAAACTATCGTCATTTTTATAAATATAATTTGGGAAAGGAATATTATCAAGATTGTCAATCAAGTCTCCTCTAGGAGTTTCTCGGAAATCACCTTTGCTATCAATAAAACGTAAATTTTTTATATTTTCAATTTGCTTTTCCTTTTTTATAATAGCATCCGCAAAATCTATTATATATTTTTCAGACTCACCAACCATAATATAATCGGATTTTGACTCTTTTAAAAACTCTCCACCAAGATCTATCGATTGCGCTCCACCTACGAAGAATACAATATCGGGATATTTGTTTTTTAAAAATTTTATCAAGTGCTTAACTACATGAATATTATCTTGCATACAGGAAAAACCAATAATTTTAATTTGCTTTTTTAATATCAACTGTTCGATTTCTGAAAGAACTAATAAATGAGTAGAATATAAACATTCTGCTCTGTATCCTGCGCAATTCAGCACAGATGTAAGATACTCGATGCCCAAATTTTTTTTAAAAATAATTGGTGCAGAAACAACAATAAGATTAACAAACAAAACATCTATTTTTTCTTCATCATATTTTGTTATATCACGATTATGTCGCTTCATAATGTTTTGCTTCAAATATTCAACTCGACTTTTAATGCACATATTGCTTTTGATGTTGAATTTTTCAATTTCTTCGCGAGTAATCAGTCCGCCTTGTATTATACTCTTATTTTCTTTATCACAAGCAATTAGGTTGAAAATCCTGCTAAATCCTTTCGCAAGAAACTTTTCATATACCTCTATGGTGTCTTGAAACGAAATATCTCTGCCAATTAAACAAATATTTATGTTCATCTTCACAATGGCATCAATCATCGCACTTGGAAAATGATATATTTCACTATAATCGATAATGGCCACTAAATCCACATCACGAAGGGTTTGTATGACTGACAAGTTTGTATCACTGGTGATTTTCAAATAGATAATCAGTCTATTAATCAAACAATAATGCAGTAATTCTTCGGATATTCTATTATTAACATCTATAAAAACACCTATTTCAGAATATTGGATTTTATTACGCAAAAAATCCAGTTGATTAACTTGACTAAAATTGTTTTTGTCAGATACAATTATTAATTTGTTTTTTTCATCATAATATTCTGGGTTATTTAATATATCAGAACAACTAAATATAAACATATCTATCTCCATATTATATAATAATGCTTTTCAAAAGCCGAAAAATATTGCTTTAACAAGTAAAGCGATATTCTTATAATTGAGTATCTAAGGGACTGCTGAATAACTCGCCTCCAAATCTTCCGAACATTCAATCATGCATAAAATGATGAATAAAACATCAAGGATCACAAGCAAAAGTCGAAAAACAGCCACTCAAGCACCGCCTGAGCCGGTTTTTCATTCCCAATGAAGGGGAATTACCCTCAAATGGGCATAGTTATCCTGCTGCAGGCGTAGCTTGTTTATTCCGGAACTGTTCGGTTCGCCCGGCCCGGATGCACATCAACAGGTTGGCACACCCGAACAGAACATGGAACCGGTTCATGTTCTTGGCAATGCCACGATATGCAACTTTCCTATACCCGAAATCCCGCTTGACTATGAGAAAGGCGTGCTCTACCTTACAGCGAATCGACGAGATACGATTTTCCATTTGCTTTTCCCAGTTGATTCCCTCATAGTCTTTGGATGTTTTCAGGCTGGAGGGACGCTTACAAATGCGGTAATCGATTTGGGACAGGTGTTCATACTTTATGACATCCTCCTGTTTCGGAACACCCGGGTATCCTGAGTCTCCGTACACGACATGATCATCCTCCCGGATCAGTTTAGTAGCTTCTGTAGAGTCATGGACATTGGCAGCCGTGCCTTCGATTGTGTGAATATACCCCGTTTCTGCATCCACTCCGGCGTGAACCTTCATCCCATGATACCACTGATTCCCCTTCTTCGTCTGATGCATCTCCGGATCTCGGGTTCCTGTACGGTTTTTCGTGGAACTGGGAGCAGAAATGATGGTAGCATCCACAATCGTACCGCCATGCATCAGCAAGCCGGATTCCTCAAGGCGATCCCTGATGTCAGTAAAAATCTTCTCTCCGATGTTGTGTGTTTCTCAAGCAGATGGCGGAACTTCAGCAAGGTTGTCGCATCCGGAACCTGTTCCGTCATAAAATTTATGCCAAGAAAACTACGCATGGCGTAGCTGTCATATATGGCGTCCTCTGTCCCTTCGTCGGACAGGTTGAACCATGTCTGCATCAGATACATCCGCAGCATCGTCTCGATATCCCGAACAGGTCGCCCATGCTCTCCCTTCGGATAGTACGGTCTGATCATTTCTACCCATGCTTTCCACGGGATGATTTCTTCCATCTTGTTGAGAAATTTCTCCCGCTTCGTCGTCTTTTTCCGGTTTCCGTATTCAACATCCGTGAATGTTATCCGATCTTTCATACCGCACACCTGCCTTGCTTTGCTTTCCTCTATTATACTACTTTTCAAATATTTTTGCAAGGCTTACATTAATCAGTGTTTCCTTAATAATTACTTATGACACTAATTGTTTGGCTTTATTCAATTTATGATTGATGTCAATCTAATATATACATGTAAATGACAATATCATTTTAATGGTCTATGTTATTAAATAAAAAACTTTTATATTAAATGATAGTCAATAATACATTAAAAATTAATGCATAATAAAGTTTTTGTACAATTATATTAAATTACATCTCCCGGATCTGCGAGTAATGCAACCGTGACGCCAACAGTTACAACAACAGTAACACCGACTGTAACTCCGATATCACCGCCGCCACAAGTTCCATTGCAACCAGATGCACAGTTTCCAGTATTTGAACCGCTTTCGCTTGAATACATTTTCACATTTGGCGCATCATTAAGAAAAATTCGTCTTTTCATCTTTTTACTCCTTTCTTGAAAAATCACTGTCTAATTATGTATCTGATATGTCTTCATTTAATAACATAGCGTCATTTAAACTATTGATACATTTTGAATTCACATTATCATAAGTATCAATAACTATATTAACAAATTCATCAAAATCTTTAAATTCATTTTGTGAAAGTACAAAGTCAGGCAATGTAATACACAACAGCTGTTCTATCTCAACTATAATAGATACATATCGTATAGAATCAACATCTGATAATTGTTGACTGTCTGAGAAATCGACGCCATTTTCTTCGAATATTCTGACTATTTCATTTCTAATATCCATAATCTTTCCTGTATGATATAGTAGGCACTAAATCATATCCTTTCTAAAATCTTACGCTCATCGCTAATTTCCACGATTTTGAAGAATGAGGGAGCGTAGCAAGCGAATTCTTCAAAATCGATGACACCTCAACAAGGAAGTGGTATGATAGAATAAACGCCGTGGACTTTTGATTTTCTTTTCTCGCATTTAACACTTGAAAGAGTGTAATGCCCTGGTTCAAGAATACTTATATATAAATTCAAATAACTCAGATAATTGCTCAAATTGAATTATTGAAATAGCAATTGAAAGAATTTGATTTTACCATTGCCCAAACGATCCACAGTTTAACTCTGTCATTATGTATGTTACCGGCATCGGCGCTATTGACGGGTCATTATCCTTGGAGAAATCGGAGATATTTAAATGTTTTTGACAAACCTTGTAAGTTGCTTGCATCGAAAGCTTTGAACCGACTGTTTGCTAATCCAATAAGTTTACTGCACATTCTACTAAAATGTCCATACGCGGTTCAAGGATCCGTCGATATGCTTTCATAAATGCCATTTGGCAATTAACTATCAAAGATAAAACATTTCAAGACTACTATGATCTAAAATGATTGCAGAGACTTAACCACTACGGCACTCACTGCCATATCGCTCGCAAACTCTTCGTATCCTCTTTAAATTGTTTAAACACAACATTACGTTTTCTTCATTCACTTAAACATTTTTTCTTCCCATTGACTTTTCCGTGTCCGTCTATTTCATAATTTTAAACAATTCTTAAAATCTTAGCCTTTTTAGAAAATGACTTAATCATAATAGTATACTTATCTATAGTATTCTTACATGCTTGTTTTCTTCTGGCAGGGCATTGCTTCCCGAAGCAAAGTGGATATATGGGACATTTTAGACAAGTTTCATTATCAATTATACAATTACAATACTCGCAAGACTCCAATGAAAATTTAGATAAATCAAGTGACAATATATTACCAAAATAATTTTTTTCATCATTTAAATTAACGGTACATTTACCAATATTTCCATTAGGACGTATCATAATAGTACTTTGTTTCCCCGCATAGCACATTGTATCATCGGCTTCCAGTGAATCAGTAATATAGTTTTGACAATCTTGAAATACCTGAAGATAAGATTCATAGTCTGTTCCGCTTTTTTCTCCATTTCCATCCACATCAAAAATTCTTTGAATATTAATAACAAATCGATTATCATCTTCAAACATCTTAGCAAGTGATTTTATTTCATTTGAATTCATATTATTAGAAACATTTATTCTTAAAATTATTTTTATGGTTTTTGTTGAAACAGCTTCCTTTATTAATAACAAATTTTTAATTATTGTATCGTATGTTCCACTTCCATCCGCAAGACTGCGCTGTTTATTATGTATACTTCGGTCTCCATCAACTGTTATTTGAAATAATACAAAATGTAGTTTGAGTAATTCTTTTATTATATCAAGATTCAATAAATATCCGTTTGTTGTCATCTGCGAATAATATGCCTTTTTATATTTTTTACAAATTCGAGCGGCATCACTACTTATTCGCCTTATAACGTCCATGGCTAACAAAGGCTCCCCGCCAAACCAAGAAAGATTTAATATATCATAATATGGAACCAAGCGTTCCAATAGCTCACAAACCTTATCAATTACATCGCAACTCATTTCTCCATATGTATAGTCTTCATAACAATAAACACATCTGAAGTTGCATTTTTCAGTAGGCAATATAATCACTGTTAGAATCCTGTTGCTAAGCATCGCGCTTTTATACCTTTCGTGTAGTTGCGCAGTCATGCTATTATCCGCCCGTCGCACTATGTTTTGTGATAAAAATAAATCAAGATTTTTAGAAGATCCATTATAGCATCCATTGTTAATTATTTGGGTGCGAAAATCATTGAATTTTTCTATATCAGAGTTTGGTATCTTTATCGTAAAATAATCAAGTGTATTATAAATTATCAGATTTTTCTCTTCATCTTGAGTTGCCAACAAATAATCATTAAACACATATTTCATTTTTTAACCACTTTCGTTATAATAATTTAAAATTTCATTAACTATATCATCATCACAAAATGATTTAAGATCAAATGCCGGAATGCCAAATTCACTCATAAAAGCTTCAGAAGATTTGCGTTCCGAATTGTCTACTGGAGAATTAATACTTGACACCACCAAGCAAATTACATTTGCCATAACAGTTGATTTAAAAAAGGAAATCGTTCGATGTATATATTCAAACGAATCAAAATCATTAACGCACAAAATAATCGAATCAGGCTGCGTTCCTAGAAGAAAATAATATTGTCGCAACGGTATCATTGATGTGTTGCGCAACTGATGTGGCACTGTGCCAGATTGACTTCCTGCAACTATTATTTTGTAATCACTTTTTTCCAACTCATACACATATTCATTTAATACCTGTATCATTTCTGTGGGAGAAAGTAAGTCCGTTGATTCATAGCCAAAGACATACGCTTTTTCAAAACCAAACAATAATGATTCGGGCTCCGATCCAATGCTGCCAATTTTTATACCTCTTTTTAACAGTACCTCGCGAAGCCTCAATTGAATAGTCATTTTCCCTTGTTTCGAGCTCGTTCCGAAAACGCCAATAATTGGAATGTTTGGACTTCTTAATTTGCCGAAACGATGCTTGGGAACAATTTTGCTATCCACATAAGGAAACCACGCTAAAACATTTGGATAATCTCTAAGATAATTTGAAATATTATCAAAACAAACCAATTGTTTTCCGTATTTATCGCAATTATAAATTATTTTCTCAAAAACATCATAGCCCAACAATTTGTTTATTTCGCCAATATGACCACATATAAATGTATCAAAGTCATCATTCCAATTTAATTTATCAAAATTATGAATTGTTTTTTTGTTATTTGTGAATGGCAAAACATTATATATTTGTCTGTCAATCAAGCCTTTTTGTCTCAAATCATAATAACCCAGCACATCAAAATACAGCATTCTCTCAAAAGCCGCCATGGATTTTACTTCTTTATTAAAGGGAAAAACAACAGCTTTTTTTATATCTAAATGCTTTGTAATTACTGGAATGTGTTGACCTATAATCTTTTGCGCAGATTTTTTCAGCATGTCCAATACATTTTCTTTGTTAAGAGGTGAAAGATTAGAATTTATTATCTGTGCGGTAATATAACTACAATAAAAACTACTCCCTCTGACTATAATATTTTTATTTCCAATGCCACAAACTCTATGATATATATCCGCACCTCGAATATCTATAACATTTGTTTCTATAATATCATATTGCTCAATGGACTTATAGTCATGTGTAATATCAACACCAATAACACTCTTATATGCGGCAGGGTATGATATACATTTATCATTATCAAAAGCCGATATGATAGTAACACCTTTTGAGCAAAGTGAGTTTATGACAGAAAACAAATTTTCATCTGAATATAACGAGCCAAGACTAATTTGTATCAAATCACAATTTATCTTTTCACAATACTTTAACGCTTCGGTGAGTGTATCAACATCCGCAATCAACTGCGATTCGTATATTTTAATAATAAACAAATCAATATCATTACTTAAATGTTTGAGCAAAATATTAGCAACAACCGTTCCATGGCCAATACGATCTTCAAAATTATCATTAAATAAGTATTGCCCATCTTTTTTTTCTATTGCTATCCCATCTAAAGTGTTTAGATGTTCAATGTTACGACCACAAATTGAAAACCCAGAATCTATTATTATAATTTTCATAGTATGTCTCCTGCATTATTTCAGAGATTTAAATTAATATATCAATTCATTGCTCCCACAAAACATCATAAACATTACCCCGCATAAAATTATACTTGTAAGAATTTTTTCATCAATATTTCTTCATTTTCATTAAGCAATCTAATGTCATCAAAATCATCGCTATAATTTACATTATCTTTACATACAAACGCTTTTTTAAAAATTTTCATAAATATTGTATGCATTTTTTTATTAATTTCATTGTAATATTTTACGATATTTACATCAATTAAATTATTATCCGAGGCATATCGTAGGCAACTTAAAACAGTGTTTTTATGTTCCATTATAACTCGCATTCTAACTAGATTGATTCCAGTCTTCTGCATTTCTTCTAATGAGCGTTCAACACCTTCATATCCGAATACATTATTCATATAATCATCATGATTTTGATATGCATTCTGTGAATGGACATGACATTTCAATAGTTTTATTGAGCGTTCAAAATCGAAATTGAAAACAAGCCCATTTTTCGCTTTTATGAAATTCAAGCGATTATCTATCGTGACTGTTTTTAAAGAATTAAAATATTCTTCATATGAAACTTCTGATGGCCCATAACGCCCTTTATTATTGTAATCTAATAAAAAAAATGTATTTCTTTTATAATTATAGCCATATGTCATAGCAATATTGTTCGATACTGGTTTGCCATATCGAACGGTATGTGACAAACAGGATTCATTTACACCATGTAAAACATAGTACCCTTTATTCAAAAACTCAACGATCAAATCTCTCGTTTCTATTTGTTTTCTATTGTCTTGGCAATTACAATCAGAAATCTGAACAACATCAAACCAACTGTTATTACGGAAAAGTTCCCGAATGCTTAAAAAATTATTATCCAAATGAAAATCCAAGTATTCCATTCGAATATTTTTCTTCCCGTTGTGTAAGCATAAGTAATTAGAAATAACATATTTTTCAAAATCAGGATAAATATTTTCCATAATATTAATCAAATAGCTATGCACACGATAGGATCTTATTATTGGATTTACATTAATCGGTAAACTTACAATATCAAAATTATTCATATATTCGCTTATTCGCTATGTCATCTATTCACAGCAAAACAAAAATACTTGTTCTGAACCATAATTATGACCATTCCTTTCCGATACACTACAATGCACAAAAGAGATATGAAATTCAAACATTATAATGAAGCATTCAATAAATTGTGTTTGAGAAGACAGACACACTACAATGTGTAAGGAGATGAGTGTGAACATCAAAAACTGAACAGTATTGATATATGTACCAAATTGTATTTTTAATTCTCTAATTATACAATTAGACTAACTCAAATATTTATAAGTGTTGGTTTCAGCGGATTGCAAGTTATTATATATCTCAAATTTTATACTTTTCATCAATATTCATGTTATCTCATCCATATCTTATCAATAAAAATTTTCATAATATCAGATTAAAAATCAGATTGAAAATCAGATTAAAATGTCTTTAATCGTTCCTTGCCAGTCTCCATAATGCACATCAATGCACAATGAATTTGATCAACCTTATCAGTCTTTTCCCAAGGTAAATCAACATCAGTTCTACCCATGTGCCCATAACATGCTATGTTTGAATATATTGGTCTCTTCAAATCAAGTGTATCGATAATAACACCGGGTCTCAGATCAAACACCTTTTCCACAATGCTCTTAATAATCTCATTCGTATATTCACTTGTACCAAATGTATCTACACAAATTGAAACAGGTTTTGACATTCCTATCGCATATGCTATTTGAATCTCGCATTTTCTTGCTAATTCCGCAGCCACAATATTTTTTGCAATATATCTCGCCATATAGGTAGCGCTACGATCTACCTTTGTCGGGTCTTTTCCAGAAAATGCTCCTCCGCCATGCTTTGAATGTCCGCCATATGTATCCACAATAATCTTTCTTCCAGTAAGACCGCTATCTCCATGTGGTCCTCCAATTTCAAAACACCCTGTAGGATTAACATATAGTTTTAAGCCATGTCGATAGTACTCAAACGGAACGGTAGGAATAACTACCTTTTCAAAAATCAGTTTTTTCAATTCCACCATATCGACTCCCGGATCATGTTGAGCGGAAACGATAATGGTATCAACCTTAACAGGTTTATCTTCATCATATTCAATTGTAACCTGCGTTTTTCCATCAGGTCTTAGTCCGACAATCTCACCGTTTTTTCTCACCTCAGTAAGTTTTTGAGCAAGTTTATGTGCCAAAGAGATGGAAAGCGGCATGAGTTCCGGTGTTTCATCACAAGCATATCCAAACACCATTCCTTGATCACCGGCGCCAATTTCGCCAGAATCGCTTGAATGATTAACACCTTGAGCAATATCATGAGATTGCTTTCCAATAGAAGCCACAATGGAACAAGTATCAGCGTCAAATCCCATCTCAGATGATGTATATCCGATTTTTCTCACAACATCACGAGCAATTTTTGTACAATCAACAATCGCATTTGAGGAAATTTCTCCGAAAATGAATATCATACTGGTTGTCGCAGCAACTTCGCATGCAACTCTACTTTCCGGATCATCTTTCAAAAATGCATCAAGTATAGCATCCGAAATTTGATCACACATTTTATCAGGGTGACCTTCTGTAACTGACTCTGATGTAAATAGTTTTCTTCCCATAAAACATCTCCTTATTTTTTTCGAATTATAACAATTCTTATAATATAAAGGTGTAACCCGAGTTGGCACCGTCTAAATATTCGCTTTTCTTAAGCATCAACTTATGCCATGCCAAACCCATTTTAGAAATATCTTTATAATTTTTCTTAAATTCAAATCACAAAAATAGAAACATGATTACTTATTATTTCAGATAGAAAGATCACTTATGATAATTTATCATTCATTGACATCAATATTTATACTCAATCTTATCTTCAATCTTATCCACTGTTCCATTCGAACCAAAAATTTCAATCGTAAATACAGCTCTGTATGTACCAGTGTCCGTTATAGAAAAAGTATTATAAAGACAATCCGAAACGTTATTTGAATAAGCCACCCATTCTTTATTAGGTTCTCCTATATCTACAGTATTCCAAAAAAGACCAAGAGTTTTTTTCTGAATTTTCACAGTAACTTTTGCCTCCAAAAATGAACTAGGATACCCCTCATATCTTACTGCCACATAAGCAACACTATCTGATATTAAAAATGTAGTTTTGCATATACTGGTATTATCATATAATGGCATTATTTCCGAGGCGTTAATGGTGAAGGTTCCCATACACATCATTAAAAAGGCTAATATAATTATTCCACATGACTTTAATTTTTTCATTACTTTACACTCCTATTTTTTTATTTTTGTTTCTATATAATAAAACCTGTTTTCTTACAAAAACACTTCAAAAAAAACAAAAAAATCGTATTTTCTTTAAAAAAATACGATTTTTTCATTTTTACTTTTTTATACCTTGTATAATATCAACAAGTTCCGCTTCCTGTATCTCTGCATTAAAAGAAAGCGTCATCAGATATAAACCGTCGCTCCATATATAGTGACTGAATTGACCATTATTATTATAATACATTTCGAGATTCTCAATAACCGTAATTTTTGAATAACCATGTTCGGCATCCAAAAATATATTTGTTTTCAATATATCTTGCGTAAAAGATATTATATTCCCCTGCTCATTCTTCCACTTGTATGACACGAAAACCGGCAATATTTTTTCTTCAATACAATCATATCCTTCGGGGATATATCCTAATGAATAAATCTCACTTATAGGAATTGTACTATTTTCTTCGGCATCAGAAAAAACTTTTACATACCTATCATGAATTTCCGCAAATAAATTTTTTATCTTTTCACGATAAATGTATACTGTGCATCCTACAAGTAATAAAATAACAGCTGCCAAAATAGCGGCAATCAATCTTTTTGAAAGATGTAATCTGTAGCGTTTGACACTATAGCCTAAAATCGCACTCATTTTTTCATAATGTGAAGCGGAGCATTTGGCATTTTCACCCGAAATCTCCTTTTCATATTGGTCATACAGCGATTTTTCACACAACTCACCAAACAAATTTCTCTCATCCATATTAACTATCCTCATTTAATATACCAAGCAAAAGTTTTCGGCCTCTCAATATTCTTGTTTCGACTGTTCTGACCGATATCTCCATAAATTCAGCGATTTCCTTTATACTCATATGATTTTTATATCGGTACATAAATGTGATTCTATATATTTCGTCTAGTCCATTTATAGCCTTCCAAACTGCTTCAAAACGCTCCTTGATAACAAGTTTTTCAAAAAAGTCATCATCACTTTCAATATTATTAACATAATCATCAATATTTTCACAGCTCTCACATTTCGAAAATAAATCGTTTATCTTGTTTGATACAATAGTCAATATATATGTTTTAATAGCTTTTTCGTCAGCATCTAAATTTATGGAATTAATATACTTCAAAATCTTTATATAAGATTCCTGTACAACATCCTCTGCTTCAAAAATATAACCGCTCCTACTTTTTCTTAATCTGGATTTTGCGAATCTTATCATATCGTCATGATATCTATTGTAAATTTCAATTATTTTAGGATGATTACATTCATCAGAAATATATAATAAAAATCCAAGCATAAGACTCCAAAAATCAATTTCATTTATTTTTTATTATATATCAAAACATTATAAAAGTCAACAAATTAACCCCAAATATGAATTATAACAACAAAAAGTTCCAAAATATTTATGCTATGACTTTGTATTTTCACTCATCTTTTTTCAAAAACAACCTACACTTGCTCATAAAATGTTCAAACAAATTGTCAACTTCAGGATATGGTATCCATTTCGATTTGGCATATTCTCTGAAAATGCGATTCATTATTTTTTTATGTCGATTGCTTACTTCCGCAGTTTCTTCTAAATATGATTCGTCAAACTTTTCAATATTGTCATCCTTCATATACACCTCTTGATTTAATTAAGCATTCATATCAGTATATCCTTGATAATAGGCGAAAAAATAAAAAATATTATTTCACCTATTGTTATAATAGGTGACTAATTCATAGGTATTATATCACAAAAACTCTCCAAATGTCAACAAATCTATACTGCTATCAAAAGAACATTGATGAAAATTTTCATTTTTGATTACATAGGCGTAAGAATATTTGTAAGAATTTCACCTATTATAACAATAGGTGAGTGTCAAAACAGTTTGCCGAGGCGGTTCATTGCCTCGTGTTTATGCGGCATCAGACTATGCGCATAGCGGTTCAGCGTAACCACCGGATTCTTATGCCCAAGTATCTCCGACAGTGTCTTGACATCCATTCCGCTTTCCAGTGCTCTTGTCGCAAAGGTGTGTCGCAGGGCGTGAAACCCGCGATGCGGAATACCAAGCTTTTTCAATAGCAGGCTGAAGCTATATTGATAAGACCGCACCGACTGCAATTTGTCCTCGCCCACCACATAGGTGGAGCGGGACTTTTTCTTTTGCTCCCGCAGAAGCGGAAGTATCTGCCGTGGAACTGGAATCACACGGCGAGAGGTTGTCGTTTTTGGCGTGTCCGTAATCCGCTTGTACCCGTTTTCCGTCTTAGCATCGTGGCAGGTCTTGCTGACGGTCAGTTCGCCCTTTAAGAAGTCTATATCTGACCATTCCAAGGCAAGAAGCTCTCCGATTCGCAGTCCAGTGTAAAGGCAGAGGATAATACCGAACATCTTTGGGCGTTTATCCGTCAATACCGCCTGTTCAATCTTCTTTTGTTCGGCAGGGGTGAAGCATTCTATTTGTTTTTCCTGAATCCGTGGTCGTTTGACTTTGTCTGCGGTATAGGCTTCAAGGTATCCGAGGTTGTAGGCAACCTTCAGAGAACTTTGTATTACGGTAATGATCGCATTGGCGGAGCTTGCGGAGAGTCCTCCGCCTGTTCGGAGATTTCCATGTTCCATCAACTCGGATATATACCTTTGCAGGACCAACGGCGTAATACCCTCAAGCTCCATCTCACCAAACTTCGGCAGGATATGTTGCTCTGTCAACTCGCAGTACAGAATATAAGTTTTTTGCTTCGACGCAGGTTTCACATAGTGTTCCAACCACTCGTGAAACCAATTTTTTGTTTGCATATTTTTTGCTCCTTTTCTTGTAATAATTATATTGTAGGCAAGCAGCTTTGCCTGATCGGGAGAGGCAAGCAGTGTGACCGTGATTGCCTGTGTTGCGTCGGTTTTCCGGTCGCTGTCCACCGAATCGCCGGTCGTAGTCGTAATGACCTTTACATACCGGAGTTCGGGCGGCACATGAGACTGATTCGTTTCCTTGTCATAGACAATGACGCTGACAATATCTCCGTTCCGGAGCTTATTGGACAGCCCCTGCGCAAAGGACGCGATATTGACCGAGATGGCGACCTTGGTTCCGTCGAGGGCGGACAGCACATCATCCGCGCTGTTGCTTTTCTCCGCAACAAGGTCGGCAATCATGATCTGCCCGGCGTAAAGGTTGGTCGCGGCGTACTTGCCGACGACATACTTCATGTTTTTTACCGTTCTGTCCGACAGGTTCAAGGCTCCCACTTTTACAAGCTCCACATCGTCCTCGGTAATCAGGTGTCCTCGCTCCACATTCTGTTTTACCTGTACCACTTCCACTTTTCTGTCCGTGAAGCGGTTGACAAGAGGCGCAATCCCGAATGTGATACCGAGAGCGAGGACAATACAGATAATTCCGATCACCGTTCGGTTGCCGGTGATTCTCATTTTACTTTTCATAAATGACCTCCAATTTTCGTTCAAATCAGAAAGCCGATCCAAAGACCGACCGACAAATACGGAAGGAGTGCAAAGGGCTGTGTTCTCTGCTCTTTCTTCCTGCGGGTAATGATGAGTTGTGCGACCACGGCAATCAGGAGTCCGAGCATATATAACTTAATCTCTTATACTCTCTCCTGTCAGTAAACTGTTAGTATAAGGGGTTAGAGTGTGAGGAAGGGGAAAAGAAAAAGACCTTACCGTTTGTTTTCGGGTAAGGTCTTAACGGGCATCGTCACGACTGCGGCGTATAACCGGTCTTTCAGGTGTTTTTGACTTCTGCCATGCGTCGAGCAGTTTGAGGATGGTCTGCCGGATCAGTTCGGGCGGAGTGCGCTCCGGAAAGAAACGCGAGAGTTCGTCCGATTTGAATTTCACCGTCTCCGCTTGATTCGGCTTTTCTTCGGTCATGATGGAGAATATCTTGTCCATATCCAGCTTCCCCTCCTGACTGAGCTTTTTCATGCGAATCGCCTGTGATAATGACGGCGTTGCTTCTTCGCTGTCGATGGTTTCAACGAGATTGCGCTGTTCGTCCTCCGACAGATACGAAAGTTCCACGGCAGGACGGAAAGCGATGCTTTCACGGTCAACCATTTCAAGCAATTCGGGTACAAGTTCGTTAAGGCGGATATACCGTTGTACTTGGTTTCGACTTTCTCCCGCCTCCTGTGCAATAATCTCATCAGTTCTTAAATTCGTCCCCAATGGGGACACATTTTCTTTACTTGGTCTGCCTGCCCTCCTTTTCATTGCATCCATCTTCATTTTATATGCTGCCGCTTTCTCGCTCGGCAGAATATGTTCCCTTTGCAAATTCGCATCCACCATAGCAATGATGGCTTCATCACGGGAAAGGTCACGCACAATCGCCGGAATGAGTTTCAGTCCCAGCCTGCGGCAGGCATGAACGCGCCTGTGACCGGAAATGATCTCGTATCTCTGATCTTCCTTGATTCGTGCAACAATGGGCGACTGCACCCCGATCTCCTCGATGCTGTTCATCAGCTTCTGCATGCTTTCATCATCCAACACCTTGAACGGATGCCCCGGAAACTCGTCAATGTATTCCAGCGGAATTACACGGACTTTCTCTTTCTTCGGCTCGTCCTTTGAGGGATTGGAAGAATAATTCGGTTCATTCGCCATGCTTCCACCCGCCCTTTCTGCTCTTTCTGCGCTTATGCTTCCGGAATCGCTCGGACACACGGATGGCATCATAGCCGTAAACAGAGATAGCAATCGCGGAACACACCACGCGGAATAGGTCGAAATCCACGACTTCATCGTTGGACAAATCCTCAATGTCTGTATGTGAGGTTCCGTTTCCGAGGTCATAAGCAATGCAGTAGAAAAGATAATCGTTCTCCGAAAAAGCGCGGAAGTCAATGTCAAGATAGGAGATACTGCTCTTTCCTATGGCATCGTCCGATGCACTCCACAAGCTTTCGGTTGCGGTAAGGACAAAAAGCTGCGCGATGAGACTTTTATCGTTCCCACGCACTCGGTGGAGCGCTTTCTGAAATCTTGCTCTGTGTTCCCTGTCAAGAAAACAGGTTTTCGCCATGGTCGCGCGTTCCGCAGCGAGGCGAAGTCGATAGTGGAACACATTGTCCTTAACATTGGCAAAGCAGGTGTTCAGAATCTCGGCAAAGGTACAGGTGTGCGCCCGTACTCTTTCCGCCATACAGGAGCACTCTTTCAGAGAACATTTACTTTCGCTGACATAACGGCAGTTTGAGCATCGGCAGGACTGCACGGCATACGGAAATCCGGTGTCCTCGCTTCGTTTTCGGTGGGCAACGCAGATCAGGTCGGAAAGCGTAAGCCCGGTTGGGTTCATTTCAATGTACATTCGGTTCCTCCTTAGATTTTAATTTTGGCAATAAAAAAAGCCACCTTCATTGACCGCGAAATTGCGGTATAAAGATGGCTTGATTTCGGATATTCAGTTGTGTCAGGCGGGAAGCAGGTCAAGAAAACGGCTGAGCAGGTTAAATACGCCCACATATTCTTCGCTGTTCTCAAGGGTGCATCCCTGTGACTTCAACGCAAGACGGCGTTCATTCAGAATCCCGATGGCGGTTCTGACCTGATAGCCGGTAAGTTTCATGCGGTAAACGGATTCGTAATTCTTTTTCATGTGTGTCCCCTGCCTTTCTTCACCTATATTATATAGGAAAGCAAGAGGATTTGCAAAGGTATGATGTCACTGTGCGGCAATACGGACAAAATGCACCCATTTTTCTTTGAGCGAGATTTTCTCGACACAGTATCCGTATTGTTCAGCCTCCTGTTTGTAATTCAGGAAAGAATGATCCATGGGAAAACCCAGAATCTCTTCTATCCGTTCAAAGGAAAATTGAATACATCCACTTCCGTCACCGGAAAGGAACCTCCAAAGCGGCTCATATTTGCTCAATGAAATCACCTCCGAATCAAAGAAAAATACCCCAAAGGCGAATGACTGTAAACAGGTAGTGGTCAGTGCCAAACGGTCTTTTCGGCGGTATTTCGCCTGATTAACAGTCATTCGGTGTAATGAATGTGATTAACAGTTATTTGCCCGTATTTTCGGCTTAAAAATCGCAGGTTCGAGTCTCTGATGTCGGTATTTCACAGCCGTAAAAATGAAAGATATTTTTCGCTCCTAAAATACGAAAAAGCCCTTGAAAATCAAGGGCTTTTAGGTAGATAGCCATTTCGTCTATCATATATGGCGCAATGCTATAAAAGGGAAACCTCCTAACTATCAATAGATTTCCGCTCCAATTCACTTTACACTAACATAATACCACAAATTGTTGCGTTGTAAATACCTTTTGCAGAAATAAACCTAAATAATTTCCTCTCCCCTGAATCCACCTTTGAGAGTGACAACAATTCTCCCATCGTTTGAAACTGTGATACACTCCACCAAGCGGCGAACTGTAACATCATCATATTCAACGAAAGTGTCCTTGTCTGTTTGAGCAATGTAATTGAGTATTCGTTCCACTTCTCTATTCAGATCATCAGAAGAAGTTGCTTTTGCTTTTTCAGTAGAAAGCTGTTCACGTAGGGCGGCAATCTTATCGTTAATCTTTTTAATCTCAAGTTCGTATTTTTCCGCCTCTCCGCCTGTCGAATACAAGCGGTCTAACAAAATACTCATTTGATCGTAATAACTCTGAATTTGATTTTCGATAGCGTACACATCAAGCACAGAATCATTTCCGGTAAGAGCATATTGCAAATTGTTTCTTATCAGCTCCACAACCTCATCACGGTTACTCATCATTTTGGAAAGACAACGGCAGATTGCTGCATGAAGCTTCTTTTCCTCAACCCCTATCGAATCCTTGCAAATTTTTGTCCCGTGCTCAATACGATTTATACACCGCCAATAAACAATTCTTTGTCCGTTTTTCGTTTTTCCCTTTCTTTTATAATGCGCCCCGCAAGAACCGCAAACCAAGATATCAGACAAAGCGTATATCCCGCTATGCTTACCGCGTTCGGTCAATGCAAAGTCGGATTTGCTTTTTTTACTACATCTTCTTGCCAATTCAACCTGCACAATATTGAATGTATCCCTATCAATAATCGGAGGGTGATTGTTTGACACCAGATACTTCGGCAATTCTCCGCGATTTACCTTTGCCTTCTTGTCAATACAGTTGCTGCGAAATGTTTTTTGTAAAAGAACATCACCAATATACTTTTCGTTTGTCAATATTCGCTGTATATGTTCCGGCTGCCATTGCAGTTTTCCTGAATAGGTTTTGACCTCTTCCGATCTAAGCCTGTCACAGATTTGCTTCATGCTATACCCGTCAATAAATAACTGATAGATCTTTTTAATAATCAACGCTTCTTCCTCAACAATTACCGGAATGCCATCGTCTCCCTTTCTATAGCCATAGCAATTAAAGTTTGTCATATAGGTGCCGCTTCTCATTCTCTGCTGAACACCCCACTTGACGTTGGCACTTATATTTTCACTCTCAGACTGTGCGATAACGCTGAACAAACCTATAAGCATTTCATTTTCTGCCTTGAGTGAATCGATAGCTTGTTCTTCAAAATAGACGCCAATTCCTTTTGCACGGAGCTTTCTTGTCCACATCAAACTATCTACGGTATTACGAGCAAAACGGGAAACCGATTTAGTAAGAATGAAATCGACCTTTCCTTTTTCGCAATCTCTCATTAAACGGAGAAAGTCTTTTCTCTTTGTAGTCGCAGTTCCCGTGATACCTTCATCAGCATATATTCCCGCAAAAGTCCAATTAGGATTTTTGGCTATTGCTTCCGTATAGTAGGCTATCTGAGCTTCATAACTGTTAAGCTGATCTTCAGAATCAGTAGACACACGGCAATATGCCGCTACTTTTTTCTTTACAAATTCGGTCGAGGTTCTTGAAAGAAGCGGATTAGCTTCTATCCTCGTAACAATTCGACTACTATTAGCTTGCATTTTCAGCCTCCGTATGCTTTGGGGTATTCGTCAGGGCAATGTCACCGATGAAATACACTGTAAATTCTCCCGTATGTCCCACGGTTATTTTCTTAACTGTTCTTTTAAGCAATGCTTCGTCAAGCTCACTCTGCTCGGTAAGCCGGTCATACTCCGAGGACAAGGCATTTAATACATGTTTGCCACCTCCCAATACACAACATTTGTATCGCTCGGAAGCACAGTCGAGTATCATTGTGGCAGCTCGCTTGAAGTCAATTTCTGTTTGCTCAAGCAAGCGATTTACTTCATTGCTCTTTCGTATCACTTCAATACTTCCGATATATTCGGTATTTTTTACGTGAGCCGTTAGTAGGTTCGGTTCCCGTATTGCTCTATTGAGCACCGATAAGATACTCTCACATATCGTTCTGTCATCAAGATAAACAGAGCATTTACACTTACCTTTGCAAATCCATTTTTCGCGGGTTCGCCATTTATTGATTCGGCTGAATGTTTCTCCGCACTCCGCGCAAAATAGCATATCTTTAACAGTTGCCATCAAAGGTGTCAAAACTGCTTTTTTACCTCCCTTCTCGGCTCGTATATTTTTCGCTAAGTTGAAATTGTTCGAATCAACGAGCCGAGGGAAGGTTTCATTGCCAAGATACCTTTCGTCTGCAAGGATACGGGAAACCATGTTTTTATTCCATACCTTTGTGTCCTCGAAGTATGTAACCTCTTGCTCGGTCAGGGCTTCGGCGATACCGAGCAGAGTTTTTCCGGAAAGATACATATTATAAATTGAAGAGATTATTTCGGCTTCACCGTTGTTCACAACATATCTACCACCCACAACTTCATATCCGAAAGGAATATTTCTTATCTTCATTATTATATAACCTCCGTTATTTCTTCATTGAGTATGATACCGCCTTTCAGTCTATACGAAACGGTACCATCTTCCTCAACGATTATCTTTTCGATAATAGCCCGAAAGATTTCTTCAGAAAAGTCGATCAGCGCCTTCGGTTTTTCTTCCAATTCTTCTTTCACATGAGAAAGGTTTTCAATAATGCTTTCTTCTTCGCAGTTCTGCAATAGCTTGAGTCGGCGGCTTCTGAGTTCTGTTAACCTGCCCCGCAGTCTATTTGTCTGCTCTATAAAAGATATCTCATCAAGAATACCTTTACTGCGAAAGTTCTCAAATCGACTGTTTTGCTCGGAAAGTCGCAATATCTCGCCGTCGATCTGATTGATTTCCGCATTACCTCTTGTTCTTTTGTTTTGTAATTCCGAAAGGTCAGCAATCGTCTTATCAAGGATTTCTTTTTCAAAAGTGCGCAATTTGTTATAGGCTCTTACAAATCCTTTCTTGACCGCTTCTTCGGTCAAGTTAGGAGAGTCGCAGTCAAATCCGCTTATACTCTTTTTTGAACACACCCAATAAACCACATCGTTTTGCACTTTCCTACGATATGACCATCCGCAATGACTACATATAATCATATGAGAAAACAAATATCTTTTTCGATTTTGAATTGTCTTGTTATTTCTGTCAGCCAATAATTGCTGAACTGCTTCAAAATCATTCCGAGAAATAATTGCCTCATGCGTATTTGAAATATAGAACTTGTCTCTTTCACCTTTATTACGAATACAACGAAGCGGTAACATCGGCGGCGTATAGTGTTTTTGTGTTAAACTATCTCCGATATATTTCTCGTTTGTGAGGATATATCGAATAGCAGGGTTGTTCCATTGTCTGCCGTTACCCTCAATCGCTTCTCGGTTCAGCTTGGCGGAGATACTGTTTATACCAAGTCCCGATAAGTACATATTGAATATTTTGCGTACGATTTCAGCTTCTTCCGGAATGATTTCAAGATTTCCGTTTACAAGTCTGTACCCGAAAGGAGCACAGTACGTTGTAAAGGTTCCGTTTTCCATCTTCATCCGGTAGGCACTTGACACACGAGCCGAGCCTGCGAGTGCTTCGCTCTGTGCAAAGGCACTCTTCACATACAGAACCATTTCCGAGTTCATCGTTTTGGTATCTATATTATCGTTTTCAAAGACAACTGTCGTACCGCGGTCCTTTAGTGCTCGGATGCTTTCAATACATTCAAGGGAATTTCGGGCAAATCGAGACACGCTCTTGCAAAATACTCTGTCGATACGACCGAGTTTTGCATCATTCAAAAGCCTCTTAAACTCTTCTCTTTTGGACATTGCAGTCCCGGTTATTCCCTCGTCTGCATATATGTCCACGAGGATCATATCTTCTCTTGAACCTATATAATCCGAGTAGTATTTGACTTGTGCGAGAAAAGAGTTCTCTTGGTCATCGGAGTCCGTTGAAACACGGCAATATGCCGCTGCTTTTATCTTTTGGTCCTCGGTAGACAGTTCCGAAGAAGGTCTTATTATTTGTACTGTTCTTTGGGCATTCATGGTCTCGCCTCCTCTCGCTGATATTTTACCGCTATGCGGTAAAACGGACAAATGTGCAAACGGTTTCGCCGTACATTTGACAAAACGTGAATATGTATTTTGCTGATTGCCTCTTGTAACGAATATTTAACGCAATCCTGCATATCATATAATATACAATTGGCAGTTTCGGGATTTATGCTGTTAATATCGATTATCTACCCCGATTTCGGGATTTTATATTGACAAATACCGTCTTTTGTGATACAATATATTCGGATCAAAATACAAGGAGGGTCGCAACATGACCGAACGCACCGAGTATCTGAATAAATTGATTGAATGGAAGGATGAGCAGGTCATCAAGGTAGTCACCGGCATCCGACGCTGCGGAAAATCCACCTTGCTTGAATTATATGCCGATTATCTCCGAAGCACAGGCGTTGCCGACGAGCAGATCATCTTCATCAACTTTGAAGATTTGGAAAACGAACATTTGCTGGACTATAAGGTATTGTACAAGCACATTTGCGACCGCTTATGTAAGGACAAATACACCTATATCTTTCTTGATGAAATACAAAAGGTCGAAAATTTTGAAAAAGCGGTTGACAGTTTGTATATCAAGAAGAACACCGACATCTATATGACCGGCTCCAACGCCTATATGCTTTCAGGCGAGCTTGCCACGCTTCTTTCCGGCAGATATGTGGAAATATCAATGCTTCCGTTTTCCTTCAAGGAATATCTGGAATACCATCCGTCCGAAGACAAAGCATCTGCACTCGCCGCCTATATGAGCGACGGCGGATTTCCCTATATATCCGTAATGGAGCATTCCAAATCCAAAACCGATATGTATATTGAAGGCATTTACAATACAATTATTGTAAAGGATATCGAGGATCGTCAAAGGAAACGGGAAAGTGATCCAAACAAACGAAAGGTTGCAGACATTGTCCTTCTGAAAAGCATTGCAAGGTTTCTGGCGAATTCCATCGGTAATCCTATCTCTTTCAAAAGCATTGCCGACTATATCACCTCTACGGGACGAAAGGTATCTCAAAGCACCGTGTCCGACTATGTGGAAGCTCTCTGCGAAGCATTTATCTTTTATCCTGCCCTGCGTTTTGACATAGGCGGCAAGGAGCTGATGAAAACAAATCAGAAATACTACATTGTTGACCTTGGACTGCGCAGACATCTGATTGCAAAGCGAAGCTATGACCTTGGTTTTTCTCTTGAAAATCTTGTATATCTGGAGCTCTTACGCCGTGGATATAATGTCAATGTCGGAAAAGTCGGAAATACCGAAGTCGATTTTGTAGCCAAAAAAGATGACCGCTATTATTACTTTCAGGTTACCGATACTATGACATCGGAATCGACCTTCAACCGCGAGATCGCACCATTGCAAAATATTCCCGACAACTATCCCAAAACCATTCTGACAAATGAAAGACTGACACTTGGAAATTACAACGGAATAGAAGTTGTGAATGTCATTGACTGGCTCTTGGAATAAAATCATATATGTACTATGCCTACGGTTTTTCGCCGTAGGCATTTTGCATAACGCCATATGCTTACAGTGCTACGGGTTTACACCCCATAGATTCTGCATTGCGGCGGTTCAGTCTCTCAAGAACTTCCCTGCTTGCAATTCCGTCTTTTAACATACGACGGATGATATCAAGGGAAGAAAGGTAAATTATCTGCTTTCTCAAATCTTCGCTCATTCTCTCTCCTCAAAACTTCTTTTCAAGTTTTTTCTTCGGATCATAATCGTTGTAGATTTTCCAGATCTGGTAGATGTACTTTTTGTTTCTCGGACGCTCAATATCGGTGACGATATTATCACGGATTTCGATAGGTTCTTTGATATCTTTAAGTGCGTCTACGAGAATGTCTCTGGCGTAAACATTGGCATAAGTACCGACAAACTCCGTTATCGCCCTCACAACTTCAAAACGAAGTGAATCCGATTTGCCACCCCATACCTCAAACAAAACACCCATTGCTTCGATATAAAGATCCTCGCCTAAATTACGATAAGCATTGAGTGCTGTGCTCACGCAGGCAAGATGTCTCTCAAAACGTGTACCCTTCAATTCAACTTGAATACCAACCTTTTCGGTTGCCGCATTAAAAGCAACTGCTTCGGCTTCTTCTCCAAACAGATTTGCGCGGAGTGCTTCTCCGGAACGAAGTTTCGATGAGAAACCGGTTTGCATGGCGAACAGCCTTGCTTCCTCTTTTGCATCCATTCCCTTATACACTTTGCAGAGTATTTCGGTAGGCTTTTCCCCGTTCATGGACTCTCTTGCAAGAATTGTGTGCTGTCCGTCGAAAACATAAAATTTCCCGTCACGAGCACTAATCTTGGGTTCATTGGCAATTCGCTCATCCCACTTGCTCACAATATGTGCGATTTTGTCCTTGTCTTTTTTTCTCTGATAGGATTTTCTATCAATTACAAACAGGTTACTGGATATAGTTTTCATTTGATAAGGTCTTTTAATAGCCATTTTATTTCTCCTCAATGTTATTTAGAAAATCTTGAATTTTGTGTAGCACCCTATCCACATACTCACGATTTTTCTTATCGGTAAGTAAGTCAGGGTATTCGGTAAAATATCCGCCAATAGTATCAATGGCGATATCGACATCAGTTTCAAATGCTTTGAGCATATCTGCTCCCGTTGCCGGCGGGCGTTCGGTATTCAAGTGTCCTGCGTAAAGGTTATCAATAGAGCGAAACAGTTCTTTTCGTCTTTGTCTTTCCTGTTCACGCTCCTCCCGACTCATGTTAGAAGTAGGAACATATAGACAGTCCACAAGTTCTTTTCTCTTCTCAGGTGAAGCTTTGCCAATCGTCAGCATTTCATCATGAGTTGCTCTAATCTTGCCGGATTGAATATCTTTTGTGATACCCGGAAAATCTTCTTCAGCTACATCAAGTGCATTAACATATTTTTCTGCCCGTTCAATTGTCGAGTGACCGACTCCCATCTCGCTTGCAATTCGATGTGCTGTTTTATCTCTGATTTTTGGTAAGTCCTCATTTTGAGGACTTACCAAATCTGTGTACTGATTGCCGCGAAAACCTTCACCTGCGCCATGCGCATCTTTCTCCGCTTGATATCTACGTCCCATAAGAATGGTCTTTTGCGCTGCCGACAAGTTCCTTCTTCCAAGCTGATTAAGGCATATCCAAGATATCGCTTCGTAACGATTCTCAAATGTCTTTTCTTCCACTCGATACTTAAGCGTTGGATTCTCCTTCAGTATCTTGTAACGGTGATGACCGTCAACAATCACGCCGTTCCATGTAATGATAGGATGATATATCTCGCCATCTCGTAAAATGTTGAGCCTGAGATTTTTGAACTCGTCCTCGTCAAGCGGCGGAATTACTCTTTCAAATTCCTCATCAACCTGAAGCATCAATATGTTGTTCATCTTCGTCATTCAGGTCAAGGCTCACATGAATAGCCGCCCCTATCTCCTTCATTTTTTCTTCCGGCACTCTGCCGATCTTCCTAATCAGCCTCGACTTATCTATCGTCCGTATCTGCTCAAGCAAGGCAAGTGAGTTTTTCTCAAGTTCTTCATTATCAAGAGGAACATGGGTAGGCAAGGCTCGTTTCTTAAAGAATCGACTTGTAACCGCTGTCACGATAACTGTCGGACTGTAATGGTTTCCAACATTATTTTGAATGATGATCACCGGGCGTTTTCCGCCTTGCTCCGAACCCTTATACGGATTTAGGTTTGCGAGGTAGATATCCCCGCGATTAATCTTTTCGTCTTTCATTTTGAATAGACCTCCTATGTTTTGCCGATCATCTCAGCTATGTACGGGGACCCTGCCCCAAGTCCCCGCGGAGGTATCAATCATGGGCAGGCTCGCACAAGATATATGCAAGGTAGCTCAAGGCATCTTCATCAATGGGTTTGTGCTGATTCAGCATCATACAATAATGAAGAAAATAGTAAATTGCTTCGATGTCGTCTCTCACTTCGACTTTCACATCGTTTCCCGTTAAGGGATGATGGAACTCGCAAGGCTCTCGTCGGAACCAATTTACAAGGTTGCTGTTTTGGTCTGCAAAGCAATCTTCAACCGCAAGGCAGATATCGTCTGCCATCTTCAAATGTCGTTTTGATTCTCTGCTCCCATCCGGGGAAAAGCAAGCGAGATTGAGATGCGCATGAATAGTTTTGATACAGAGTGTAAAATCTCTGAGGGACATTGCCTCTCTGCCGTCCTTACATTCGGCAAGGATTTCTCTTACTGTTCTTTTCATAAAACTCCTTTGTAGCTAAGTATTTTGAAAAGTTGAATAGCCACTCCTTTCAGACTTCTCATCGGGAAGTCAGCTTCCCTTCGGAATGTGATTAAATAGAATATGTATCGGGATCATTCGGGAAGCGACCGCTATGTCCAATGCGGTCTGCTTTTTATCCCGAACTCCGTAACACACTCTATTTGTCCTCGACACCCCGAGTGTGATCGGCATAAGCCGATGTGGGAAGTCATCAAGCGGTCGAGTGCAAACCAACTCCATAGGAATCTCACCTCCCCCGGGTACTCCGCAGGCAGCGCCTTTCGGCTACTGAAGTATCATTGTCCCTTGTAAATGTCATCGCCCTAACCTCTTGCTTTTGAGGTTTTACTTCGTATAAGTTTTGTCGCTCGCTCTCTTTCGGGAGGTCATGGCGCACCTACGATCTCGGCTAACTCCGCTGCTCACGGACATCTTACAAGTAATGTGCTTGATGAATGGCTATTCAGTTTTCAAGGTTCATAGAGGAGGAGTGTTTTTCTTGCCCCCCTCAATTGGTAGCCAGCGAAAAGGCACAAAAAGGGCAATAAAATCAAAATTTTCTCAAAAAATTTTTTATATTGCGCAATTTGAACTTAAATGTTCGATATGGGATACCCATTTTCTTCGCCGCTTCAGCTTGCGTATAGCCATCAATAACAACCAGTGTCAGTAATTCAAACTGCTCCGGCGACAATGCTTTGATTGCCTCAGCAAGCTTGGGGTTGTTAATCTCCTCGATCCACCAATACCTTGATTTCTCACCGCAGCTACCAATGGTGACGGTCAATTCATCGAAAAACTTGTTGAGTAGCGTGCTTTCTGAATCATCATCCTCGCCGTCATCGAAGTCACTCGATGAAAACGGCTGTGTGTGCAGGTGATAACGCCGATCACTCTTGTATTGCTCTAAGTCAAACTCATACATAGCTTTGATTTGTTCCTCTGTCATCCCCTGCGCTTTGTATTCCTCTGCCTGCTTCTTCTGTCTTGCTTCAAACTTTTTTCTTTCATATCCGTTATTCCAACTCATTTTTAATCTCCTTGAATTTTGAAATTTTGTTTTTGAATTGTTTTGTTGAAAATCAAAATTCAAGGGATTAGGGGTATCTACCGATTTGTGTTTGCCATTGGCTATAAAACATAAAAAGCCCTTTCCGATGCGGAAACATCGAAAAGGACTCACATAACGCCGTACAAAGAGCAA
>UQUT01000002.1 GCA_900544285.1 uncultured Eubacterium sp.
GGATAACGCTCGCCACCTACGTATTACCGCGGCTGCTGGCACGTAGTTAGCCGTGGCTTTCTCTGCAGGTACCGTCACTTTCTTCTTCCCTGCTAACTAAGGTTTACAATCCGAAGACCTTCTTCCCTCACGCGGCGTCGCTGGGTCAGGCTTTCGCCCATTGCCCAATATTCCCCACTGCTGCCTCCCGTAGGAGTCTGGACCGTTTCTCAGTTCCAATGTGGCCGTTCAACCTCTCAGTCCGGCTACCGATCGTCGACTTGGTGGGCCGTTACCTCACCAACTATCTAATCGGACGCGAGCTCATCTTTGTGCGATTTCTCTTTGGTATCATTGCCATGCGACATCGATACGTTATGCGGTATTAGCACCTGTTTCCGGGTGTTATTCCACTCACAAAGGTAAATTGCTCACGCGTTACTCACCCGTCCGCCACTAAACTCATTCAACGCTTCCCGAAGGATTAATCAAATGAGTCCCGTTCGACTTGAATGTGTTAAGCACGCCGCCAGCGTTCATCCTGAGCCAGGATCAAACTCTCTAATTTTCGTATTTAATCGCTCCCTTTCGGGAACTGCATCAAATCGTCATCAGAGCGCTATTTCTTAGCTTCTTCTTACTTTTTGAGTTTTTCAAAGTTTTTCAACGAGATTCTTTGTTTTCTCTTTGCTTCTGTTGTTCAATTTTCAAGGACCGCTTTGCTACCGCCCCTCGGCGACAGCTTTGTTATTCTATCACATCACTTCTCGATTGTCAAGTGCTTTTTTAATCTTTTTTCAAGTTTTTTGAGATTTTTTTCATATTGTCAGATTTCCGAGCACATCTTCGATCGGCTTCCTTATTATATATTCCGCGCAACCGTCATATGGGGTCGGCGCCATATTTATAATCACAAGATGTTCGCCCTCAAAAAGACCGACAAGAGACGCGGCGGGCTGAACCGTAAGCGATGTACCGCCCACGATGAGCACGTCCGCTTCCGAGATTGCTTCCTCCGCCCTGTCGATCGACTCACCGTCAAGACCCTCTCCGTAAAGAACGACATCCGGACGGACGATTGCACCGCATTTCTCGCATTTCGGCACGCCGACACTGTCAATCACATATGACAGCGGATAACTTTCGCCGCACCGAACGCAGTAGTTGCGCATTACGGAACCGTGCAGCTCGATTACATTTTTGCTTCCCGCAAGCTGATGAAGTCCGTCAATATTCTGAGTTATGACGGCGGATAGCTTCCCGCGACGTTCAAGCTCGGCAAGAGCATAATGAGCCTCATTGGGGCGCGCGTCCGGATAGACCATATGCGACTTGTAATATTCAAAGAATTTTTCCGGCTTGCGATGCAGATATTCTCCCGAAAGGATTGTTTCGGGACGTTCTCCGTTATAATTTCCGCCATAAAGTCCGGTGCTGCCGCGGAAATCGGGGATTCCGCTACCCGTGGACACGCCCGCTCCGCCGAAAAACACTATGTTTTCTGCATTTTCAATCATTTCCGAAAGAAAATCAAGCTCCATCGAATCCCCCTCTTTCCCAAACGTTATGCATCATCAGACATCCCATGCGGTCAACTCGTATTTATGATTTTCGTCTATCTTTCCAAGCAACTCATCGGCGTGCCAACATCTTATTTCGTTCGCCTGTATAAACTCGATCAGCTCTTTTCCGGATATGACACAGGATATAACAAGACTGCTTGACCCATATATCGCACCGACTTTTTTTGCAAGATCAACTGCCGCGTCCAGAATTGCCCAACCGTAACCCACTGTGCAATGCAGATCGTCGTCGACGCCTTCAACCGTCACTTCTCTTGTTCCCACATCGATATCGTCATCATCAAAATCGTCATCGTCAAAGTCATCAATATATTCAATGTAGTCCATTTTCAATCTCCATTCTGTATTTACAATGTGTCTTTCAATAGTCAAATGTCGAACGCAGGGGCTTTCTGCCGGTCAGTAAATCTTTTTGCAGACGGCGGCAGCCCATGCGTTTTTATACACTTTTTCAGATCTTTTCAACGTCAAACCAAAGTGCGCGGAACTTTGTCCCGATTTCGCCCTCCTGGTGCCAATGGCCGAAGAACCATCTCTTGAATCTGATTTCATCCACGACCCAATCCAGAAATCCGGTAAGCTCTGAATCACGCGGGTCGGAATGCTCGCCCATGCGGGAAATGATGCTTCTCGGAGCTGTATGAGTTATTATATAGTCAACCTTGTTCCCTGCTTCGCGCAGGTTTTTTGTTGCCTCAGCATATTCATCACCATTCGGAAGCTCTTCTTTCCACCACGAAAGCCCCTCCGTTCTATATTCCTTATCAATGCTGAAAGCACCCCCCATTGTGAAGAATTTCTTTCCTTCTATTTCAAATATCTGTCCTCTCATGAGATGAAAGATATTTTTTCTTATCCTGTGAACACGACCCCCGTTCCATTCTTCCTCAGGATAAGCATATATTGCGGGAAGATTATCATGGTTCCCGTCGCAGAAGCATATAGTATACGGTTTTTCGGAAAGCTCGTCAAGAAATTTGTTTTCCTCGTAGCTGCCCGAAAAAATGTATCCGAAATCGCCGCAGACAATGACAGTGTCGTTAGCCCTAAAGCTTTCTTCTCTCGGCATTCCGAAAGGAGAAAATCTTGTCTGTTCTCCGTGTGTGTCGCCTGTTATGTATATCATTAGTTTGTCCCTCCTGAAATCAAAAGTCTTTTGGTCAATTTTGCGATTGTGTTTTATGCCGTTTTGCTGAAAAGGTGAGTTCTAAGCCGTCCTAAGCTTCTGCAAATGCGCCCGAAGGCGCTAAGACCGCCCGTTGTTGGTATCCTTATAATTGACTGTTTATTACCCCCTGTGTTTCCTCCTTTCAAATATTGCTTAAAACCGCGTCGGCGATTGCTTTCATTCCGTCAGACGAAGGATGAACTCCGTCCGCGCTGTCATACGGCTTCATTGCGCAAATGTCTATCAGTCGACAGCCGTGCTTCAATGCACATTCAGAAATGAAAGCGGAATATTCTTCCGTTGACCGCCTTGCGGCGTCTGACGGAGGATATCCGTCGCAAAGTCCGAGCGGCAACGTCAGACACCATACCTCTGCCGAAGGATAGTTTTTTCTCACCTTTCCGAGCATTGTATCATAGGCGGAGGAAAATACGGAAAGGTCACTTTCCCCGCCCTTACACAACGGATAAACCATCGCGCCGCACCCTCTGTCATTTATGCCCATGAAAATCATAATGACATCGGGTGCACAGCCCCCCTCACTGAGCGCAGAAGTTCGTCCGTCACTGCAAGCATATGAATAGTATTCGCTTTCGGAATATCGGCAAACCGTGCTTCTGGAAAACGAATTGTTTATAAGAAGCCTTCCTCCGAGGGCTTCAATGACCCGTCCCCACCAGGTGTCCCGCAGATAATACACTCCGGTTTCATACCGCCTTGACGCGCTGTAATACACAGCGTCCTCGGGCGTACTGTAACCGAAAAGCGTGCTTATCGAATCACCGAGCACGGAAAAGGCCTTGCCCCTATATGTGTTCATTTCGGCTCCTTTGGGGTGATTTTCACCTGTTGACCTTTGGCAAAGCCAAAATCAATGGCAATCTTCACCGCTTTTTGAAAACAGCCGTGCTTCCCTGCCGAAATTTCAAATCACAAGCTAATCGCCGTGACGGCAGATCTCACAAAATATTAAGCAAGGCTATTCGCTCTTTCTTGAGTATTTCGTTTTTCATCTGTATGTATTCCCTGTTCTTTTCCGGATCATCTATTTCCATTCCGTATTTCAGATAGTCATGTAATACGCTCAGAACAGTCTCGCCGGGTATGGTTTTCCCTTGCACTCTCAACGGCATTACCGTCAGCCACAAGCCGTAAACCGGCGATTGAGTAGCGGACAGAGGCGGCTGTACATATTGAAAATCCAAATGTTTATAGCCGTTTTTGTCCCAAAAATAGAGATATTTTTTGATTCCAGATTTACTGTATTCCGGCGAATCTATTTCGCAGAAAACGCATGACAGGAAGGATTTTCGGTTTTTATATGCATCCGCTTCCATTACCGAAATGACATGCTTGTATATCTCAGAGCCAATGCCGCCGGACTGCAGATCACTTTTGACCGCAAGAAACTCTATGACGCCGGAATTACTGTCCTTATAATAATTGAAAATACATCCGCCGACAATATTCTCGCTTTCATCCTTGGCCAGAACGATATGATATTTGTAGTCACTTGACGATTCGCTTTGTTTAAGATAAGACAGCAGATGGTCAAATGATTCGCGCTCGTTATCATCTGGAAAACATTCCATGTAAATATCTGTATAGAATCTTCCGAGATCCGTTATTTTCTTTCTGTCCGCATATTCGATTTCTTCATATGTGATTACGTTGTTTCTCGTGAAGAAGTCATCAAAAGCCGAAAATGCCGATGTAGCCGTGCGCTTCGGTGTCATTATCACGCGATCTCTCAATGCCCTTCCGAATTCGCTGTCCTGACTTGATATCTCATTGTAACGGGCAATACAGGCATTCTCTATTTTATGGTTCAGTGCGCAAACAAACCGATATTTGCGTCCATCCAGTTTTGGATTGCCGAAAATACCTTGGAAATGCTTTAAGCTTTTATCAATCAGGGTGCTGATCAAAAAACTATATGTGTTCCTATCGGCCAGATTTGCATGCTCAAAGAAGGCTAAGCTCTTTTCGGGCTTAAAGGCATAATCATCGCTTTCAACTTCAAAAAGTAACCACACATATGCGGTACAATAATATTTTTTGCTTTTATAATTTGTGCAGGGAACAAATTGATTTATCTGCGCGGCGAAAGAAAGCTCGCCGTTCATGATCTTATCATAAAAATATGAATTATCCGGATTTGCAAAATCCTTTACGGAACGATAGTATTCCTTTTTTTCAAACAGCGAAACATCAGCCGATATCAGGGCGCCGTAGCGGTGTTCTTCGTTTTCCGTGAACTTGTCCTTCAGGCGCTCAACCACATCCGAATCTTTATCCGCAACAGCGGGAATGGAATTGCTCTCGTCACCATAGGAAATCTGGCAGAGCCCCGCCCAGTACCTGCGATAATTAAGCTCGTAGCTCGGCCCCCAGAGAAGCCAGGCAAACGTCAGATAAAGCTCGCTTGCCAAAATGCTGTCCGACGTATTTTCCGCCGCTTCGGTTATATATGCCGTCGACACATATCTTTTTATGAATTCTTCCCAGTTCTCTTCATATTTTGAAAGCAATCCGGTAAGCAGGCACGTCGGAGTTGCATAGGCTTCTTCAATATGGATTTTAATGACCCATTGCAGGCGATCCTCCTGAATTCCAAAAGCCTTTCTTGCTTTCTTTGTTTTTATGAAGTCAAAGTATCGGCTGACCGCGTCGGAAAAATCCGCTCCGATCAGCAAGGTACAGTTGGGAATCGAATACACCAGGTTGGATTGATCCTCATAATAAAACGCTTTAAATTCATTTATTATGGTATGCCACGATGATGCAACCGTCCCGTGTCCCTGTGATTTCAGAATTGCATATTCAATAAACGCACGCTTTTTTACAACAGACTTTCTGCAAATAAACAGAACCCGCAGTCTCGCCCAGAATCCCAATCCGCAAGGAGCAAGGATTTTTCGCAAGGCTTTCGAATATTCGTTAAACATCAGAAAGAAGAAGGTAAATGCCGAAGCAAAGAGAGCCAGAAGTTCCAAGACATTCAAAAATAATTCAAGCGATGACGCAAAACGTTCAAGAAAATCTCCCATTAAAAATCTCCTCAATATTCATATTTTCATTTTCCTGCTTTCTTACCGAGTCTTCTTTTCATCTGTATCCGGATTTGCCTTTTCGTATCCTGACTCACGCAGCGGAAAATCTCCGCCGTAATTTTTTCAGTCCTCCCCGTCCGCCGTGTCATCCGTGACGGGCTTGCTCGCCTTGAAATTATAAACGGAGGAAAGTCTTTCGATGATTTCAGCCGTAGGGCCGATTGCACCGATAATCTCGCCCGCCCTGCGATATGCCATGGGCGATTCGTCCACCGTCGACTCATTTACCGACGTTGTGAAAACGCCTTCCATTTCGGCTCTGAATTGGTCAACCGAAATAACGCTTTTCGCGTCCGACCTTTTGAGAACGCGCCCCGAGCCGTGCGGCGCCGTAAAATTCCATTCGGGATTTCCCTTTCCGCGACAGATAAGCGCGCCGTCCTTCATGTTTATCGGAATGATAAGCGTCTCGCCCGCCTGTGCCGACACCGCGCCCTTGCGGAGAATCCTGTTTTCCGGGTCTATATAGTTATGTATTGTCGTAAACGACGATACGGAGTGAAGTCCCATAGCAGAAATTATCGTCTCGCCCATATTTCTGCGGCTTTCCGCCGCATAGTCAACGGCGATCTTCATATCGTGGAGATATTCGGAAAGCAGCCTTCCGGAGAGAAAGCAGTCTTCAATGGAAAATCCCGGTTTTATCTCGCACGGGCGGAGATTTTTCTTCGCCGCCTCTTTCGGATCGATGCCGCAGGCGGCAAAGAATGCGGCAACCTTATGATAGGTCGCAACGTCACGCCCGAGCCTTCGGCTTCCGGAATGGATGACAAGATAAAGTCTTCCGTCGGACGCTTTGCCGACTTCTATAAAATGATTTCCTCCGCCAAGCGTCCCGAATGACTTTTTGACCGTGTCATAACGGATAAAGTCAAAGCAATGCAGACTTTTCAGCGGGATTTTCTTTATCCCGCCCCCGACATGCTCAAAAACTTTCGGGCCGGACGGAATTTTTTCTCTTATTACGGAATCAAGCTCCGCAAAATCGATTTCTTTTTCCGCAAGCTCATAGACCTGCATCCCGCAACCGATATCGTCGCCAACAAACGAAGGGTTTACAAAGTCATCATAAGTAAGTGAAGTGCCGACGGTACACCCTGCCGAAGCGTGCGTGTCGGGCATCATTCTTATCCTGCTGCCCTTCAGCCTTTCCGTATTACACATACGCAGAACCTGCGCATACGAGTCGCTGTCCATCGTTTCCGCATAGACCGTCGCGCGGTTGTATCTTCCGATTACTTCAAACACAGCTGTCACCTCCCATGGTGTTGGAAATTACGTTATTGCAGAGGGTCGCCTTCAAGCAAGGCAATCGCCGCCGCATACTTTTTCAGGCGCTTGCCGTTCTCCTGTCTTTTCTTTCAATGTTGTCTTGCTTCTTCCTCCGACTTGCCCAGAACGGATTCGACCTTTTCTATTTTCTCAAACTCATCGTCAAGATTTTTTATTTCGTCCGCAAGCACTCTCCGGCGGTCTATCATATCCTTTATCTCATCTATCTTCCGCCATGTTCCGGCATATTTCGTTATTACTTTTTTCCCTTCTCTGTATCTCAGATAGCAATACTTTCTTCCGTCCACCTCGCGGATGACAAGCGAGCCCTTCGGCAGTTCATCAAACTCTCGGCTGAGCGCGTCACGCAATTCGCGATTTCTGGATTTTTCCTCCTCAATAACGTCGTCAATAATAAATTTTCTATCATCCGTATTGCTCATTTCAAACTTTTTCGATTATACTTTTTCGATGACTCCTTTCTGTGTTCATTTTTCCGCTCACGCGGGATGACGTTTTCCCGTCACCCCGCGCAGGCAAATATATTTTTATTCGTTTTCCTTTGCGACAAAATCTTCAATGGTCATCATGCCCTTTGCAAGCATGAAAAATTTGTCGTTATAATTGTCGGACGTTGAAACCGTAAGTCCTATCATATCCGTGATGGCTTCGCAGGAAACGTCCGTATCCGTATAAAGAAGCGAGAGTCTATAGCTGATTTCTCCGTCGTTTATGTCGTAATCAAATCCGCCGCAGATTAAACCGTAATTTGCGACGCAAACGGCGATTGCGCCGTCAAGTCTTTTGTCCTCCGGCATTTTGAATGACATGGGTGCGGTGACGCAGATTGCTTCGATCTTTGGATAAATACGGACACGCATTTCAACCGGAAGATCATCTGTACCAAAGCTGATATCAACTCGGAGATCGTCCTCGTGTTCCTGATAACCCACCCCTTCCCGCCAAACGCTTCAACGACTCTTGCGTACATCTGTTTTGCTTTAATCATGTTTGCTTCTGCCATTTTTCTGTTCCTCCGTTAAATTGTTATTTTGGCAAATTGATTGATTTTGTCAATTTTGCAGATGATATTGACGGAAATTCCTTGACTTCCTTGCGGCACAAAAATGCTTTTTCTGTACCAACCGCTCCACTGACGTTTTTATTGTACTACACTTTTCGTCTTTTGTCAAGAATTTGTAGTACATATTTCAACTGTTTTTTCATAAATTCGCCTTTTATTGTATCTTCGTGACAACGCAGCCAATATTCGCGCATTTCAATGCTATTTCGGTCATGTTTTTCCTTGTTTGGAAACAAGAAATCACCTTGCAGATGCAAAGCGATTTTTGATATTACATTATTTCCGCAAGCACGCGGATGTCAAGCAAAAAGCGTATAAGCCGAATCATTTTTCAGGCGTTTTCTCCGTCATTTTTATCGTGCGCTGCAAGCTCTCTTTCCGCCCCGTACCTGCACAAAAGCGACATGACGATAAGCATAATTCCGATGGATATGTTACCGCCGAAGCTGATGTCACCGTAATCCGCGACAAGCGTATCACCGCCGTATTTGAAAATTACATCCGAAACAATCGCGGCGAGCACCTCCGCACCGATCGAAACGCATATTGAAATTATGCCGAGACGCATGAGCTGTCCTGCGCCTTCAAGGTTGAAAGGCGTGCCGTCATTCAGTTCCCTTTTGAAATAACATTCCGCAAACTTTGAGACAACAGCCTCGCCCGCGCAGACTATCATTGCGGACGAAACGGTAGCGTAAATAAGCGAAATGCTGACTTCGGAATCTCCGAACCGGTTCAGAAGTCCCTTGATTGTGACGTCGCCAATCTCGATCATTTCAAATCCGAACGGCAGTAATGCAAGGCTGACTGCACACACGGAAAATGCGACGACGCAGCAAACGAACACTATCTTGCTCAGTATTCTGCCGATTTTTGAAAGCGTCTGAATAATATTGAGTGTCTTCATATTTTTCTCCTTATACTGACCCGAAAACAGGTAATTTACGTCTTTTGGTTAACGGCTTTCCGCAATAGCGGCAGTCTCCCAGTTTTTCATAAAGTCAAGCTCTTTATCCGTGTGAAGCCAATGCTGACCGCCGGGATAAAGCGTGAGCCTGCAGTTGTTTTCCGCCGCAAAGCGATCGACTGTCTCCCTCGGTATCATCTCATCACCTGCGGCATAAAGAATGTCCGTCCGGCGGCTTATCGCATGCACGGGATGACTTCTCGCCCATTCGAGATAATTCCATGAAAGCGTCCGACCGAAAGATCCGACTATCTCTTTTTCATTTCTCAACCGTTCCTCCGTCACACCGTCAAATGCCATCATCGACAGAATCATATTTTCCATATCGAGCAGAGGCGATGAAAACAGGCACTTTTCGATTGTTTCGTCGGCAAAGGCAAGAAGCGAAAACCACGCACCGATACTTATCGCGCGGACGGATATATGTTTCCATCGGCTTTTTGCATAACGCATAACCGCGCAAAGCTCCGGGACCGCCTCCCATGGAACAAATTTTTCCGCGTCAGTCCGTTCTCCGTGACCGGGGAGGTCGACCGCAAGCACCTGAAAACCGAGCGGATTCGCAATATCCGCAAACCTCTGCGCCTCATCCTTGCTTCCGCCCTGCCCGTGCACGAATATAAACACGGAATCGGACTTTTTCCCATGGACAACGGCTGGCGCACCGCCCGAAATAATATTTTCCATAAGCCTTTCTTTCCATTAAATATCAGGGAATATATATCACTTGATATATCATACCACATCCTTGTCGGATTGTCAATGGGGGAAAGCAAAAAGCCCCGACATCCGCTTCCGACGTCGGAGCTTTTCATCAATGTATCATTTTCCGGATTGCCGCGCCCGTCTTAGGTTTCCCTGTAAACAAGACTGTAACCGTCGTCTATACGCGATATATCGAAGCCTCTTTTTCTGAAAATTCCGAGCAGTGACGGGCTTGTTACGTCGCTCATGATTGTGCGGTCGCCGTATTCAAGGATAACATTGTCGACAAGTCTGCTCGCGATTCCCTCTCCTCGCTCAGAATTTCTGACAGCAACCGCCAGCACATACATAACAGGCTTTTTCAACTTGTCAACTTCGCCGTGGAACTCTGTTTGATACGGATAATCCGTATTGTCGTAGTCGCTTGTGAAAACATTGTTGAACTGTCGCGGATCAGTTTCCTTCAACTCATAAAAGTCGAAACAGAGCGAAAACGCAATAAGATCGTCGCCGCGGAAAATGCCGAAGGAATACCCGCTGCCGATACAATAACGGAACATATCCCGAAAAGATGTATCCATAATATGCTCAAGCTTCGTCTCACCGAATTGCTCGGCGAAATATTCATTCGTCATAAAGCAATCCTTATAAAGCGCGGTGACGGCATCAAGGTCTTTTGGCGCAAGCCTGCGCGGAACAAATCCCGTTTGCTTGAAGAGCTGGAGCGTCAGCCCTATATTTCTGCTGTTCCATGGCTCAAGCGGCAACTGCGAAACGCTCTTTCCGCCGATCAGTATCGGAAAATCACACCCGCCCGGATCCGAGCGGTTACTGTATTCCTCAAAAATATAACCGTTTTTTTCATAGAACAGAAGAGTCGCGTCATTGTCAAACCGATCGGCATAGAGTCGACAATAAAGATAGCCGAGCTTTCGCGCCTCCTCCTCGAATAAACGCAGAGCCTCGCTTCCGTAATGCTTTCTCCTGTGCTCATAGAGTATCCCGAACCAACCGAGCCAGGCGGAGCTTGGGTCGGACGGGAGCGAATAAAGTCCCGATATTCCGACGTATTCTCCCGTATTTTCATCCGATATCAGATAATATTTGTTATCCGTAATCCGTAGGATTGCCTCCTCATAATTTTTCGTTGCGTCATGCTCCGGAAAGATTTCATTCTGAATTCTTTTTGCCGTCTCAAAAAGACTTTTGTCTATCTCAACATATTTCAGCATGGTCACACCCCATAAATTTCATAAAAGTCGGGATAAACTCTTTTTATGATGTTATTATCGTGCACGCGTGAAAGATCAAGCTCATATATCCTGCCGTTTGCGGGATTGTTTCCGACGTATGCAAATCCGAGCTGCACGAGTATTTTCTCAAGAAATTTTGAATATACCGAAATTCCGAGCGACTCGATTGTCACAAAGCTCTCTCTGTTCAGCCTGACCAATTTTGCGAAAAGGTCATCCACAAGCATTTTGTAGTTTCCCTGATTTTCGTATTCATAGAGAATGGGCATTATCGCTATGTAACAGCAGAAGTTGCCGCCGAAAGCGTAAAATTCCTGCATGTCGGCGTCTATCATTTTCTTTCCGGCGATTATTTCGTCATAATCCTCCCTGTTTATAAGTTCTATCTGCGAATAACCGACAACCTTATCTTCAGAAACAAGAAATGACGCCGTCTCGGGATAGTTGTTTGCATAATCCATCCATTGGTCGGGGTCGCCTTCAATCTCCGAATCGATGACAAACCCCATCGGCGCATTACCGAGCGTCAGGTAGTCGATTTCTATCGTTTCAACGACCCTGCGCCTGGTGTCATATCCGATCTCCTTCATTTTCTCCGTCGGAAGGACAACCGGTCCTTTATACACGTCGCTTTTTTCTTTCTCTTCGCCTTCAAGCGAGTTTATTATAGAGATCAGATGTTTGAGAGAATCACGGTCGACATAGTCGATCCAGTTGTTCTTTCCGATATAGAATTCCATTGCCTTTGATGGAGTCACGTCGGAATTCAGCTTGAGAGGAATTATCACCTTATCGTGATTTGTCGCAGAGTTCACCTCGTTCAGAACCATATTGGAATTGTTTGACTCGTCCGACAGCATGAGCACGCAACATGTCGCATCTTCTATCGCCTTCACGATCTCCGCCGCAAAAACACTCCCCGGCGGGATGTCCCTGTAATCTATGAACACCTTCTGCCCTTCTTCTTCAAACTCTTTTACGATCTTTTTCACGACATCTTCGTTCTTGTGCGAATACGATATAAATGCGTATGAGCTCTTCATGCTGTTTCCACCTCTCGCTTAAATTGATTTATTTTGTAAATATGTTATAATTTTATACCATTCTTCCCGATTTTTCAAGACATTTTTTCGTTATTAAGTGATTTTGTGACATCGCCGTTTCGGCAAAAAACGGCTGTACGCCCCATTCGGGATGTGCAGCCGCCATATTTATGTTTGCATGGTTTCAGCAGTTTATGCTCTCTTCTTTTCTCCGCAGAGTGGGCATTCGTGCCGGTGACTGCTATCGTTGCCCGACCATTCATTGCACTTCGCCCGAGAAATACCCTCTTTCTCTTCACAGTCAATGTCGGTGCAATACCACCATAAAACGCTCGCCCGACGACGGAATTCTTTCAACAAAGTACAGCGGCGATGGGCTCTGGGCAAGATCCGTGAAAATCATTGCGGAAAAATACTGCGGCGTCTGCCGTTTCGAATCTGCAAACGGAATGTTTCGTGCGTCCGTTCTCTGCCCTATAAAAATGTAAATTACAAAAAATAAGACCGCTTCCGGAGAAACGGTTTTTTATTTTATGTTCGGAAGGCTTCATCAAAGCCATTTGTCAAGTTCCGTCTCGACCTCCGGAATCTTCTTCACCTTCGGCAAACGGATGATTTTATCGCGCATGACGACCATGTCGGGATTGCGGAGCGCACGAAGATCTTCCAGAGGATTTTTCTCGACAACAATCATTTCCGCCATTTTTCCCTTTTCGATTGACCCCGTTATATCGCCGATTCCGGCAAGAGTTGCGTTTAGCAACGTCGCGGAATAGATTGCAAAGTTTTCACTGACGCCGCAGAACTTTGAGTAATAATAAAGCTCTCTCCACATATCGTACTGCGTGACGTACGGGCACGCGGTGTCTGTTCCGAGTCCGACAGGGATTCCCTCCTTCAGACATTCCTTTGCAAGAGAAACTATTCCGTCAAAGACGATTTTTCCGTTCTCCTGCTGCTCATATGTCGCGTGAGAAATTTCGCGGTCAAACAGGGCAAACGGAAGCGCGGGAGAAATTGTCGACACCTGGAAAGCCTTACGCTCACGGAACAGCTTCATTATCTCCTCTGTCGGCTTTGCGCCGTGTTCGATGGAGTCAACGCCGTTTTCAAGCGCAACCTTCACCCCTTCGGGGCTTTCCACATGCGCCGCAACCTTGAAGCCAAGCTCATGAGCACGCTTGCATGCGGCTCTGACAATCTCCGGCGACATTCTGAGAACGCCCGGCTCACCAACCTTTTCCGCGTCAAGCACACCGCCCGTTATCATCAGCTTTATTATGTCCGGCTTTTCCTTTGCGATTATGTCAACATAGTTTGCCGCTTTCTCGGGAGATGACGCCTCATAAGCAAGCGAGCCCGCCATGTGACCGCCGTGCACGGAAATTGCCATGTTCGACGCCAGTATTCTCGGTCCGATTCTCTTCCCAGAGTTTATTTCATCTCTTATCGAAGTATCAAAGTCGGCAATTCCGCCGACGGTGCGGATCGTCGTGACGCCGCTGAGCAGCTGAGTTTTCGCAAAGCCCGCAACCAGTTTCCTGCCAAAGCTCCTCATCAATGCATTTGACGTGATAAGCTTAACAAGCTTGACAGGGTCTGACTGTTTCTTCTTCGGCTTTCCCGAGCCCGCAAGATGAACATGTAGGTTGATAAGCCCCGGGAGAATATATTTTCCGTCAAGATTCACTTTCTCAAAACCGGACGGAGCCTTATCCTCCGGAACAATATCGGAAATTACGCCGTTTTCCGTAAGGATAGCCTTTCCGCTCTGCGGAACCATGTTTTCCGTTCCGTCCAGAATAATACCGCCGATAAATGCTGTTTTCATTTTCTTTTTCTTCTTTCTTTCGGTATTCCGTCAATGTCTTAATCTGTCGGTGTCATTGTATCACGCGTCTGCGGATTTTTCAACAGTCATCGCGGAGATTTTGTCAGTTGTCCATGAAGAATTCTTTTGAAAACAGGCATTTCGGGCTATGCCTTATAAGGCGCGGCAGACAGCAGCCTTCTCGCTTTGATGATCATATGCAACCTTTGCCCGCTTGCAATGTCATTCTTCAAATCCGGCAATTGCTCCGCCGATTGTATAAAACGACTCGCTGTTTCATTTAACGGCTCTTCTGTCACTGTCTGTAATGTCAACGCTAAAGCAATAATTGACGATATCATTCGACATAATCGACCGGCAGTTCGTAAGATTTCCCGAGATAAGGAATCGGTGTCCACTCAACGTCGCCCAACGCTGCAACGGAAGCAGCAGTTTCATTGTTTACAGCTATGTCCGCTTCAATTTCTGCACGCAACGTTGCCTCAAATTCTTCCAAAGACATGCCGGTTAGCGACTTAGATGTGCTGTTTCGGGAAAACAGTGCAGGATCAAAAGTCATTGAATAATTATATTCACTATTCAGTTTATCCAGAACACTTTGATAAGCAGATATATCTTGCGCTGAAATAAAATCGGTTGATAAATTATCCAAAGCAAAAATGTTTATCTGAGCCGCGCCGCAGATTATGACCAAAGAGAGTATCAAACACAGCATTGTTTTACTCGTTTTCGATATTTTTTTCATAGATTTTTTCCTTTCGTAGCTTCAATATTCTGATTTATATATGTGGCTTCTTTGTTGTTTATCCTTTTTAATCAAAAAAGCGCATGAACCCCTTCAATAAAGCGGTTCACACGCAAAACATCAGAAAAGCAAGTCTCCTGTAATGAATATAAATACCTTTTGCCCCAGAAACGGTAGAACGCATGTATCTCTGTTTCAGTGTTGATAAAACAAATCTTTCCACGACTGTCCCTCCTATTAGTGATAATATCTCTGCGCGCATACATTATATCATGTTTTTCCCAATTTGTCAACACATTAAATATAAGTCCAATTAAATTTTAATTCATAAATCCGCCGGTAATTTCCTATCATACGCTAAATTTGTTAGCTTGCTTGCAAAAATATCTCGTCGATAACGGGAAAACAAAAACAATGCCAAAAGCGAGACAAGCGCATCGTTCGCAACAAAGACAATCGGATGTACCTCGATGTTCGCCTTATAGCGCCGGGCGTCCACGGAAACCGGGTGTCCACAGAATTTGATATTAAAATTTTAAAGTCCGTAATTAACTTTCCCGCTTTCGTTTTTATTGTTTCCTACCTGCCGAAAGGATGGCTAAAATCAACATTGACAAAGTTACGCACACGCTTATAATATTCGGCATAAACATCAGGACTGTGAGGAACGTTAAAGTGACGCTTATCTTGATCTTTGGAACGCGATCCCTCCAACAAAACCGACTGTATTTCCGGCATTCATCACGAAAATTATGCGGAGCCGTTGAATATAGCTCCGCATGAGCGATAACAAAAATAAGCCAAACGCTCGGCTGAGTAGCGTTTGGCTATGTAGTTTATTCAGTTAGGTAAACTGGAATTTGTCTCTATCAGAGTCCGTAATGAATTACCCACTTGTTATTGCTTAATGCCTTTTCTAACAGCTTTTTCAGTTCGGATAGTTCAGAATTATCTGCAATGACATCAATAAAGGCCTTTAGCGAACAAGGTGGAACAAGTGTAACACCACAGTATGCAAGCCCTTTGCCTTTGACGGAAAGTGTATGCCAATAGAAGTCAATGGACGTAAGCCTTTCGACAACGCCTTCCAAATAGGCGTCATCAACAGAAATACAGGCATATTTCCACGGCTCATACTCGTCATATCGTTTGCCCTGCTGAGGAGCATCCATCATAATTCCAAACTCGTGTTTTGCCATGTAGAGCACCTCCACAAATTTCGATTTGTTGATGTCTTATTATACCATAAATCTTCCCGTTTTTCAATCTCAATCGCGCATTTTGTGCAAAGAGCGATGCCGCAATGCACAGATAGATATAAAGCGAAAAGAAAAAACCACCTGCAAAAGCAAGTGGTTTTTGGGGTATCACTACA
The DNA here is from genome assembly GCA_900544285.1 of uncultured Eubacterium sp. Taxonomy (GTDB): domain Bacteria; phylum Bacillota; class Clostridia; order Oscillospirales; family CAG-272; genus CAG-841. The sequence goes on from UQUT01000002.1 coordinate 16,119, forward strand.
AAACCGATGCACACCGCACTTTTTTTCAAAATCGAGCCGGGCTGTTTTGTTTTTGGATAGACCTCTCCCTTGGTGAAACAGGGGCTTGCAAGAGACCGCTATCTTCCGGGCTTGCAGAACCATGCTTGTAAACGAGCTTATGTATTTTGATTCTCAAAATATGAATAATCATTGGTCGAGAATAAAGTATACAGACGTCTTACGTGCTTCATGTACCCGTACGGTCTTAGATTTTAGTCTCAAAAATTGTTTTGCCATTCATCTTGTTGAATTTCTTATTAGAATTCATATTTCACGCGAACGATTTCTCTTGTAACAATATTTGTATCGATTACCTGGATTCAATCCAAATGATGTAATTTTGAGAGGGCAGCCTTGCAGTTGGGTATTTGGATAACCAGTCATAGTTTGCTACTTTCTCGGGAGATGACGCCTCATAAGCAAGCGAGCCCGCCATGCACGGAAATCACCATGTTCGACGCTAGTATTCTCGGGCAGATCCTCTTTCCAGAGTTTATTTCGTCTCTTATAGAAGTATCAAAGTCGTCAATTCCGCCGACGGTGCGTATCGTTGTGACGCCACTCATCAACTGTGTTTTTGCAAATCCCGCAACCAGCTTTCTGCCAAAGCTCCTCATCAATGCGTTTGACGTGATAAGCTTAACAAGCTTGACCGGGTCTGACTGTTTCTTCTTCAGTTTTCCCGAGCCAGCAAGATGGACATGCAGGTTGATAAGCCCCTGGAGAATATATTTTCCGTCAAGATTCGCTTCTTCAAGACCGGACAAAACTTTTGAAAAATTGGCGTTCTGCAACTTGTAAACTCTATTATATGGGGATTTTTTATTTTTTGTAAAATTCCGGAGCCAAGTTTTCTGTCACGACCCTGCCAATATATTTTCATCATTCATTTTATAATATTGCGCCTGAACCCGCCAAAGCTCGCTATATTTTCCTCTTTCGTTTTTCAATAACTCACTGTGAGTTCCGGTTTGGATTATTGAACCATTATCAAAAACAATAATTTTCGTGCAAAACTTACAGGAAGAAAGACGATGGCTTATATATACAGCGGTTTTCCCTTTAGCCACTCCGTCGAAGCAAGAGTAAACTTCCGCTTCAGAAAATGGATCCAACGCAGCTGTAGGCTCATCCAAAACAATAAATGCGGCGTCTTTATATAAAGCTCTGGCAAACACAATTTTTTGTGCTTCTCCGCCAGAAATCTCAACACCGTTGGCATCAAAATTTTTGTAAAGGCAAGTATCTATGCCTTCGGGCATTGTATGAAGTCGTTCAGCAAAACCGGCGGTTTCAAGGCACTTTTCAACTTTTTGTCTGTCAAATTTTTTCCCGATTGCCACGTTTTCGGCAAGAGGAAAAGCAAAAAGTTTAAAGTCCTGAAATACGACCGAAAAAAGTTTCATGTACTCTTTATAATCATATTCGCGAATGTTTTTACCATCCAATAATATTTCTCCGCACTGTGGATCGTATAAGCGACAAAGCAGTTTGATAAATGTCGTTTTTCCGCTTCCATTCATACCGACTATTGCAATTTTTTCGCCAAATTCAATTTTCAAATTGACATTTTTGAGTGCATAGTTTTGACATTCAGGATATCTAAAACTCACATTGCGGAATTCAATTGTATGTCGTTCATCATAAAGATCAGGCATACACTTCCCACTTAGCATATTATTCTTAATATCCAAATATTCAAACTCTTCATCCAATATTTTTCTAACTCCCCTAACGGTGCCAAAAGCCCATCCGAAAGAGGATACCGCATTGGAAAGTTGAAGCACTGTCGTTAAATAAAAAACAAAAGTTCCCAATCCAAATGCACCCGAAAGTGCTTTTAGCCCGACAAAACAGCAGGCAATAAATTTTATTGCGAAATTGAATAAGATATTGCAGAATTCTCTTTTTGCCATTCGATAGTTGATTTTTTTCTGAAATATCGTGCTCTTACTCACGGCAGCTTCAATGCTGTCGTGTATTATACTGTCAAGATTATATATATTCATTTCCATCGAAAGCTTTGTATCGGTGGGATAGCCTCCGACCTTGCTTGCTAACCTCCATGTTTCTGCCCAAAACGAATTCACCTCTCTATAGATTTTATTTCTGCTTTTTTCATACCAGTCTGAATATACAAAAGCTACAATCAATATGAACATAAACATTAAAGGCGCCCAAACGGTGTTAACAAAATATAATATTCCGGAATGACTTTCCTTCGTCTGGGACGAAAAGAACGTAAATAATATAACGATGGATGTCAACAACGTCGTAACAGCCCCGACCAGATTTTGCCATGTTGAATAATTACTTATACCGACACCTTGGTGAATATCCCAGTCGATTTTTCGTCTGGCGTCCTTTACCCTGATGTCTTCAAAATAATGATAATCCATCTTTTCGGCACTTTTATTGAAAAAAATTGCCATCACTTTGTCCCACATGCTTTTTCGAATATATCTCCGATTAGCTGTAAAAAGAACCAAAAGATTTATAATCATGTTTGACACAACGACGATTATCGCGTATATGATAAGGTTTTTTATGCTTTCGCCACGATAAATGCCGTCAATAACCAATGCGGTGAAAAATGAGTTCACAAAAGGACGTACCCGATCGCTCACAACATTTATAACCTGCATCCAGAAAAATCGCGGGTCAAGACTATAGTTTATTTTTACCGCTCTGAAGAAAACCTTCATATCATCCCAAAGGCCATGTGAACATTTTTTTAATTTCTTACTCATCGCCATGCTCCGATTCCTCGCTGTAGTACCGACTTTGAACTTTGAACATGTCAGCATACTTTCCGTTGCTTTTCATAAGGTCATTGTGCGTTCCGATCTCAATAATTTCTCCGTTTTCCATGTGAATGATTTTATCGCAAAATCGCGTTGACGCCAGCCGATGAGAAATAAACAAGGCGGATCCATCATGCGTTATTTTATTAAAGCACAAATACATCTCACGTTCTGCAATCGGATCCAAAGCGCTCGTCGGCTCGTCCAACACTAAAAACGGACGTTCCATATAAATCGCACGCGCAAGGGCAAGTTTCTGCTTTTCTCCTCCGGAAAAATCCACTGCCGCTTTGTGGATTTCTTTATCAAAATAAGCATCTATTCCATCGTTCAAAGAAGATATCTTTTCATAAAGTCCTGCACTACGGACAGCCATCCACACTTTATCACGATCGATTTTTTTATCATCAGTTGTACAAGCTATGTTCTGGGCGATGGTCAGCGGCATTATGTTTATTTCCTGAAAAACGGCAGCAAAAACAGAATAATACTCATTTATGTTATATTCATTCACAGGATGTCCGTTCAGATAGATTTCTCCCTCGGTCGGAACATAAAGTCCACACATCAATTTAACAAAAGTTGTTTTTCCTGCGCCGTTAATTCCGACCAATGCGACTTTTTCGTTTGGCCCTATTGTCAGGTTCAGATTTTTTATGGCGTATTTTGTTGCATTCGGATAACGGAATGACACATTTCGAAATTCTATTTCAATACCGTTTCGGGGAATTGGCAAGCCCATTTCACGGTTTCTGCTACTTTTTATTTTTTCTATTTTGCGAATTTCATCAATCTGAAAACTATATTTGTTTATCTCATTGAAATGCTCGGCAAATCCGTTCAATGTATCGGAAAACCCAGTAATGGCGGTAAAATAAAGCACAAAATCGCCAACCGTCAAAGCTCCGTCTGCAAATAACACTATAAGGTATATGTAAGCGAAGCCATCTCTGATAAAACGAAGAAGCTGATGACAAACCCCGACCATAAAAGTACGCCATTGTAGCTTCCCGTGTAATTTTTTATGTCTGAGCATACATTCATCGGTAATCGAATTAAGCCAGGGAGACATATCATACAGGCGTACTTCTTTGGCATTTGAGAAATCGGTTGATACGTTCGTTACATAATTGAATTTTCTGTCATTGTCCAATAATTTTATATTCATCTTATGTTGCAATAAAATCAGCGGTTTCTTTGCCACAAAATGAATAACCGATATTATTATAAGTCCGAATACAATAAGTGGGTGAAGCAATGAAATCATCGTTCCAAAAACAGCCATTGAAAGTACGCTTTCCAACATCTTTGAAACAGCCCCAAATTCACCAACTACTGAGCTCGAAGCAAACTTTCTGTACTGTAAATATGCATTCTTGTATTCAGGAGATTCCATTTTATCGTAATCCGCCGAAAAAAGAGGGGCAAATGATTTAAGATATAGCTTATAGCACAGTTTAATATTCAGCAGATAACTGCAAATATGACCAACAATAAGGTTTATCGAACTGATTAATAAGCCAAGGATCACGATTCCCAATATGATAAGGACGATTACATCAATCCCCTCTTTGCTTTCAAAAGTGTCGAGAAAGAGTTTGTTTTCATATGCTATATATAAAGACGACGCCAAAGAAGTAAATAGCAATAAAACCCGCATGATAAGAATTCTCTTATCAGCGGAAAAGATTATCTTCAAAGAATATGTAAAATTTTTAAAAACAGAAATTTTACTTTTTTCTCTCATCATTCACACGTCCTTTGTTCCCGACAGATGAACCTTTTAACCGCGCACACACTCTCACAAATCTCAAAGTAAAAATTCCATACTATACTTTTCGAAAATATCCATAGCGGCACTGCCATAATCACATTTGCTCCTTGCTATTTTGTAGCTTCTGCGACCACCGTAATATTCAACGCTCAAAAAGTCAACCTTGCTTTTGGCGTTTTTGTCAGTGTTCACAGACGGCGCACTTTCAACCAACTCGTGAATGTGTGTGGCATATATCAAGCAACATCCCTTTTTTGAAAAATATTCAATAATTTTTTGCGCGACCACAAAAGCATCATAAGAGCTTGTCGTCGAAAAAACCTCATCAAACAAAACCAGGCTCTTTTCCGAGACAACTCTGCATATGTCAGAAATTACTCTGCACTCACTTTCAAAGCTGCCCCTGGTCTTATCTTTTATATTATTGCGGAAGCAGGAATATATTTCGTTAAAAACAATCATTTCGGCCTTAATTGCCGTAATCGGTAATCCAAGCTGAAACAATACCTGTGCAATACCGACAGAGCGCAAATAGACACTCTTACCACCGCTATTTGCGCCTGCCAAAATAAACAATTTGCCGTTATTGTCAAAAAACACATCGTTTGAAACGATTTCGTTTTTGCGTTTATAAGAGGTTAGCTCAGGATTATAAAGATTTGAAATATACTGTTGTTCGCTTATCGTCGGAGTGCAAAGCGGTAATCCTTTTGCCTTCATACTCAAAATATAGTTGTTGCATATATCAATAAATTCTATCTCGTCAGAAAGCTCAAACAAAAACTCCGAGGACTCAATAAACTGTTTATACAGTATCTTCCTTATTTTTTTTAGACTTCCTTTTAATATTTCGTTGAGCGCATGATAAAGATGAACATTCAGCGCAAGAAGTGATGGGTCTGCAGCTTTGGATTCCTTTATTTCCAAAGGAGCAATACATATGAGATTTTTATTGTTGCTTTTTGATGAGAACAATTTATCAAACAGCGTATTCGTTACGCACGGTTCAGTATCGACCGAAATTATACCCGCTTCAATCGGAGCAAGCTGCGCATTAAGGTTCATTCCAATCGTCACACTTCTTATATCACGCAGCTTCTCATCCATCTCGCCCATATACTTTTTTGCATTTTTATACCATTCGCTTTGCTGAACCGAATCTGCTTTTTTAAACAATTCGCGCAATTTTGGATTTTTTGTTTCTGACAATCTATCACATATCAGATCTATGCTTTCTGTAAAGAAGCAAAATTCCCGGAAAGAATAAAACAATGTTTCTCCGCTACTCATATCCGACGTAATTTTCAAGGCATTATTTTTACATTCGTTCATGTTCTTAATATTTTCCCGAAGAGAACTGAAAAAAGAAACAAGGGTGCTGTCTTGGGAAATTGCATCAAACAACAACTGACGCTCCTCAATTGTATTACGGTCATTAGTTATAAATTTTTCAACCAAGCGGCATTCATTGGAATCGACAAAAAATCCAATTCCAACGTCCGATAAAAATGATCTGCCTATTTTCACGCGAGAACCACATTCGCGGTTTAAGATGCTTAGCATGTCAATGTCTCCTTATCTGCTTCAGTTTGCCAATTGCAACATATTGAGTTTATTTCTTAATTATTTTTGTGTTTTGTCGGTTTTTTTACCTTACGGTTTCGGAACCGGAATGGGAACATAGGTGTCGCCGGGCGAACAAGAATTTGCAATCAAATAACATCCTTCGCCATAAAGCATACATACCCCACGGCCAAGTTCGTCGCCATAAAGTTTTACTCTGGGATCAAAATTTTTGCGCGGTTTCATAAGTTTCTTATTTTTTTCCATCGTATTCCTCCTTTTAGATGTTATATATGTTGCAATTGGCAAACTAAAGTATCTGAGTGACTACAAACCATATTGCTTTTCTGATATATATGGAAATTATTGATTCCACAACAATTACAAAACAAGAATATAAAACAACTTTACATTTTGAAACATTGTATTTTTCCATGCATTTAAGTCCGATATAAAACCTGTACAGGCAATATGCCCATACCGGAACCATCGGAATTATCAATAGGTGGAAAGACAATAAAGTGCATATGAAAAACCACCCATAAAACCTAAAGAGCGTTGTAATGATAAGCTTTTGTGGCTTATTTATGTAATAGGAATCCATCCCAACCACATCGTTGAGTAAACTAACATCATTCCATGGTTTTCTTTGACCGTTTCTCACCTTATAAATCCGATTCCTTTCCTTTTGGAGAAGCAAAGATGATTTGTCTGATTATCTTTACATCACCTCAAAATCTTGTATAATTACCGTGGCAATATGTCAAAGCTATAAGACGTCTTACTATATGTCCATATAAATCGCTACACCAGGACTGACTTCTTACTTTCATTGGACAACCTATACCTTTGCAACACGGGAAAAGATTGCACGATTTGCATTTCTGTTCAATGTTTCCGAAGTCCCATAGCCTGCTCTTATCGGCATCAATATCAAACCGCCCGGTCTCGATGTTAACGCGCCCGATCACATTATAGTCCGCATCCAGATTAACCTGGCACTTTAATATTTCCCCTTCCGGATTGATAGTCATTGTAGATTTATACCCAGCGCCGCAGATAAAAGACCCATTGACAAGCGCTTCAAGTTCAGACTCTATGTTCTTTTTCAAACGCTCATCTTTGCGAATTGATTGCGGAATGATATCATCGACAATGGTTTCGTTCTCTTTGGTTACCGACAACGGCAATTTATCAAGAGGCGACAGGTTGTCACTGAAGGCAACATCCAAAATATCATCTTTCAGGCACTCCTCGTCTGTTCCGTTCCATGCAATTCTTGGCAAATAGCTATATCTGTCGTCATCAAGGAAGGTCTTCTTCAATATTTCCTCCCATTCTGACTTGTTGGCTACGGTTCTTTTTGTAAAATTTGTTCTTATGGTAAAGTGAACAAGGTGACTTTTCTCGCGCTCTTTTATCTCCTTCAAGTTGTTCATTATAACGCTGTATGTATCGCCGCCGTTGAGCTCGCTTATTCTATAATGGTTATGATCCTCTTTAACTCCGTCTATAGTGACTGTGAAACTGACTATATTACAGAGCCGCATCTTCAGATAGGTAGGATAGGTCAGGTTATACCCGTTTGTGGTCATTGATGCCATATACGATTTTTTCTTTTTGCTACATATGCCCATCAATTTTTTGCTTAAATATTCTATCGTTGGTATGTATAGCAGTGGCTCTCCACCATACCAATTTACAAACAGTGATTCATAACCATCAATTATTTTGTCCACAGATTCAACCAGCGCGTCTTGGGTTGTTTGAGACATAAAGTTGGTTTTGTGGTGTTCAAAACAGTATATGCATCTGAAATTACAGTTCTCAGTTGGCATAATTGTAAGATGAAGCACCTTGCCGTTGCCGATGTCTTTGGTAGAATTATCCGAAGCCTCTTTGTCACAAACGACAAATTGGTCATCAATCAATCTTTTCATTATTTTTTTCTCAATATCCGAGTTTGCGGATAGTTCATGATAAACCGTGTTGAATATACCACGCATGTCCGGACTTACACATATGTATTTTGCATTGGCGGTGTTAAAAAGTATCAATGTCCCATCAAACTTTTCATATTCAACCACATTGTTTGCTATCGAATGCATTTTATCCTCCTTGTAAATCAGTCACTACCGAAATACTCTTTAATTATAGATACTAATAGCCCGTAATTACAACAATCGTTGATAATTACCGGCAGCTTCAGATCTGCTTTGAGCATTTTTATAAATTCCTCGGTTTCACTTGACGAGGAAAGATTTTGGTCTTTTGAGAAATTGTTTTTATTAAGGACCGGAAACACGACAACCGCTATTACCTTTGAATAACCTATGCTCTCTATGAAATTGATCGTGTGAACAATGTACTCTTCGGTATCAAACAAGTTAACGCACAATATCACCGCGTCAGGATGTGTTGCGACAAGAAAATCGTATTGATTGAACAAAAGGTTATTTATGTTTATAATGTCGTACGGAACAGTTCCCGCCTGGCTTCCGACCATAAGCAAGTCACATCCGTCCTTTTCGGCATTCCACAGTGCTTCGTTCAAAAGACGAACTGACTCAATTGTCGTTGTTTTTATTGTCCCGCCATAACCCATTGCATGCACATAATCATACCCGAAAAGATATCCCGAAGGCTCTGTGGCGATTCCTCCGATTCGATATTCCTCCTCTTCCATCAATGACTTGATGCCAAGCTGAAGAGTATATTTTCCCTGCTTTGAGCTCGTTCCGAAAACGCCTAGAACCGGCGTAGATAAGACTCTCAGTTTGCCGAAATAATTATTGCCCTTGCAACAATCCTCGGAATACGGATAAAAAATGGTCTCGTGAGGATAATTGCCCAAATATCCGCTTATATCATCGAAAGCATACATTTTTTTGCCGTGAGTCAAACACTTTTTGATCGTCTCGTCCAAAATGTCGACCTTTGCCATATCGGAATATTCCTTGCAATGCCCACATATAAGGAGATCAAAATCGGACGTCCAGTCAATATCCGAATATCCGTGCAATATCCTGTCATTTTCAATGTGCGGATATAAATCGCTTATTCTGCAATTTTTATTGAACGACAGGTCAAAGTCATAATAGCCAACAATTTCAAAAGGAAGCATTTTTTCAAATTTGGCAATTGACATTACTTCCTTGTTAAATGGGAAGACTATTGCCTTTTGTACTCCTTCCAAAAAAGACGCGTAATCCTCTTTAACAGAGCGGGAGGTCCTTCCGTCTTTAAAACAGACAACCTGATTTGAGACAGATCTCAGAAAATCCAGAGCTCGCTTATAATTGTCCGAACAATCATTCTGTGTCAGACAGCTTATCACCAAAGACGATATATAAGCGGTTGCAAAGCTGGCACCCTTTACAAGAATCTCCTTTTTCATGTGGTCAACCGTACGATAATATGTATCCATGCATATCACGTTAACAATTCCGTTTTCAACAAAAAATATTTTTCCGTTGCCTTCGCCGCAAGACATACAGTCGATTCCTATAACATTTGGTAACGCCGCAGGATAAGATATTGCACCTAAATTATCAAATGCAGATATGACGACCATGTTTTTTGCTTTCAAGACGTCAAATAGCGATAGCATATAATTATAGTTATCGACTGTAACAAGTCCCATACTTATGTTCACAACCCTGGACTTTATGTTATGGGCGATAATATAATTGACAGCTTCAAGCAGAACATCACATCCAAAGCCATCATAACTGTCGCACGTCTTTATAACAAATACCTTGAGCTGTTTTTTGTTGCTGTTTCTCGAAATAATATTAACAATTTCAGTCCCATGCCCTATTTTGTCTTCAATGTCAGTTGCACAGCCATTTCCGGACAAATTGACACCATCTACAATTATGTTATCTTTCGATGATTCAAAGTACCCGCTGTCTATGACAATAACATCATAGACTGTCTTCGATTCAATTTCCGCTGTCATTTTTCAAGGTAAATATCAAATCGGAAAGGACTTCTGCATTTTGCAACGTGTCTATTTTTATAAACTTATCAGGCAGCGATATTTTGAACGCATTTTCCAATCTGACAAAAACACTCATCGCCGTCAAAGAGCTGATATTGTCCATGTACATTTTTTCAGCCATGCCGCTATCGTCTATGTCTATTCCGGCCTCGTTCATGATCCTGACGACTTCATTCTTGATTTCCTGCTTGTTCATTTTTCTGCCTCCGTTCATTTTAATGTTTTCAACATATAGCAACTCATGCTATGCATTTTTTGTCCTACCGATTTGTATACTTCAGATAATCAGTAATACAAATAAACTCCGCTTCATTAAGTCTCGAAATCGAATTAACTCTTTTGGCAACAGTCGCCATGGGCGCGTTGGTTATTGAATCTTTAAGCATGCACCAAAAAATATTATTCATCTCTTCCTTTATTTTCGCATATCTTTCGAGGAAGCACTTTGGGGCGACTCCGCTGTTGCAAGCATACTTAAAATAGCGAAACACCATCTCCTTATGCTCTTTGATTATCCTCATCTTTATAAAATCTATACCATTCTTTTTGGACAAATCAAGCGTACGTTCTATCGCCTTATACCCTATTAAATTTCCCGCATAGGCAGAATAATCTGGATACGCGGGTTCCGAGCAAACATGGCATTTAAGTAAACCAATCGCTTTTTCGGGTTCAAATTCAAACTTCAGATCTTTTTTTGCTTTAACAAAATTCAGATATTTTTTCTGCACCGTAGCCGTTGAAACGGCTTTTATGTAGTCGCCAGCCTTTACAGCGTTTCCACCAAACCTGCCATGGCGATCATAGTCAAGAACAAAAAACGAATCTTTGAGTTCAGAAAAACCATAAGTCATCTCAATATTATTGCACACATCGCCGCCATAATACACTGTATGTTTCAGTTGTGACTCGTTAATGCCGTGAATTATATAATACCCGTTATTCAGTCCTTCAACAATAACCCGTATTATATATTCTCTTTCGGCACCGGAAGTTATATCAACACTATAATGGTCAAACCAACTATTGTCATAAAATAGTGTAGCAAGCCTCTGAAAATAATTCTCGGCATGAAAGTCCAAGTAGTCCACGCCGGCTCGCTTATTATGAAGGCAGAGATAATTTGAAATCGCATATTTATAAAAATCCGGATGATCATGCATCATGATACAGAAAAGATAAGCATGAATTCTATATCCTCTTATCAAAGGATTTTTTAACACAGGCAACGTGGTTTCCATCATATCAATTATCAGCAAATGCAACATTCAGCAAGCATAAAAACATTTTCATCACGGCTCTATTTTCCTGAAAAGATTTTGTAACAAAAGTATAAAAAGAACGTTTCATTACAAATTTGTTTTTGCGTGCATTTTTATTGCTTACAATAAATATTTCTATGTTTTTATAAATCAAGGTGAAATTTTACTTACAGACACGATAATATCATAACTATCCAACAAAGTCAATAATGCAGTGATTATTTTTCTTTTTCTTCCAAATACTGTGCAAAAAATGTTGAATTAAAATTTCAACTTTTTTAAAATGTCCGCTTCGTGTAACTTGCCTATTAAAATACTTTTTACATTTTTTGATTCACACCTCCCCTGCTCATATTGAAAATCAAATTCCGATTTTGCAAAAGCTCAAAACTTTGTTTGCACTTAAATTTTAGCACCTTTAATTCGAGAAAAATGTCGTTTCTGGTCGCCGAGAGCAAAATTTTTAAAAAAACAGTTCGTCATAAAATATGAAATTACGACAATTCTACATTTTCGACCATTTTCAAAAACCTCAAAACTTTGTCACTATATACACCGCCAATGTCGTTAAGGTCACTCAGACATTGGGTGGCTAATTAAAAAGACAGTTCCCTTTATTCAAAAACGAATTTACACATGTACAATGATTTTTGAAGATTGAGCGCTCAGCTTGGCTCCGAAAAAAACAGTCATGAAACAATAGCGTTCATCCTTCCTTTCCATAAAAATAAGCTAAACGCTTGGCTGAATAGCGTTTGGCTATGTATGTGGTTCGGTTAGGCAAACAGGAAGTTATATAATTGGTTTGCCTATGTGCTTATCTATTCTCCATTGCGGAGGATTTCCATCATCAGCCCAGTATTCATCTATTGATACAATTTTATCATTTGCGGTTCTTATGAATGACACCACATGGAAATATACACTTCTGTCTTGGGGATAAACTTTTGTTACCGTGATGAATAAATCGCCTATCACTTCAACTCGTTCAACTGTTCCATCCCAATCGCCTGGATATTCACAGTTTGCAATAATGAACTCATCGACCGTAAAGTGCTCGTTGGAACAATGCCAATTCACATACGCATCTTTGTGAAAGAAGGTTCTGATTGTGCTCTCATCTTGAGCCAACACAGCCTTAATAAAACGGTATACGTCCATCGTTATTTACCTCCTCAAATTCCAATTTGTTGATGTCTTATTATACCATAAATCTTCCCGTTTTTCAATCTCAATCACGCATTTGGCGCAGAAAACGGCGCCGCAATGCACAGATAGATATAAAGCGAAAAGAAAAAACCACCTGCAAAAGCAAGTGGTTTTTGGGGTATCACTACAAAACCGATGCACACCGCACTTTTTTTCAAAATCGAGCCGGGCTGTTTTGTTTTTGGATAGACCTCTCCCTTGGTGAAACAGGGGCTTGCAAGAGACCGCTATCTTCCGGGCTTGCAGAACCATGCTTGTAAACGAGCTTATGTATTTTGATTTTCAAAACAAGAATCATCATTGGTCGAGAATAAAGTATACAGACGTCTTGCTTGCTTCATGTACCGTGCGGTCTTAGATTTTAGTCTCAAAAATAGTTTTGCCATTCATCTTGCTGAATTTCTTATTAGAAGTCATATTTCACGCGAACGATTTCTTTTAAAATAATATTTCCATCGATTATCTCAATGCAATCCAAATGAAGCAACTTTGAAACAGCCTTGCTGAATTCTTCATCGCAGGTATTCGGGTAATCGTCTACGGTTTGTTGTTTCAGCATTTCTTCTTTTATGGGCAATTTAGTTTTTTCGGTTATTTTCTTTAAGGACAAAAGAACTTTACATTCGCTTTCAGACAGATATCTTTTTGCTTTTCCATAGATCGTGGAAATAAAGTCTATGGCAATTAATAATAAAGATAGTGCCTTTTCTTCGACTTGAAAATGTATTGCTAAAACAAGAGCTTCTTTCAACAGTTCTGGCAAACTAAATTTAATATTGGATACCTTTATGGTCGTTCCTGAAAGAGAGTCTGAGGGCTTGACGACTATTCCTGTAATACTTTGTGAAATGGGTGCACATTCAACAGTAAGTATATCTGACAATTTATCGATAAATAGCTGTTCTTCTTTTTTGGGGTATTTTCTCTTTAATCTTTTTTGGGAAATTGCCACTTCCCAGCCGCCGTTTTTATATTTGTCAAGCAGTTGTGATTTTTCCGTTGCTACAAGCGCTCTTGCAAAGGAATCCAAGGATTCTTCATATCCTCCATATAATTGATTACCGATTTCGGTATCAATATCAACATCACAATCTTCGATATGATCAATAATAGCTTCTTTGCGCTGGATAAAGTTTTCAAAATCAGAACTCTCAATTTCCCAATTATATAGGATTTTATCCACCAATCTGACTATATGTAAAAAGCCAATAAACATCGCTGGCGCAAGATACGCGTATTCTTGAAATGATTGAGTAAAATCACCGCCATCAAACTGACCTTTTCTTTGCTTCTCAATAATTGAAAGAAAAATATTGTAAGCCAACTTGTCTGCATCCAATTCCATCTGTAAAGACTTCGATTCATTTGGGGCTGTTATCTCGTGTTTTAAGTAATAGTGTGACATTTCGTGAAGCAATGCAAAACAAATTGATGTATTAACTAATACACAAGCTGTTGACAAATATGTTCCCTTGGTTCCAATCATGTTTAGTACTATATCAAATACATCAAGTGCAACCGGCTCACAATTCCATAGACAGCTATCTTTAATAACGCCCAATATATTTTGAAAACACATTCTTTTGATTTTCTCATCATTTAAATGATCAGATTGGTACAATATAAATGCGTAGTAGCAAAGCATGGAAATATATGACGATGAACTCATGAAAATCTGATTTTCATGTTGTCTAAACTCAAGATGATTTTTATTATACCATGTGGAAAAAACAAACTTTAAATCGCAGTTTAAGAACTGATTAAATTCTTTTTCTACTATTCCAAAGAAAACATATAAGTTGTCATTTTCTATCACATGAGATAAATGCTCTTTTAACTGCTCGTCATTGTCGAATCCTTGAATAGACATTATCACATTTTTACAATATGGGGTAGTAACGGATATATAACAAGATGCAAGGACGAGCTTTCCGAATACGAAGTTATATACACTTATTCAAGTGGAAAAGTTACTTATATTCAGGAATACGGAAAGAACTCTATTGCAGGACAGAAAATCGGTTTAAACTATTTTTCTGGATATACCGAAGTCAGAAACAGTGGCTCCGACGATATATTCGGTAATACGGATGATATTATTACGAGAAAAGTATTTGACAGCGAGGGACGCGTAGTTAATGCATATTCGACTGATGCCGGTAGAACAACGATTTATGGTGCAACATCAGGCGAGTATGAAACAGCAGACAAAGTCAAAAACAATATAAAAAGTGCTACCACAATCGGAGGAAGCACATCAAATTACATCATGAACGGAGGATTTGAGCTTCAGGATGCAAGCGGTAATGCGAAGTATTGGATAAAATCCTCTTCAAACATTGGCTATTACTTCACATTTGCCACTTACGGAGGACAAAAGGGTGCCTCTTTTGATATAAAGAATGGTGTTACAGACACGTTGACTCAGTACACAAAACTCCGTACCGGCAAGTATACTTTGTCAATGAGCGTTAATGCTTTCAGTTGTGAAAATGTGACGGCATACATCAAAGTTCAATCCCTGAACAATACTTCCAATGTCTTTATTGAGGAAATACCTGTAAATAAGTACTATGCAGCAGGAACAGATTCGATTTTCAGCATGACATTCGACGCTTCTAATTATAATTCCACTGGGTACGAATCTTTCAAAATACAAATAATTGTATCCGGCGGAGATATAGATAATAGCCAGGAAGCCTCCATTGACATAGATAATGTTATGCTTGAAGAAAACATCGGGAATAGTCATTACAGTGTAGTTGAGATGGGTAACTTTGAAATGTTCACCATCAATTCTTCCGGTACTTATGTTGAAAACGGAAACTCACACTGGCAGAATGAAAGCGGAGGTTTCTCGCGTTATTCCGAATCAGCTCCTTTTGGTTACACGGGATATGTCAGTGGTTCTATTAACAGTGAAAAATACTTAAAGCAAAGAGTTTACATTGCTCCTAATTCAGTATTGGCTGAATATGATTATGGCGGGCCTGTATCCCAACAGCCAAGTGAATATCTCATTTCAGGTTTTGCCAAGGGTAACGGGCAGATATCCGGATCACATGGAATTTTTGCACTCAGAGTTGACATATACTACTATCAGGGTGAAGGAAAGGCGGATATTGTTGAGAAAAAGTATTATCCGTTCCAAACCGATTGCTACAATTGGCAGTTTGTGTCGGGCGAAGTTGAGGCGGATGCGAGCAAATGCATTCATTATATAGACATTGTGTGCGAATATTCTTTCCAGCCAAGCGGATATGCTTTATTTGACGAAATTGCTCTTGTTGAAAGTGTTGATGACAGCGTTGTGAAATACAAGTATTACACAGCGGAACATGGCAACTTGGATGGATTACTATGGGTAAAAGATAGTGGATACTATACCGAGGTGTATGAATATACCAATAACCGTCAGATTAAAAGAATTGCCAACAGTCATGGTGAACTTTGCGATTATGTGTACGCTTCCAATGGGGTTGACATATCCTCTGAAACATATTATACTATTAGTCCAAGCTATTATCCGTACCTTGCAGATGATCCTGATTCAATCATTACTAAAACGCCCAAAACCAAGGCTGAATACTTGTACAACTCATACGGTCAGTTAATAAGTACTGATACTTACGAGATAACATTCAGCGGATCTGTTGTTGTAGCAAAAACCGGAACGAAACACATTGTTTCCACAAATCAGTATGAGACAACAGCTGGATCAAAGATATTTGGTGCGATACTACAGGAAACAGATAGTCTTAGCCGCAGAACAAGGCATTATTATGACACAACCAATGGTCGGCTTCTTGCAACTATTAATATTAATGATGCTGGAACAAGCACGGGTACATGCTTCACATATGATGCAATAGGCAATATAACAAATGTTAAGCCGTGCAATTATATATCGTCAACTTCGTATAGTGCGATTACTGGAAGCGAGAATGTGACATATCAGTATAATGCTCATAATTTGCTTTCAAGTATAACGACTGCTTCCACAACATATACCTTTACATATGACGAGTACGGAAACACTGATACAATTTCGGTCGGAACATATTATCTTGCCGATTATAGCTACAATTCGTACAATGGCAAGCTGAATAAAATAACCTACGGTAATGGTCTGGTAGTCAGGTATGTATACGATGAACTTGACAACGTAAAAGAAATATGGCATAAAAACGGTTCTTCAGCTGAAGTCAAGGCGTATGCTTACTCATATACTGCGTTTGGTCAGCTTGCGCGATTTGACAATTTGCTATTAGGCAAGAGTACATTGTATAAATATGATACGTCAGGACGCCTGGTAGGTCAAATAGAATTTGATACCAGCTCGGAAGTGATAGAGCTTGGTCAACTGTTCTTTTATAGAGATAACGGAAGATTGCAAAATGCGTTTTACAGCGCCGACTATGCGAGCAGTGAAGGAACGGTTCAAGATTGGTCACACAACTACAGTTATACGTACTATGACGACGGTAGAATTCGGTATAATAATATTACCACCGATATTACCAGTGGTAAGATTGATTATACATATGATACATATAATCGTCTTACAACGAAGGTATATAATTTCTATCTGTCAAAAAACACTAGTAGCAAGTATACCAATACCGTAAGCTATACCTTGGTCAATAATGCAAACAATACCTCTGCACTGGTGGAATCCTTTACAAGCAAAGTCAATAGCAATACCGCAACTACCGATACATTTACATACGATAGAAACGGAAATATTACTAAAATCGTATCCAGTAGCGGTACCGAAACCCGATATGTGTATGACAAACTTGGGCAACTGCTGCGAGAAGACAATTCCGCTATGAACAGGACATATGTTTACTCGTATGACAACGCAGGAAACATAACCTCCAAGAAAACATATGCACTTACAGCTGAAGGAATAACACCGACGACATTGTATAGCAATATTGCATATGGTTACAATGATGCATCTTGGGGAGATCTGCTTACTTCCTACAGTGGTAACACTATAGAATATGACAATATAGGAAATCCGCTTACATGGGGTGATTACGGAGAACTTACCTGGCGCGGAAGACAGCTGATAAGCTATACGAATACCGACACCGAGGACGAGATCACTTTTACTTACAATGATGATGGTATTCGAACAAGCAAGACGGTAAATGGTGTAAAACACACATACATTCTTTCGGGTTCTAAGATAATATCGGAAAGTTGGGGCATACATTTTTGTATTTATCTTTACGATGAGAGCGGTAGTCCAATAGGAATGCAGTATCGAACATCTTCCATGGCAAAAGATGTATTCTATACTTTTTGGTTTGAAAAGAACCTTCAGGGAGACATTGTAGCTGTTTATAACGACAGTGGTGTCAAGCTGATAACATACAAGTACGATGCTTGGGGGAACTTCACCAGAACAATAAACAACATTTCCGGTACAAACCGCAGTGCGCTGTATAATCCGTTTGCTTACAGAGGGTATTACTACGATTCAGAGACGAGTCTCTATTATCTCAATAGCCGTTATTATGATTCTAATGTGGGCAGATTTATTAATGCAGACGGTTATGTCAATGCGAACGGTGATATCATTGGTTTTAACATGTTTGCCTATTGCGGAAATAACCCTGTGAATAGAATGGATCACTCAGGACGGTTTTGGATTTCAGCACTAATAGTTACTGCAATTGTTGTTTGTACTGTTGCGCTATCAGGGTGTTCGTCAAAGCCGGCACCAACCTCAAATTATGGCGCGGCTCAGCCATTTGTTAACATGCCCGGAAGTTCGGATCGGAACTCTCCGAATTGCTATGCATATGCAATTGGATCATCTGTTAATGAACAGCCCGGAGGAAAAAGCGGAAGAACGCCAAAAAGATGGAATGATGTGAATGATGTCGGGAAATCCGTTGAAGCGGATTTGAAGGCGATGGGAAAAACCGTTAGAAAAATTGATGGTCCAGACGCAAAGGTCTATGACAATGAATTTAAGATTGCATTAAGAGTGGGGACGCAACCATATTATTATAATTTGTATACACGTGAAGTTTTATACGACTATCATTTTATGCGACAGACAAGCACAGGCCAATGGGCCGAGAAGCATGGCATCGGCGGATCAGCGATTTTGTGGGATCCTGGAATGACACCAGACACAATTCCATGGACATTAAACGGTGTTCCATATTATGATAGTAAAATTATTTACTACGCGGTTGGAAATTGAGGTGTGATATGAGGCATATTAACAAATATTTATTCATCGTGGCAATGTTATTATTGTGTGTGTTGTCTTCATGTAGCAGAGGAGGTAGCGAATTGAAAACAATAATTAGTTCGCCAGATAAAAACATAACTGAGCTTGTGTCAAAAAAATATACAGACTCACAATTGTTAGACATAATTCAATTGAAGTTGACCATGAACGAACTTAATAAGCAGTATCCGATTGAATGTCTAAGGAAAGTTGGGGTTTCATACCGAGCATCATATTTAGGGAGAGATAGTGTTGCAATCATTTATTTTAATGATAACGGCAAACAGATGTTTGGAAAACTTTATTACCTATATCTGACAAGAGCTGATTATAATAAGTTGGCAATAGGTCAGTCTATAGAGGAAGTGCAAGCTATTGATCCGCATGGAGATTACCTATTCTTATACACTGGTAGCAATAATGCTTCAAGAGCTTCTAATCATTATACAAAAGACGGATACCTAATCACTATTGAGTATGATGAAAGTGGGACTATTGTGAGCATAACAACAAGCTTAATCTAGACACTACCAATGGCATTCTCATGTGTATAATTGTAAAAATGCTGAATAGATCAGTGAGAGACGTGAGCGGAACCATGTTCATGTTTTACTCTACAGTTGCGCCAAACAATGCTTGAATCATTGTACAGTAGATTACATAATTCAAATGCTTGGAGCGCAAACGGATGTTTACAAACTAAAATTTGTGAATAAAAAGGCAATGCCGCTGTGTAATAGCAGCGGCATTGCTGATTGTATTTTATAATTCATCTGTTTATTTTCTGATAACATTACTTTCTGCTTTTGTGAGTTCGCATCCAAACAATTTGATGAGTGATCAAATGTGTGCATCAAGAAAAGGCAAAATGAATCTATGAAACTTCGAAAAAATCCAGGATCGAAAAAAAGGGAGAAATCTCTCAGAATCTCTCTTTTTTTCACGCTCGAGCCTAAATTGACTTGTCATCATGGCTTGGCAGTTCAATTTATATGATTAATCTGTGTTAGCCAATTCAGATGCATAGTGAGAGCGCACTTCCCCCTTGGCGAAGCAGGAGCTGGCAAACAACCGCAATCTTTCAGGCTTACAGAGCTATGCTTGTAAACGAGCTTATGTATCGTAAAACAAAGTCAGCACTTGGCTGAGTAGCGTTTGGCTATGTATTTTGCACGAAAAAACTGCACTCAATTTGAGTACGGTTTGATTTTTTGCAGTTTATTCTTTGAAATATCCATGCTTTTGACACATTTCAGTTATCGCTTCGGCATATATCGACCGAGAGTGCTTTTGCGGGTTGCTATTTCCATTTTTCTTTTCTATGTAATAGTCCCGTAGATCTCCCCAGTACCCGTTTTTGTTCAACCAATTAATCTTGTCTGGCAAAGTTTCAAAACTACTACCTTGGTATTCCCAAGTATATGTTTGATGATCCTTATTGTATCGGATATACTGCTGTCTTCCACCATCGCAATTATTGATGATTGCGAAATCGCAACTGTGAATAATCCTTGAGTTTGGTCTATCCTTCTTTTTTATTGTGAGTACACGAGTGGAGTCTTCGCAATAATCATAGCCATGCTGCCTTGCAACCCTATTCAATGCCTTTCGGATAATTGTTCGGATTTCCTTTGGCTTGTTGTTTTCAGCAGCATTATTAACTTCAATGTTGACATCGAAATCAAAACCGATGTTTGATTTCCTATCATATGTAATCATATTCCTACTTGAACTACCTATAAAGGTGAATTGAAAAGTGAATTTGTCTCTAACAATATTCTGTACTTCGTGGATAATGTCTAACAACTCCGCTTTTACTTTGGCAGCATCTTTTTTTGATATATAACAAAAATCATGCATACTATCTACCTCCAAATTAATTATCCCAATCCGCCCATTTGGTACCTATTCACCAAATCGCATTATTATATCCTATCATGCCTTGGTTGTCAAGGTGTTTTGTCACTACTTATAGACAAAACTTGTTAATTCTAAAGCGACTCGCCTTCAATCGCTATGAAATTGACTTTTTATAAAAATATCGTGCAAACGTTTGCGGCAACGATTTTGGCGGTCGTTCTTCACTCGTTCTCTGGTTCATAGAATGCCTCTTCCGCCAATCGCATGGCGATCTTGAATCCGGCAGTAAAGGCTTCGCGTTCGGAGATGCCGTTCAGCTCGATTTCTGTTGCACAAAACTTTTCAAGCAGTTCTTTCTGCTCATCCGAAAGGGCTTCAAGCAATTCGGCTTTATTTTGGGATTGCCTATGTTGCAGTTCACGGTATTCCTGATTATCTGAAATCAGGGTGTCCTGTGGGCTGATCTCGCCGTCCCATAATTCATCGATCATCTTTTTCATTTTCATCGCCTCCTGTAACCACACACAATACCACACCAATACCGGAAAGTCCAGAAAACAAACTGATAACAAACAGATTTTGCGCTTTCGTGGGTTCGAATCCTACCAAGAGAGAAATGGAGTTGTTTTGTGGTTTTTGTCTTTGCGTGCATCGCGGGTTCAAATCTTCACCCAACTCCGAGGGATTTATTTTGTAGTCGCTGATTTGTAAACAATCCGTGAAGGCAACAAAAAAGCCGAAAGGGTTGGAACCGTGTCGTGGGTTCAAGTCCTTTCGGCTGTTCAATTCGGTTTCGCTTTTTTTTGAAAATCCCGTTTTCGCGGGTTCAGATCCTTGTGGTCGGAAAAAATCGCAAAATGGATCGGTATTTTTTCGAAAAAAAGCAGGGACGAAAAAACGGGAGAAATCTCTCGAAATCTCCCGTTTTCTCTTGTTTTCTCGTGCGGATCGATTTTGACCACACAACTTGGCAGGGGTAGTAAGAATCGAACTCACGACACGCGGTTTTGGAGACCGCTGCTCTACCAGCTGAGCTATGCCCCTATACAAAAGCGAAGCCCTGAGGTTTCGCTTTTTCTGGTGGGCCTTTAGGGACTCGAACCCCAGACCAACCGGTTATGAGCCGGTTGCTCTAACCAACTGAGCTAAAGGCCCGTTTGTTTTAGCGCCTAACTATTTTATCATCAATATCGGCTTTTGTCAAGAAGTTTTTCAAATGTTTTCTTTCTTTTTTTACGGCACAGAGATAATCCATATAATCGATTGACTTTTTGTGAAATATGATATATAATTACGGCAGATACCTATCAAATAATATACAGAAAAGAGAATTTGCTTATGGAAATTTCAAAAATACTCGGTTATTGCGATCATACCCTTCTCGCCCAGACAGCTACCTGGGAGCAGATAAAAGCCGTTTGCGATGACGGAATGAAATATCACACGGCGTCCGTCTGTATTCCCGCAAGCTATGTAAAGCAGGCTAAAGAATACGTCGGCGACAGACTTGCCATATGCACAGTCGTCGGCTTTCCGAACGGCTATTCGACAACAGCCGCAAAATGCTTTGAAGCGGGCGAAGCCCTTGTTCACGGCGCAGATGAGATTGACACGGTTATAAACATCGGCTGGCTCAAGGACAGAAAATACGGCGAGATACTCGACGAGTTGAGAGCTCTCAAAGCCGTATGCGGCGGCAGAATTCTCAAAGTCATAATCGAAACCTGCCTTCTTACAGACGATGAAAAGATCAAAATGTGCGAGATAGTTACAGAGTCCGGCGCCGACTTCATCAAGACAAGCACCGGCTTTTCGACCGGCGGTGCGACAAGAGAGGATATTGCCCTCTTTGCAAAGCACGTCGGTAAGAACGTAAAAATCAAAGCAGCCGGCGGAATTAAAACAATTGAAGACGCGGAAGCGATGATCGAACTCGGCGCAACCAGACTCGGAACGAGCAGAATAGTTAAAATTGTAAAGGAACAAAATCTTATCTGACGGAGTGATCTGCATATGAGAATGTATGATATAATCGATAAAAAACGCGAGAAAGGCGAGCTTACAAAGGAGGAGATACGTTTCTTTCTTTCGGGCTTTGCAAAGGGTGAAATACCGGATTATCAGGCGTCCGCTCTGCTTATGGCAATCTGTTGCAACGGTATGACAGACCGTGAGATTCTCGATCTCACGCAGGCAATGGCAGCCTCCGGCGATACGCTTGACCTTTCGTCGCTGGAAAATACCGTTGACAAGCACAGCACCGGCGGTGTCGGCGACAAGGCAACTCTCATCGTTGCGCCGATAGCGGCGGCACTCGGCGGCACGGTTGCAAAAATGTCCGGCAGAGGGCTCGGACACACGGGAGGCACGGTCGATAAGCTCGAATCGATCCCCGGCTTCTGCACGGAGCTCGAACCGGAAGTCTTTATGGAAAACGCAAAGAAATACGGCATTTGCGTCATAGGTCAGTCCGGTGATTTCAACCCGGCAGACAAAAAGCTCTATGCCCTGCGCGACGTAACGGCGACGGTCAAATCCATTCCGCTTATAACCTCCAGCATTATGAGCAAAAAGCTCGCTGCGGGAGCGCATAATATCGTTCTCGACGTTACAGTCGGCTCCGGAGCCTTCATTTCCGACCCCGCCGAAGCGAAAATTCTTGCCGAAAAGATGGTCTCGATCGGCAAGGCGGCTGGCAGAAACATAGCCGCCGTTATGACGAATATGAACGCTCCGCTCGGAAAGAACGTCGGCAATTCTCTCGAAGTCATCGAAGCCGTTGAAATTCTCCGCGGCAAAGGTCCCGCCGATCTGCGGGAGGTCTGCGTTGCGCTTGCGGGCGAAATGGTTGCGCTGTTCTCCGGCAAGGGCGCAGACGACTGTCACGCGCTTTGCGAAAAAGCCCTTGACGACGGCTCCGCTTATGCAAAATTCCTTGATATGGTCAGGGCGCAGGGCGGCGACGTTTCCTATATCGAAAATACGGATAAATTCCCGAAAGCCGCATATTCTGCGGAGGTCAGAGCCGAAGAAGACGGCTTCATCACAAAAATGCAGACGGCGGAAATCGGCACGGCAAGCGTCATTCTCGGCGCGGGACGTGAAAAGAAGGGCGACTCAATCGACTTTGCCGCAGGTCTTGAAGTCCTGAAAAAGACAGGCGACAGCGTGAAAAAAGGCGATGTCATCGCAATTCTTCATACAAACAGAAAAGAAAAACTGCCGGAGGCGGAAAGAATGTATCTCTCCGCAATATCATACGGTAATTCGGCAAAGAAGGATCCCGAAGTCTACGGGATCGTAAGATAAAGGCAAACAAAAACTCCGCCAACCGGCGGAGTTTTATAAGGTATCAAGGAGATTTTATGCTGTATCCAAAAAACAAAGAGAATTTTTCCGAAGAGCTTTTTGAAAACCCGACAAGCGAATACAGAGGCGTTCCGTTCTGGTCGTGGAACTGCAAATTGCGAAAAGATCTGCTCGGAAAAGAGATCGATTATATGAAGGAAATGGGCTTCGGCGGCTATAATATGCACCCGCGCGTCGGGCTTGAAACGCCCTATCTTTCCGATGAATTTATGGATATCGTCCGCTTCTGCACGGAAAAAGGCAAGGAAAACGGGATGTTTTCATGGCTGTATGACGAGGACAAATGGCCGTCCGGCTATGCGGGAGGATTTGTCACGAGCGATGTTGAAATGCGTCGCAAGAAGCTGTTTGTCACGCCGATTCCGTATGACGACGGCTCGCTTACGCTCGACGATGACAAAACCAAAGCAACGGCGGTCCTGCCGAAGGGAAAATATGTTTTCGTTGCCGCTTATGACGTTATCCTTGACGAAGAAGGCGACCTTGTTTCGCACAGTCGCATAGGCATAGGCGACAAAGCCGAAGGCAGAAAATATTTTGCCTATCTTGAATACGACGCCGATGACCCCGGCTTCAACGGGCAGGCATATGTTGATGTTCTCAAAAAAGAAGCAATAGACAAGTTTATTGAGATAACGCACGAAAAATACAAGTCTTGCGTAGGCGATGAATTCGGAAAAGCCGTCCCCGCAATCTTTACGGACGAGCCGCAGTTCAGCCATGCAACTCCGCTCGGCTTTGCAAAGCAGGAAAACGGCGGAGCGTCACTTCCCTTCACAAACGATTTTGAAGAAACCTTCAAAAATGCTTACGGCGTCAGCATAATCGATAATATTCCGGAGGTTGTCTGGAATCTTTCGGGCGGCAGACTTTCAAAAATCAGATACCTGTTTTTTGACCACGTCTCCGAGCGTTTTGCCTCGGCTTATTCGGACAATATCGGCAAATGGTGCCGAGAAAACAACATTCTTATGTCCGGACACGTTATGGACGAATGGCTCCTCCGCACACAGACGGGCGCCGTCGGCGACTGTATGCGCCAGTATCGCGGGTTCGGTCTGCCGGGAATCGATATGCTCTGCGACAAGCGCGAGCTGACAACGGCAAAGCAGGCACAGAGCGTCAGCCGTCAGATGGGGGCGCCCGGCGTGCTCTCCGAGCTTTACGGCGTTACAAGATGGGATTTTGATTTCCGCGGTCACAAAATGCAGGGCGACTGGCAGGCGGCACTCGGAGTGACCGTCCGCGTCCCGCACCTCTATTGGGCTTCTATGAAAGGTCAGGCAAAGAGGGATTACCCCGCCTCAATCGGTCATCAATCGCCTTGGTATAAGCAATATAAATATATAGAAAACCACTTTGCAAGAGTCAACACCGCAATGACGCGCGGCAAGGCGGACGTAAGAGTCGCCGTCATCCACCCGATTGAGAGCTTCTGGCTCTATTACGGTCCGAACGACCGCTCGTCAATGACCCTGCGCGAAAAAGATAACCTTTTCTGTGACACCGCAAGGACGCTCATCTGCGGCGGAATTGATTTTGATTTCGTCTGCGAAGCGCTGCTTCCGTCGCAATACAAAAAGACCGAAAACGGGTTTGCCATAGGTGAGATGAAATATGACGCCGTTGTCGTTCCGAGCCTTACAACCATCCGCAAAACAACACTCGACGCGCTGAAAAACTTCAGAAAATCGGGCGGCGAGGTCATATTTATGGGCAGTATTCCAGAATACGTCGACGCCGAAAAGAGCGACAGCGCAAAGGAATTTGCCGCCTACTGCAAGAAAATAAACCCCTTCTCTGACGAGCTTCTGAAAAGCCTTGAAGACTTCAGAACCATCCGCATATCGACCTCCGGCGGCGAGCCGTATTCAAATGCGGCATATCAGCTCCGCTCGGACGGAGAAAAGAAATATCTTTTCATTTCTCACGTATTCAAGCCCCGCGACTATAACATCTCTTCTGTCGACACCGCAATCGTAACGATTGCCGGTGAATGGGCTGTCCGAGAAATGAATACAGAAACAGGCAGAATCTCTCCCCTCCCCGCAAAATATAAAGACGGGGACACCGTAATAAAATGGATCGGAGGGGCGTGCACGTCGCTTCTTCTGGAGCTTACTGCCGGCAGAGGCGAAGAGGGTGAGATAAGCGAGGAGACTTATTCAAAAGAGGAATTTCTCTCCGGAGAAGCCCGTTTCTCCCTTGAAGAGCCGAACGTTCTCCTCCTCGACAAACCGTCTTACAGTCTGAACGGCGGAGAAATCAAGCGGGAAAAAGATATTCTTTATACGGATATCGCCGTAAGGGACGAGCTCGGTATCCGCAGGCGCGGCGGCAAGATGAAGCAACCGTGGGTAGACCCTATTGATAAAAATCCGAGGGAAAAGCTCACACTTTTCTATGAATTTGAAAGCGACATTGACTATGTCGGTGCGGAGCTTGCGCTCGAATGTCTTGAATTTACGGATGACATCATCTTCAACGGAGAAAAAGTCGAAAAAATCCCCGTCGGGTATTATGTCGACGAGGACGCGCTTACAAAAATCGCCCTTCCCGCGATAAGAAAGGGCAGAAATACACTTGAAATAAATTATCGCTTCGGCGACGCAACCCAGCTTGAAAGCGTGTTTATACTCGGCAATTTCGGCGTTGCTCTCGTCGGCGCGACGGCAAAAATAACGGCTATGCCGAAATCCCTGCACTATGGGGATGTTGTCGATCAGGGTATGCCCTTCTACGGCGGGAACATAACATACAAAACCGGATTTGATTCCGACGGCGGCGAGAAAACGCTTGAGATCACCCGCTATTGCGGTTCTCTCATAACGGTCCGCCTTGACGGAAACGAGCTCGGCGCGATGATCTATCCGCCCGCACGCCTCTGCCTCGGAAACGTTTCCAAAGGAAAGCACATCCTTGAGCTGACTGTCTACGGCAACCGTGCAAACACCTTCGGCACTCTGCATAATGCGGATGAGGACGTTCCGTATTGCAGCGCGCCCGCGTGGCTCCCCGGCGGCAGATTCTGGTGTCCCGAATACGTGACAAAGCGTTTCGGAATTATGACATCGCCCAGAATTCTGACAAAATAACATTAAAAAAAGCGACCCTCTCCGGGTCGCTTTTTCTTTATTTTATTCTGTTTATGAGATACGGCATTGCTTCTTCAAAATTCACTCCGTACGTTCTTCTGTTTTCGTCCTTCAAAGTGAGCGCGATACATTCGACGGTATAGTCCGCGGCGATTTTCAGCGCCTCCTCCGTGCCCTTTCCGAGGGCAACGGCGCCTGTGAAAGCGGAAGCGAATATGTCGCCGGTACCGTGATATGCAACGGGCAGATGCTCGCGGTCGTAATAGAAATAGTTGCCCGTTTCGGAATTCAGCGACATAACGCCGAGCCTTCCCTTTTCAAGCGAAACGCCCGTTATTGCGGCGGTTTTTGCGCCGAGATTGCAGAGCTTTTCCAGCATGTTTTTTATATAAGCCTCGTCATAGTCATCTCCGACATAAGGCACGCCGAGCATAAACGAAACCTCCGTCAGATTCGGCAGGATAACGTCCGCCTTTGCGCAGAGTGACGCCATACTGCGGGCGAATTCCTCCGTAAAGCCCTTATACAGTTTTCCGCCGTCCGCCATAACGGGGTCGACGATTATCTTGTTTTCCGTCGTGCCGAATTCGTCAAATATACTTCCGACGATCTCAAGCTGACGAAACGAGCCGAGATAGCCCGTATAAATTGCGTCAAAACCGATGTTTTCCTTTTTCCAGTGCTCCGCTATCGGAAGCATATCATCCGTAAGGTCTCTGAAAGTAAACCCGCTGAACTGTGTATGCGTTGACAGGACTGCCGTCGGCATAACCGCGGCTTCAACACCCATCGCCGATATTATGGGAAGTGCAACGGTCAACGAGCATTTGCCGACGCACGATATATCCTGAATTGTAAGTATTCTTTTCATTATTCTACCTCCGTAGTAAAATGTATAGGTAAATAATATATCATCTCATCGGCTTTGTCAATATAAATGTTGAAACGGCGCGGTTTTTGTGATAACATATCCGCGGTGAGTTCGTAACCATCCTCACTTAAAACAAAACTATGGAGATGAAAATTTATGAAAAACAGCAAAATCCTTTTCATGACGCAGGGCGCGCTTATCGCCGCCGTATACGTGGCGCTCAGCTTCGTCGCCTATTCCTTCGGGCTTTCGGGGAATGCCGTCGTTCAGATGAGGCTTTCCGAAGTGCTGACAGTCCTGCCTGCATTTATGCCTGCGGCAATTCCGGGGCTTACTATCGGTTGCCTTCTGACAAACATCCTGACAGGCGGTGCCGTCTGGGACATAGTCTTCGGAACGCTCGCAACCCTTCTCGGAGCACTCGGGACGTTTGCCTTCCGCAAAAACAAGGGGCTTGCGCCCATCCCGCCGATACTTGCAAACACGTTGATACTTCCGCCGGTCCTCGCAAAGGTCTATGGCGGAGCGACGGTGCCCGTATTTATCCTCACGGTCGGTCTCGGAGAGATAATCTGCTGCGGTGTGCTCGGAGAAATCCTGGTATTCTTCATGAAAAAGTATCAAAGCAAGCTGAAATTTTATTGAATCGTATCTGAAAACAAAAATCCGTCCATCCGGACGGATTTTTTGTTTTCAGATATTCTTTTTCGACGATCTGCCGTATGCCTTTTCAGCCTTGCGCTTTGCCTTTTCAGCGGCTTTTTCGGCTTTTCTCTTTGCCTTCTCGGCTTTTTTTGCCTCTTTCTGCTTTGTTTTTTCTGTTTTGAAACGCTCGGAAAGTCCCTCAAATTCATAGTCGACATTCACCTTTTCCGGCGGAGTTTCGAGCAAAACGGGGTTTTTCATGTATTTTTCCATCTCGGCAAACGCCTGCGCAAAATAGCACCCGGTTGCAATTCGCTCGTCCATGACGATTCCCAGCGGCATCATCTTCTTCAGCTTAATCTCACCCTTCTCCATGACGGGAACGTTTATATTGTTGCCTATGGAAATTATCATGCTCGTCGTGCCGAAGCCGTAAACATGGTGATAAATATGGTTTGTTCTTATGCTTGCGAGGTTGGTTATTACAATGGAATTATGGAAGGGGCTTGCGTCCGTAATCGCCTTCGGAAGCCAACCGAGGTTGTCAAGTCCGCGGAGAATCGCCATGCCTATTCTGACGAGGAACGGCATCTTCAGGAGCACCTTGAAGAGCTTATCGGACGAGTTTGAGCTGTCCTCCTTGTTGTTTGCCTCAACATATTCGTTTATCGTATCGTTTACATCAAATATCGTATCGTAAATATCGAACTTCATCTTGCTCATCGAAGGATCTCCTTCGCCCGGACGAAGTACAACCATTCCCGCCGTCAGCTCGTTATGAGCGTATATTTTACTGTTGACAACAAATCTGTTGAGCTGCGGAAACTGTGAAAATCCGCGCACAATCGCCGCCATAACAACTGTCATATGGCTGAGCTTTATCCCTCTTTTTCTTGCGTCGATAACGTAATCGTGTATATTGTCATACGGCACGTTGACCGTTATCATATTCTGCGCATCGTAGCGATGACGCATAAAATACGGTGCCAGAGTGTACATGGG
The DNA here is from genome assembly GCA_900544285.1 of uncultured Eubacterium sp. Taxonomy (GTDB): domain Bacteria; phylum Bacillota; class Clostridia; order Oscillospirales; family CAG-272; genus CAG-841. The sequence continues at coordinate 45,853 of UQUT01000002.1, forward strand.
GTCTACGTTTTTTACGATTTTTCCGTCTGCTCTCATAATAATTCTTCTGCCTTTCGGGTGATTTTTTCTTTATGTTTTTATATTATACAGTACGAGCGTACAATATTCAACCCCAAATGCAAAAAAAGAGAAACGAAATTTTCGTTTCCCTTTTAATTATTCTCAGTAAACCTTTGAAACAGTAAGTTCGGCGCCCGTCATAAGCATACTTCCATCAGATGTAGCGGAATTGAAGCTGCCCTCAATGAAAACGAGCTTTTCGCCGCCGTCCTCAATGCGGAATCTCGCAATAATGCCTTCGCTTGTCGAAAGCACGAGCACATTATCGCCCTCTTTGCCAACCATGCCGTAAACCGTATCGAGAACGGTCGGCGTGATTTTCAGATGGAACGCGTTGCTTGAAAATATTGAAAGGTCAATTGTCGTAAGTCTTGTAGGGTCACCGTATTTGCACGTGAACACCTTTTCCGAAAGCTCGGGAACGCGGTTTTCGGAAATTATAAATTCCGAGCCGTCCTTCATGAAGGAGAACCACACCATATCGGAAGAATTTTCTCCGTCAAAAACGAGCCTGTCGCCGCCGTCCTTTATAAAGAACCTGTAAACGTATCTTTCGTCATAAGTCGGCAGGGTCAGAACGTCGCCCTCAATCTTGTAATCTCCCGCTCCGAAATAACTGCTTATTGGCGAGAATTCAAGACCGAACTTCCCGTCCTTGAAGCTGATATAAGTCGGATTTTTCCCGTCAGGATCTTCAAGAACATATGACTTTCCTTCAAGGGAAAACGTGTCGTCGGTTTTTCCGAAAATGAAAACGAGCGCACCCACGATAACGCAGAACAACAGCGCGGAAACGGCAATAAGTGTCAATTTTTTAACGTTTACTTTGTTCTCTTCCATCAAGAAAAACCTCCCATGTGATAAATTTTGGTGCAAATATTATATCATATGCGAATTTTTTTGTCAAGTTTGGGGAATTTTTTATGAACACGATTGAATTTATTTTCTTTTGGTGATAAAATAGTGTCCAGAGTGCGGGCTTCCCGCAAACAAATACAAAAACGGAGGATATTTTATTATGTCACAGAGATTTGTACTCAATGAAACATCTTATCACGGAAGCGGCGCTATCGCCAACATCGTGACGGAAGCACAGGCAAGAGGCTTCAAGAAGGCTCTCGTCTGCTCCGACCCTTCCCTTGTAAAATTCGGCGTATCGCAGAAAGTAACCGATCTTCTTGACAAAGCAGGTCTTGCTTATGCCATGTTCACCGAAATCAAGCCGAACCCCACAATAGAAAACGTTCAGGCAGGCGTTGAAGCTTTTAAAAAAGCAGGCGCGGACTACCTCATCGCCATCGGCGGCGGTTCTTCCATGGATACGGCAAAGGCTATCGGTATAATCATAAACAATCCCGACTTTGCGGACGTTCGTTCTCTTGAAGGCGTTGCTCCGACAAAGAACAAGGCTGTTCCGATAATCGCAGTTCCGACAACGGCAGGCACGGCAGCCGAAGTTACCATCAACTACGTTATCACTGACGTTCAGAAGAACCGCAAGATGGTTTGCGTTGACGTTCACGACATTCCCGTAGTAGCAGTTGTTGACCCCGATATGATGTCAAGCATGCCCAAGGGTCTCACAGCCGCAACAGGTATGGACGCGCTTACACACGCTATTGAAGGCTATATCACAAAGGGCGCGTGGGAGCTTTCCGATATGTTCCATCTCAAAGCTATCGAAATCATTTCACGTTCTCTCCGCGGCGCAGTTGACAACACTCCCGAAGGCAGAACGGATATGGCTCTCGGTCAGTACGTTGCAGGAATGGGCTTCTCGAACGTAGGCCTCGGCATCGTTCACTCAATGGCTCATCCTCTCGGCGCACTTTATGACACTCCTCACGGCGTTGCAAACGCTATCATCCTTCCGACGGTTATGGAGTACAACGCTCCCTGCACAGGCGATAAATACAAATACATTGCGCAGGCTATGGGCGTCAAGGGCACGGAAAATATGACACAGGACGAATACCGCAAGGCGGCTGTTGATGCTGTCAAGCAGCTTTCAAAGGATGTCGGCATTCCCGCAGACCTCAAAGAAATCGTTAAACCCGAGGACGTTCAGTTCCTTGCAGAATCCGCTTATGCGGACGCTTGCCGTCCCGGCAACCCCAGAGACACAAGCGTTGAAGAGATAAAGGCACTTTACCTCTCACTCATGTAATAAAAATCATGCGGGCGGCGAAAGCCGCCCGTATAAATTGTAAATCAAGGAGAACTATCTATGGCAGTTATCACAATCATCGGCTCGGGAATGATGGGTTCGGCTCTCGCCTTCCCCGCAAGAGAGAACGGAAACGAAGTCCGCCTCGTCGGAACTCATCTCGACAGAGACATTATAGACGCTTGCAGAAAAACGGGTCGCCACCCGAAGTTTGAAAAGGATTTTCCCGCAGGCTTAAAATATTATCAGTTTGAAGAGGTTGGAGAAGCTCTCGTCGGCACGGATATCGTAATCGGCGGTGTCAGCAGCTTCGGCGTTGACTGGTTTGCGGAAAAGGTTCTTCCCGTCCTTCCGGAAAACATAATCGTACTCACCGTCACAAAAGGTCTTATCGACATGCCCGACGGCAAGCTTATGACATACCCCGAGTTCTGGCAGAAAAAACTTGACGAGATCGGCAAAAAGGTTTCGCTTTGCGCTGTCGGCGGTCCATGCACAAGCTATGAGCTTGTCGCTCACGACCAGACAGAGGTCTCGTTCTGCGGCAAGGACACAGCCGCTCTCGCAACCCTGAAAAAGGTTATGACAACAGAGTATTATCATATCAGCACAACGACCGACGTCGTCGGTATCGAAAGTGCTGTTGCCCTTAAAAACGGCTATGCTCTCGGCATTGCGCTGACGATCGGCCTCAACCAGAAGGCATTCGGAATTGACAGCGTTCTTCATTTCAACTCTCAGGCAGCGGTATTTGGTCAGAGCATGAAGGAAATGTATCGCCTTCTCGAATTCCAGAAAGCGCTCACGCTCAATAACCTCGGCGTCGGCATAGGCGACCTGTATGTAACCGTTTACGGCGGCAGAACAAGACTCGTCGGCATACTGCTCGGCAGAGGACTTGATATAGATGAAGCGCAGAAGGAACTTGCAGGCGTAACGCTTGAATCGCTCGTCGTTGCAAAAAGAGTTGCAAGAGCCGTCAAGATCAGCGCCGAAAAAGGCGCGCTTGACCTTGCGGACTTCCCTCTCCTTATGCATATAGACGAGATACTCACGGAGAAAAAGCCCGTGAATATTCCCTGGGAAACGTTCACATACAGCGAAAATTAAATCAAAAAATATACAGAAAGCCGGAGGCAACTGCCTCCGGCTTTCTTATTCTATATTGAATTTTTCTTTCATGTGTTTAATTTGCGTCTCAACCGAAAGCGGTGACGTTCCACCGTATGATATACGTTTTTTCACGCACACGGAAAGATCTATATCGTCATAAACGTCCGCGTCAAAAAGCTCGCTGTGCTTCCGGTAGTCGTCAAGCGGAAGCGTTTCGAGCACACACCCGCAGCTTATGCATTCCGAAACTATCTGCCCCGACACCTTATATGCCGAACGGAACGGCATACCCTTCTTCACAAGATAGTCGGCAAGGTCGGTTGCGTTGATAAAGCCTTTTGCCGCCGCGTTTTTCATGTTTTCCCGCTTGAATTTACAGCCGGAAAGCATTTTTGTCATGAGCGAAAGGCAGGCTTTCGCCGTATCGACGGCGTCGAAAAGTCCTTCCTTATCCTCCTGCATGTCCTTGTTATACGCAAGCGGAAGTCCCTTCATTACGGTGAGCATTGACACAAGCGCTCCGTATACCCTGCCCGTTTTTCCTCGGATAAGCTCCGCCATATCGGGATTTTTCTTCTGCGGCATAATCGATGAGCCGGTCGTGTAAGCGTCCGCGATCTCAACAAAACCGAACTCCCATCCTGACCAGAGCACAAGCTCCTCGGAAAGGCGGGAAAGGTGCATCATAAGCGTTGCCGCGCATGACAGAAACTCTATGCAGAAATCCCTGTCCGAAACGCCGTCCAGACTGTTTTCGCAAACGGAGTCAAAGCCGAGAAGCGTCGCCTCGCCTTTGCGGTCGGTGTCATACGTTGTGCCCGCCAGAGCACAAGAGCCTATCGGCGAGACGTTTATCCTGCGCCGACAATCAGAAAAACGGTCAACATCGCGCGAAAACATATTGGCATACGCCATCAGGTGATGACCGAGCGTCACGGGCTGCGCCCTCTGCATATGCGTATACCCCGGCATTATTGTTTCCTTCTCCTCCGCCGCGCGACCGCAAAGGACGGATATAATGTCGATAAGCATCGCCTTTATCCCGTCCGTCTCGTCCCGCAGGTACATTCTCATATCAAGTGCGACCTGATCGTTACGACTTCTCGCCGTGTGGAGCTTTTTCCCCGCCTCGCCTATGCGGGCTGTCAGCTCCTGTTCGACAAACATATGTATATCCTCGCATGAAAGGTCGATTTCGAGCGCGCCGCTTTCGATATCGGAAAGAATTCCGCAAAGTCCCTCTGTTATAAGATCTGCATCAGTTGCCGGTATTATCCCCTTCGACGCCAGCATTGAAGCATGCGCTATGCTGCCCGCTATGTCCTGACGGAACATCCTCTTGTCAAACCCGATTGAAGAATTGAAGCTGTCAGCCGCCTTGTCTGTCACAGCGGACGTTCTTCCTTCCCACATTTTTCCCATATATATCTCCGCAAAGAAAAGCGCCCGCCGCAGCCGACGCTTTCCGTATTTTTATTTTTCGTTCTTTTCGTCAACCATTGCCTGCACCTTTATCGGCAGTCCGAAAAGGTTTATAAAGCCTTCGGCATCCTTCTGATTGTAATCGCTTTCGCCGAAGGTTGCAATCTCCTCGCTGTAAAGCGAATAATCGCTCCATACGCCCGCATTTATCATGTTGCCCTTATAGAGCTTGAGCTTCACCTTGCCCGTCACCTTCTCCTGCGTCTTGTCGACAAAGGCGGAAAGCGCCTCGCGGAGCGGCGTAAACCACTGACCGTTATAGACAAGCTCCGCAAAGGTTATCGAGAGCTTCTGCTTTTCATGCATTGTCATCTTGTCAAGACAAATCTGTTCAAGCACGGAATGAGCCTTGTAAAGTATCGTGCCTCCCGGCGTTTCATAAACGCCGCGGCACTTCATTCCGACAAGACGGTTCTCGACTATGTCCAGAATTCCTATTCCGTTTTTGCCGCCGATCTCGTTGAGCTTCAGGATAATGTTCTTCGCGCTCATTTTTTCGCCGTTGAGAGCGGTGGGAACGCCTTTTTCAAAATCAAGCTCTATATATGTGGGCTTGTCGGGAGCGTCGATCGGAGAAACTCCCATTTCAAGAAAGCCTTTCTTTTCGTATTGAGGCTCGTTGCCCGTATCCTCAAGGTCAAGCCCTTCATGAGAAAGGTGCCAAAGGTTTTTATCTTTTGAATAGTTCGTTTCGCGGTTTATTTTGAGAGGAATATTGTGCGCCTCCGCATATTCGATCTCTTCCTCACGCGATTTTATGCTCCACTCACGCCACGGCGCGATTATCGGCATATTCGGCGCAAAATGCTTTATTGCAAGCTCAAAACGCACCTGATCGTTGCCCTTTCCGGTGCAACCGTGACAGATCGCATCGGCGCCTTCCTTCTTTGCAATCTCAACAAGTCCCTTTGCAATGCAGGGGCGCGCGTGCGAGGTACCGAGCAGGTATTCCTCATATACAGCGCCCGCCTTCATCGTCGGGATTATGTAATTGTCGACATAGTCGTCCGTAAGATCGAGAACATAGAGCTTTGAGGCGCCTGTTTTGATGGCTTTTTCCTCAAGTCCTTCAAGCTCGTCCGCCTGACCGACATTTCCCGAAACGGCGATGACCTCGCAATTATTGTAATTTTCCTTGAGCCACGGAATTATGATTGACGTGTCAAGTCCGCCCGAATACGCCAAAACAACTTTTTTTATATTTTCTTTTTTCATATTTGCCTCCGCAAAGTAATTTCTGAATTTTTATGCACAAATGATACCACACTTCTGAATATTTGTCAAGACTTTTTGCATATTTATTCCGAAATTAAATATTTTCGTGCTTTTTATTCACGAAAAATACATTTTGACGCTAAGGTTTTATCAATTCTGTCCCAAACTTTGAAAAAATGCCGCTTTTTCCTTAAGTTTTTTATAAATTTTCAAAAAAACATTTGACTTTTCACAGTTTTGTGATACAATGAATTGACAAATAAAAAAAAGACGGCTTGCGCCGTCGGAACGGAGAATATACTATGCCTTATGTAATTGATCCCGAAAAGTGCATCGGCTGCGGATCCTGCGCAGACAACTGCCCCGTATCCTGCATTTCCGAAAAAGACGGAAAATATGTTATCAATGCCGATGAGTGCATCGATTGCGGAACCTGCGCAGGCGTTTGCCCTGTTGAGGCTCCCGCTCAGGACTGATTGAAAAACAATAGTTAAAAACCGTCGCGGCTCAGCGACGGTTTTTGCTTTATATAACGTAATTATCCGCCGCGTCGCCCTGCGCAAGCGATGAAAGTGTTATTCCGCGGAAATATTCAAGCGTCAGCCTGTAATATTCCTTCCAAACGGCAAGCGTCCGACATTCGGCGGCTCTTGCGCAACCGCTCTCCCCGCCTTCAAGACAGGCGACGGGCGCAATCTCCTCTCCGGCAGCAAGGAGCACGTCGAGCACGGTGCAGTCATCGGGATCGACAGAAAGACGATAGCCTCCGCCCTTCCCGTGCGACCCTTCGACAAGCCCGCATTTTGTCAGCGCGGGCATAATTCTTTCCATATATTTTACGGAAAGCCCCTGCCTGTCCGCAATTTCCTTCATCGGGATATATCCCGCTCCGCGATGCTCTGCGAGATCAACCATAACCCTCAGCGCATATCTTCCGCGTGTCGTTATCATAGCTTACTTCTTTCTGCCGACGACCGCGTCAGTCCGCAAAGAGCGGTGTGGAGAGGTATCTGTCGCCGGTGTCCGGGAAAAGAACAACTATGTTCTTCCCTGCGTTTTCGGGGCGTTTTGCAAGCTCAATCGCCGCGGAAAGTGCCGCACCGGACGAAATTCCGACAAGCACGCCCTCTTTTTTGCCGATCAGCTTACCGGTTGCGAAAGCGTCCTCGTTTGAAACGGGGATTATCTCGTCATAAACCTTCGTGTCAAGCACGTCGGGAACAAAGCCCGCGCCGATTCCCTGAATCTTATGCGCTCCTGCAACACCCGTTGAAAGTACAGCAGAGGTTGCAGGCTCAACCGCCACGATTTTTACGTCGGGCTTTCTGGATTTGAGATATTCGCCGACGCCCGTTATCGTTCCGCCCGTGCCGACGCCCGCAACGAAAAAGTCAACTTTTCCGTCCGTATCTTCGTAAATTTCGGGACCTGTATGCTCAAAATGCGCCTTAGGGTTTGCGGGATTTACAAACTGCCCGGGGATAAAGCTGTTCGGTATTTCTTTTGCAAGTTCGTCCGCTTTTTCAATCGCGCCCTTCATTCCTTTTGTGCCGTCTGTCAGAACAAGTTCTGCGCCGTATGCCTTCATTATCTGTCTGCGCTCGACGGACATCGTTTCCGGCATTACGATTATAATTCTGTAACCCCTTGCAGCCGCAACGGATGCAAGCCCTATCCCTGTATTTCCGGAGGTCGGCTCGATTATAACAGAGCCCTTTTTGAGAAGTCCCTTCTCCTCCGCGTCATCTATCATCGCCTTTGCAATTCTGTCCTTGACGGAGCCCGCCGGATTGAAATACTCCAGCTTTGCGAGGATTTTCGCTTTCAGTCCGAGCTCTTTTTCTATGTGAGTCAGCTCCATAAGCGGCGTGCCGCCGATGAGCTCATCTGCAGATCTGTATATCTTTGACATAATTCTTTTCTCCTTTTTGTTGGTTTGTCGTCTCAATCCCTACCTATCGGGTAGGTTGGTATTATAATAGCGCATCGTGGGGCATTTGTCAATGGTTTTTTGCGAAAAAATCTTTGATTTTCCCCGCAAAAACGCATTTTTTTCAAATAATATTGAAAAAATCCCGCCGGAATGATATATTATTCGTAGTAATAAATTAAGGTGGAATTGCAATGGCTCTTACAAGAGAAAACGCGCGGGACGAAATACAGTCCCTGCATAAAGATCCGAAGGTCGTTTTCGGAGATAAAGCCGAAAATATAACCGACGTCACCGAGACAGACGGTGGGCTTCTCTGCGTCTGCGGGCTTCCCTTTTATGCGCCTATATGCTTGGCACTTGAAAATGACGAGGTCATCTCCCGCTATCTTTCGGAATACCGCGGATGTGATAATCTTTTCTCGTTTTCAAAAGACTCAGTCCGTCATTTTTCGGGCAGGAACGAAATTTCTCTCCCGAAAGAAATATCGGAAAGACTTATCGGGCTTGCCTCTGCCGTTGTTTGCGCAAGGGGCAGGATAGGCGATGAAGGCGAGCATATAATAGACCTCAAAACGCCGAAAATCGGCTGTCATTACGATATAAACCTCCTCCTTGGTAACAGAACGGGGTTCCCCTCGCCTATGATGACAACGCCGAAAAGCGCGGTCGATTCGCTCGGCAGAGGGTCTTTCCGCGCAGGTGCGGCAAAACAGGTGCTTGCGACAAGATACACTCTCAACCCCGAGGAAAACGGCGACCCAGCAAACCGCCAGTTTTATATATATGAAGGCGGCAGACAGATATTCTATTCTGCAAACATCGGGGAAAACGTCAGAACCGCGGTTTGCCGTCATATGAGAAACAGAACCGTCATCGAATACGAAACGGAATGCGGGCTGAAAATAAAGAGAACAATATTCATCCTTCCGCAGGACGAAGGTATGCCGGAGGCTACGGAAGCACAGATTATGAATATTGAAAACACATCCGGAAAAGACAGAACACTCCGGATTGTCGCAAGCGGCTGCTTCGGGCTTTGCTCGCCCGAGTCAATGATGAACGACATCATCTATGCAAGCGTCACCTGGGAGGGCGGCGTCACCTGCGAGAACGGCAAGCCCGTTTTCATAACGCCTCACCCGAACCCGAAATATCTTTCTCCGCAGAAGCGATTTGCAACTCTTATTTCGGGCGGCAAATGCTTTGATGACTACTGCACGAGCTATTCCGAGTTCATCGGAAACGGCTCGCTTGAGCACCCCGCAGGCGGGGCAAGGCTTTCGTCAAAGAAAGCGAGAAAAACCGTGTCCTTCTTTGCTATGGAAAAGTCGGTCACCGTAAAATCGGGCGAAAAAGCGGAGCTTCTGTCGCTCGTCGGAATGATGACCGTCGCCGACGGAGACGACGCGCCGTTCCTCTCCGCTCTTGAAAAGTTGCTTGAAAAATACAGAGCAGACGGCGCGGCAGAGGAGGCGCTCGAAAGACAGATAAAATTCCAATCGGACTTTGCGTCATATATCAAAATATCATCCGGCAATAGACTCTTTGACACCTACACAGGCGAAAATCTGCCATTTCAGGTCTGTTATCAGTCGTTTGTGTCACGATCGTTTGCGTGGGCGCAGAAGGCTTTCCGCGAGATAGGTTTCCGCGAAATTCAGGATGTTGAAGCCGCACTTTATTATTTCGTTTCGATGGGCAAAAGCGGTCTCGTGCGCGAAATGCTTCTTTCGTGGGTTCGCAACGTATATGAAATGGGATATACAAACCATAATTTCTATGAAACCGGCAAAGAACCCGGTATCTGCTCCGATGACGGGCTCTGGCTTGCGCAGGCGGTTTACAGATACGTCATCCTTACGGGGGACACGGATTTTCTTCTGACGGAAGAGGTCACCGCCGAGGGCACGAGCCGCAGAACCGTTTTTGAAACGCTGCTGAAAACCGTCGAATACAGCGGAAAGATTTCCGTCGGTGCTCACGGCCTGCCTCTTATGGACCGGGGCGACTGGAACGACTGTCTGCGTCTTGACGCCGATTTTCTCTCCGGCCCCGAAAAGCAGGCAAAATACGCGGAGCAGCTAAGAAAAAACGGACAAAAATACGGCGTACCGTTTGAAAACAACCTCTCGGAAAGCGTTATGAACGCGTTCCTTCTGAAAATCGCATATGACGAAATTTCGGAGCTTGCAGATATGCTCGGAAAAGCGAGGGTAGAGGAAGGAATAAGAAAGAATTCAGAGGAGCTTACAGCGAAAATTCAGCAGAGCTGCTGGAAAAACGGATTTTTCGTCCGCGCGATGATAGGAGGCGACAGAGGAGCCGGCTATCTCGGCTCCGCGGGCGACGGACTCGGCGCAGACGACAGCATCGACGGCACGTACTATCTCAATTCCTTTTCATGGTCGATACTTTCGGGCGTTGCGACGGAAAATCAGATTTCCGAAATGCTCGGAAAGGTCAATAAATATCTTCGCACCGGCGCGGGACTGAAGCTCTGCACGCCGGCGGCGCTCGAAAGGCTGAAGGCGGGCAATTCCGCCGTCAACTATTTTCCGGGAGACAGAGAAAACGGCGGCGTTTTCAAGCACGCAAATATGATGGCGACCGCCGCAATGCTGAAAGCCGCAAAGCAGGTAAAAGACGAAACTCTCGCCGCTGCGCTTGCTTCCCTCGCATTTGAGACAATCGGCTTCATTTTGCCTTATAAAACTCTTGAAAATCCGTTCGTTCTGAAGGGCAACCCGCGCTACTGCACGCAGTACAACAACAGTCAATCCGGAGAAAACATCGGTCCTATGCTCTCCGGTACGGCGAGTTGGCTTGCGCTGACGCTCTTTGAAATGCTCGGCATTGAATATACAAAGGACGGCATTTCCCTTTCGCCGGTCATTTTCCCCGGCAAAACGGAAATGAGCTATAAGATCAAGACGGGCGGAGCGACGCTTGACGTAACCGTCAGAAAGCCGCTCGGCTTTGCGAGGATCGGCGGAAAAACGCTGTGTACACTCGACGGCGCCCCCTCATCGCTCACCCTGCCCCGCGGCATAAAAGGCGAGCACAAAATAGTCATTACATTATAATAAAGGAAGGATAAATTATGAAAAAAACAGTTTTACAGAATTATGCGCGTCTTATCGCAAGAAAGGGCGTGAACGTTCAGAAAGGTCAGGATGTTGTCATCCGCGCTGACCTCGATCAGCCCGAATTTGTAAAAATGGTGGCAGAGGAATGTTATAAAGCGGGCGCACGCCTTGTCTCTGTCGACTGGTCATATCAGCCGATGGCAAAGGTGACATACCGTCACTGCAAGACCTCCGTTCTTTCAAAGGTTGAGGAATGGTCGCTGAAAAAGCTCGAACACCGCGCGGACACCCTCCCCGCTATGATATATCTCGAAAGCGAAGATCCGGACGGTCTCAAGGGCATTAACCAGAAGAAGGTTGCGGAGGTTCAGCAGAAGCAATATCCGATTATAAAGCCTATTCGTGACAGAATGGAAAACAAGTATCAATGGTGCATTGCCGCAGTTCCGGGCGAAAAATGGGCAAAGAAGGTATTCCCGAATCTCCGCAAGAGCGCAGCAATTGAAAAGCTCTGGGAAATGATTCTTTATACCTCCCGCGCAGACGGCGCAGACCCCGTCGCCGCTTGGGACGAGCACAACGCAGATCTCTCCTCCCGTTGCAAATATCTCAACGGTATTCACGCAACCGAGCTCCGCTATCACTCCTCAAACGGTACTGATTTCAAGGTCGGACTTATCCCCGAAGCTGTCTTTGCGGGTGGCGAGGAAGGAACAATCGGCGGCACGCTCTATAACCCGAACATCCCCTCAGAAGAAGTCTATACCTCCCCGATGAGAGGCAAGGCAGAAGGAACTGTCGTTGCAACGCGTCCCCTTTCATACAGAGGCGAACTTATTGAAAATTTCTCCGTCACCTTCAAGGACGGAAAAGTCGCAGACGTAAAGGCGGAAAAAAACGAAGCACTTTTGCGCTCTATGATATCTATGGACGAAGGTGCGTCATATCTCGGCGAATGTGCCCTTGTTCCATATGATTCGCCGATAAGAAACTCGGAGGTTACCTTCTTCAATACGCTTTTTGATGAAAATGCTTGCTGTCACCTCGCTCTCGGCGCGGGATTTGAAAACTGTATCGAAGGCTTCGAAACAAAAACTCTTGAAGAATGTCATAAGCTCGGCGTAAATGACTCTATGATTCACGTTGACTTTATGATAGGCTCGCCCGATCTTTCAATCGACGCTGTCGGCGCGGATGGCAAAATTTATCCCATCTTCCGCGACGGCAACTGGGCATTCTGATAAAATCAAATATACGAAAATATCCACCCGCGAAAGGGTGGGTATTTTTTGCTTTTGCTCTCCGAAATATGCTTATATTGAGCTTTTTCGCATTATTTTTTGTCGGATTTCCGAAGCAAAAAACCGCAAACCTCCCCACCATATATTTTTTATAATTTTTTCAGACTTTTTTTCAAAAACCTATTGACAAACATGAACATATGAATATAATTACATATGTACAAACGAGAAGATGATTAAATCATCGGAAAGGAACCAAAATGGCACAGGAAATAAAAAACCCGCAGGACAGCGAATATCTCGCGGCAAGGGAGGACGTTGTGAAAAAAGTGCTGGACAGTCAGCCGGCGGAAGAATATCTTTATGACCTCGCGGAGCTTTTCAAGGTATTCGGCGATTCGACAAGAATCAGAATACTATATGCCCTCTTTGAAAGTGAACTGTGCGTCGGCGATATGGCGCAGCTGCTCGGAATAAGCCAGTCGGCTGTCAGCCACCAGCTGAAAATTTTGAAGGACGCAAAGCTCGTCCGCTTCCGCAGAGACGGAAAAATCATTTTCTATATGCTCGATGACGACCACGTCAGAACAATGCTCAGCATGGGCATGGAACACGTTGAAGAATAAAAAATAATCAAAGGAGAAAAAATTATGAAAACTTATGATATCGACGTAGACTGCGCGGCTTGTGCGCTCAAAATGGAAGATGCCGCAAAGAACACGGACGGCGTAAAGGATGCTCAGGTCAGCTTTATGACTCTCAAAATGAAGGTCGATTTTGCAGACGGCGCAGATGAAAAATCCGTCATGAAGCAGGTCAGAAAGAATTGCAAAAAAGTTGAGAGCGACTGCGACATATATATTTAAGAGAGGCGATTTCAAATGACAAGAAAACAAAAACGGGTACTTATCAGAATAATTGCGTCTGCCGTGCTTCTCGCCGCTGCGATTGTTCTCGACAAATTTCTTGAACCGAGCAAGTATCTGAGGATTGCAATTTATCTTGTTCCCTATTTTGTCATAGGCTATGACATTCTGAGAAAAGCCGTCCTCGGGATTTTCCATGGGCAGGTCTTTGACGAAAACTTCCTTATGGCAGTTGCAACGGTCGGTGCGGTCGGTCTCGGCGACTTCAAAGAAGGCGTTGCCGTTATGCTCTTTTATCAGGTCGGCGAGCTCTTCCAGAGCATTGCCGTCGGCAAGAGCAGAAAGAGTATCTCCGCTCTTATGGATATCAGACCGGACTATGCGAACGTCGAAAAGGACGGAAAGCTCGTCCGTGTTGACCCTTCGGAGGTTGAGATCGGCACGGTTATAACCGTTAATCCCGGCGAAAAAGTGCCGATAGACGGCATAATCGAAGAAGGAAGCACGACTCTCAACACAAGCGCTCTGACGGGCGAAAGCCTTCCGCGTGACGCAAAAACCGGTGATGAAGTCATCAGCGGCTCCGTCAATATGACGGGCGTTATCCGCGTGAAAACGACAAAGAGCTTCGGCGAGTCGACGGCCTCCAAAATTCTCGACCTTGTTGAGAATTCAAGCATGAAAAAGTCACGCTCGGAGAACTTCATAACAAAGTTTGCCCGCTATTATACCCCGATTGTCTGCGCAGGCGCACTCATTCTGGCTGCCGTTCCGCCGATATTCAACGTAATTGCGGGAAATCCGTCCCAATGGCAGGATTGGCTGACAAGAGCGTTTACGTTCCTTGTAATCAGTTGCCCGTGTGCCCTCGTCATTTCGATTCCGATGAGCTTTTTCAGCGGTATCGGTTGCGCCTCCAAAAACGGTATTCTTGTAAAAGGGTCGAACTATCTCGAAGCGCTTTCAAACACGAAATATACCGTGTTTGATAAGACCGGCACGCTTACAAAGGGCGTGTTTGAGGTCACGGGCATTTACCCCGAAGACGGCGTATCGGTCGATGATCTTCTCCGTCTTGCCGCGCTTGCCGAAAGTGCGTCAAGTCATCCGATAAGCCAGAGCATCAGGTCGGCTTACGGAAAAGATATCTCGCAGGAAGACGCAAGCGACATCAAGGAGATCGCAGGACACGGCGTCAGCGCTACGGTCGACGGAAGCACGATTTGCGCGGGCAACAAAAAGCTCATGACGCTCTGCGGAGCAAGTATCACATCCGAGCATAATGACGGAACAGTTGTCTACGTTGCAAAGGACGGAAAATATATCGGCTGTATCACGATTTCGGACGTTGTCAAGCCCGATTCAGAGCAGGCGATGACAGAGCTTAAAGCAGCAGGAATAAAAACCGTCATGCTGACGGGCGACTCAAAAGCCACAGCCGAGAAGGTTGCCGGCAACCTCGGAATAGACACCGTCAGAAGTGAGCTCCTCCCCGCCGACAAGGTCAGCGAAGTTGAAAAGCTCCTTGCCGGAAAGCAGAAGGGCGAAACGCTGGCGTTCGTCGGCGACGGAATAAACGATGCACCCGTTCTCTCCCGTGCGGATATCGGAATTGCGATGGGCGCGCTCGGCAGTGACGCGGCAATCGAAGCGGCGGACGTTGTCCTTATGGACGATAAGCCCTCAAAGATCGCTCTTGCGATGAAGATATCCAGAAAAACGCTGAGAATAGTCAAGGAAAACATTGTCTTTGCGCTCGCTGTCAAGTTCGTGTGCCTCGTGCTCGGAGCAATCGGCATAGCAAATATGTGGATTGCGATTTTCGCCGATGTCGGCGTAATGGTGATCGCCGTGCTCAATGCAACAAGAGCTCTCAAGATAAAAAATAACACACAATAAGCCGGTTTACAAAAAGTCAGTTACAAAAACGGAGTGAAAATTCACTCCGTTTTTATTATTTTGCTATTTATTTTTCCGTATTTTGTGATATACTATCTCTATCAAAGATTTTATAAGAGGTTTTTGTTTTGAATTCCGCAAAAATTACGCCCGTGCTCCTCGGCGCGGATCTTAATTCATATAGCGTTGCGCGCGCATTTTCCGAATATTGCGGTGCAATTTCGTATGCGTTCGGGAAATACCCCCTCGGAGCGACGAATCACAGCGATATAGTAAAATTCGCGGTCGAAAAAGGGCTCTCGGATGACAGCGTAACCGTTTCCCTTCTCGTCTCATTTGCCGAAAATCACGCAGGCGAGGAGCTTTATCTCTTCGGCTGTACGGACGAATATGCCGAAATGATCATCCGCAACAGAGACGTGCTTTCAAAATATTATTTCTGCCCATGCGTCACAGCCGGCATGGCGGAGACGCTCGGAACAAAGGAATCGTTTTATTCGATGTGCGAAAAATACGGTATTCCTTATCCGAAAACGTTCATCCTCCGCCCCGATAACAAAGCGGATTCTCTCTCCGAAGAGATTCTCGGCTTTTCATACCCGGTGATAATCAAGCCGTCTCATTCCTCGTCATACTGGAAACACCCGTTTGACGGAATAAAAAAGGTCTACTGTGCAAAAAACGAAGATGAGGCAAAGGCGATTGCAGGAAAAATCTTCGGCGCAGGCTATGAAGAATCGCTCATAATTCAGGATATGATACCCGGCGGAGATGACATGATGTACGTTCTCACCTGCTATTCCGGCACGGACGGAAAAGTTAAAAAAGCGTGTCTCGGTCACGTGCTTCTTGAAGACCACACGCCGAAGGGGCTCGGCAATCACACAGCCGTCATAACTGAAAATCATCCGGAAATTACCGATATTCTTATAAAATTTCTTGATGAGATCGGCTATATGGGCTTTTCGAATTTCGATATAAAATACGACTCGCGCGACGGAAAGTTCAAGGTGTTTGAGATCAACCTGCGTCAGGGCAGAAGCAATTATTATGTTACCTCGGCAGGACAAAACATCGCAAAGACCGTAATCTATGACCGTCACGGTCTGCTTTCGGGCGACTGCGAAATCTGCCAAACCGAAGTTTTCTGGCATACGGTTCCGAAGCCAATCGTATATAAATATGCAGACAAAGAAACGGTGAAAAAGCTGAAAAGCCTTGTGCGGAGCGGAAAATCATTCTCTTCGCTCTGGTATGGAAAGGATTTGAAAAATCCGAAGAGGCTGTTTTTTGTCGCCGTGCACAACTTCCGTTATTACGGAAAATACAGAAAAAACGGAGATATATAAATGTCACATCCGAAGAAAGTTCTCGGAATTCTCGGCGGGCTCGGGCCGCTTGCGGGCGTGTATTTTTATGAGCTTATAACAAAGCACACAAAAGCCCTTTGCGACCAGGATCATATCGACGTGATCGTCATAAGCGGAGCGTCAACGCCGGACAGAACCGATTTTATAACGGGAAAAAGCAACGTCTCCCCGCTTCCGAAAATGAAGGAAGACGTCAGAAAGCTCGCCTCGGCGGGGGCGGAAATAATCGCCGTTCCGTGCAACACCGCGCATTTCTTTTTCGACGAGCTTGACGCATCTTCCCCTGTACCCGTTCTGAACATTGTCCGCGAGACGGCGGAGCATGCAAAGGCGAAGGGCGCAAAAAAGGTCGGAATTATGGCAACGGACGGCACAATTCTTTCCGGCTCTTACAGGCGCGAATGTGAGCGGCTCGGAATGGAATACATCGTGCCGGACGATGACGGTCAGCGGTGGCTTACGGAGATAATTTACGGAAGCATAAAAGCGTCAGCCAAGCCCGACATGAACAAATTCAATAAAATTGCGGAAGGACTCGTCGCCCGCGGTTGCGATTGTCTCATTCTCGGTTGCACAGAGCTTTCCCTTCTTCCGAAAGAACAGATGACGGAAAAAAATATAACCGTCGATTCGCTTTTCGTGCTTGCGAAAAACGCGATCACCATTTGCGGTGCAGTCCCCTTCGGGTTTGACGGAATATACAATACATAAAAGGATGTGCAAATGAAAAGTCTTTCCTCGCTTCTGAAAAATATCCCGCACAAAGCGGACGTCATCCCCGAAATTGAGATTTCCTCCGTGTGTTATAATTCAAAAAACGCTGCTTCCGGCTCGCTTTTTGTCTGCATAAGAGGCACAAGGGCAGACGGCCATGACTATGCGCAGAGCGCATATGACAGAGGCTCGCGGGCATTTCTCTGCGAAAGAAAACTCCCCCTCCCGCCTGACGCCGTCCAGATAATAACAGATGACTGTCGCGCCGCCCTTGCAGATGTTTCGGCGGAATTTTTCTCCCATCCGGAAAAAGAAATAAAGGTAATCGGCATAACGGGAACAAAGGGAAAGTCGACCGTCGCCCATATGGTGCGCCACATTCTTGAGTCATCCGGCATAAAAACGGGACTCATCGGCACATGTGGAATAACCGTCGGCGACAGGCACTATCCGACCGAAAACACAACGCCGGAAAGCTATGAGCTTTTCCGTGCGCTTCGTGAAATGGTTGATAACGATTGCAAATGCGCCGCAATCGAAGTCTCATCGCAGGCAATGCTCATGGGCAGGGTGCGCGGGATACCGTTTTTCGCCGCCGTGATGACAAATCTCTCCCCCGACCACATCGGTCCCGGCGAGCACCCGGATTTTGAAAACTACAAGAACTGCAAAAAAGCGCTTTTCTCTCTTGCGGAAAATGCCGTCCTGAACGCCGATGACAGTTACTTCGGCGAATTTTCCGTCGCGGCAAGAAATGTCGTCACATACTCAATAAACTCCGAAAGCAATTTCCGTGCCACCGAGCTTTCGTCGCTTGAAAACACGTTGGGCAAAGGGTTTACCGTGATTCATAGCGGATTAACCACTCCCGCATGCGTGCCGTTTCCGGGCGACTTTTCGGTTTATAATTCACTCGCGGCAATCGCGACGTGTTCCCTTCTCGGGGTCGCCGTAAAAGCCTGCGCCGACGCCCTGCCGACCGTCTCCGTTCCCGGCAGATTCGAAACAGTGTCTATTCCCGGAAGCGCAACATTTGTCATTGACTATGCGCACAACGGCGAAAGTCTTGAAAAAGCGATTGACGCTCTGAAAGAATGTTCCCCTCTGCGGCTCATATGCCTGTTCGGCTCAGTCGGCTGTCGGACTCAACTCCGCCGTCGAAGCCTCGGGAAGGCGGCGTCGCAAGCCGATTTCTGCATAATAACCAGCGACAATCCCGACACCGAAAATCCTGAAAAGATAATCGACGAAATTGCCGAAAATGTCACCGCACCATACACAAAATTTACTGGCAGAGAGGATGCAATCCGCTATGCCGTCGAAATTTCGGAACCCGGCGATATCGTTCTTCTTGCGGGAAAGGGTCACGAAAACTATCAGCTTATAGACAGAAAAAAGCTCCCATTCGACGAACGGGAGCTTGTGATGAAGTATCTCGGAGAAAAGATAAAGGTCTGAACTTAAAACAGGGAAATCGGATTTCCCTGTTTTTTATGCCGTTTTTTCAGATTTATTTTCTTCTGTCGCCGGCTTTTTGGCAAAGAAACTCGGAATCTGCGCGAGAAGAACCGATACAAAGACCAATGCGCAGCCAATAAGCTCTCTGACACTCAGTCTTTCGTCAAGAATTATCCAGCCTGCAAGCGCAGAAAATACAGATTCAAGGCTGAGAACAATCGAAGCAACAGCGGGTTCTGCGTATTTCTGACCGATTATCTGGAGCGTATATCCAACTCCGCTTGACATAATTCCCGCAAAGAAGAGTTCAAACTTGACAGAAAGCAAAGCCGAAGCATCGCCGCTGCCGGAAATTATCATTGCAATACACGAAAGCGCACCGCATACGACAAACTGAATAAATGAAAGGATAACCCCATCCGCGCGCGGGAAACACGAAACAGCGATTATATGAGCCGTATAACAAATGGCGCAGATGAGGAGGAAAATATCCGCCTTATATATTCCCGAAATGCCGCCCGAAAGGCAAAGCATATACATTCCGCCTATACACCCGACAACGGAGACCCACACAAGCGGATGAGACTTTTTCCCGAGGAACACCGCCACGACAGCAACCATTATGACATAAGTGGACGTTAAAAATCCCGCTCTGCTCGACGCCGCAACTCCCTCAGGATACAGCTCTATGCCAAACTGCTGAAAATTCGTTGCGCTGAAGAGAACAATTCCGCATATAATTCCGCCGACAATCGTCTGTCTGCGCGAATACTCAATGGGATTTGCCGGTTTCTTTTTTATGTATATCAGCTTTCTTATTCCGATGACAATGAGCAAAAACAGCGCCGCGACAACAGACCTTCCCATGTTGAAAGTAAATGCGCTTACCGTTTCTGACGCCGATGTTTGCGCAACGAAAGCCGTGCCCCAGATGAGGGCGGTTATGAGCAATATAAGACTTCCCTTTACATTTTTCATTATGATTTCCTCTTAAAAAAACTGTGCCATGCGGCATTTGGTATTTTAATATATTTTGTCGACTTTTGCAAGAGGTTTTTCCCTTTTCAAAAGAAATTCCTGCCTGCTGTATCGCAGGCAGGAATTTTTTGTGCCAAATCAGCCCCTTATCTCTGACCCTTGTCGTAAGGTATGCCTTCCGCCTTCGGCGCGCGTGACTTCTTGGATGTAAACGCGAGGACGATAAGCGAAATGATGTAAGGCATCATTGTGTATATCTGACCCGGTATTTTGAGCGACGCAAGCACCGGTATTGCTTCTTTTACGTTTGAAAGTGCTCTGAAAACACCGAAAAGCAACGCCGCAAGCGCAATTCTCGTCGGCTTCCATTGACCGAAAATCATAACGGCAAGCGCAAGGAAGCCGAAGCCGGCAACGCCCTCTTCAAACTTCCATTCGCTGGCGCCCGCTGTGATATATGAAAGTCCGCCTATGCCGCCGAGAGCACCGGAAATAAGCACGCCGGCGTATCTCATTGCGTAAACATTTATACCGACGCTCGCCGCCGCCTGCGGATATTCTCCGCAAGCCATGAGTCGAAGTCCGAACTTGGTTTTATAAAGCGTTACATACGCCGCCACAAGCAAAATGACTGTTATAATCGCAAACCAGCTGAGCTCAAAATATTTGCCGATCCTTATCATAAACGCTTCCTTCGGCTTGATATACTCAATAACAGAAGAAACGTTTCCGGCACTTTTCGATGTGTTTATCGCCTTGATTATTACGGTTGCCGCCGCTGTTGCGAGCATGTTCATCGCCGTGCCGACGATTGTCTGGTCGGCATTGAAATTGATACATGCAACGGCAAGCAAAAGCGAATAAACCATACCGAATATGACCGCCATGAGTATAGAAACAAGGATTATCATAAATGCGGAGGAATTCGGGAAGTGCTCAGCAATATATCTCATGGAAAGCGCGCCGCCCATTCCGCCGACGACCATTATGCCTTCAAGGCCGAGGTTGATAACGCCCGAATGTTCCGAAAAGCACCCACCGAGAGCAACGAGTATCAGTACCGACGCAAAAAACAAAGTGTATTGCAAAAGTAATGTCATTTATCGTCGCCCCCTTTCTCGCGGTCTTCGGTTGTCACATTTTCCGAGGTGACTTCGCCCGAGGCTTTTTCAGCCTCCGCTCTTTCCGCCGCCTCTTCTCTCTTTGCAATAATCCTCTTCATAACGTGCTTCATGAAGAATACAAAGCCACAGAGGTAAATGATTATTGCCGAAACAAGGTCGGCTATCTGTGCGCTGTAAACCGTGAGGTCAACCATGCCGCCGCCCTCGGTTATGTGCTGAATGAAGTATGAGGAGAATATCGCGCCTATCGGGCTGAGTCCTCCGAGGAACGCCGCCGCGATACCGCTGAAGCCCATTGCAGGCACAGATGACTGACTGCAGTTCCACTGCTCAATTCCCGTCAGATAGAACATTGCCGCGCCGAGACCGGCGATTGCGCCGCCTATCGAAAGGGTGATTATCATGTTTCTCTTCTCCGCCATACCGCAATATTTCGCAGCATGCTTGTTGTAACCCGTTGCCTTCAGCTCATAGCCGAATTTTGTTTTTTCAAGCACAACCCAGACAACAATCGCAACAAGAATTGAAATCGGTATTGCAATTGTGACATATTTGTTTTCGCTGAAGAGTTTATCAAGCCCGAGCGAAGGAATTATCGCGTTTCTGTTCACAGAAGCAAGATTTTTCGTATAAGGGCTCGTATCCTCTTTTACTCTTGTGAGAAGCATGTTCATACAGTAAAGAGAGATCCAGTTCAGCATTATTCCGCTGATAACCTCGTTTACGTTGCAATATGCTTTGAGCACGCCACTTATCGTCCCGAGAACTGCACCTCCGAGAGCGGCAATTATTATGCAGGCCCACCAAGGCAGGTTCCATGCAAGTGCCGCATAAAGTGCCATTCCGGCGCCGATTGCATACTGTCCCGCCGCGCCGATGTTGAAAAGTCCGACCTTATAGCAAAACAGTATCGAAAGCGAGCAAAGAACGAGCGGAGCCGTTTTGACAAGCGTACTTCCGAAATATTTAAGTCTCATTGAGTGCGATTTATATGTCAGGAAGTTCTTGACCATGTCAAGTATCGCTTTTCCCGCGCCGGCAGGATTTATGCACAAAAGCACGATAAATCCGATGAGAAGTCCGAGTACGACGCAAATAAGCGACGCTATTATAGCCTGACCGCCTTCGCTTTTAAGAAAAGATTTCTTTTTATTCATGCCTTGTGACCTCCTCTCTTCGCACCCGCCATATAAAGACCGAGCTCTTCCGTCGTTGTGGTTTTCGGGTCAAGCTCGCCGACGATTTCCCCTTCATACATGACGAGAATTCTGTCCGGAACGCTCATGACCTCTTCAAGCTCAAGCGATACCAGAAGCACCGCTTTTCCCTGATTGCGTATTTCAACGAGCTTTTTGTGTATGAACTCTATCGCGCCGACGTCAAGACCTCTTGTCGGCTGAACGGCAACAAGAAGCTCGGGATTTTTGTCTATCTCTCGCGCGACGATTGCCTTCTGCTGGTTACCGCCAGACATACTTCTTGCCGCGGTCACAGAGCCCTGCCCCGAACGTATGTCAAACTGTTCTATCAGCGATTCCGAATATTTTCTGATGTTGTCTTTCTTCAAAAAGCCGAATTTACTTGTGAACTCCGGCTCGAAATATCTCTGAAGAACCATGTTTTCTTCAAGCGAATAGTCAAGCACAAGCCCGTGCTTGTGTCTGTCCTCGGGAATATGGCTCATTCCGGACGTATTGCGTTTTCTTATCGACGAATGGGTTATGTCCTCGCCGCAAAGCGTAACCTTTCCACTCTTTACGTGTTCAAGTCCCGTTATACCATATACAAGCTCTGTCTGACCGTTTCCGTCAATTCCCGCAATGCAGACAATTTCACCGCCGCGGACGTCAAACGAAACATTCTTCACGGCGTCCTTCTTGTGGAGCCTGCTCGCTACTGTCAGGTTTTCAACGGAAAGGACAACGTCTCCCGGTTTCATGTCCTCTTTGTGGACGGTAAGCTCGACGTCGCGTCCGACCATCATTCGCGAAAGCAGTTCCTTTGTCGTGTCCTTTATGTCGACCGTGCCGATATATTTTCCCCTGCGCAGAACAGTGCACCTGTCTGCGACCTCCATGATTTCGTTGAGCTTATGAGAGATAAAGAGGATTGATTTTCCCTCTTTTGCGAGTCCGCGCATTATCTGCATGAGCTCTTCGATTTCCTGCGGAGTGAGAACGGCAGTCGGCTCATCGAAAATAAGTATTTCGTTATCACGATAAAGCATTTTGAGGATTTCCGTCCTCTGCTGCATGCCGACGGTTATATCCTCTATTTTTGCGTCCGGATCAACCGCAAGACCGTACTTTTCCGAAAGCGCGAGCACTTTTTCCCTCGCCTCTTTCTTTTTTATAAACCCGAATTTATTCGGTTCAACGCCCAAAATTATGTTATCAAGAACGGAAAAACATTCAACAAGCTTGAAATGCTGGTGTACCATTCCTATACCGAGAGCATTTGCGTCGTTCGGGTCGTTTATTTTAACGGGCACTCCGTCCTTTAAGATTTCTCCTTCCTCGGGCTGATAAAGTCCGAAAAGGACGCTCATCAGAGTCGATTTTCCCGCGCCGTTTTCGCCGAGGAGCGCATGAATCTCTCCCCTTCTGAGCCCGAGCGTTATGTTGTCATTTGCGATTATGCCGGGGAAACGCTTGGTTATGTTCCGCATTTCAATCGCATATGGTTGCTTTGTATCCATTGAATCAGCTCCTTTTAAGCAGATTTTTATTTTATCAAAAAGGCTTCATATAATAAACAAACGGGGGTGTTTTTTGACACCCCCGTGTCTTTTTTCATGTACCTGCGCACATAAAGGTAGTCAATGCTTTATGCTGTTCAGTATATTACTTTATCTGACCCTGATTGTCAACTGTAGCGTTTGTTGTTGTGGGCATAACCTTTGTATCGCTGGAGTTGGATACCTTGACTGTGCCGTCGAACATAGCCTTAACAAGAGCCTTATAATCGTTCTGTGTGAACTTGCCTTCTGCCCACTGCGTGGAATCCATCGGGATCTGAACGTAGTTTGCTGTGGGATCTTCGCCGCTTACAAGTCCGAGAGTCGAAATCTTGCCTGCGTAGTTCTTCCAGTTGTCGTTGAGGATGATGTCCTTAAGAGTGTCCTTCGTTGTGGGAGCAAGACCCTTCATAGCGGAAGTAACTGTTATGCCTTCGCCGTATTTGCCGTCGATGATAGCTTTCTGGTCAACGTCAACGCCGATAACCTTGCCGCTGAACTTCTTTGCTGCTTCTGCTGCGGATGTATAGATACCGCCGCCGCAAGCGAATACGATTTCCGTTCCGCCCTGATACCATGTTTCCATCTTTGCCGTGATGTCCGCGTCGCCGCTGAACTTACCGCCGTAAACATAGTTGATGGCAACTGTTGTGTTCAGTTCTTTTGCAGCTGCGTCAGCGCCCTGAACAAAACCGTAACCGTAACGAACAACTGCGGGAACCGCCATACCGCCGAGGAAGCCGAGCTTTGTATAGCCTAGCTTAACTGCTGCGTAGCCTGCCATATAGCCGCAGAGCTCTTCCTGATAGATAGCGCAGTAAACGTTGGACATATCAACATACTTGGAAAGATCCCAGTTGTCGGGGTTATAGTCATACTTCTCGCCCTTAGCTGTAACGCCTGCTTCGAGAAGGTCGCCCTTTGCAACGTCAAGAGCGAAGAACTTAACGTCCTTGTTCTTGGGGGCTGTCTCAACGATAGCGCCTGCAAAAGCATATCCGGGCATAACGATTACGTCAAAGCCTTCGCTGATAGCCTTTTCGATCATGGCAACACGGGATTCTGTGTTGTCACCTGTGGGTTTGAAGTATTTCTTTTCAATTTTGTTTTCGTCACAGAAAGCTACAACAGCTTCCCATGTTGTCTGGTTGAAGGACTCGTCTGTGATGTCGCCGTAGTCAGTTATCATCGCAACTTTTGTACCTGTCTTGGTGTCGTCTTTTCCGCAGCCGACCAAAACAAAGCAGCAGAGAGCCATTGAAACTGCCAAAATGATTGAAATAAACTTTTTCATTTGAATG
Source organism: uncultured Eubacterium sp. (assembly GCA_900544285.1). Classification (GTDB taxonomy): domain Bacteria; phylum Bacillota; class Clostridia; order Oscillospirales; family CAG-272; genus CAG-841. The sequence continues at coordinate 70,597 of UQUT01000002.1, forward strand.
AAGCCTCCGTTTTTTGTTTGTTTTCGGTTAGTTATTAACCTTGTATATTGTATCACGTCATTTGTAAAAAATCAATAAAATATTCATACTTTTTTCTTATTTTTTTGGCTTTTTAAGCCAACACGTCAACTTGCACTAAAAGCAAAACGCTCCTTTGGGCAATTTGCCGAAAAGAGCGCTTGTATGTTTGTATCAAAATAGTGTGCAACCTATTTCTTTGAAGAATTTTATCTTCTCATAAAGTTGCTTTTCGTCAACTTTCAGCTTTTTTGCAAGGCATTTTATGCAGAGACACTCCTCCTCCGGCGTTTCCCTGTATATCAGTCGACGGTAAAGCGCGGTCTCATCACACGTTAGCTTTTCGCCGCAGCCCTTGCAGTTGCTCATTTAACCTTCACGAGTTTCGCAGTTACGACTCTGCATCCGCCCGCCTCAACGTGCATGTCGATGAAGTCCTTGAATATACCGAGGTGTTCGCCCGTGAAAGCGTCTGTCGCGTCAAAGCCGTAGCCGCAGAGAGGATCAAGACCGAGATCGCTGTACGGCATCATTATGTCCTTGTCAACATCATATGCGTTGAAGAAGCCGATGGCATACGTGCCATCCGAAAGGTGCTTGAAGAGTGAGAAGTTTTCCTTCTGACCTCTGTTATCTCCGACTATTATCGGAGGACGCGCATCTTCGTCACGGCAGATTGAAATAAGCGTGTGATTTGTGATGAGTTTTTTCGTCTCTTCATCAATGTTTCTTATGTCACAACCGAGCATGAGAGGCGAGGAAAGCATGCACCATATAGCAAAGTGATAACGGTAATTTGCCGCAGTGCAACCCTGCCCGAAGCCAATGTTTCCCTTGCCGTAAAGCCCTGTGACAAGCATGTCAAGGTCGTTAAAGCACCCGGGAGCGGAATAGCAGAATTTATCTTTTTCCTTTGTCACTATGCCCTTTATCGACTCAAACGTATCCGTTATATCGCCTGTTGTTCTGTACATATGAGCGCCGACGGAGCGAGCCCATTCATGGACGTTCTGATTGCCCCAGTTGCAGGCGGAGAAAAGTATTTCCCTGCCGGTTGAGCGAAGAGCAAGTGCCATTCTGTTGTATGACTGATAGCTCGGGCTGCCGGGGTGATAGCAGTTGTCATATTTGAGAAGGTCTATACCGACGCTTGCAAAGTAATTTGCATCATCAAATTCGTGACCGAAGCTGCCGGGATATCCCGCGCAAGTCTTGACGCCGCAGCAGGAATACATGCCGAATTTCAGTCCCTTGGAATGAATATAGTCCGCAACGGCTTTCATTCCGTTCGGGAATTTTTCCTCATCCGCAACAAGCATGCCGTTTTCGTCACGCTCTTTTTTGCTCCAGCAATCGTCAATTACAAGATACTCATATCCTGCGGCAAGATATCCGCCGTCGACCATTGCGTCAGCCATTTCTTTTATAAGCTGCTCGTTTATATCCTTTGTGAATGTGTTCCATGAGTTCCAGCCCATGGGCGCTCTGCTTGCAAGCATTTTTCAATACCTCGTTTCCCATTTGGTGTTTAAGTAAATATATCATATCAGAAACAAAAAGTCAACATCAAATGACGTTATCGCAAATCAAAAAGGAGCGGAAGCCCGCTCCCTTTGATGAAAATATAAAGTTTGCACAAAACAATAACTAAAGTTTCTTTTGCCTACTTTTCTTTTCAAAGAAAAGTATGGTCAGTAGTCAATGACGACCATCTGATGACACTCAAGCCTGTCAACCGTGTAAGTAAGAACGCCGTCCGAATAATCAAAGTCTATGTCCCGCATCTGCGGTGCAAGGTACACTCTCTTCGGCTTTGTATAGAGCCTCAAAGTCACCTCCGTACCGTAAACGGGTACGATGTCTTCAATTATTTCAACCTTCTGTCCGCGCTTGACCGGAGTGGCATAGAGAAGATGGTTTACATATCTGTGCTCGTCGTATTGATCCATAAGAGTCACAACTCCGAGCGATCCGAGATTCGTCGTCAGCGTTTTTTCGTCGCCGAGGAGAACGTCAATAACATGCTCGACAACCCTCTTTGCGATGAGCGAACCCTTCAGCGCATATTCCGTAAATAACTTAAACGAAATATATGCGCCGTCCTCTCCGAGAGTGACCGCCGGATATGTTTTCGTCGGGTCGTTCGGCGTCTGTGCGTGCGAAGAAAAATGGAAGGTCGTGCGATTGAAATACGGATTTTCTCTGACCGCAAGCACCTCGCCCGCAGCATCTATATCGTAGCAGGGCTGATAAATGACATATGCGGAATTATAAAGCCCCTCCATCTCAAATTCCGGACGGATATATGCGGGATTATATTCGCATTCGCCGTTGAATTCCGCGCCGAGGTCGAAAGCAAAGCCGCTTCCGTCGGCATAGAGACCGGACGTTCCGGACGCAAGAATTTTGCCTCCGCCTTCTGTAAACGCTTTCAGCTTTTCGGCTGTTTCGCCATCAAGCATAGAATCATCTGTAAGTATGATGAGCTTGTATTTGCCGAAATCACCTTCGGTATCCACAACGTCAAACAGATATTTTCCTTCAAGCAGAATTCTGCTTGCGCCCGTTGTTCCCATCCATGAAAGTCGACCGGGAGAAGGCTTTCCGGGATTCATATGATAGAAAAGAGCCTCCTGAGAAAGCACCGCTATATCGGCAACCGACTCAACATTGTCAAGCCACGGCTCCTTTCTCTCTATCTCGGAATATGCCTCGCCTATGAGCTTATATGTTGCCATATCCATTGCTCCGAGCGGATGAAGCTGGTCGCCTATCGACATTTTCGCACCGTTTGCGGCGGAAAGCGCCGTTTCATAGCGGAGAGCGTTCGGATGCTTGAACCCGCCGAATTCGCCCCATGAAAGATGGAATTTTCCCGTCATGCCGAGGAAGTCAAGTCCGAGCGTTCTGGCATAAGCCGCAGACATCGGGAAATGGTCATAGCCCCAGCCGCCTGTCGGCAGACTTTCAAGCTCAAGATGCGAGTTTGCAAAGGTGAAGTCTCTGTGACCGCACTGAATGTGTCCGGCGTTGTGGAAAACGGGCAGTCCCGGCTTGTATTTGTCAATTGCCTCTCTCACGCGCTTTGTGTAATTGAGATAGGTTTCAACGCCCATTCTGTAAGCGTTTTCCTCGTTATAGGGGTCTTCCCCTCTGTCCAGCATTTTCTTTACGCAGTGCTGACAATAGCACGGCAAAGCGCCGACTATGTCAAGGAAGATGCCGTCACAGTCATACTTTTGAACAACCTCCTCCACCTGCGCGATAAGATAGTCAAGATACGGCGTGTTCATGCACATGCGGTGATAGCCCGGCTTTGTGAAGTTTTCCGTCCAGTAGAAGGTTTCATCGGGATTGCGCATAAGCCATTCCGTATGCGGACGCGCCATTTTCTCATCAAGTCCGGCAGAGATATAAACCGGAGTCCTGACGCCGATTTCGTGCGCCGCAGCGATCTGTTCTCCGAGAAGGTCAAAATCCAGATGCGGGTGCATTTCGCACGTTTCCGAGGGGAAATATGCCCAGCCATGATGACATTTCGCAAAAAGGGTTATCGAATTTACGTGTCCCTCGCGGAGTGCCCTCTGGAACTGCTCCTTTGAAAATCGGGAGCCTATTCCCTCTATCTCCCCGCTCGTGTGAAAATCAAGGTGTACCTGTCTGAAATTCATATCGGTTTCTCCTTATCTTGCAATCTCTTCCATTATATAAGCTTCGAGAATGTCGCCCTCTTTTATATCATTGAATTTTTCAAGTCCGACGCCGCATTCATAGCCCGACGCAACTTCTTTTACGTCGTCCTTGAAACGGCGGAGCGAGGAAATTTTGTCCTCAAATATCACAACGCCGTCACGTACCACGCGGATAAGCGAAGCGCGCGTGATTTTGCCGTCCTGAACGTATGAGCCGGCAATCGTGCCGACGTTCGGAACGTGAATTGTCTGTCTGACCTGTGCATGACCGAGAACGTTCTCGCGGTAAACGGGTTTAAGCATTCCCTTGATAGCCGCTTCGATTTCCTCAATGCACTCATAAATAATTCTGTATGTGCGAACGTCAACGCCCTGCGCCTGTGCAGAGTCGAGCGCCGCCTTATCGGGACGGACATTGAAGCCGACGATGATCGCATTTGACGCATTTGCGAGCATAACGTCGTTTTCCGTTATACCGCCGACGCCCGTATGAATAACGTTGACCTTGACTTCATCGTTTGAGAGCTTGACAAGCGAAGCCTTGACAGCCTCCGCCGAGCCTCTGACGTCCGCCTTGACGACGATATTGAGATCCTTTACGCCGTCTTTGATCTGCGCAAAGAGGTCGTCGAGATTGACCTTTGCCGATGCGGAAAACTCCGCTTCTTTTTCTTTCGTTCTGCGCTGTTCGGCAAGCTCTCTTGCCATTCTTTCGTCTTCAACAGCGTTCATTTCGTCGCCTGCGGACGGAACGGAGTCAAGACCGACGATTTCGCAAGGAACGGAGGGCTCTGCGCTCTTCATAACCTTGCCGTTTTCGTCTCTCATCATACGCACCCTGCCGACAGCCGTGCCGACGATAACCGTATCTCCCTGATGGAGCGTACCGTTCTGAACGAGTACCGTCGCAACGGGACCGAGACCCTTTTTCAGGCTCGCCTCAATGACGATACCCTTCGCTCTGCGGTTCGGGTTTGCTTTCAGCTCTTTCATCTCGGCAATGAGAAGAACGTCTTCAAGAAGATCGTCTATGCCGGTCTTTTTAAGAGCGGAAACGGGAACGCACATAACGTCGCCGCCCCATTCCTCGGGAACAAGGTCGTATTTTGTCAGCTCCTGCTTGATCCCTTCGGGATTTGCGCCGGGCTTATCCATTTTGTTTATCGCAACTATTATCGAAATACCTGCCGCTTTTGCGTGATTGATTGCTTCAACCGTCTGCGGCATGATACCGTCATCCGCCGCAACGACGAGGATTGCGATATCAGTCGACTTTGCGCCTCTCGCTCTCATAGCGGTGAACGCTTCGTGACCGGGGGTATCAAGGAAGGTGATATATTTATCGCCGATTTTTACTCTGTAAGCACCGATAGACTGCGTGATGCCGCCTGCTTCGCCTGCCGTGACGTGTGTGTTACGGATGGCATCGAGAAGCGACGTCTTGCCGTGGTCAACGTGACCCATAACGCATACAACGGGAGGACGTTCTTCGAGAGTTTCGCTTGAATCCTCCGCGTCCTCGGAGAAGAGTTTTTCTTCAATCGTTACAACGACTTCCTTTGAAACGATTATATTCATTTCTTCGCCGACGAGGAACGCCGTATCATAATCGACGCTCTGATTTGCCGTTGCCATGACGCCGAGTCCGATCAGCTTCTTTATAAGCTCGCCGACAGTGACCTTGAACTTTGCGGCAAGCTCGGAGACCGTAATCTCATCGGGCACCGTAACCTTGAGCGGCTGTTTTTTGATTTTTTCAAGCTCCGCTTTTCTGAGTTTTGCAAGAGCCGCAGCGTCCTTGTCCCCACGTCTGCCGGCATAAGGATTTTTGCCGTTCTGGGGCTTCTTTCCGACCTTCTGCTTATCCGGAACGTTTGATCTTCTCGCAGACTCCGGAACAAAGCTCTCAAGTCTTTCGTCATATTTGGAAAGGTCGACAGAGCTTGCTCTCGTATCGATGACTCTTGTCTTTCTTCCCGCTTCGACGCTCTCTCCGCCGCCTCTCATCTCCGCTTTCTTGGGCTGAGGAGTCGGCTGTGACGGAGCTTCCCTTCTCGGCTCGGGCTTTTTTGGCTGGTTCTGTGCCTGCGAAGGACGTGCAAATCTGTCTGCCGAGCGACTCGCGCCTCTTTCCGCCTGCTGCGGGAAATTCACTTTCGGCTGATTCTGCTGTTGGCGCGCGGGACGGTTTTCCGTCTGCTGTGCCGACTTCTGTCCGCCATGCTGAGGTGCCTGTGCCTGCGGTTTTGCGGGCTGTGCGGACTGAGCGCCCTGCGGCTTCTGCTGAGGCGCCTGCGGCTGGGGCTTTTTCTCTTCTGCCGTAGCCTTGGGCACTTCCGCCTTCTTCTCCGCAGGCTCTGCCTTCGCCACGGGCTTCTCCTCTTTAATTTCCTCCTTCGGACGGTCGATATCCGCCTTTCCGGCGAGATAATCTGCCATATTGGTTATCTGATTTGTCGATGTGAGACTGTCGAAAAGCACGGAAAATTCCGTTGCGTCAAGCGTCCCCGTCGATGTCTTCCCCGCTACACCGCTCGCCGTGAGCGCGTCAAGCAGGTCTTTGCTTTTCATGTTAAGGTCTTTTGCAAGATTGTTTATTCTTATCTTCTGTGTTGAAACCATTCATTGTACCTCCCTTATGAGTACTGTCAGAGATTGCCGGTAATAAGCTTTATAAAGTTTTCGTCCCCGATACCGACGCATGCCGTCGCTCTTTTGCCAATCGCTCTGCCGATCTCATCGGGCGTCGCGTCCGTATATTCAAGACGGGCACCGTAATACTGCGCGCAGTTCGATATGCGTTTTTTCGTGTTATCGGACGATTTTTCACTTGCAATCACAAGCTTCACGCTCCCACCTATCACCGCGTCGCAGACCATTTCCGTCCCGATGGTGACTTTTCCGGCTTTTCTCGCAAGTCCGATGAGCGAAAGCAGCTTCGCCGTTTTTCTTTTTTCTCCGTCAATCATTTTTCTATTTCTTTTTCAAGCCTTTCGTAAACCTCATCGGTTATCGGGCAACCGAGCGACGCGGGAAGCTTTTTTCTCGCCTTTTTAAGACAGTCGGCACTGGGACAGATATATGCCCCGCGACCGGACTTTTTCCCCGTTCTGTCAAGTTCGGCGGTTTCGCTGTCAGCCGGCTTGACTATTCGTATAAGCTCGCTTTTCGGTCGTTTTACCCTGCAACCGACGCACTGGCGCTCGGGAATTTTCTTTGTGTTTTCCATTCGCCGCGCCTGCCTTATCAAACCGATTTGATATCTATCTTGTATCCCGTAAGTCTTGCCGCGAGACGCGCGTTCTGACCTTCCTTGCCTATGGAAAGCGAAAGCTGATCGGGCGCAACAAGCACCTTGCAACTGCGCTCGCTGTCCATCTCAACGCTCTTGACTTCCGCGGGAGAAAGCGCCGCGCTGATATATTCTTCGGGCTTTTCACTGAATCGTACAACGTCAATCTTTTCGCCGTTCAGCTCTCTTATAATCTCTCCGATACGGCTGCCTCTGTTGCCTATGCACGAGCCGACAGGATCAACGGAAGCGTCGCGTGATTCAACTGCGATCTTCGTTCTTGAGCCCGCCTCTCTCGCAACTCCGCGGATAACAACCGTTCCGTCCTGAATTTCGGGTACTTCAAGCTCGAAAAGTCTCTTGACAAGTCCGGGATGAGTGCGGGAAAGGGTTACAATCGGCCCCTTAACCTCGTTTTTGACCTCCATAACGAAAACCTTGATATGGTCGCCGACGAAAAACTGTTCGCCGGGTATCTGCTCTCCCTTGAGAAGAACTGCCTCGCTTGTGCCGGTATCAACGATAGCGTTTCCGTTGACGGGATCGATACGGAGCACCGTTGCGGAGATGACCTCTTCCTTCTTGCTTTCGTATTCTTTTATGACCATCGTTCTCTCGGCTTCTCTTATGCCCTGAACGATAATCTGCTTTCCGCTCTGCGCGCTGAGTCTGCCGAACGCCTTTGTTTTGACTTCGGTTTCAACCGTGCCGCCGAGGGCGTATTTCTTGCTTATCGCCTTTGCGTCTGCAAGCGAAATTTCAAGCTCGGGGTCTGTGACCTCTTCAACTATGTTCTTGACTCTAACAACCTTTACGTCCTTCTTTGCGGGGTCGAGAATTACTTTTATATTGCAGTTCTCGCCTATCTCTCTTTTGAGCGCATTTGCAAGTCCCGCCTCTATTTTTTCAATGATGTATTCCTGCGGGATTCCCTTTTCCTTTACGAAAATATCAAGCGCCGTGAAAAATTCTGTGTTCATTTTTGCTAAAAACCTTCCTTCCGTTATTTATTCTATATCGGTGAAATCGAAAAATACGTTTGCCTTTGCCGTTTTTGATATTTCAAACGTTTTTTCCGTGCCGTCTGTTTCAATTGTAAACCTCTCGTCATCGGAGGAGACGAGCGTCCCCTTATATGCCTTGCGACCGGACTCATCGGGAGAATAAAGTCTGACCTCAATCTCCTCGCCTATGCACGCCGCAAAGTGCTGCGGAGTACGGAGTGTCCTTTCGAGTCCCGGAGAGCTGACCTCAAGCGTATAGTTCTGTTCAATCGGGTCTGCCTCGTCGAGCAATGGGCTTATCGCCCTGCTGACTTTTTCACAATCGTCAATGTCAATACCGTCATCCGAGTCGATTGTAATGCGGAGATACCAACCGGCACCTTCCTTTACAAACTCAACATCCCATACGCGATATCCGAGCTCTTCAACGCAAGGCGTGATTATCTTTTCCGCCACCGACGCGATATTTGCTGTTTTTGCCACGGTTTTTCCACCTTTCAAAAGTATTCTTTACAAAGAATTGAGACCGGGCGAAGCCCAGTCTCAATGTCCTTTCTTTATTCTGCCGTTATTATATCATAACCAATTCAAGATTGCAATACTTTTTTGATATTTTTCCGGTGGCAAGTGCGATTTTTGCGGCATATTATAGATTGAACGCATTATAACCGACAAAAGGAGCTTCCGAATGAAAATCATCGTCCTCAAATCGCCGAAGTTTCTTTCTCCGCTATTGAAAAAGATATTCGGCAGAAAGAAACGCGGAAAATAAAATCAGGTACATAAAGCAAAAACGAATATCCGTGAAAACAAAAATGAAGCTCCCGTCCGAGAGCTTCATTTTTTTAACTTATATTTTAATTATACAAGCTTTATAAGTGCCATTTCGGCAGCGTCACCACGACGGGGGCCGAGCTTATAGATAGCTGTGTAACCGCCGTTTCTGTCGGAATACGTGGGAGCGATTTCATCAAAGAGCTTCTTTACAACATCTTCCTTTGTGATGTATGAAAGAGCCTGACGGCGAGAAGCGAGAGTGTTTGTCTTGCCGAGAGTGATCATCTTCTCAGCCATGCATCTTACTTCCTTTGCTCTTGTAAGAGTTGTTTCTATCGAACCGTTTTCCAAAAGATAAGTGACCATTCCGCGAAGCATAGCATTTCTATGCGCGGTCACTCTGCCGAGTTTTCTGGTTCCGGGCATGTTGTTTTTCCTCCTTTTCCCTATTTTTCATAAGGATTTCAGCATGTGCAGCTTTTTTAATTCACAAAAGAAATCAGTCCTCTTCCTTCCGCAGGGTAAGTCCGAGCGAATGGAGCTTCTGGATGACTTCTTCGAGCGATTTCTTGCCGAGGTTTCTGACCTTTATCATGTCCTCTTCGGTCTTGCTGGTCAGATCCTCGACCGTATCGATGCCCGCGCGCTTCAAGCAGTTGAAGCTACGAACGGACAGGTCAAGCTCCTCAATGGTCATCTCAAGTACTTTTTCTTTCTTGGTTTCTTCTCTTTCAACCATTATCTCTGCTCTCTTTGCTTCTTCGGAAAGATCAACAAAGAGATTGAGATGTTCGTTGAGTATCTTGGCTCCGAGCGATACAGCCTCTCTTGCGGAGATCGTACCGTTCGTCAGCACGTTAATTGTGAGTTTGTCAAAGTCTATGCTGTTACCTACACGCGTGTTTTCAACGTTGTAGTTTACGTTATAGACCGGGGTGAAAATCGAATCGACGAAAATCACGCCAAGCTGACCTGATGAATAATCCTGCTTGTTTTTCTCCTGAGATACATAGCCTGAGCCGTGATCGAAGGTGAGATCCATATGGAAACGAACGCCTTCGCTGACTGTTGCTATGTGATGCTCGGGATTAAGAATCTGCAATTCGTCGTCGCAAATGATGTCTCCTGCAGTAACGTCGCATGCGCCCGTTACGTCAATGGAAACTGTCTTTGCCGAATTTGAAAAGAGCTTTGCCGTTATACCCTTGACATTGAGAACGATTTCGCAAACGTCCTCCTTAACGCCGGGGACTGTGGATATTTCATGAAGAACATCCTTGCCGCCGCCGCTCATGCGTATGCTTACGACAGCTACGCCCGGAAGCGAGCTGAGAAGCACTCTGCGGAGAGAGTTGCCGAGCGTTGTGCCGTAACCTCTCTTGAGAGGCTCGACCACAAAAGTTCCGCTTCTTCCGTCATCGCTTGTGTCAATTGCTGTAATATTCGGCTTTTCTATCTCGATCATTGATTAACCCTCCTGTAAATTTTTTATGCACTCACAGTGCATTCTGTTGCGGCACCGCCTGCGTTCCCGATAAACCGTTCCGCAGGGCGGCGTCGGAGGCAAATTATTACTTGGAGTACAACTCGACGATGAGATGCTCCTGGAACGGGAAGTCGATATCTTCTCTTGCGGGAAGATTTACAACCGTTGCCTTGGCATTTGCTTTATCGACGTCAAGCCAGCTCGGGAAAACCTTGTTATCCATGAGCTCAAGCAGGGATTTGATCTTTTCGGAATCGCGGGAGGAATCGCAAAGAGCGATAACGTCACCCTTCTTTACAATGATAGAAGGAATGTCCGCTTTCTTTCCGTTGATTGTGAAGTGTGAATGAAGAACGAGCTGTCTTGCTTCCTTGCGGCTTTCAGCAAGTCCCATTCTGTAAACAACGTTATCAAAACGTCTTTCAAGGAGGCAAAGAAGATTTTCACCTGTCTGACCTTCTTTTTTAGCAGCCATCTCATAGTATGATCTGAACTGTTTTTCAAGAACGCCATAGTATCTTTTAGCCTTCTGCTTCTCACGAAGCTGCATATAGTACTCTTTGCCTTTTTTAACCTGTGCTGCGCCGTGCTGACCGGGAGCTGTTCCGCGGCGAGTTACGGGGCACTTATCAGTCAGGCAACGCTCACCCTTGAGGAAGAGCTTTGTGCCCTCTCTGCGGCACATTCTGCACACAGGACCTGTATATCTTGCCATAGTGTATAGTACCTCCAATAATTATTTCAGACACGTCTGATCTTGGGCGGTCTGCATCCGTTGTGCGGAACAGGTGTTACGTCGCGGATAAGCGTTACTTCGAGACCGACAGTTGAAAGAGCTCTGATTGCAGACTCTCTGCCCTGACCGGGACCCTTAACGTAAACCTCAACACTCTTCATTCCGTTATCAACAGCGATCTTGCCTGCTGTTTCGGCAGCCATCTGAGCTGCGAAAGCAGTGGACTTCTTTGAACCTCTGAAACCGAGCTCGCCGGCGGATGCCCACGATACTGCGTTTCCGTTCATATCTGTGATAGTAACGATTGTGTTGTTGTAAGTTGCACGGACGTGAACTGCGCCTTTTTCGACGTTCTTACGTTCGCGGCGCTTTTTGACTGCCTTTTTTGCTACTGTTTTAGCCATCTGTTCGTCACTCCTTATTTCTTCTTATTCGCGATCGTCTTAGCTTTACCTTTTCTTGTTCTCGCGTTGGTCTTTGTTCTCTGACCACGGACAGGCAAGCCTTTTCTGTGTCTGACACCACGATAGCAACCGATTTCGATCATTCTCTTTATGTCAAGAGCAACCTCGCTGCGGAGAGCACCCTCAACCTTGTGCGAATTTTCGATTTCGTCGCGGAGTTTTGAAACGTCATCTTCTGAAAGATCCTTGCAGCGGATATCGGGGTCGATTCCTGTTTTGGCGAGGATCTGATTTGATGTTGTTCTGCCGATACCGTAAATATAAGTGAGACCGATCTCAACTCTCTTCTGGTTCGGAAGTTCAACGCCAGCTATACGAGCCATTTAATTGTACCTCCCTTTCCTGCTTAACCCTGTCTCTGCTTGTGCTTGGGGTTTTCGCAGATTACCATTACGTTGCCGTTTCTTTTGATTATTTTGCATTTTGAGCAAATTTTCTTAACGGAAGGTTTTACTTTCATTGTATATTACCTTTCCTTTCAGCTTTGATTATTTTCGCTTGGAAGTCTCCATGTGATGCGACCCTTTGTAAGATCGTAAATGGAAACCTCTATCGTGACACGGTCACCCGGCACGATTCTGATATAGTTCATTCTGAGTTTTCCCGAAAGCTGCGCGGTCACTATATGACCGTTCGGGAGCTTGACTTTGAAGGTTGCGTTCGGCATTGCCTCAACAACAGTACCCTCAAATTCTATAACATCGTCTTTTGGCATTGATTTCCCTCCTGAATGTCTCTCATTCAACTTTTGTAAGAAGCTCAGGCTCGCCGTCGGTTATTGCAACGGTGTGTTCATAATGAGCGGAGAGCGAACCGTCAACGGTTACGACCGTCCAGTCATTATCAAGCACTCTTACCTCATAGCTGCCTGCTGTTATCATCGGCTCTATCGCAATCGTCATACCGGAGAAGAGCCTCGGTCCCCTGCCGCGTGTTCCGAAATTCGGAACTTCGGGGTCCTCGTGAAGCTCTCTGCCAACGCCGTGACCAACGTATTGACGGATAACTCCGTATCCGAGCGACGTTGCGTAGCCGCAGATTTCGGCGCCGATATCACCTATTCTCGCGCCGTTTCTTGCCATTGCGACACCGCGGAAAAAGCTCTCGCGGGTTCCGTCTATCAGGGCTTGCGCCTCATCCGATATCTTTCCCACCGCAAAAGTATTTGCGCTGTCGCCATTGAAGCCTCGGTAGCAAGCGCCGACATCTATCTTGACAATGTCGCCTTCATGAAGTACGCGATGCTTGCTCGGTATTCCGTGAATGACTTCATCGTTTATGCTGATGCACGCGCTGCCCGGAAAGCCGCCGTAACCGAGAAACGTGGGTCTTGCCCCACAGCGTTCGATAAATTCTCTTATGACCGTATCAAGATAAGCGGTTGTAACGCCTTCCCTGATATGATCCCTCGCTGTGAGGATCGCCTCTCCCGTTATTCTGCCGGCTTTTCGCATCAATGCCAGCTGTTCGCTGTTTTTGATTGATATCATAGGTAATTAACCTCTGAATTTTTCAATCGCGGCAAGCGTGAGTGCCGTTGTATCGGCAACCTGCTCCTGACCTTCAACCGTGACCAGCTTGCCCTTCGAAGCATAATATTCCTTCAAAGGCTCTGTCTGCTCATGGTAAACGTGGAGTCTTTCCTTTACAACCTCGGGGACATCGTCCGCGCGGGTGTAAAGTTCACCATCACACTTGTCACATTTTCCTTCGGATTCCGACGGGTTATAAAGAATGTGATATGTGCTACCACACTTTTTGCAAAGGCGTCTGCCGCCCATGCGTGCCACAATCTTCTCGTCCGGAACTTCAATGCTTATTACGAGATCCATATTAACGCCCATGGCATCAAGCGCTTCCGCCTGGGGTACTGTCCTCGGAAAACCGTCGAGGATAAAACCGTTTTTGCAATCGTCATCTTTCAGACGATGCTCGATTATACCTATAACGACGTTGTCCGGAACAAGGTCGCCCGCGTCGATATAACTCTTTGCGGACTTGCCAAGCTCTGTTCCCTTTGCCATAGCCTCACGGAGCAATGCACCTGTGGAAATCGTCGGAATGTTGTACTTTTCCGAAACTATCTCCGCCTGCGTGCCTTTGCCTGCGCCGGGAGCTCCCAAAAACATAAGTTTCATAGCATTTCCTCCCTTAAATCACGTTTGTAATCCCGCGCTCCCCCACCGCTTTCGCGGCGGGGAAACACGAAAATCTTCTTTACTGAAGGAATCCTTTGTAATGGCGCATAGCCATCTGGGATTCCATATCTCTGATCGTTTCAAGCGCAACGCCCACAACGATGAGGAGCGAAGAACCGGAGAACGAAACAACGCCGATACCGACCGAGAAGAGCTCTGTCGATATGATGTTTATGATCAGCGGTACGCACGCGATTATTCCGAGGAAGAATGCGCCCATAAGCACCACTTTGTTCAGCACCTTCTGAATGTACTGAGCCGTGGGCTTTCCGGGACGGATACCGGGAATCGATCCGCCCTGCTGCATAAGGTTGTTTGCAACCTCAACAGGGTTGAAAGAAATCGAAATGTAGAAATACGCGAACGCAATAATCAGAACGAATAAAACGACTGCGTAAATCCAGTTGTCGGATGAAAGGGCGTTCTGAACCTTAGCCCAGAAGCTACCCGACTTGGGCTGACAGAGATAAATGATTGTTACGGGGAGAGAAACGATCGTCGAAGCGAAGATGATCGGCATAACGCCGGACATGTTCAGCTTTATCGGAAGGTTGGAGTTCTGACCGCCATACATCTTTCTGCCAACTACGCGCTTTGCGTACTGAACGGGTATACGTCTTTCTGCGTCCGTCATATAAACCATGAATATTATGGAAGCAAGAACAACGAGAATCGCAAGTACGGAAAGTACAACGGCTACAGCAACATAAGAGTTGTCTTTCTTGAGGTACTCTGTTATCTGAGCGGAGAAGCTTGCAATTGTGGAAGGAATTCCGCAGAGGATGTTTGCAAAGAGTATCATGGAGATACCGTTGCCGATTCCCTGCTCGTCAATCTTCTCAGCCAGCCACATGATGAGCGATGCGCCCGCCGTGTAGCAGAGGATTATTGTGACTGCAATAAAGACTGTCTCAAACTTGTTTGAGCCTTTTGTTATGATATCGCCACCATAGGCTATTGTCATCTGCGAAGAGCTGAGAAGCTTGTAATAACCGAATGCTGTTACAAGCGCAAGACCTACTGTGAGATAACGTGTAATTCTTTCAAGTTTCTTTCTGCCTTCTTCGCCCTGCTTTGAAAGCTTTTCAAGAGCAGGAATGGCAACAGCAAGAAGCTGAACAACGATCTGCGCCGTGATGTAAGGCGAAACCGCAAGAGCAAAAAGCGTTCCCTTTGAGAAAGCGTCACCTGAAAGAATGTTCAGATAACTGAATATTGAGCCCGAACCGCCGAGGTCGGCAACCTTGAGGGCTGTCGCCGTGATAAACGGAACGGGGATTGCTGCACCTACACGGTACAGCAGGAGAATGAAGAGCGTAAAGAGCATCTTCTGGCGGAGCTCAGGTATTGCCCAAGCGTTTCTCAGTGTTTTAAGCACTTATACCACCTCGCACTTTCCGCCTGCCTGCTCGATTTTTGCTTTTGCAGACTCGGAAACAGCGCTTACTTTAACGGTGAGCTTCTTTGTAAGCTCGCCCTGACCAAGAACCTTGACTCCGTCAAGAGCCTTGCGAACGATCTTCTTTTCAACAAGATCAGCCTCTGTAACCGTTGCTCCGTCTTCAAATGCGTTGAGAGCTTTAACATTTACTATGGCATATTCGGTCGCGAATTTGTTGTGGAAGCCTCTCTTCGGAAGTCTTCTGTAAAGCGGGATCTGACCGCCTTCGAATCCCGGACGAACACCGCCGCCGGATCTTGCATTCTGACCTTTATGTCCTTTGCCTGCTGTTTTTCCGTTTCCGGAGCCTGTGCCTCTGCCCTTCCGCCAAGCGGGTGTGACAGAGCCCTCAGCAGGTCTGAGTTCATTAAGCTTCATTTGGGTTTTCCTCCTTATACTGTGAATTTTTTCGATACATTGATTTTTGACAATGCTTAAACGTTTTCCACCTTGATAAGGTGAGCGAGTACTCTTGCTTTACCCAAAACGGAAGCGTCATTATTCTGAACGGTTACATCGCCGATCTTGTTGAGACCAAGAGACTTAGCCGTTGCTTTTTGGTTGGGCTTCGCACCGATAAGGCTGCCTGTGAGAGTAATTTTGATTTTTTCCATCTTCATTTACCTCCTCAGCCCTTGACATCTTCGCTTGTGAGTCCGCGAGCAGCTGCAACCTGTTCTCTTGTGCGGAGAGCACGAAGACCTTCAAATGTAGCCTTAACTACGTTTGTGGGGTTGCTGGAGCGCAGGCATTTAGCTCTGATGTCCTTGATTCCCGCCATTTCAACCACCGCACGGACTGTGCCGCCGGCAAGGACGCCTGTACCGGGAGCAGCGGGCTTAAGAAGCACCTGAGCTGCGCCGTAGCGACCGATAACTTCGTGGGGGATCGTCGTTCCCTTAAGGGAAACTTCGATGATGTTTTTCTTAGCGTCTTCAATACCCTTGCGGATTGCTTCGGGATATTCGCTTGCTTTTCCAAGACCGTAGCCAACGTGACCGTTGTAGTCACCGACTACCATAATAGCAGTCTGACGAGCGATGCGGCCGCCCTTGACGGTTTTGGAAACACGGTTTGTAGCAACTGTTCTCTCTGTGAGTTCGAGAGTTGCAGGATCGATTATTTTAGCCATGTTATTCCTCCTATCAGAATGCGAGACCGCCCTCACGGGCTCCGTCTGCGAGTGATGCAACTCTTCCGTGGTAAACATAGCCGCCACGGTCAAATACTACATCCTTAATTCCTTTTTCAAGGGCTCTTTCGGCAATCTTCTTACCGACGAGCTTTGCGGCATCCTTGTTGCCGCCGTAGTTTTCAAAATCCTTCTCGAGAGAGGACGCCGAAACGAGTGTTACGCCGTTTACGTCATCAATGATCTGAGCACTGATGTTTGCGAGAGAACGGTAAACACAAAGGCGCGGTCTTTCGGGAGTTCCTGAAATCTTCGCTCTGACTCTCTTATGGCGAGTCAAGCGAGCTTTATTGCTATCTTTTCTTGATACCATGATCGTCCGCTCCTTTCATTACTTACCGGTCTTGCCGGCTTTACGGCGAATCTTTTCGCCCGTATACTTAACACCCTTGCCGAGATACGGTTCAGGCGGTCTCTTTTCACGGATCTGAGCGGCGATCTGCCCGACAGCCTGCTTGTCGATACCGTGAACGATGACTACGTTTGAGTTCGGTACTTCAAATGTGATCCCGTTCTCTTCCTTGAAGATGATGGGATGTGAATAACCGAGTGAAAGAGTAAGGGTTTTGTTTGCGAGAGCTGCCTTGTAACCTACGCCGACAATCTCAAGTGTCTTTGAGAAGCCTTTTGTAACACCATCAACCATGTTGGCAATGAGTGTACGTGTGAGGCCGTGAAGCGCTCTGTATTCCTTATCATCATTGGGGCGTTCAACTATGATGAAGCCACCTTCATTCTTTATAGAGATTCCGGAGTGGAATGTCTCTGTAAGAGTGCCCTTGGGCCCCTTTACCGTAACCGTGCCGCCGTTGATTGTAACTTCAACGCCTGCGGGAACAGCGATATGTTTTCTACCGATTCTTGACATATTCTCTCCTCCCTCCGATTACCAGACAAAGGCGATTACTTCGCCGCCGACGCCGAGCTCACGAGCTTTTTTGTCGGTCATTATGCCCTTTGATGTTGTTACGATGGCAATGCCGAGTCCGCCGAGGACTTTGGGCATGTCTTCGCAGTTTGAATAAATACGAAGACCGGGCTTGGAAACTCTGCGGAGTCCCTGGATGGTCTTTGTCTTACCCTTACCGTATTTAAGAGTAATTCTGATGATTCCCTGTCTGCCGTCTTCAATGATCTGATAGCTCTTGATGTAACCCTCTGCAACAAGAATGTCAGCGATAGCTTTCTTCATGTTGGAAGCGGGAACGTCAACCGTTTCATGCTTTGCGTCATTCGCATTTCTGATACGTGTGAGCATATCGGCAATTACGTCTGAGATTTGCATTGTTATTTCCTCCTTAATGCAAGTTTTCGCGAAGCGTGTGTGCGCTTCGCCTTGCCTGCCGGATTTTCTCCGGCGGCGTGTCGGCGGTTAAAGCTCTTCACTTTCCTTCCGACAAGATGGAGCGTTTACCGTGTTATTACCAGCTTGATTTCTTTACGCCGGGTATCTGACCCTTGTAAGCAAGCTCACGGAAGCAGATTCTGCAAATGCCGTATTTACGGAGATATGCGTGAGGTCTGCCGCAGATTTTGCATCTCGTATATTCTCTTGTAGAATACTTCTGAGGCTTCTGCTGTTTGAGTTTTAATGCTGTTCTTGCCATTTATCTTACCCCCATTATTTAGCAAAGGGAGCGCCCATCAGAGTGAGGAGCGTCTTTGCTTCTTCGTCTGTTGTTGCAGTCGTAACAAAGGTAATATCCATACCCATGATCTTCTCAACCTTGTCATATTCGATTTCGGGGAAGATGAGCTGCTCTTTGAGACCGAGCGAATAGTTGCCACGGCCGTCAAAAGCGTTGGGGTTGATACCGCGGAAGTCACGAACGCGAGGGAGCGCGAGGTTGAACAGTCTGTCCATGAATTCGAACATTCTGTCACCGCGGAGCGTAACCTTTGCGCCGATTTTCATTCCGGCTCTTACCTTGAAGTTTGCTACCGACTTCTTTGCGAATGTGGGTACAGCCTTCTGACCTGTGATATCGGTGAGATAACCGATAGCGAGGTCGATGACCTTCGGGTTGTCTTTGCCTTCGCCGCAGCCCATATTGATAACGATCTTATCAAATCTCGGTATCTGCATCGAGCTCTTGTACGAAAACTTCTTTGCAAGTTCCGGAGCGACTTCGGCTTTATAGAATTCTTTCAATCTTGCTGCCATTTCATCTTACCTCCATTAAAACTTGCTGCCGCATTTTGCACAAACGCGGGTCTTTACCGTTTTGGTCTTGCCGCTTTTGTCCGTCTTTGTTTCGACGAGCGTCTTCACACGGCGACCGGCTTTGCACTTGTCGCAATAAAGCATAACCTTGTCTGCGTAAATCGCACCCTCGACCTTCATAATGCCGCTGGGATCGTTCTGCTTTCTTGCTTTAACGTGCTTTGTCTGTACGTTTACTTTTTCAACGATGACCTTGCCCTCTTCGGGGGATACCGCAAGGACTTTGCCCTTTACGCCCTTGTCTTCACCGGAGATAACAATAACGGTATCGTCTTTTTTAACATGCATCTTCATTTCAAGATTCCTCCATTAAAGTACTTCGGGGGCGAGAGAAAGAATTTTAAGATAATCCTTGTCTCTGAGCTCTCTTGCTACAGGTCCAAATATACGTGTGCCTCTCGGCGTCTTGTCATCCTTGATGATTACTGCCGCATTCTCGTCGAATCTGAGAGTAGAGCCGTCGGGGCGTTTAATACCCTTAACGGTACGGACGATAACAGCCTTAACGACCTCGCCCTTCTTTACCTGACCGCCGGGAGCTGCCTTTTTAACGGCTGCGACCACAACATCTCCGACACCGGCATATCTTCTTCCGGTACCGCCGAGCACACGAATACACATAAGTTCTTTTGCGCCGGTATTGTCGGCGACTTTCATAAGCGATTGCTGTTGTATCACTGTGCTTTCCTCCTTAGCATTCACATCTCACAGGCTGCGACAAAATAGCCGCTCCAGCCCTGCACTGTGAATTTTATTTTGCTTTTTCGATTATGGAAACCAAACGCCATCTCTTGTCTTTAGAAAGGGGTCTTGTTTCCATTACGCTGACCTTGTCGCCGATGGCACACTCATTGTTCTCATCGTGAGCTTTGAGCTTAACCGTTCTCTTGACGACCTTGCCATACTTGGGGTGCTTAACGTTGTCTTCGATAGCAACAACGATCGTTTTGTCCATTTTGTCACTTACGACCTTGCCGACTCTCGTTTTTCTGAGATTTCTCTCTGTTACTTCACTCATGACATTTCTCCTCTCTCAGATTACTGTTCGTTCTTCTCGCGAAGGACTGTCATAACTCTCGCGATGTCCCTCTTGGTTTCCGTAATCTTGTGGGGATTGTCAAGCTGGTTTATCGCGTGCTGGAAGCGAAGGTTGAACAACTCAGCTTTAAGCTCCTTGAGCTTCGCATCGAGTTCAGCGGAAGTCATTGTTTTAAGTTCTGCTGCTTTCACTGTATTATTCCTCCTCTGCTTCTTCTTTCTTTACAAACTTACATTTGATCGGGAGCTTGTTGGCTGCGAGACGCATAGCTTCCTTTGCGTCCGTTTCGCTAACGCCGTCCATTTCAAACATAACTCTGCCCGGCTTAACAACTGCAACCC
Organism: uncultured Eubacterium sp.; assembly: GCA_900544285.1. Lineage (GTDB taxonomy): Bacteria > Bacillota > Clostridia > Oscillospirales > CAG-272 > CAG-841. The sequence goes on from UQUT01000002.1 coordinate 90,501, forward strand.
AGTATTCGGGAGAACCTTTACCGGAACCCATTCGGGTTTCAGCGGGTTTTTCCGTGATCGGCTTATCCGGGAAGATCTTGATCCATACCTGACCGCCACGTTTGATGTAACGCGTCATAGCGATACGGGCTGCTTCTATCTGGTTGCTTGTGATCCAAGCGGGTTCAAGCGCCGCAAGACCGAACGTTCCGTATGTTACGGTGTTGCCTCTTGTAGCCTTGCCCTTCAGACGTCCGCGCTGCACACGTCTGTATTTAACTCTTTTAGGCATTAACATTTTTATCGCCTCCGTCTCTGTGCTGCTGTCTGGGAGCACGATTGCTGCCCGCGAAGTTCTGTCTGCGGTCGCCGCCTCTGCGGTCTCCGCCCTTGCGGTCGCCTCTGTCGTTTCTTCTGCCATCGCGAGGTCTGTCCGAAGGAACATAACCCTTAGCCATCTTGTCTGCAAGGATTTCGCCCTTGTAGATCCAGCACTTAATGCCTATCTTGCCGTAGGTTGTGTTTGCTTCTGCAAAGCCGTAGTCGATGTCAGCACGAATCGTCTGAAGCGGAATCGTACCTTCGTGGTAGTGCTCGGTTCTTGCAATTTCAGCGCCGTTAAGACGACCGCCGCAGGAAATCTTGATTCCCTTTGCACCGAGTCTCATCGTTCTGCCGATAGCCTGTTTCATAGCGCGGCGGAACGCAATTCTCTTTTCGAGCTGTGCCGCGATGCTCTCTGCAACAAGCTGAGCGTCGAGGTCGGGAGATTTAACCTCCGCAACGTTGACGAGTGCAGGCTTGCCTACGAGTTTCTCGATCTCAACGCGGAGCTTTTCGATTTCAGCACCGCCGCGACCGATAACAACACCGGGTTTAGCGCAGTGGATGAGAACCTTTACGTTCTGGGGTGTACGTTCGATTTCGATCTTCGGAACACCTGCGGAGTAAAGTTTCTCTTTGAGATACTTTCTCAGTTTGTAATCGGAAACGAGTGTATCGCCGAATGTTTTGTCATCTGCGAACCATCTCGAGTCCCAATCTTTGATTACGCCGACACGGAGACCGTGCGGATTAACTTTCTGACCCATTTTTCGTCCTCCCTCTCTTAAGCTCTTTCCTTCAAAGCGATCGTAACGTGAGACGATCTCTTGAGGAGTCTGTCTGCGCTGCCCTTAGCACGCGGAAGAAGTCTCTTGAGCGTGGGGCCGGGGCAAACGAAGCATTCGGATACGTAAAGCTTGCTTACGTCCATGCCGAAATTGTTTTCAGCATTTGCAACTGCGCTCTTAAGCAGCTTTATAAGGTATTCGCTTGCCGACTTGGGAGTGTTTTTGAGTATTGCCATTGCGGTTCCCGCATCCTTACCTCTGATAAGGTCAAGCACGATCTGTACTTTGCGCGGGGAAATTCTGGCATATTTAAGATATGCTCTTGCTTCCATAATAACTTATTCCTCCTTAGCTCGGTACATTAGGTGTTTGATGTTTTCGAACCGGAATGTCCGCGGAAGGTACGTGTGGGAGCGAACTCGCCGAGGCGATGTCCGACCATGTCCTCCGTCACATAAACCGGAACGTGTTTTCTTCCGTCGTGAACAGCGATTGTGTGTCCAACGAATTCAGGGAAGATAACGGAAGCACGCGACCAGGTTTTGACGACCTTTTTCTCTCCGGCTTTATTCATGGCTTCAACTCTGGAATAAAGCTTTTCTTCAACGAAAGGTCCTTTTTTCAAGCTTCTGCTCATTTCTTATGCCTCCTTATTTACCGTTTCTGTGTCTTACAATGAACTTTTCTGTTCTTGCCTTCTTGTCTCTCGTCTTATAACCCATTGTAGGCTTACCCCAAGGAGTAACGGGAGTGGGACGACCGATAGGTGACTTACCTTCACCACCGCCGTGAGGGTGATCGCAGGGGTTCATGACAGAACCGCGTACCGTAGGACGGACACCTCTGTGACGTGTCTTACCTGCTTTACCGACCTTGACGTTTTCGTGGTCGATGTTGGAAACCTGACCGATTGTAGCTTTGCAGTCAAGACGGATAAGTCTTACTTCGCCGGAAGGAAGTCTTACCTGAGCCATGCCGTTTTCTTTCGCCATGAGCTGAGCTGCGCTTCCTGCGCTGCGAACGAGCTGACCACCCTTGCCTGCGTAAAGTTCAATGTTGTAGATGAAAGTACCAACGGGTATTTTCTCTATGGGGAGCGTGTTGCCGGGTTTGATGTCGGCTTCTGCTCCGGAATATACCATATCGCCGTCCGTAAGACCTACGGGAGCGATGATATACTTCTTTTCGCCGTTTTCATACTGAATGAGGGCGATGTAAGCAGTGCGGTTGGGGTCGTATTCGACACCGATGACCTTTGCTGCGCCGTCAAAATAATCGCGCTTGAAGTCGACTATTCTGTACTTCTGCTTGTTGCCGCCACCGTGATGACGGACTGTAATTTTGCCGTAGCTGTTTCTGCCGGCATGTTTCTTCTTAACCGCAAGAAGGCTCTTTTCGGGAGAGAACTTCGTGATTTCCGCAAAATCCGGAACTGTCATTCCTCTTCTGCCGGGAGTCGTAGGATTATATTTTACTGTTGCCATATTCGCTGCTCCTCCTCATTAAATCATTCCGTCGAAGAAGGCGATCGTCTTGGAATCCTTTGTAAGAGTAACGATTGCTTTCTTCCATGTTCTTGTTGCACCGGGCTTGCGACCGCCGAGTGACTTCGGTTTGCTCTTTACACTGACCGTGTTTACGGATTCAACCTTAACACCATCAAAAACCGCTTCAACCGCACTTGCGATTTCGGGTTTTGTTGCTGTGCGAAGAACCTCGAAGGTATACTTCTTTGTCTTCGTTCCGTCAAGGCTTGCTTCCGAAATGATCGGTCTGATTATGATATCATGAGCCGTTTTCATTATGCATACACCTCCGTGATCTGTTCGACCGCGCCCTTAGCCATGACGAGTTTGTCGCAGTTAAGAATGTCGTACACATTGATTGTGTTCGCATACGCTGTCTTAACGCCGGGAATGTTTGCAAGGCTGCGGACAACCATATCATTCTTTTCGGAAAGAACAACGAGTGCCTTTCCTTCAGCGCCGATAGCCTTGAGCATATTCACCATTGTCTTTGTCTTGTATTCGCTTGCCGTGATAGCGTCAACGCAAACGAATTCGCCGCCTGCAACCTTGGAAGAGAGAGCGCTCTTCATAGCGAGCTGTCTTGTCTTCTTGTTCATTGCTGTGCGGTAGGATCTGGGCTTCGGAGCAAATACAACGCCGCCGTGCGTCCACTGAGGAGCACGTGTGCTGCCCTGTCTCGCTCTGCCTGTACCCTTCTGGCGCCACGGTTTCTTACCGCCGCCGGAAACTTCTGTTCTTGTAAGAGCAGACTGTGTACCCTGTCTTTGATTGAGAAGGTACATTCTGACCGCTGCATGAAGAATAGCTTCGTTGACCTCGACTGCGAATATAGCGTCGCAGAGGTCAATCGTGCTAACCTGAGCACCGGACATGTCCAAAACTTTCATTTCAGCCATTGTGTCGTTCCTCCTTCTCAGCCTTTAACCGTGTTGCGGATGAATACGATTCCGCCCTTCGCGCCGGGGATTGCGCCCTTGACCGCGATGAGGTTCTTTTCAGCGTCAACACGTACTACGTTAAGGTTCTGTACAGTAACCTGTTCGTTACCATACTGACCAGCCATCTTTTTGTTTTTGAATATACGCGACGGAGAAGAGTTAGCGCCCATGGAACCGGGTTGACGGTGAACAGGGCCTACGCCGTGCGTCATTCTGAGTTTGTGGCAATTCCATCTCTTTATAACGCCTGAATAACCGTGACCCTTTGTGATGCCCGTGACATCAACTCTGTCTCCGGCTGCGAACGTATCGGCTGCAACGACGTCGCCTACGTTCATTGTCTTTGCGTCATCAAGGCGGAATTCCTTGAGATGTCTCTTAGCCGCAACGCCTGCTTTTGCAAAGTGACCTGCAACAGGCTTTGTGAGCTTTTTGTCGGCAATGTCCTCAAAACCGAGCTGAACGCTGTCATAGCCGTCGGTTTCGGTTGTCTTCTTCTGAACGACAACGCAGGGGCCTGCCTCGATTACCGTGACCGGAACCACATTTCCGGCCTCGTCGAAAATCTGCGTCATGCCGATTTTCTTACCGATGATACCTTTTTTCATTGTTTTTTCCTCCTGTTTTGGTTATTGGTTGACCATCACGCAAGTTGAGCGGGTCAACGTGACCGCGGCATATAATATATAAGGAAGATTGTTCCCGCATTTATGCCAAATGAAATTGTTTCAGCCTTGTTTTGTGGATCAGAGCTTAATTTCAATTTCAACGCCGGCCGGAAGTTCAAGACCCGTAAGAGCTTCAATTGTCTTCTGCGACGGCTTGATTACGTCGATCAGTCTCTTGTGGGTTCTGATTTCGAACTGCTCTCTGCTGTCCTTGTACTTGTGGACTGCGCGCAGGATCGTGACGATTTCCTTCTCCGTGGGGAGCGGAATGGGTCCGGAAACTTCGGAGCCGTTTCTCTTTGCGGTTTCGACGATCTTCTTCGCTGCGGCATCGATCAGAGTGTGATCGTAGCTTTTGAGTCTGATTCGGATTTTTTCGCTTGTTGCCACTGTTCTTTTGCCTCCTGTTTAAGATTTTTAAGTAGGCGGCGACGTTTTCGGCTTTCGCCGTCCGCGTCTCAGCTTGCCGGAACACTCTGCCGGGCGTTTCCACCCTTTCTAAATAAAAACCGGAAAAATTCCGGTGGCATTTGTGTTTTCAATCGGATTGACGCCGCACGCGGCGCAATATCCACAACACCAATGAGATTCCAAAAAGCTCTCGCCCGGTTCAATGTCGGACATACTCTGCGGAAATTCCCCGTGAAACCACGGCAACCTCCCGCTTCATCGCACATCAAGCTTTTTTATTGTACATTATACTATCATTTTTTGCAATACTTTTTTGAAAAATTGCTAAAAAATTTTTCGTAGAAATTCGTAGAATTTTTAACGCGTCTTTTGTGCACTTTGCACAAAAAGCGTCTTTTTTCAAAATTACTGTGGATTTTTGCTCTCCGTATGGTATAATTTACTGGTAATATAATTAAAAAGAAGGTTTTTATATGACAAAGACTGTTGATTATAAAACTCACGGCACCTGCTCCCGCATGATTCACGTTGAAATTGAGGATGGTATCGTCCGCGACGTAAAATTCACGGGCGGTTGCAACGGAAACACGCAGGGCGTCGCAAAGCTCGTCATCGGCAGAAAGGCAGACGAGGTCGTTTCACTTCTCAAAGGAACGGATTGCGGCGGCAGAGGCACATCGTGCCCAGATCAGCTCGCAAAGGCAATTGAGGAGGCGATGAGCAAATAATGCTTATCGACACGCACACACATTGCTTTCCCGACGCGCTTGCGCCGAGAGCGATAGATTCCCTTTCGGGAGAAAGTAAGCAGCTTGCGCATACGGACGGCACCCTTTCCGGGCTGATTTCGTCCATGGATGAATACGGCGTTGACAAGAGCTTCGTACTCAACATCGCAACAAATCCGCGCCAGCAGGATAACGTCAACAAATTTGCCGTCGCTATAAATAATTATAATGGAAGAATTGTTTCTTTCGGCTCGATAAATCCTGACTGTCCGGACAAAAAAGCTGCCGCAAAGCAGATAAAGGAATCCGGGCTCTACGGCATAAAACTCCATCCGGACTTTATGGGTCACGATTTTTCCGACGACGCATTTTCAGAAGTTCTTTCCGCCTGTGCGGAATATGACCTGACAGTCGTCATCCACGCGGGGCTCGACTTTGTCTCGCTTGACCATGTCCACGCAACGCCGGAAATGATCGCCGCCGTTTGCGATAAGTTCCCTTCTCTTCGACTTGTTTGCGCACACTTCGGAGCAAACTTCATGTACGAAAAGTCGGCAGAGCTTCTGTCAAAGAAGAACATCTGGATAGATACGGCGTATTCCTCTCATGTCAATGACGTCGAAGGCGCGAAAAAGGTCTTTGCCGCGTTTGATAATGACAGGATAATGTTTGCAACCGATTCCCCTTGGGAAACGCCCGCGGACACAATGGCGTTTATAGATAAACTGGAACTTTCCGCAGAACAGAAGGAAAAGCTGTTTTGTAAAAACGCCGAAAAGCTCATAGAGCTTTCAGAAAAAAGATAAAATCCCGCAAGGGATTTCATCTGCCCTTAGCGCAATTGGATAGAGTATCAGATTCCGATTCTGACGGTTGGGGGTTCGAATCCCCCAGGGCAGGCCAAAAAGGAAAAGAGCGCTTTCAGCGCTCTTTTCCTTTTTGGCAAACAGGGATTCGAACGGGCTCGGTAGTGAATGACAGCCTTGGACGTAGCGAAGCGGCACGAGGGTAGTGAATGACAGCCTTGGACGGCTGTCAGAACCCGAGTGTGACCGAGCCGCAGCGAGACTGTCAGAGCCGAGCCTGACCGAGCGGCGTCGAGACGCGAGAATTCGAATCCCCCCAAACTCTGCGCCAAAACACCGCAAGGTGTCCTTTTTGCTTTGGCGCAAAATCACAATAACAGTTATAACCAAAGCAATGATTGTATCTCCGTTTCCGGAATGGTATTCTGAAAACACAAACAAAGAAAGGAGGAAAACCGCAAATGAAATACGAAAACGCAAACGATGTTTTACCCAAAGATCTTCTGGAACAGGTTCAGAAAATAGCCGGAGGGCGACTTCTTTATATTCCGATCGCCGGCGACAAAAAGTTATGGGGAGAAAAGAACGGAAACCGTTTTCGCGTAAAAATGAGAAACCGCGAGATCCGCGAAAAATTCGCGTCTGGCGCAAGCGCTGACACATTGTCAGCCGAATATTTTCTCACCCCTGAAACAATACGAAACATTATTTATGAAAAAAAGGAGATGCAATCTATGACGTTTGAAGAAATCTGCAAACTTTACAGCGACGAAGCCCCGATTTCCTGCGAACTGAAAAACAAGCTCGACAGACAGGAATCATGGGCGGTTTATATGCTCCGCGACTATCTTATAACTTATCCGTCCGGAGCAATTACGCTTCATATCCACAAATACTGCTATACAACGGAAAAGCGCGTGCAGCAGATGACAAAAATCATCGAAGCCTACCGCAAAGCGGGCTGCGACTGTTGCAGCGTCGTTCCGAACAAATACGGCGAGCTGTCACGGACGGTGCCCTTTGAAGGCTATGACTGCGTTGTCTGGGCAGAGGAAACGATCGACGGCGCAATTCCTTCTTCGGAAAAATCGCCGAGAATCGCAGGCGAAGGTTCAAGATACATTTACTCCGACGAGATGCTTGCGCTTATGGCAAAGGTCGGAGGAATGCACCTCGACGGAAGCGAGCCGAACTATACGGTTCTCTTTGACAACGACTCGTGCGCTCTGAAAATTTATGAAGACTGGATAGACGAATATCTTGAATGTGACCTTCCGAGCGAGATCGGTGAAAAACAGCCCGACCTGCTTCCACTGCTTGACAAAATCCGCAAAGAGGTGAAAAATATCCGCAGCCGCCTGCGCCCGATCTACGGAAAGCTCCCGAAATCACTCTTTCACGGCGAGGAGCAGCGCAACAATCAACTGCTTTCGGGCGACGGTCACCTCATCGGGCTCTGCGATTTCAATAACGGCGGACTCGACACCTGCATAGCACATTTTCTCCACGTTGCGATGATAACGACTGAAGAGCTTCCCGAAGATTACGTCTGGCTTGAAGTAAACGATCCCGACGTTCGCCAAAAACGCCTTGACAGCCTGATTCATTCGTTCCGTGTAATCGGAAAGGAATATAATTTCAGCGAAGAAGAGCTTGCCGCACTGCCGCTTGTCTACAAAATAATGCTTTTCGGCGGCGTGTATTATTACGGAACCGTTTTCGAGCTTGCGGATAACCACGATCAGCTGAAGGAACTGCTCGAATATATTCTCGGTCAGCTTTCCATAGATCAGATCGATTTCCGCAGGGTACTTGCCGGGGCAACCAACTGAGCACAAAAAGCACGCCGCGGCGTGCTTTTTTATTAAGCAGAGGCGAATTATAATCAAGCGTAACGCAATCGAAGAACTGCGCGATCAATACGGCGCAATGTCTCTTCCCTTTTCCCATCACTTCTTTACAAACTTGACTTTTCCGTCCTCCGACCGCGCACAGACCGAAGCGGGGGACGTTATCTTTCCTTCAACAATCTCTTCCGAAAGAGCGTCCTCAATGAGCCTTGTCACCGCGCGACGGAGAGGGCGCGCGCCGTAAATATCGCTCATTCCCTCCCCCGCTATCAGCTTTATAACGCTATCGTCAAACGACAGCTCAATTCCGATTCCGCCCGCTCTTTTCGCCGCGTCCGACAGCATTTTCCGCGCGATCTGCTCTGTATCACGCTCAGTCAGTCGCGAAAAAACGATTATCTCGTCCACACGGTTGAGAAATTCCGCTCTGAACACGGCGCGAAGGGCTTCGGTTGCGGCGTTCTTCTGCCGATTTTCGTCACTCTCATTCGACCCGAACCCCGCCCTTTTCGACCCGCCCGAGCCGAGATTGGACGTCATTATAATAACCGTATTGCGAAAGTCGGACTGCCTGCCGTGGGAATCCGTAAGCCGCCCGTCCTCAAGTATCTGCAGGAGCAGATCAAAAACGTCGGGATGGGCTTTTTCTATTTCATCGAAAAGAACGATGCTGTATGGCTTTTTGCGGACGCTCTCCGTAAGCGCGCCGCCGTCATCATAACCGACATATCCCGGGGGCGAACCGACAAGCTTTGCGACACTGTGCTTTTCCATATACTCGGACATGTCAAACCGCAGAAGCGCTTTTTCCGAACCGAAAAGCGACTGCGCAAGCGCCTTTGCAAGTTCCGTTTTGCCAACGCCCGTCGGACCTGTGAATATAAGCGAGCAAATCGGTCTGTCCGGATTTGAAAGCCCAGTCCTTCCGCGACGAACCGCGCGGCACAGCACCTCTATCGCCTCTCTCTGACCTATCACCCGCTCGGAGAGTTCCTCTTCAAGACGTGAAAGCCGCTTGCTTTCGTCCTCCGCGATACGCTCGACGGGGATATTTGTCCACGCAGTCAGCACCTCGGCAATGTCCTCCGCCGCGACCTTCGGAGGCGACGTCAGCCGTCGCGCCTCGGTCTCTCTCCGCAAAAGTGAAAGCTCCTCCCGCTTTGAAACTATCTCCCCGCGCAGCTCCGCCGCAAACTGAAAATTTCTGTCCATAACGGCACATTCACGGCGCATGCAGAGCCCGCGCAGCTCGCTTTCAAGCTCCCTTTGTCTCTGCGGCGGCTCCGATGACGCCATGCTCTTTTTTGATGACGCCTCGTCAATGAGGTCTATTGCCTTGTCGGGAAGGAATCTGTCCGGCAGATACCTTTTCGACAGCCTTATCGCCGCTTTTATCGCCCCATCCGTTATCGTCACCCTGTGGTGCGACTGATACTGCGGGCGGAGCGAGCGAAGTATCTCCTCTGTTTTTTCCTCGTCCGGCTCGTCTACGGTCACAGGTTGAAAGCGTCTTTCGAGCGCGGGGTCCTTTTCGATATGCCGTCTGTACTCGCGCAACGTCGTTGCGCCTATGACCCGCAGCTCGCCTCTTGCAAGCATGGGTTTTAGTATATTCGCCGCGTCGACAGCGCCTTCCGCCGCTCCCGCTCCGACTATCGTATGAAGTTCGTCGATAAAAAGAATGGTGTTGCGATTTCTGATGACCTCATCCGTAAGCTTTTTCAGTCTTTCCTCAAATTCGCCCCTGTATTTTGCTCCCGCTATCATCGCGCCGATGTCAACGGAAATGACAGTCTTCCCGATTAAAGCCTCGGGCACGTTTCCGGAAACTATCCTCTCGCAAAGTCCCTCAACAACCGCTGTCTTGCCGACGCCCGGCTCTCCGATAAGGCACGGATTGTTCTTTGTTTTCCTGCCGAGTATTCCTATGACGCGCTCCGTCTCCGCGTCTCTGCCGACGACGGCTGGCAGCTTTCCCTTCCGCGCCGCGTCCGTCAGGTCGCAACCGAAAACAGGCGAGACGTTTTCCTGCTCCTGCCCGTATTTTCCTTTCGTGTTCTGGGGCTTTGCCTCGGTACCCGTTTCGGAAAGAAACGTCATTATATCATTTTTTATCTCGCCGACTCCGGCGCTCTGCGCGATTATCAGTCGCACCGCCGCAGACTCTCTTTCACCCAGAAGCGCCAGCAGAAGGTGTTCCGTCCCGACCTTGCCCCCGCCGCTCTTTGCCGCCTCGTCCGCCGCCGTCTCTATAACGGTGCGCAGTCCGGGCGTCATTTCTCTTGCCGACGGAGAAATATCCCGTGCGCCGCCCTCTCCGGAAAGGGCTTTTGTCTGCGCGTAGGTTATGTCATGGACGCGGAGAATATTTGCCGCAACACAGCTCTCGTCATAAAGAAGCCCTAAAAGCAGGTGCTCCGTCCCGACGTATGCCCTACAAAGCTCCGCCGCTTCCTCTTCAGCTCTCGCAAGCGCGGTCTCCGCCGCGTCGGTAAGTCCTCTCTGCATAAAAGTCACCTCGTTTATTCGTTTCTTAATGATTATATTCCCGCCATCGCACTTTTACCCGAAAACCGGAAAAATCCTTTTGTCGACTGCTTGTTTTTATCATTTATACTTGTGTATAACAAAATCTTTTTCCGCTTTTTTCCGCAAACGTCTTGTCACAAAACGATTTTTGATGTAGAATACTGTAAAAATATGTAAAGGAGCTTTTTCAATGCTTTCAAAAGTTTTCAGCGCAGGACTGACGGGAATCGACGGATATATTGTCACAGTCGAATGTGACGCGCAGAACCGTCTGCCGGATTTTCAGATAGTCGGTCTGCCGGACGCGGCGATAAAAGAAGCGAAGCAACGCATCCGCGCGGCGTTCATCAACAGCGGATTTTTCTTTCCGGATGCCGAGATAACCCTCAATCTCGCCCCCGCGGACAAAAAGAAAGAAGGCTCGGGATATGACCTTGCCATGCTCCTTTCAATCATGACATGCTCCGGCGAGCTCGCCGGTATCGACCTTTCGGACGCCTGCTTTGCGGGAGAACTTTCGCTCTCCGGCGATGTCCGTCCCGTTTGCGGCGCGCTTTCGATGTGCATAGCCGCGCGTGACGCAAAAATGAAGCGCTTTTTCGTTGCTGCGGAAAATGCCGGCGAGGCGGCAGTCGTCGACGGAATAGAAGTCTATCCCGTCCGTGACGTGCGCTCGCTCTTTTCTCATCTGGCAGGCGAAAGCCTTATAGAGCCGATTCGCTATGACGGCAGAACACTTCATTCGTCTGTCGCATATGCGGGGCTTGACTTTGCGGACGTAAAGGGTCAGGAGCAGGCAAAGCGCGCGCTTGAAATCGCGTGCGCCGGCGGTCATAACGTCCTGCTGATAGGCCCTCCCGGAACGGGAAAAAGCATGCTGGCAAAAAGAATACCAACCATTCTTCCGGAAATGACGTTTGAAGAGTCGATTGAAACGACAAAAATACATTCCGCCGCGGGAACTCTGCCTGCCGGCGTCTCTCTCATGACGGAACGCCCCTTCCGTTCGCCGCACCACACAATGTCAAGCGCGGGACTCGCAGGCGGCGGCAGAATACCTATGCCCGGCGAAATTTCCCTTGCGCACAACGGCGTTCTGTTCCTCGACGAGCTCCCCGAATTCTCCCGCGACTCAATGGAGGTGCTCCGTCAGCCGCTCGAAGACAGAAAGGTGACTATTACGCGAGTCAGCGGCAAGCTGACGTTCCCTTCGGATTTTATGCTCGTCTGCGCTATGAACCCCTGCAAATGCGGCTATTACGGTCACCCGACAAAGCCCTGCACATGCTCTCAGTCGGATATAAAAAAGTATGTTTCAAAGATAAGCGGCCCCCTGCTTGACAGAATTGATATTCAGGTGGAAATGCCGTCGCTTTCTTATGACGAGGTATCGCAGACAGCCTCCCCCGCCGAAACTTCCGCCGTCATTGCGGAAAGAGTCAACCGCGCACGCGCGTTTGCGGCGAAGCGCACCGAGGGCGAAAAGAACCTTTTCTGCAACGCTCAGCTCACCCCCGCACAGATAAGAAAATTCTGCGTGATGGATGCGCCCGCAAAGGACCTTCTCAAAAAAGCCTTTGACCGTCTCGGTCTTTCGGCAAGAGGCTATGACCGTATTCTCCGCGTCGCCCGAACAATCGCCGACCTCGCGGAAAGCGATATCATCCGCGCGCCGCACATTGCCGAAGCAATCCAGTTCCGCAGTCTCGACCGAAAATATTTTAACTGACCATACTTTTCTTTGGAAAATAAAAGTATGCACCGTACTTTTCTTTGAAAAGAAAAGCAGGCAAAAGAAACTTTGGTTATCGGGGACGATATACAGATTTTTAAGTCTCTGCACAGACAGAGGCTTGCAAAAATAAAGCAGAGGTGATTTTCATCTCTGTTTTTTGCATATTAAAGCATTATTTGTATTTTTCCTTTTAAATTTGCTATTGACTTTTTCGGGTTGTTGTGTTAGAATACAAAAGAAAACAACGGGCAAAGCGAGTATTTCAAAACAAATATTTTTGCTTGGCTGTTTGTTTGTTTTCTTTTGTGAACCGTACTATCATAGGGCGGCAACCCTCGGCGCGGTTTGGCTGTTAAGACTTGTTCAAGTCTTTGAGGAGGTCGCGGACGATGTCCGCGGCTTCTTTTTTATTTTTGGCTTTCGCCTCTATCAAATCGGCGATGAGCTTAAATATCAATTTTAGCTCTGTTCTGGTCACCTCTCGGCTCCCTCCGTTCTTCGCCTTTTTCCATCTGACAAGTTTCGGTTAAAACCAAAAACCCGCCTGTCAGGCGGGTTTTTGGTTTTATACTTTTGTGTTATTCAGCGTCTAAGTTTCTGACTTCTGACGTCGCTGCCCTCAAAAACGCATATGCCGAACTCGCCGAGCAGGCGCGAGGTTATGCGCTCGGAATATCTTTCGAGCAGCTCCTTTTTGCCGACGTTTGTGCTGATTATCATACTCTTTTCATTTACAAGTCTTGCGTTGAGAAGGTTATAAAGGCAGGCGACTGTCAGCTGGTTCGGCATTTCCGTCCCGAGGTCATCGATTATGAGCAGGTCGCAATTATAGTATCTTGAAGTATCAGGGGGAGTAACATCGTAGCGGGCAAATTTTTCTTTTTCAAAATCGGAGAAAATGTTCTGCGCGCTTTCGTAGACAACCTCATACCCTTTTTCGATAACTTCCTTTGCGATTGCCGACGAAAGATGAGTTTTGCCGAGTCCCGTCTTGCCGATGAAAAGCAGATTATGCATTCTCCCGTCAAAGCCGTCGGCATAGGCGCGACAAATGCGCAGCACGCCCTCCATCGACTCGTGTGCAGAGCCTGTATAATATCGCAAATCAAACGTGCCGAAATTCTGCTTTTCGACGAGCTTTTTCACGCCGGAGCATTCAAGTCCCGCCTCGGCGAGGGCTTTTTTCATACAGCGGCACATTTTTCCGTCGTCAGTATATCCGGTGTCTGAGCAGATCGGGCAATCGTAATGAACATCGTCGTAATCCGCGGGATAACCCTTCGAGATAAGTAACCCGGCACGGACGGAAAGCAAGCCTTCATTGTCTTTTTTCAGCTTTTTAAGCCGACTTTCAAGCCCATTCTGCCCATCAAGCGCGGCACGGAGAATTTTAAGTCCGGTTTCGGAAAGGGCTTCGTCAATCTTTGCAATATCGGGATATTTTTCGTCAAGCTCTCTGCGCCTTTCCTCGGCGCGCTGCTTTGCGACAAGATTTTTCGTCCGATACTCGCGTATTATATTTCGGCAGGCTTCTTCGTAAGTCATAATTACCTTCCCATTCATTTATTTTCGCTTTCGGCTTTGCCCCTTTGCACGGCAAGCTCGAAAAATTCTCCGAGGTCAAAGCTCGGCGCGCTGTCCTTTTTGCCGGATTTTGCAGCGCCGATAAGTCCCTTTTCCTTCGCCTCCGCAACGGTTTTCACGCCGGCGTCGTACCAGTTTTTCAGTATCTTGTTTTCATATGACATTTTGGGCGACGGGAGGTTTTTCATCATCCCCTCATATGCCGCCTCAATGAGCTCCTCGCTCATGTCCCATTCCGAGCTCCACACACGCAGATATTCCTTTTCCGTCGACGTAAGCGCCCGCGCGCCCATGCCGTAGAGCTTACGGACAAACATTTCAAGCTCGCCGCGGCGGCTTTCGTCCATGAAGTATTTTTCCAGTTTGCCGACGGTATCAATTCCGTCGTCAAATAGCCCGAGGGCGGTCTTTTCAAAATAGCGGACGGAGTCGTGCCCCGTACGCTTGCAGTATGAAGAAAGAAGAAGTATGTATTCGCAGTCAAGGCGGAGGTGGTCATAAAGATAGACAAAAACGCCGCTCTCCGATGTACCGAAAACCTTTCCGAAAATTGTCTGACATTTTTCAATTGTTGTCTTGAGAGTCGGATTTTCCCCGCACACCCTCTCAATCTCGGCGCCGGTCATTGAATATGACTTCGGAGTCGGTGCCTTTGCGGTAACGCTCTCCTTCTTTTCGGAGGGGGCTGTGTCCGTGCTTATTATTCCCGTGCCGCGCCAGAAGGCAAGTGCCTCCGAGACTTCCGCCTCCGTCAGTTTGCAGAGAGAGGCGACCGCCGGAACATCGACGTCACCACCGCCGGAGACTGCCAGAAGCACGGCAAGCTCGCTTTTCCCCGCGCCGTTTATGTACTTTTTCACGTCCGCAGGCAACGCCAGAACGGACGTGCCGAAATTGAATTCGATCCTCATGTTTGCATTTGCGCCTTTCGCATATTTTTGTAAACCGTGTTTACCTTCCGAAAAAAGACATATCGTTTTTTCGGGTTTTCAACACGAATTTTCTCATTTTATACAATTGTTTTTCCACATTATCCACAAGCTTTTCCACAGCAATTTACAGCGTTTTCCTGATTATTTTGCTTTTTCTGATCTTCGCAATAATCCTTATCCGATTTTTATCAACACTCTGTGGAAAACCTAAGGACGCGGGGAAAAGGTAAATATATCTGTCACACGTCCTCAAAACGCGCCGCTTCGGCGTTTAACGAAAGGGGCGCGATGTTACCTTTGATATACTCAAAGTAACCCGCAACGGCAATCATCACGGCGTTGTCGCCGCAATATTTTTTGTCCGGGCAGAAAAATTCAAGTCCCCTTGATTTGCAGAGCTTTTCAATTTCATCCCTCAGGTGAGAATTCGCCGCAACGCCGCCCGCAAGTGCGATTGCTGTTATATCGGGATTGCGCTCCGCCGCAAGCGAGAGCTTCGTCGATACCGAAGAAACTGCCGCGCGGCAGAAGCTCGCCGCAACGTCTGCGCGGTTGAGCGCTTCGCCCTTCTGCGACGTCGAATTTATGTAATTCAGCACCGCCGTTTTAATACCCGAAAACGAGAAGTCAAGCGAATCGTCGCGTATCGCCGCGGACGGAAACGGCAGAATTGCCCTTCCCTCATAGGCGAGCCTGTCCATCGCCGCGCCGCCGGGATACGGCATGCCCATAACCCTCGCGACCTTGTCAAACGCCTCGCCCATTGCGTCATCTCTCGTCCCGCCGATAACGGTGTGACTGTCATACCCGTCGACCCTTACAATCGACGTATGTCCGCCGGACGCAACAAATGCGATATACGGCGGCTCCGGACGTTTTTTTGAAATATAATTCGCCGCGATATGCCCTTTTATATGGTCGACCGCGACAAGCGGCTTTCCGTTTGCATATGCAAGTCCCTTTGCAAAATTCACGCCGACGAGGAGCGCCCCGATAAGACCGGGATAAGCCGTGACGGCGACCGCGTCTATGTCGCCAAGCGTTACGCCAGCGTCGCTTAGCGCGTCATATGTTATTTTCGATATTATTTCGCAATGCGCCCTGCTTGCGATTTCGGGCACGACTCCGCCGTAGCGCGCATGCATTTCAATCTGTGATGCGACTTTATCCGAAAGGACGGTGAATTTCCCGTCCTCACATTCAAGCACGGCGGCAGCGGTCTCGTCGCACGAGCTTTCAATTCCGAGTATTTTCAATGCTTCTCCTCTCCGAGCGTGAGCGTATAAAGAACGGCATCATCGGTCGGATATTTGTAATAATCTTTTCTCTTGCCGACGGGGACAAAGCCGAGCTTTTCGTAAAGTCCTCTTGCGGCTTGATTTTTCTCTCTGACTTCCAGATAAATTACGCTACCGTCCTTCTCCCCCGCCCTTTTCATAAGCTCGCGGATAAGCGCCGCCCCAATGCCGCGCCTGCGGAATTTTTCCTCCGTTGCAATGTCAAGGAGGTGACACTCGTCAAGGACGTGAAACGCCATGAGAAAGCCGGAAAACTCACCGTCCGTATAGGCGCAGAGACAGGAAAAATCCTCTCGCTGTCTCGATTTTTCGTATTCTTCAAATTCCCATGGGCTTGAAAAGCAGCGTTTTTCAAGCTCCGCCGCTTTTCTCGCGCCAATCGCGTCCATATCGGTTATGACGGTGTTTATGGTCATCTTTCTCTTGTAGGCTGTGCTTCGACGGCGTCCGCAACGGCGCCCATCCAGTCGCCCTCGAAAAGCTCGATGACGCCCTTGTCGCACTGCGACGCAAGCTCGGGATTTACGGGTATTCTCGCAAGAACGGGTATTCCGAACTGCTTTGCGGTTTCTTCCGTGTGGCTCTTGCCGAATATTTCAATCTTCTTTCCGCAATCGGGACATTCGACATAGCTCATATTTTCAACGATACCGATTATCGGAATGTTCATCAGCTTTGCCATATTGACAGCCTTTGAAACGATCAGCGAAACGAGATCCTGCGGGCTTGTAACGATTATGATTCCGTCAACGGGGATCGACTGGAACACCGTCAGCGGAACGTCTCCCGTGCCGGGCGGGCAGTCGATGACCATAACATCAACATCCCCCCAGATGACGTCCGTCCAGAACTGCTTGACCATTCCGGCAATGACGGGACCTCTCCAGAGAACGGGGGAGGAGGTATCTTCAAGGAGAAGATTTACGCTGACCGTCTCGATTCCCGTCGTCGTTTTTACGGGCATAATCCCGCCGAGCGGAGCCGCCTCGCAGAGGCCTTTCAGTCCAAACGCCTTCGGTATCGAAGGACCTGTTACGTCCGCGTCGATGATTGCGGTTTTAAGCTCTCTTCTGTGAAGCTCGACCGCGAGCATTGAGGAAACAAGCGTCTTGCCGACGCCGCCCTTGCCGCTGACAACGGCAATCGTTTTCTTTATTCTTGAGAGATCGTTTGTTTTTTCAAATGTGGGTGCCCCGCCCTGCTTTGACGAACAGTTTTCGGAGCAGGTGGAGCAATCGTGTGTGCAGCCTTCTGACATTTCAATTTACCTTCTTTTTTGATTTTTATTGACAACGCCTCGGCTTTTGGTTTTATACTTTCGTATAAAGTCGGGCGTTTGTGACTTTTTTCACAGGACTCTGAATTCAAAGAAATCCTTTGTGTTGTTATAGCAGATATCGCAGACCATCTGCGCGAGCGCGTCGATGTCAAGAGGATATTCGCCTCTTTCGACATAGCCTCCCAGCACGGAGCAAAGCACGCGGCGGAAATATTCGTGGCGTGTGTACGAAAGAAAACTGCGGGAGTCCGTCGTCATACCGACAAACTTTCCGAGAGCAGACTGCGCCGCAAGCGTTGTGAGTTGAGACTTCATACCGTCGATATGATCATTGAACCACCACGCGCTGCCCTGTTGCATTTTGGGCATACACTGAAGCCCCTCCATCTCGTCGCCCGTGCGCTGGAAGCAGCCGATGAGTGCCGCAACAGCCGTGTTTTCTGCGGGGTTGAGTGAATATGCTATCGTCTTCGGGAGAATCGCCTCGTTTTCAAGCGCGCCGAGCATTGCCGCAAGCGAAGCTATCCTGCCGCTGCCGCCGTGGATCGTGTCGTAGCCTGCGTCGGGACCGAGCTTGCCGAACATTGCGGGGCTGACGTTTCTCAGCGCACCGAAATGTATCTGCATAACCCATCCGCGCTTCGCGTACTGCTTTGCGAGCTTACGGATAAGCGCGCTTCGGTATATTCTTGCCGTTTCGGGGTCGACTTTTTCGCCTGCCGCCGCTCTGCGGAAAATAACGTCCGCCGCCGCTTCCGCCTGCGAAGCCGTAACGGAGCCGTCAAATAGGATTGTGTCGTCCATACCGTGATCCGCCGTGCGGCAACCGAGAATATCAAAATATTCGATTCTCTTTCCGAGAACGTCGCAAAGGGTTGCAAAATCTTTTATCTCCGTGCCGGAGCATTCGGAGAGCTTCTTTATATAATGAGCGAATTCCGCTCTTTCGACATACATCGCCTTGTCCGGACGGAATGCGGGGAGAACGGGAATATCAAAATCTCTGTCCTCTCTTATCGCCAGATGATATTCAAGATTTTCAGTCGGGTCGTTTGTCGTGCATATGAGCTTGACGTTTGACTGTCTCATTATTCCCCTTGCGCTCATTTCCGGCTCTGCGAGCTTTTCTTTCGTCAGCTCCCATACGTAGCGACAGGTATCGGGGCAGAGGATTCCGTCAAAACCGAAATAGCGGCGAAGCTCAAGATGCGACCAGTGATAAAGCGGATTGCCGATGAGTGACGGCATTGCCGAGCAGTACGCTTCAAATTTATCATAGTCCGATGCGTCGCCCGTGATAAGACGTTCGCTTATCCCGCACGACCGCATAGCTCTCCATTTGTAATGATCCGCGCCGAGCCAGAGCTCCGTTATGTTTTCATAACGTTTGTCATTCGCTATGTCCGCCGCGTCGATATGGCAATGATAATCGATTATCGGCAGGTTCGCCGCATATGTGTGATAGAGCATTTGCGCAACCTCGGAGTCGAGCAAAAAATCGTCGTCCATAAATTTATTCATAGCCGTCTCCTCAAAAATTATACTTTTTTCCGCCGCAAACCGCCCGAAATCGGCGGCGCAAGCGGTTTCCGAATAAATTATACAATAAAATCTTTACAAATGCAATAAAATATTATATAATTTAGTCGCAAAATATTTGCGGACGGAATGTCCGCCGAAAACGGAGGTTTTATAATACAATGAATGACGTATTAAAGCAAATAGAGCTTTGCGGAATTGTGCCCGTCGTCAAGATCGAGGATGCGGAAAAGGCAGTTCCGCTTTGCAAAGCGCTCATGAAGGGCGGCATTATGTGCGCGGAGATCACCTTCCGCACTGAAGCAGCGGCAGAAGCTATCAGAAGAATTACGGCGGAGCTTCCCGAAATGCTTGTCGGCGCGGGAACGGTTCTTACGCGCGAGCAGGCTGACGCCGCTGTCGACGCCGGTGCGAAGTTCATCGTCTCCCCCGGCTTCAATCCCGAAAACGTCAGGTACTGTCTTTCAAAGGGAGTGACGGTCGTCCCCGGCTGCGCAACGTGCGGCGAAATGGAGCAGGCTATGGCTCTCGGACTTGACACCGTCAAGTTTTTCCCCGCAGAGGCAAACGGCGGAGCGGCGGCAATCAAAGCTATGTCCGCTCCCTATAAGGGTCTGCACTTTATGCCGACGGGAGGCGTCAGCCTTGACAATATGATGGATTATCTCTCCCTGCCCTGCGTTGTTGCGTGCGGAGGCAGCTTTATGGTCAAGGAGTCGCTGATAAAGAGCGAAAATTACGAAGAAATCACCCGTCTGACATATCAGGCTGTTGCGAAAATGCACGGCTTCTTCCTCAAGCACATCGGCATAAACGCAAAGAACGAGGACGACTGCCGTGCGACTGTCGATAAGCTCTGCCGCTTCGCAATGCTCACTCCGGACGAAAGAACCGGCGGTATCTTTGCGGGGACAATCTTCGAGGTTATGAAAAGTCCCTATCGCGGCACAAACGGTCACATTGCCGTCGGCTGCAACTTTCCCTTCCGCGCGCTTGCTTTCCTTGAAAATCAGGGCTTTGCCGCGGACATGTCGACAGCGACATACGATGACAAGGGCAAGCTGAAATTCGTGTATTTCAAGGACGAAATCGGCGGCTTTGCGTTCCACATAGTCGGCAAATAATACGCTTGTATAATTCAAAAGGCGCGACTTTCCGGTCGCACCTTTTCTTTTGTTTCAGTTTTATTCATTTGTATAATTTGCTTTTGCGGGGATTAAATCCGCGAAATGCCGGTTTGCGTCTCCGGCGGAATAAATTTATGTCCGATTTGCGAAAGAAAAACGCATTTTTTCGGTACTTTTTTTCAAAAAGGTATAGATATTTATATCGATATATAGTATAATGATATCAAGCGCGTGCGCGACGCGGATTTTCCGGGTCTGCGTTGCGCGTGCAACTAAAACACAGGAGGGCTCAATTCTCAGTTATGAAAAAGAAAATGACGACAGTCACATTCAGCGGCACGGAAGAGCAGAAAGCAAGACTTCTCGAAGTAATCGAAAAGTACAAAAACATGCAAGGCAATATGCTTCCCGTTCTTCAGGGTGCGCAGGAAATCTACGGCTATCTGCCGATAGAAGTCCAGACGATCATCGCAGAGGGACTCGGCGTTTCGCTTGCCGAAGTCTACGGAGTCGCAACGTTCTATTCGCAGTTCAAGCTCAATCCCGAAGGCAAGGTCGCAATCGCGGTATGTCTCGGCACGGCTTGCTACGTAAAGGGCTCCGGTCAGATTGCGGACAAGATCACCGAAATCATCGGTATCGGTCCCGGTGAAACGACTCCGGACGGCAAGTACAGCTTTGAGGCGACACGTTGCATAGGCGCGTGCGGTCTCGCTCCCGTACTTACAATCAACGGAGAGGTTTACGGCAGACTCACAGTCGCCGATATTCCGAAGATACTCAAAGAATACGAATGATCGTTTTTCCGAAAGGTAGTTTTACATGAAAATTTCAAGAGTAGCCGAGCTTCTCGGCGCACATATACGATCCTGCGCAGACAAAGCGTCATCCGAAGTCTGCTCCGCTTGCGGAAGCGACATGATGAGCGATGTTCTCGCCTTTGTGAAGGATCAGGCGGTGCTGCTCACGGGTCTTGTCAACCCGCAGGTTGTCAGAACCGCCGAAATGATGGATATGCGCTGTATTGTTTTTGTCCGCAGTAAACTCCCGACGGACGAAATGCTCTCTCTTGCGGAGGAAGCGGGTATCGTTGTGATGACGACTCCCCTTCGTATGTTTGAGGCTTGCGGAATTCTTTATTCCGGCGGTCTCGGAAGGACAGAAAGCGTATGAGCGAGCCGCTTCAGTTCGTTTTTGATGTGAGCGGAGAAAACTTCACCTCCGCGGGTGAAGCTTCGGTGACGGTCAAGAAGAATCTGCGTATGCTCGGTTTTCCGCCGGACATTATACGCAGAGTCGCCATTGCCATGTATGAAGGCGAAATAAACATGGTCATTCATGCAGGCGGCGGAATTGCAACCGTAACCGTTTTTCCGGACAGGATTGAAATGGTATTGGACGACCACGGCCCCGGCATTGCCGATATAGAGCTTGCGATGAGAGAAGGCTTTTCAACAGCCCCGGAAAACATCCGTAACCTCGGCTTCGGCGCGGGAATGGGTCTTCCGAACATGAAGCGCAATACGGACTCGATGAAGATCGAATCCGAGCTTGGAAAAGGAACAAAAATAACGATGACGGTCAACACCTGAATTTTGCTTTCGCAAAGAAAGGAACGTCCCCATGCCTTATAAGCATTCCGTGTCACTTAACGTTGACAAATGCCGCGGCTGCACGCATTGCTTAAAGCACTGCCCCACCGAGGCGATAAGAATACGCGGCGGTCACGCCGTGATAAATGCGTCACGCTGTATTGACTGCGGAGAGTGCATCCGCGTCTGTCCCCACAATGCCAAAAAGGCTTCGTGCGACAAGCTCTCGGACATTCCGAAGGATAAATGGAAGATAGCCGTTCCCGCTCCGGCACTTTTCGGTCAGTTCGACAATCTCGACGATATGGATTATGTGCTTTCCGGACTTCTGGATTACGGTTTTGACGACATTTATGAGGTCGCCCGATCAGCGGAAATCGTTTCCGATTACACGCGCAGATATATGAAACGGAAGGATATTGCGTTGCCTGTCATATCATCGGCTTGCCCGGTGATAGAAAGGCTGATATCGCTTCGTTATCCTTATCTCGCAGGCAACCTTCTGCCGATACTTCCTCCGATGGAGATAGCGGCGATGGAAGCAAAAAGAAACGCCATGGCAAAAAACCCTTTACTCAAAGAGGAGGACATCGTCGCGGTGTTCATCTCTCCCTGCCCCGCAAAGGCAAGTTATGTAAAAAACCGAACCGAAAGCGGCAAAACAAATATCGATTTCGTTGTTTCGATATCGGATATTTATTTTGAGCTCATCGGTATAATGAAAAAACAAACAACACCCGTTCCCGTATCGCGCACGGGGATGATCGGTCTGGGCTGGGCAAGCACAGGCGGAGAGGCAACGGCGGTATTCAACGATAAATACCTCGCTGCCGACGGCATTGAAAACGTAATGCGCGTGCTTGAGGAAATGGACAACGGAGCGTTTCCCAAGCTTGAATTCGTCGAGCTTGACGCGTGCCCCGGAGGGTGCGTCGGCGGGGTGATGACGGTTGCAAACCCGTTCATCGCCAAAGCCCGTCTCGGCTCTCTGCGCCGTTACCTGCCAGTTTCTCAGAACAGGGCTCCGGACGGCACGGACGAAATTCCGGACGAACTTTCCGTTAAAGACAAAATCGAGTATAACCCAGTTTCGCTCGGAGAGGACATGAACACGTCCATAAAAATGATGAGCGAAAGAGAAAGAATACGCAAGCTCCTGCCGGGTATCGACTGCGGGTCGTGCGGTGCGCCGACGTGCAGCGCGTTTGCATCGGACATTGTCCGCGGCGACGCTTCGATTGAAGAATGTATAGTCTTTATGCGCAGAGAGCTTGACAACATCCGAAATGATGAAAGAGGAAGCAAATGACGGTAAAAGCTATTGCCGAAAGGCTCGGTCTCCGCGTTCTCTCGATGCCGGATCCCGAAAGGGAGGCAACCTGCGGTTACGCCGGTGACCTTCTCAGCTGGGTCATGGGCAGAGCCGCTGAAGGCTCCGTCTGGGCGACGGTTATGACAAATGTGAACGTTATAGCGGTGGCAACGCTTGCGGATACGGCGGCTGTCGTCATCTGCGAGGACAGCGCGGTGCCGGACGACATAATCTCCGTAGCAAAGGAAAAAGGAATAAACCTCTTTTCATCGGAGCTTCCGATATATGAATTCTGTGTCGCACTGTCACAGGTGATAAAATGAGCAGATATTATTACGACCTCCATATCCATTCCTGCCTTTCCCCCTGCGCAGATAACGACATGACCCCATGCAACATTGCGGGCATGGCGGCGATAAAGGGGCTCGGCATAGTCGCGCTGACCGATCACAACAGCACAAAAAACTGTCGTGCGTTTTTTGCGGCGGCAAAGCGGCACGGTATCGTTCCGATTGCCGGAATGGAGCTGACAACGGCGGAGGACGTGCACATTGTCTGCCTGTTTCCGACGCTTGAATCGGCAGAGAAATTCGATGACGAATACCGCTCTTTCCGTATCCTTTATAAAAACAGAAAGGATATTTTCGGAGACCAGCTCATTCTCGACGAGGAGGACAACGTCATAGGCGAGGAGGAACACCTCCTTCTCAATGCGTCGACTCTCTCCATAGAGGATGCGGAGCGTCTTGCGAAAAAATACGGCGCAGCCGTGTTTCCCGCCCATATAGACAGGGACGAAAACGGCATAATCGCCGCGCTCGGTTGCGTTCCGGAAACGCCGCATTTTCATGCGGTTGAATTCCGTGACAGAGAAAGCATCGGCGAATATTCGGAAAAATACGGTCTTTCGGATAAGTTGATACTCACCGATTCCGACGCCCATTATCTCTGGGACATAAGCGAGGCTGAAAACTACATTGAATTGGAGGATGAGCCGTACAGCTCCGACCTCGTTCGGAGAAAACTGATAGAGGCTCTTTCCGGCAAATGAAGGAACTTTCACTGAATATACTCGACATAGCGCAGAACTCCGTCAAGGCGAATGCAAGCCTCATCGGCATATCGATAGACGAAACGGACGATGTCCTCTCGTTTAAGATAACCGACAACGGCAAAGGCATGACGGCAGATTTTCTTTCCCGCGTCACAGACCCGTTCACAACGACGAGGACGACAAGAAAGGTCGGGCTCGGGCTCCCGCTCCTCAAAATGGAGGCGGAGATGACGGGCGGCAGCTTTTCGATAAGCTCGAGGAGCGAAACGGAATATGAAAATCACGGCACGGAGGTTTTTGCATCATTCAACAAAAAAAGCATAGACTATATTCCCCTCGGGGACATTATCGACACGCTGTGCACTCTGGTGCAGGGTGCCGAAAATACAGACTTCATCTTCAACCATAAAATGCCCTGCGGCGAGGTTTCCCTTTCCACAAAGGAAATGCGGGAGCTTCTCGGAGACGTCCCGCTCAGCTCACCCGAAGTGATAAGCTGGGTGCGCGAATATCTTTCGGAGGCGTACTCTGCGGCATGCGCGGTTGACTGAAAAAGAAATAATATAAAGAAAGGATAAACTTATGAAATCACTTGCAGAACTTGCAGCAATCAGAGACAAAATGAAAAACAAGGTTGCTCTCCGCGAAGAATCGGGCGAAACAAGGATCGTTGTCGGCATGGCAACCTGCGGTATCGCGGCAGGCGCACGTCCCGTTCTCAGCACATTCGTTGAGGAAGTCGACAAGGCAGGTCTCAACGGCAGCGTCGCCGTAACACAGACAGGCTGCATCGGTCTTTGCCGTTACGAGCCGATAGTCGAAGTGCTTCGCGCGGGAGAGGAAAAGGTCACTTACATCAAAATGACCCCCGAAAAGGCACTTGAGGTTATGGAAAAACACATCAAAGGCGGAAAGCCCGTCGTTGAATACACAATAGGAAATATCGAAAAATAAGGAGGACTGACAAATGATACGTTCACACGTACTTATCTGCGGCGGTACGGGCTGTACATCGTCCGGCAGCGTCGCGGTACGCGAGGCGATGGCAAAAGAGCTTGAGCTCGCAGGTCTTTCGGATGAGGTCAAGATAGTTCAGACGGGTTGTTTCGGACTCTGCGCAAACGGTCCTATCATGATTATCTATCCCGAAGGCACATTCTATTCTCACGTCAAGGTTGACGATGTCAAAGAAATCGTTGAGGAGCACCTCCTCAAGGGAAGACTTGTCGAAAGACTTCTTCATAAGGAAACCGACGAAGGCGTAACCGAAACGGTTCACTCCCTCTCCGATACGAAGTTCTATAAAAAGCAGCACCGTGTTGCTCTCCGCAACTGCGGCGTAATCAACCCCGAAAGCATTGACGAATATATCGGCACGGACGGCTATCAGGCGCTCGGCAAGGTTCTTACGGAAATGAAGCCTCAGGAGGTTATCGATACAATCCTCGCGTCCGGTCTCCGCGGTCGTGGCGGCGCAGGCTTCCCGACGGGAAGAAAGTGGCAGTTCGCCGCCGACCAGCCCGCAGGCAAGAAATACGTTGTATGTAATGCAGACGAGGGCGACCCCGGTGCATTCATGGACCGTTCCGTTCTCGAAGGCGACCCGCACGCAGTTCTTGAAGCTATGGCTATCGCAGGCTACGCTATCGGCGCAGACGAAGGCTATATCTATGTAAGAGCCGAGTACCCCATCGCGGTTCAGCGTCTTACAATCGCAATAAATCAGGCTCGCGAATACGGACTTCTCGGCAAGGATATTTTCGGCACGGGCTTCAACTTCGATATCACTCTCCGTCTCGGCGCGGGCGCGTTCGTATGCGGTGAAGAAACAGCCCTCCTCGCTTCCATCGAAGGAAAGCGCGGCGAGCCTCATCCGCGTCCTCCGTTCCCCGCTGTCAAAGGTCTGTTCGGCAAGCCCACAATCATAAACAACGTTGAAACGCTTGCAAACATCGCTCAGATTATAAACAAGGGCGCAGACTGGTTTGCTTCAATGGGTACGGAAAAGTCCAAGGGTACAAAGGTGTTCGCTCTCGGCGGCAAGATTACAAACACGGGTCTTGTTGAAATTCCGATGGGCACGACGCTCCGCGAAATCATCGAAGATATCGGCGGCGGTATCCCGAACGGCAAGAAGTTCAAGGCGGCTCAGACGGGCGGTCCCTCCGGCGGCTGTATCCCCGCTTCCCTTATAGATACTCCTATCGACTATGACAACCTCCTCGCAATCGGATCAATGATGGGTTCCGGCGGTCTTATCGTTATGGACGAGGACAACTGCATGGTTGATATTGCGAAGTTCTTCCTTGAATTCACAGTCGACGAATCCTGCGGCAAGTGTGTTCCCTGCCGTACAGGCACAAGAAGACTTCTTGAAATTCTTGAAAAGATTACAAGCGGCAACGGCGAAATGGAAGACCTCGACAAGCTCGAAGAGCTCTGCAACTACATCAAGTCGACCTCGCTCTGCGGTCTCGGACAGACAGCTCCGAACCCCGTCGTTTCCACTCTCCGTTACTTCCGTGACGAATACATAGCGCATATCGTTGATAAGAAGTGCCCCGCAGGCGTATGCAAAAAGCTGCTTCATTATCACATTGACGCCGAAAAGTGCCGCGGCTGTACAGCCTGCGCGCGTCAGTGCCCGACAAACGCTATTTCCGGCGCGGTCAGAACTCCTCACACAATCGACCCCGCAAAATGTATCAAGTGCGGAGCTTGTATGGCAACATGTAAGTTCGGCGCAATCTATAAACAGTAAGAAAGGAGCTGCGTGAAAAATGGAAAACATGGTTAATGTAAAAATCAACGGTATCCCCGTTGCCGTTCCCGCCGGCTCGACGATACTCGAAGCCGCACGCGCGGCGCATATTGATATTCCCACTCTTTGTTATCTCAAAGGTATAAACGAGATCGGCGCGTGCCGTCTCTGCCTTGTTGAGGTCAAGGGCGCAAGAGGTCTTATGACCGCCTGCGTGACGACAGTAAACGAAGGAATGGAAATATTCACAAACACGGAAAAGGTTCGTCATAACAGAAAGCTCAACCTCCAGCTCGTTCTCTCCACGCACGAAAAGAAGTGCCTTTCGTGCATCAGAAACCAGCATTGTGAGCTTCAGAAGCTCTGCTCCGACCTCGGAGTTGACAACGAAGATTATTATGCAGGCTCTAAAATTCATTACGAGCTTGATACAAGTTCTCCCTCTCTTATCCGTGACGATAACAAATGTATTCTCTGCCGTCGCTGCATAGCGGCTTGTAACGAACAGGGTATCGGCGTTATCAATTCTCTTGACAGAGGCTTTGATACACACGTCGCTTCCGCTTTTGAAAAGCCCCTTATGACGCAGGCTTGCGTTGGTTGCGGACAGTGCGTTGTTGCCTGCCCCGTCGGCGCGCTCTATGAAAAGGACGATACCGCAAAGGTATTTGAGGCTATCAGCGATCCGACAAAGCACGTTGCCATCTGTATGGCTCCTTCGATCCGCGCAACAATCGGCGAATGCTTCGGCTATGCGCCCGGCACGGATACGGAAGGCAAGCTCGTTGCGGCGGCAAAGCGTCTCGGTTTTGACGGTGTATATGACATGAACCTCACAGCCGACCTTACAATTCTTGAAGAGGCTACGGAATTCATTGAAAGATTCACAAGCAAGAAGAATCTCCCGCTCATGACCTCCTGCTCACCCGGCTGGGTCAAGTTCTGCGAGCATTATTTCCCGGAATTCACGGACAACCTCTCAACCTGCAAGTCTCCTCAGCAGATGTTCGGCGCTATGTACAAAACTTACTATGCAAAGAAGATGGGTCTCGACCCCGCGGATATCGTATTCGTTTCCGCAATCCCCTGCACAGCGAAGAAGTTTGAGTGCCGCCGTCCCGATCAGAGCGCGGCAGGCAACGGCATTTTTGACGTTGACTACGCCATCACAACGAGAGAGCTCGCCCGTATGATTGAAAAAGCGGGCATCGACTACGTCACTCTCCCCGATGAAAAATATGACGCTCCGTTCGATATCGGCTCCGGTGCGGGCGCAATCTTCGGCGCGACAGGCGGTGTTATGGAAGCCGCTCTCCGTATGGCTGCGGAAGTCGTCCTCGGCACAAAGCTCGAAAAGGTTGACTTTGAAGAGGTCAGAGGCACGGCTCCCATCAAGTACGCAACATACAAGCTCGGTGACGCGACTGTAAGAGTTGCGGTTGCAAGCGGCACAAAGAACGCCAAGGAACTTCTTAATAAGGTCAAGAGCGGCGAAGTCGAAGTTGACTTTATCGAAGTTATGTGCTGTCCCGGCGGCTGTGTAAACGGCGGCGGTCAGCCCGTTCAGAGCGCAAAGACAAAAGCCGAAATCGACCTCAAGTCCGTTCGTGCTTCCGTTCTTTACAATGCCGATAAGAACCTCCTCACCTACCGCAAATCTCAGGATAACCCCGCAGTGCTCAAGCTCTATGAGGAATTCCTTGAGAAGCCCGGCAGTCACAAGGCACACGAAATACTCCACACGTCTTATATCAAGCGCGGAGTATACGAAAACTAAAAGCAAGAAACCGTCCCTCAAGGGGCGGTTTCCTTTTTTCTACCCTTCTTTTCTTCGAGAAGAAAAGAAGGCAAAAGAAGCTTCAATAATTGTTTTGTGCAAATTTCGTAACAAGCAAACAGAGGTGATTTTTCATCTCTGTTTTTGTTTTGCTATGTTTGAAAGGAAAGCAGGCAAAAAAACTTTAATTATTTGTTTTGAGCAAACTTTATATCCTCATCAAAAAAGCGGTCTTTCCCTCCTTTTCGGTTTGCTCTCTGAAAAAAGCAGGCAAAAGAAAATTCGGCTATCAGAAGCTGTACGCAGGATTTTTACCCATCCGCACAAAATAAAGCGTTTTCTCAACGCTTAAAATCGGCGCAAGCCAACTCTGACCGCTTCAAGATTCAAACCGCACTTCCGCCTTTGCCCGGGTAAAGCCGACGTGGCAGAAGAACCCCGACTTGAACTTTTAAGAGGGTTTCGGGATTCCTTTGCCCCTCTCTGCGAGGCCTGCTTGGCTTGCTTCGCAAGCCAGCGTATCCCAAATTGCTTTCTTTCGTACTTTCTTTTCAAAAAAGAAAGTACATAAAGATAATGAACGGCGTTTGCAGAAGGCTCCACCATTTGATGATACCTATGCTTCTTACAAATCGCAAAAGACGGCAGGATTGGAGGGAAGATCCATCCCGTCTATGCGAGGCCTGCAAAGGTGCTTTTCACCGCTTGCAAATCCATCCCCTGCATTGTTGGCACCCGCAAGAGAAGCAAATCTTTTTTGATTTTCCCCCACTCCTGCAGGCACAAAAGCTCCTCACGAAACATAATAACTCCGCGGCTCCGGCGCACCTTTTCTCTTATCCTTTCGCTCTTCCGTTTTAACTCAAAAAACCCCGATTATTCAGGGCTTTTCCGTTTTATACTTTTGTATATTCTTTTTGTTCCTTCTCTTTTTTCAGCTCGGAATATTTGCGTTTTGTCGCCTCTCCTCCGCGCATATGCCTTTCGGATTTGTTCCTTTCAAGCACCTCCTTGACCCTTGCCGCAAGCACCGGAGCAAAGACGGCGAGCCTTTCTGTGACATCCTTATGCACAGTCGATTTGCTTACCCTGTAAACCCTTGCCGCCTCTCTGACTGTGGCATTGTTTTCCGCTATGTATTCGCCAAGCACGGTGGCGCGTTTCATGGCAATATCTTTCAAAATGACGCCTCCCATATATTTTTTCTTGATAGATATATATGAAAGCGCGCGCAAAAAAATTCCCCCTCGCACCTGCGGGGAGGAATTTTTATTTATTCGGTTTTCTTCTTTCTGATTACCGCCGGAAGCACGCCGGCGATAACCGCAACGACGACAAGCACTATGACTATGACATACGTCGGAACGGTAACGTTTTTTGAAGGGACGGGAGTCGTCCCGGTCGACGAGGTTTCAACCGGCTGTACGGAGGTCGTCTCAACCGGCTTGTCGGACGCCGTTGTCACGACGTTCCCGTTTGCGTCCTCCCATTTGGCATACAGTGTGATTTCCTCCGCAGAGTCAACCTCCTTTGTGAAATCAAACGGGGACGTCAGCTCCGCATCCTCATACCAGCCGATGAACGTCAGTCCTTCCCTTTCCTTCGGAACGGGAATTACAAGCTTATCGCCGACCTCGCACGCAAAGAGCAGATATTTTGACTCCGCTCCGACGAGCTTCAGCCTTGCCGCCTTGCCCGTCTCAACCCATTTTGCGTAAAGCGGAAAATCCTCGCATACCGTCTGAGTAAAGCCCATGTCGTAACGGGTTGTGAGTTCGGGATCGAGATACCAGCCGCAGAAGTCAAAGCCCTTCTTTTGGTCTTCCATGGGGAACGAATATTTCAGCAGTTCGCCGGGCTTAACCTTGACTCCGTACCTTCTGTCAACGGCGGTGATTCCTTTGAAGAAGTATACGTAATAATAGTCCGTGCGGGGCTTTTTCTCAACGCTTGTATAAACGTGATACGTTCTCTGCCTCGTGCCGTTTTTGCCCGTGACGATCACCTTGAGAAAATATTTTGTGTTCGGCTCCAGCCCGTCAATTGTGAAATCGAAATTGTCGTCGCCGTCGGGGAGCATGGTTTTTACAATGCCGTTGCT
This sequence comes from uncultured Eubacterium sp., assembly GCA_900544285.1. Lineage (GTDB taxonomy): Bacteria > Bacillota > Clostridia > Oscillospirales > CAG-272 > CAG-841. The sequence continues at coordinate 121,142 of UQUT01000002.1, forward strand.
CTCGTCGGGCTTGTCGTTTTTGGACATAATCACCTTTATTTCGGAAACACTGTCCTTGAAATAATCCGTTATGTGCGCCTTGACGCTTATCGACCTCGTCGCTTTTTCGTCAAAGGAAATGATGAAATCCGGAGAGAGCTTCGGCTCAAAATCGACGGTTACCGTCATTTCGTTTGCCGCATATGAGCCTTTTTTGACGGTCACCGTGAAAAAGAAGTCCGCCGACTGCGCTTTTGTCAGCGAGGTATAACTCGCCCTGCTGATGGGAAAACGGTATTTCGACGAGCCGGACTCAAACGTGTATTCCGAGCCGTCCATTGAATTATCCGTATATCGGAAGCCGCAATTCGTCGTGCCTATTTCGCCGATGCCCATTGGCACAACGGCGGGGTCGTGACCGTAGCCGTGACTGTTCGGCGACGAAAATATGCTTACGGGCGCTGCGTTTTCATCTATGTGCCATATCATAATTCCCATGCTTGTGGCGCTTATGACGTCAAACTGCGTTTCTCCGTCCTCGTGATATCTGTTTTCTATGAGATAATATTCCTTCGGATTCGGAGTGTTTATCCTTAAAATATTATATTCTCCTTTTTTGCTGTGACGGGAATAGAGTGTGTAATCGCCGCTCTTTGTAATCGTCGTCGCCGTCTGAATTCCGACGCTGACAGCGCACGCGGGGTCCATATATGAAGGTCCCGTGCCGCTCGGTCTGCCCGAAAATTTATTGTGCGAGCCGCCCGACATAAGGCTGACGTTGCTTGCGTAGTTCCATTTTGTCCCTTCATCGTTCGTATCGTAAAGGTCGGGCGCGCCGATGAAATGTCCCAGCTCGTGAGCGAATATGCCGATTGTCTGCAAGGTGGTCGCCTTTGCGTATTCGCCGATACGCACAAAGCTCGACCCGACCTTCACCCCGTTCAGGGTGACTGGTGCGCCGCCGGTATAATGACCCCAGACGCCGAAGGCGAGCTTATGAATTGGGCTTGCGGAGCTTGTCGAACATTCATATCCGCCGCAAACGAAAACTATTGCAAGCTCGTCATAGGAAAGTTTGCCGTCCTTATTTTTATCGAATTTTGAAAAGTCGACATATTTTCCCGTTTCCCTGAGAGCGGCTTCGCGCGAGGAGGCGTCCTCTTCATGATCGCTTCCCGTCTTTGCCATCGGGTGCTTATGCGGAACGACAACTTCGACAATACCGTCGTTTACCGCCCCGTCCTTGCCGACATAGTTTTCCTCCGCCGGATAGAAATAAAAGCTACCGCCGGAAACCTCCTGATAATATTTTTTAAGGGAGGTGTTGCTGTCCGCAAAGAGGATATCCGCCCAGTATTTATCGGACGAGTCGCACCATTGTTCGCCGTAATACGGCGAGGTTTTATCATTGAAAAGGCGTTTGCTGTCGCTCTGGTCAAAATCGTTTTTGCCGTTGCCGTTTGCGTCAAAAGAGATTTTTATAACAAGCAGCGGTATCGGCGAAAGGCCTTCGGCATTCGGAGCCTCCGGTGTTTCCGCCGCGAAGGCGGAAGGCATAAAAGCAAATATAATTGCCAGCGTCAAAGCGATCAGCGACGCACATTTTACAGCAGATTTTTTCATTGGGTTCCTCCGGTTTCAGGGATAATCACATTACATATCATTATTTTTCCAAAATCAACGCAAGAAATATTTTTCGCCGTTTTGACAATATCTCCGCTTTGTTTTTGTGTATTATTACAACCCCTCCTTTGCGGAGGGGTTGTAATGACTTTTATTCTTCTTTTTTCTTTCGTCCGACGGCGAGCGCTACGCCGATAATGCCGATTACGGCTATTGACGCGCCCGCTCCCATAACGGATTTACAGCCGCCCTTGCCGCCGTCAGTCGTTACCGAAGGGGTTGTCGTCACATTCGGTTCGGTGGTGACGGCAGAAGTTGTTGTTTCCGTTGCGGGAGGCTGAGTCGTTGTTGTCCCCGGATCTTCTCCGCCTTCCTTTTCCCATTTCGCATAGATCGTTATCTCGCCCGCCTCATCGACGGTCTGCCCGAAGTCATATGGCAATGTCAGTTCTTCATCCTCATACCAGCCGACGAATTTATAGCCTTCTCGCTTGGCAGGGACAGGCTCGTCAAAGCTGTCGCCTATCTCGCAGGCAAAGAGCAGATATTTGGACTCCGCTCCGGAGAGCTTCAGAGTTGCCGTTCTTCCCGTTTCGACCCATTTTGCGTAAAGCGGGAAATCCTCGCATACCGTCTGAGTAAAGCCCATGTCATAGCGTGTTGTGAGTTCGGGATCGAGATACCAGCCGCAGAAGTCATAACCGCGCTTTTCCATCGGGAATTTATAGCTGAGCGTTTCGCCCGGCTTGACCTTCACTCCGTATCTTCTGTCAACGGCTGTGAGGCCCTTGAAGAAATATACATAGTAATAATCCGTGCGCGGCTTTTTCTCAACCTTTGTATATGCGGCGATAGTTCTTTCGCTGTCGCCGTTTTTACCGGAAACGATTGTCTTGCAGAAATATTTTGTGTTCTGTTCAAGACCGTCAAAAACCACGGAGAAGGTGCCGTCCGCATTGGGAACAACAGTTTTCACGATGCTGTCACCCTCTGCAACGTCGGATTTGGTCGAAAGCATCATCTTTATGCCTCTGACGTCGCCTCCGTAAAGATTTGTTATCGTACCCTTGAACGTTATCGACGAAGTGTCAGCTTCTCTTGCGCTGAAGCCGAAGCCCGGAGCCATCTTGTGTACTCCGGAAACCGTAATCGTCATTTCGTCTCCTGCAAACGAGCCCTCTTTTACCGTTATCTTGAGATTGAAGTTCTCCGCCTGTTCGGGCGTGAGCGTTGTGTAACTCGTTCCGCTGACGGGAAAACGGTATTTACTCGAACCCGCCTCAAACGTATAGCTTCTGCCGTCGGAGGAGCCGTTTATGTATTTGAAACCGCAAAGCGTCGCGCCTATCGATGAAATTCCCATCGGTACAACGCCGGGGTCATGACCGCTTGCAGCGGCGTTTACCCCCCCTCCATGACTCGGCAATGCTCTCATCTATATGCCAGATGACTATCGCCATATTGGATGAGTTTATCGCGTCAAACTTGGTCGAGCCTGTCTCGTGGTATCTGTTTTCTATGAGATAATATTCCTTCGGGTTTGGTGTGTATACCTTCAGAATATTGTATTCACCCTCTTTGCTGTTACGCGAATAAAGGGTATATTCGCCGTCGAAGTTTACGTCAGTTGGCGTCATAAGTCCGCAGCTTATCGCGTTGTAGGGGTCAAGATATGCCGGCGAAGCACCGCGCGGAGTGCCGCTGTAATTATTCCATGAGCCTGACGCCATAAGCGTCATATCTCCTGCATAGTTCCATTTTGTTCCGGTCGAGCTCGTATCGTAAAGGTCGGGAGAGCCGATGAAATGCCCAAGCTCATGCGCGATTGTGCCGACTGTAAGCGGCTGAGTACCGTCCAGATATTCGCCGACGCGCAAAAATGACGCGCCGACCTCAACGCCGTCAATCTTCTGTGGCGTGTTTGACGTGTAATGCGCGTGAACGCCGAAGGCGAGCTTGTCGCTCGGTCTGCTGGAATTTGCGGAGGCTTCGTAACCGCCGCAGACATAAACTATCGCAAGCTCATTATATGAAATCTTGCCGTCACCGTTTTTATCGAATTTTGAAAAGTCGACGTATTCCGCTGCCGCTCTGAGCGCGGCGTTTCTGGAGTTTGAGTCCTCCTTTGAATCCCCACCGGTCGTTGCCATCGGGTGCTTATACGGAATGACAACGTTGACAACGCCGTCATTTACAACGCCCTGCTTCTCCTTCGATTCGTATGTCTCCTCTGCGGGACAGAAATAGAAGCTGCCGTTTGACACTTCTTTATAGTATGTTTTCATGGATGACTTGTCATTCGAGAAGAACGCGTTATACCAGTATTTGTCCGTTGAATAGCTCCATTGCTCCCCGTAATACGGAGAGGTCTTATCCGAATAGAGCTTGCTCCCGTTTGACATGTCATAGTCGTCTATGCCGTTTTTGTTTGCGTCAAACGATATTTTTATCACAAGCAATGGTATCGGGTCGAGCGACCATGAATTGTCCGGAAGCTCGGTCAGGATGAAGCCTTCATCCTCCGCCGCAAATGCCAATGGCATGAAGGCGAAAAGCATTGCAAAAGCAAGCAAAGCCGCCATCAGCCCGCGAATGGTTTTTCTGTTTTTCATAAACATTTCCCCCTGTCTTAAAGACAGTTATATTATAACGAAAAACCATCGAAAAATCAACAGTATATAGAGCTTTGCCCCCTTTTCGCGCCGTTTGCACAAACAGGGGGCAGTTATTTTGTGTATTATGACAACAGCATTTTTACAAAAACAACTTTGCAATCTCCTTTGCCCATGAAAGCCACTTTGGGACAATCTCGTCAAGCAACGCCCTGACCTTCTCCGCGTCAAGCCCGTGGATATAACGAATCGTTTCGTAAACCGTTCCGGACGCGCTTGTATCGCCTATGGCTATCATTGCGCGGGCTTTATCGCCGATGGCGAAATACTTTCCCGTCGCCAGAGCGCCGATTGCAAACCCTCCCGTCGATATCGCGCCCATGGAAACCATGCCGAAGGCTATCGCTCCTATCGCGATTATTCCCGCCGAAATCGCCCCCGCGGCGAACGCTCCGATTGCAAGCACGCCGGAGGCAAGAAGCCCGAGCGAGACAAGTCCGACCGATATAACGCCGATTGAAAGAAGCCCCATCGAAAAAATGCCGGTCGCCCTGAGCCCCAAGGCAAACACGCCTCTTGCCTTCATTCCGACGGCAAAAAATCCTCTTGCGTTTTTGCCGATATGCCAGAGCGGCATTCCGAGCACCATGGTCTTGCTCTTTCTCTCGCGGAAAAGTCCGGAAAGAAGCGAAAGACTCTGCGCCTCTTCTTTTTCTTCGGGCGTCGCCCCTTCCTTCGTCTTCTCCTCCTCGGAGTCCCTTAAAAGATAGTCAAGCGAACAGCCGAAAAGCTCGCTCATGCGAATGAGCTTGTCCGTTTCGGGATACATTATTCCGCTTTCCCATTTACTTATCGACTGTCTCGATACGCCGAGTATCTCCGCAAGCTGCTCCTGCGTATAATTGTTTTCTTTTCTGAGTTTTGCAAGTTTATCGCCCGTATTCATATTTACCTCCGTGTGTGGCGTTTGATTCTGTCAAAATTATATCGGTATCAGACCGAAAAATCCATAAATCCGGACGTTCGAAATGTAAACTCCGTGTTGCGTTTGCGCGTTTTCAGCCGTTTTTCTGCCCGTATTTCAATTATAACTCCGCGCGCAGGGAAAATCAACGGTGTTTTGGTGTCGCTTTTGCGGTAAGGGCGCCGTTGACTCTTTTCCGCGGAAACATCCCCCCCGGACGCGGTTCGCAAGTCCCAGCCACCGTACATCAGCTCATCTTTTCCGAGCCGCCAAAACAATTGCGGGAGCTCTGATTCGGAGCCTAAAACGCAATTACACGGTGTCTTTGTAGGTGCGCCGACATTGCCCGGGCGCATATTTTCGGTCCGTCGCCCAGCAATTTTCCAAAAGCTATGCGACAGCCGCACACTGCTTCTCAAACAAAAAACAGTGCGGGCGCACCTCCGCACTGCTTTCCGATGAAGAAAAAGAAATTTATTAAAAGGAGATTTCTCCCGATAAGCGTGCTCTGCCGCTGTGCTTGCGGGAAGGCATTGCCGCTTTTGTTATTGCGCCGCAAATTGCGTTGCCCGCCCTTTTCAAGACGGAGGAAAGCGTCACACGCGGTTTCTTTGGGTAAACATTCGCCTTGTACATCGGCTCGACATAAAAGGTATAAACCTTGCAGCCTTCTATGATATCATAATTTTCGGGGTAAAAGGGTGTGTTCATTGCGTAATCCTCCGTTAATTTTACCGCACGCGGTAATCTTGTGAACTCATTATACTACCTTCGGCGGTAATTGTCAATAGTTTTTGAAAAAAATTTACCTCAAAATATAATTTTTTTATCAAAAGGGGTTTACAAATGCTTTACCGTGTGATATAATTTCAATTGTAAAAATACATCCTGCGGAGGCTCGACCGATGAACTGGCTCGAAAACGTCAAAAACATAAAAAAGAAAAGAGGGCTCACAAACGAATCCCTTTCGGCACAGTCCGAAATTTCGCTCGGTACGCTGAACAAGCTCCTTTCGGGCGCGACGGCAGACCCCAAGCTCTCAACTCTCCTTGCCCTTGCCAAGGGGCTTGACTGCTCCGTCGACGAAATGCTGACGGGAGTTGCCCCGCAAGAGACGCTTTCCCCCGATGAGCGCGACGCGCTGACAAAACTCCGCCTCATGGACGAAAGCGGCAGAGAAACCGCCCTTTATATAATAAATAAGGAATACACGCGCGCACTCGCAGAAAAATCGCCGAAAGCGTTCTCTGCGGAGCCGCAGAAGATTCTGTCTCTCCGCCTTTATGACATCGCCGCTTCCGCCGGAACCGGCACTGCTCTCGATACAGACGTCGGCTATTCAAAAATCAATGTTTACGGCAACCCGACAACGGAGCTCGCCGACTTTGCGATAAGAGTCCGCGGAAACAGCATGAATCCGAAATATCAGGACGGCGATGTACTTCTCGTTTCCCGCACGGACGAAATAGAGCGCGGCGAGCTCGGAATTTTCATGCTCAACGGCGAGAGCTATTTCAAAAAGTTCGGTGGAGACAGGCTCATATCTCTCAATCCGGAATATTCGGATATCGTTTTCGGCGGCGGAGACGATATAAAATGCTTCGGCAGAGTAATCGGCAGACTCAAAAGATAACCGCCAGAAAAACCATCCCCCGGCAAAGCAGTTCCGGTGACGCACGCGCGTCATCGGGACTTTTTATATTCCGCCCGGAGCGGCGCAAGTCCGGCGGCACGATTTTCGCCCGGCTTTTGTCCGAATGTGACATCCGTCTCCGCCTTCACCTTCCGGCGGAGCAACACGACGGAAAAAACGTTCACAAGCGTCATTGTGGCAACGCACATGTCCGAAAGCTCCCAGGCGACGTCCTCCGCCATAAATGCGCCTATCATGACCGAAAAACAATATCCGAGCAGATATATCTTCCGCGTTTTTTTGTCCGACGTGAAGTATTCAAGGCACGTCGTGCCGTAATGCGCCCAGCAGATAACCGTCGAGAGGGCGAATATCATAATCGATATGGCAATTACATATTTTGCGACATGTCCGCAGGAGACGGAAAACGCCGTTATCACAAGCTCTGTCCCCCCTCCGCCCGTCGGAACGCCGGATGTCAGAATGACAAGCGCAGTCAGCGTACACATAAGGACTGTATCGAAAAACACCTCAAAAAGTCCGAGCGTGCCCTGCGCCGCAGGAGAGATCGCGTCCGCGCCGGCGTGAGCCATTGGTGCCGTGCCCCCGCCGGCCTCGTTTGAATATGCCCCCTTGCCGACGCCCTGTTTTACGGCGGGAGAAAAAAGAAAGCCGAAAATTCCGCCCGCCATTGCGTCCGTGCCGAAAGCCGATGAGAAAATGTTATTCAGCGCGGCGGGTATGAATTCCCTGCGATATATCAATGCGTAGACGGAAAAGCCGATATAAAGCGCACTCATAACCGGCACGGCAACCGAGGTGAATTTCGATATTCCCGTAAAACCTCCCATGACGACAAGCAGACAGACGGCGCAGAATATTGCGCCCGTCACCGCCTTCGGAATTCCTATCGCCTCTTTGACGGACGAAACAGCCGCCCCCGTCTGCACTATGTTCCCCATGACGACAGAGCCGAAAAGTCCGAAAGCGGAAAATATCGCCGCAAGTGTTTTCCCCGTTCTCCCGCCGACACCGTCACGCATATAATACATAGGTCCGCCGAAAAAACCGCCGTTTCGCCCGCGCCTGTATCTGACGGCGAGGAGAATTTCGCAGTATTTGAGTGACATTGTCACAAAAGCGGCGGCGCACATCCAGAACACCGCCCCCGCTCCGCCGAGGCTTATCGCAACCGCAACGCCGACGATATTGCCGACGCCCAGCGCCCCCGCAAGCGAAACGGAAAGTTCGCGCAGTTTTGACTTTCCCGAAAACATCAGCCTTGCGGTTTTTATCGGGTGAAGGACGAAAAATCCGCGGAGATATATAAAAAAGTACGTCCCGCAGAAAAGGATGACCGACGGAAGCGCCGTCAGGAGCGCGGAATGAACGAATTCTTTCATTTTGTACTTGTCCCTTCATGGTTTTTGTTAAATAATACTCTCAGCAGCCCTCCTTTATTCCGCAAAAACGGGCGGTTCCGGTCGATTTTTGGCACTCGGCAAAAATATTTTATGAATTTTATGTTAAATATTGAAAAACCCCTTGATTTTTTGAGCAAATGATAGTAGAATATGATACGAAATTAGCACTCACACAAAATGAGTGCCAAACATTAAAAACAAAAATTCAATTCAAATTCAATAAAACGGAGGTCTTTATTATGAAACTCAAACCCCTTTATGACCGCGTTGTGGTCAGGATGGAAGAAGCCGAGGAAACAACGAAGAGCGGCATAGTTCTTGCCGCCGCTTCAAAAGAAAAACCGCAGGTTGCGGTTGTCGTTGCTGTCGGCAGCGGCGAGTCGCACGACGGCGCAAAGGAAGCCGTCGCAGTAAAAGTCAAGGTCGGTGACAAGGTCATCGTTTCAAAATACGCGGGAACGGAAGTCAAGCTCGACGGCGAAGAATATATCATCGTCAACATGGGCGACATTCTTGCGATAGTTGAGTAATTTCAGCAGGAGGATTTTATTATGGCTAAACAGATTTTATACGGAACAGACGCAAGAAACGCACTTCTTGCAGGCGTAAACAAACTCGCGGACACGGTCAAGATAACGCTCGGACCGAAGGGAAGAAACGTTGTTCTTGACAAAAAATACGGCGCACCGCTCATCACAAACGACGGCGTTACAATCGCAAAAGAAATCGAACTTGAAGACCCCGCGGAAAACATGGGCGCTCAGCTCGTAAAGGAAGTTGCGACAAAGACAAACGACGCAGCAGGCGACGGCACAACAACCGCCTCCCTCCTCGCGCAGGCATTCATCCGCGAGGGCATGAAGAATGTTGCGGCAGGCGCAAACCCGATGGTTCTCCGCCGCGGTATTGCAAAGGCTGTCGATCGCGCCGTTGAAACTCTCAAAGCAAATTCAAAGAAGGTAAACGGCACAGAGGACATTGCCAGAGTCGGCACGATATCCGCAGGAGACGAGATAATCGGCAAGCTCATCGCAGACGCCATGGAAAAGGTAACTGCCGACGGCGTTATCACGGTTGAAGAGTCCAAATCCGCAGAGACGGGCAGCGAGGTCGTTGAAGGTATGCAGTTTGACCGCGGTTACATTTCTCCTTACATGGTAACCGATACGGACAAAATGGAAGCCGTTATCGACGACGCATACGTCCTCATCACGGATAAGAAAATCTCCAACATTCAGGAAGTTCTTCCCCTTCTCGAACAGATCGTTCAGGCGGGCAAGAAGCTCGTTATCATCGCAGAGGACGTCGAGGGCGAGGCTCTTTCGACTCTCATCATAAACAAGCTCCGCGGCACGTTCACGTGTGTTGCCGTCAAGGCTCCGGGCTTCGGCGACAGAAGAAAGGATATGCTCCGCGACATCGCAATCCTCACAGGCGGCGAAGTAATCACGAGCGAACTCGGACTTGAGCTCAAGGATACAACAATCGCTCAGCTCGGCAGAGCACGTCAGATAAAGATAAACAAGGATAACACAACAATCGTTGACGGCGCAGGCGACCCCACGGAGATCAAGAACCGTGTTTCGCAGATCCGTGCGGCAATCGAAACGACGACAAGCGAGTTCGATCGCGAAAAGCTCCAGGAAAGACTTGCAAAGCTCGCGGGCGGCGTAGCCGTTATCAAGGTCGGCGCGGCAACGGAAGTTGAAATGAAGGAAAAGAAGCTCCGCATCGAGGACGCTCTCAACGCAACGAAAGCCGCTGTTGAAGAGGGCATCGTTTCCGGCGGCGGCGTCGCATTCCTCAACTGCATAAAGAGCGTCGAAGAACTCTGCGCAACACTTGAAGGCGACGAGCTCACGGGTGCAAAGATAGTTGCAAAGGCTCTTGAAGAACCGGCTCGCCAGATTGCCGCAAACGCAGGACTTGAAGGCGCAGTCGTCATCGACAAAATCAAAAACGAGCACAAGGTCGGCTTCGGCTTCGACGCGGCAACGGAAAAATACGTTGATATGTTTGAAGCGGGCATTATCGACCCGACAAAGGTTTCGAGAAGTGCGCTCCAGAATGCGGCTTCCGTCGCTTCAACGGTTCTCACAACGGAATCGCTCGTTTTCGAGAAGAAAGAAGAGCACCCCGCTCCCGCTATGCCCGCTGACGGCGGCATGGGCGGAATGTATTGATGAATCCAATTCCAATATAAAAATGCGTCCCCGAAAAGGGGACGCATTTTTTGTTGTCCGACAAAAAATCGCGCAACTGTCGGAACTTTTTATGAAAAACCCGCGCCGCTTGGCGGCACGGGTTTTTGCGTCTGTATAAAGTCGGGTGAGAGGGCATTTATTCCTTCTTCAGCTTTGCGTAGGTCGCCATCAGCTTTTTCGTACCGACGCTGTCAAATGCTATTTCATATAGCAGGTCTGCCCCCATTTCGCGGACGGAAAGCACCGTTCCCGCACCGAACGAAAGATGACGTACTCTGTCGCCCGCCGCAAAAACGTCGCCCGATTGAGTCTTACCTACTCCGGAGGAAACAGCCGAGGGCTTTGTCAGCTGGTTTGAAATTGTAATCCTGCGCGTTTTTTCGCCGAATTCCGTGCGGAATCTTGTCTTCGGCACGGGCTTTTCCTCGTCCTTATCCTTTTCCGGAATCTCCGCAATAAAGCGCGACGGCATATTGTATTGCGTTCTGCCGTACATCAGTCGTTCCTTTGCGCTGAGAATATAAAGGCGGTCTCTTGCACGCGTTATCGCAACGTAAGCAAGTCTGCGTTCCTCTTCAAGCTCGCTCGGGCTGAGCACCGACTGCTGTCCCGGGAAAAGTCCCTCCTCCATACCGGGCAGGAACACAACAGGAAATTCAAGCCCCTTTGCGCTGTGAATCGTCATCATAACGACAGCGTCCGCGGCTTTGTCATAGTTATCTATATCCGCAACAAGCGCGACATTTTCGAGGAAGTCGGAAAGTGACGGCTCTTCGGCGGACGTTTCATATTCAACTGCATTTGAAACAAGCTCTTCGATGTTTTCTCTTCTCTCGGACGTCTCTCCGTTTTCCTCCGCCGCAATGAGCATCGTTTCGTAACCAGAAAGCTCGATTGTCATGCGGACAAGTTCGGAGACCTTATCGGGATTTTTCCCCGCAAAGTCCGAAAGAGTCTCGATGAGTCTGACAAACGGTATAAATTTGCTCTGAGATGACGCCGTCTGGGTAAAGTCCGTGCAATTCTGCATAACGGAAAACATACTCATCTCCTCGTTTTCCGCAATCAGCTCAACAGAGTTCAGAGTCGCTTCGCCGATTTTTCTTTTCGGCTCGTTTATAATTCTGCGCAGGCGGAGATCGTCATCGTGATTTGAAACGACGCAGAGATACGCAAGAATGTCCTTGACTTCCTTTCTCTCGTAAAAGCGCCTGCCGCCGAGAATTCTGTAAGGAATTCCGCTCCTGACGAACGCATTTTCTATGCTGTTTGACTGTGCGTTCGTTCTGTAAAGCACGGCAAAATCGCCGTATTTACGTTTCTCTCTGACGACAAGCTCCGTCGTCTTGTTGACGATAAACTTGCCTTCGTCTATCTGGCTGTCCAGCTGTTTTACAAAAATTTTGTCTCCGTCTCCGCGGTCGCACCAAAGGTCTTTTCCGCGTCTGCCGAAGTTGTTTCTTATGACGGCATTCGCCGCGTCGAGGATATATTCCGTCGAGCGATAGTTCTGCTCCAGCTTTATTTCCTTTACCCCATGCACCTTCTCGTCAAAATGCAGAATGTTTTCAATCGTTGCGCCGCGGAATTTATAAATACTCTGGTCGTCATCGCCGACAACCATTATGTTCCCGCTACCGCCCGAGAGCAGAAGCGCAAGCTCAAGCTGAGCATGGTTTGTGTCCTGAAATTCGTCAATCAGAACATAATCAAACTGGCGCTGATATTTTTCGCGCACCTGACTGTTGTTCTGCAAAAGGAATACCGTCTGCATAATTATATCGTCAAAGTCCATGGCGTTCGTCTCTTTGAGACGGTTCTGATAATATGTATATATCGTTGAAATCTGCTGGAGACGGAAGTCGTTTGCCGCTTCCCTATCGAATTCCTCCGCCGTTATCAGCTTGTCCTTTGCACTGCTTATCGTGTTTTTGACAGATTTTATCGGCAATATTTTGTCATTTATCGCAAATTTCTGATATGCCTCGGCGATGACCTTTTTGGAATCGTCCTCGTCATATATCGTAAACCCCGGGTGATAGCCAGCCGCCTCCGCATTTGCGCGGAGCATGCGCAGACACATCGAATGGAACGTTCCGCACCAAAGATCGCCGACCTTATCGCCGACTATCTTTTCGAGCCTCGTTTTCATCTCGCCGGCGGCTTTGTTTGTAAACGTTATGGCTATAACGTTCCATGGCTGAGGCGCGCGGGCACGGAGCGAATCAAGCACAGCATCAAGCTGCTCACCGGAATAGTCGAGCGCGTCGCATAGCTCCTTTACAGACTCTTCGTCCGCACGCTCGGGGACTGCATCGGAATAATATGCGTTCCCGTATTTGAGAATGAAGCCTATACGTTCTGTCAAGACAGTCGTTTTTCCGGTTCCGGCTCCAGCAAGAACAAGGAGCGGTCCATCAACTGTGAACACAGCTTCCCTTTGTTTTCCGTTCAAAAAAGCATATTTTTTGTCAAAAAGCGCACGCTTCGCTTTCAGATATTCGGTTTTTACATCAATTCCGCTCATTCTGACATCCTCTTTCGGTCAAATCGCTTTGTTTACTCTTTTATTATACATCATCGGGCGGGTTAATTCAACATCAAATTGACTTTTCGGTGAAAATAAAAAGCCGAAGGTTTTTATGCCTTCGGCTTTATCCGTTTAGCTTTATCAGATGTTTGTATCCTGCATGTGCTCGTCATTCTTTTTGTTTTTCATGACGATATATGCAACCGCGCCGCCCGCGATGATAAACGCCAGAACAACGATGACTATCGGCACTGCGTAATTTGCTTTCTTTACGCCGGTGTTGAAGAGAACTATCGAATTTGCGGGATATTTGAATGTGCCCGAGCCGATAGTGATTGTCATTGTTGTGCCCTTGCGATTTATATAATCAGCAGAAACCGTTTTGAGCGCGCCGCTCTCGTCCATATAGCAGACGTTGAAAGCGGTCTTTTTATATTCATCGCCGAGGTCGATTACAAGCTCTGTGCCTGTTGTGAGAGTTGCGTCGACGCCGTCGATAACGAGCGTGTAAATATAAGCGTTTTCAACCGTGCCGTACTGCTGTGCAAGCGTGGGATTTGCGGTTATCTGGTCAACGAAGGGTTTGACCTTTTCGTTGAATTCTTCGCTTGTCATAAGTCTGACGTTGAAGAAGATGTCCTTATCCGTTGCGGTGTTTACCGGGAACGTGAGAGTGTAGCCGTTGCTCTTGACGGAAACAATGCTTCCGTTCTTTGTTTCGGTGACAGTGTGCGTCATGTGGCAGTGGTTACATTCCTTAACTGTTGTTCCCTTCTTGGATTCAACAACGACAAAGTCATGACCCTGAGCCGTAATTGTTTTCGACTCAACCTTGCCGCAGAGAGCGCAGGCTCTCTTGCTTTCGCCTTCCGTGATACATGTCGCTTCCTTGGTGACTGTCCATGCGCCGAAGGAATGTGCCTCCGGATTTATGGGAAGTTCTTTGCTGTCTGTCGCCTTCTGGCAAACGGAGCATATGCAGGTTTCAACGCCCGCCTCGGAGCACGTCGGCGCTTTCACAACCTTGTATTCGCTTTCGGGATATACATGTGCAACTGTGGATTTTGATATCGTTCTTGTCTCCGTGAAATTACAAACGGAGCATGTGTGTCTGTCTTCGCCGTCGTTTGCGCAGGTTGCCTTGGTTATTGTTGTCCATGCGCCGAAGCTGTGACCCTTCGCTTCAATTTTCTGAGTTTCAACATTTCCGCAGAGAGAGCAGGTGCGTGTTCTGCTGCCTGCTGTCGTGCAGGTCGCGTCTGTAACTTTCCATTCACCGTATGAATGTTTTGTCGAGTCTGCCGCGAGGCTGGCTTCCTTTGTTTCCGTACAGCCTGCAACCGTGCACTTGTATGTCATGATACCCGTGTCCTTGCAGGTGGGAGCCTTTGTTATCGTTCCGGCGTCCCACTTGTGCTCATGATTTGCGAGCTTCGCAACAACTCTTGTTTCTTCTTTTCCGCAAACGGAGCATTTGTAAAGGTCAATGCCCTCTTCGGTCTTTGTCGGCTCCTTCACTCTTCTCTCAAACTCATATTTATGACCGCCCTTTATTGTGAGCGTTGCAGTGTTTCCGCACTTTGAGCATTTATATGAGCCGTATCCGTCTGTCGTGCAGGTGGCGGGTCTTGTTACGGTAAGAAGTACATAGTCTTCTTTTTCGTGTGCGCACTGGATTTCGGATATAACGCTGCGTCCGCACCTCTTGCACTTTTCCCACCACTTGCCGTCGTCATCGTGCACTGCGCTCTCTTTTACAAATTCGTGACCGAGAGCCGGCACGTCCTCTATCTTTATCTTACCGCAGTTCTTGCAGACGTACTGCGCCCTTCCCATGGTCGTACATGTTGCCTTTGGAGCTTCAAGAGTGGGCGTTGCGGGGTAATCGTGTTTCGTCTCGTCTATCGGAAGCTCTTCCGTTTTTATAATCGCTCCGCAGGAACGGCACTTTGTATATCTTACGCCTGTCTTTTTACACGTTGCGGGAACTTCCTCTGTATATGTAAACGAGTGATCGCAATACCATGCGTCAGCCTCTGCGCTCATCGTATAGGTTGTGGGCTTGCCGCCCTCTCCACCTGTCATATAGCCGGAGGCTTCGCCGGAAACATAGATATAGCTGTGCGCGTCCGTGCTCTTGATTTCAAACGTGATTGTTACGCGACCGCCGAGAGGGATATCCGTTTTGTCGCTTGTATGATTCATCGTAACGCTGTTGCTTGTAAAGCCTGTGGCAATTGCGGTGCCTGTCTTGCCGAAAAGCTCACCGTCTATGCTTTTATAAACGAGTCTGTTGCTGTCATAGAATATCTGAACCTTTACGTCGCTTGCGAGCGATGAAGAGTCTATGAAGTTAAAGGTGACGGCTGCTGTTTTCTTGTCGGATGAAAATTCAACATCCCCGACAACAAGAATCGTCTTTTTATCGACCGCCTCAGCCTCTCCCGCGTGGTCATGGTCGCCTGTGATTGTGCAACCCTCGATTCCGCAGTCCGAGTGGACATGGACGTGTTCGGTCTCGCCCAAAGCGTCTGCCACAGTCGCAAGACAAGGTACAACGGCGCTTGTCAGGCAAAAGACTATCGCAAACATAAGAGCAATGATTTTTCTTTTCATTTTTTACCTCCCATAAGGCATAAGCCTTGGTTTTCAGTGATTTTTTTCCGAATGAATAATTGCCTGCTTTTCTCCGACCAAAGCAAGCGGCTGTTTTTGGGGACAATTTTAGATTGTACTATTTAATTATATACTTTTTTGAGTTTTTGTCAAGGCAGAAACGGCGCTTTCAATAAATTTGCCGATTTTGACATATTTCGTTTACAATTATTATTTATTTTTTCGCCGAAACGCAAAAAATCCTCTTGACTTAATTAAAATTTTGTGATAGAATACTACCCGATGGAAAGATGGCTGAGTTGGTCTAAGGCGCACGACTGGAAATCGTGTTTGGGCTAATACCCCAACTAGGGTTCGAATCCCTATCTTTCCGCCAAAACAAAGAAGGCACCGCAGGGTGCCTTTTTTGTTTTGCGATAGGGATTCGAACGGGCTCGGTGGTGAATGATGTGCCCTTTGGCACGTCAGAGCCGAGCCTGACCCGACGGCGTCGAGCCGCGAGAATTCGAATCCAGCTCCTTTGCTTTGGCATTTATAATGACTCCGCCTCGGTAAACAAGGTTATCTCTTTCCCCTCGTGAGAAAAAATCCGACGGCGGATCCGATAAACACAATCGGCGCAAGCCTTACAAAAAGATATTCAAAGACGTGAAACCCCGCGCCGAAAACAGCCGTTTCGGGATCGCTGTAATCCCAGCCGAGATACGGACTCTGCATCACGGCAAGCACGAGGAAGACAACTGCGACAAGCACTCCCGTCGCAAAAAAGATCCAATGAAGCGTTTTTCTTCTCGCCGTCTTTTTCTGCGCAAGCCGCAGATTTATGATTTCGAGCTTCTCGGAAATTATTTTCAGGTCGTCCTCAACCACAGGTGCTGCGTTTTCTCCGAGCAGTGTGCTGACGGGTACCCCGAGCACCTCCGAGATTGAAACGAGCAGGTCGGCATCGGGAACCGAAAGCCCCTGCTCCCATTTCGAAACCGTCTGTCTGACAACGTTCAGTCTTTCGGCAAGCTCCTCCTGCGAAAGTCCTTTTGATTTTCTGATTATTTTTATATTTTCGCTTAGCATTTCGGGCACTCTCCTTTCGGTTGCACCGTCATTATATAGGAAACTGCCCGCCAACGCAAGCAACGGATATTAACATTTGCGCGCTTTCGCCCGTTTTTTCCTTTCAGAACAGCTCCGGATGATTTTCAAGCCTGTCCGCTTCCGTTATTTTGCGCGATACTCTGCAAGGATTGCCGAACGCAAGGCTGTTTGCCGGAATGTCACGCGTGACGACAGACCCTGCGCCAATGACACATCCTTCGCCGATTGTAACTCCCGCGCAGACGGTAACGTCGCCGGCTATCCAGCAGTTATCGCCTATTGTTATCGGCGCACCGTATTCCTTGTCCGTGGTTTTGCCTGTTTTTTCATTGAAATAGGGGTTTCTGTCCTGCCAGCAAAGCGGGTGCTTGGGCGTCAGGAGCGATACGTTCGGCCCGATGAAAACATTATCGCCGATTGTTATTTCGCATATGTCAAGAGCCGTAAAATTGAAGTTTGCATAGCTGTTTCTGCCCATTTTTATGTTTTTTCCGAAGTCAAAATATATCGGTCCCTGAAGATATACTCCGTCGGCACGGTCGGGCATAAGTTCTGCGAGAATCTCTTTTCTTTTTTCCGAGTCGACCTCGGTCGTCTCGTTATACATTTTGCAAAGGACGTGCGCCCTTGTTCTCTCCTCCGGGAGTCCTTCCGCAAACGGGTCATATATTTTCCCCGCAAGCATTTTTTCGCGTTCGTTCATTCTCTCTTCTCCCTTGATTTTTATGATTTTTTTACCGATTATATATTACTGTGCGCACCGTGTCAACATCATATCCCGTACTTTTTTGTTATCCTCTCCAACTTTTCGCCCATCGACACGGACAGTGCAAGCAAAAATATCACGTTGGAAACGGCATATATCGCCGTGACCGGCAGAGCCGCGACAACAAACGCTCCGTATCTTGAAAGCGAAAACTTCCCCTCTGCCCACAGCACCGAAAAACCGTCCATCAGAAGCGAAAATATCACGCCGGAAAATACACCGTACAGAGCGAGCGCAAGCCTGCTTTTTTTCAGTATCGGTGACGCCGTCGCCGCCAGAAAGCCGATAAGTCCCCAGGAAAACATCTGAAAGGGCGTCCATGGCCCTTGCCCGAACATAATATTCGAAAGCACGGCGGAAAGCGCGCCGCAAAGAAATCCTGACTCCGCGCCGAGATACATTCCGGCTATTACAACTATCGCCGTCACGGGTTTGAAATGCGGCAATGCCGAAAAAACAAATCTGCCGAGCACCGAAAGCGCGACCAGAACGGATAAAATCAGCATTTTTCCCGTGCCGCTCTTTTTTTCAAAGCCGATGAAAAACGGCACGCACGCAATAAGCGCGACGCATACGGAAAGCCATACGTAAGCTCTGTTTCCCGCCGCAACCGTCCCTATGACAATTACCGCCGGCACGGCAAAAAGAAGTATTGCCGCGCGCAGAATTTTCTTTGTCCCGCTCATTTGTCCGCTCCTTTTCCGAGAGCGACGACCTGTTCCGTCGTGACGGTGTTTTCAAATACTCCCCTTGAAATACGGCTTGACGACGTGGTATAAAAATCGTTTTTGCGGAAAAACACCTGCGGACATGACGGGCAAATGACCGATCCGTCAAAAAGCATGGCGCACCTGTCGGATATCTCAGCCGCAAATTCCGTATCGTGCGTGGCGGCGAACACGGTCACACCGCTCCCCGCAAGACGACGCAAAATGCCCGTAAGCACGCGCTTTGCGCATGCGTCGACAGCCTTTGTCGGCTCATCGAGAAGCAGAATTTCCGGCTCCGTGAGAAGCACCTTCGCAAGTGCCGCCCTCTGTGCCTCCCCTCCCGAAAGGTCGTAAGGATGACGGGAGAGAACCTCCGTTATCGAAAGCTCGCCGCAAATTTCGGCAATCTTTTTTTCCGCTTCGTCCTTTGAGCAGCCGACGGCGCGACAGATATCAAAGAGGTCATCGCGCACGGTATTTTTTATGAAAACGGTCGATACGTCCTGCGGCAGCATTGCGACGATGCCGCGATGAAGCTCCGCCGGAGAATATTTTTTTATATTCTTTCCGAGGACGGTGATTTTTCCTCTGTATGCCTTTTCAATTCCGGCGATGACGGAAATCAGCGTGGTTTTTCCGCTGCCGTTGCCACCGAGAAGGGAGAATATCTCCCCGCGACGGACTTCAATGTCCGCTCCTTTGAGAATGTCGGGCGAGTTTCTTTCATATCTCTGCCATACGTTTTTCATCGAAAAAGCAACCTCGTCCGAAGGCTTTTCTTCTTCAACAGGCAGGCTCTTTTTTTCAAATGACGAGAGAAATTCCCGCCCCTCGCGCACGGTAAGCGGGCATTTTCCTTTTCCGTCAAGCCCCGAAAAAATCCTTGCCGCCGACGGAAATCCCGCAGATATGGGGCTTTTTGCAAGCGTCCCGCAGACCTTTTCCGGCTCGTCCGAGCAGACAATCTTCCCCTCGTCCATAACGACGACCCTGTCCGCCATCGGAAAGACCTCTTCAAGGCGATGCTCGGAGAGGATGACTGTCATCCCGAGCTCGCGGTTTATCTTTTGCAGAGTGTTTATAAATCCGGACGCCGCAATCGGATCGAGCTGCGAGGTCGGCTCGTCAAGAAGAAGGATTTTCGGAGAAAGCGCCATAACCGAAGCAAGGGCGAGAAGCTGTTTCTGCCCGCCGGAGAGAGTCGCCGTGTCCGAATGGAGCCACCCGTTTATTCCGAAATAATTTGCAAGCTCGCCTGCGCGCAGGCGCATTTCGTCCGCGTCATAACCGAGGTTTTCCATGCCGAAGGCAAGCTCGTGCCAGACCTTGTCCGTCACCGTCTGGGATTCGGGGTTCTGCGCCACAAAGCCTACACTCTTTGCCGACGTCCCCGCGTCAATATCATCCATAGCTTTGCCGCAGAAAAATATCTCCCCTTCTCTTTTGCCGACGGGCGCAAGCTCGTTTTTCAGAAGGCGGAGAAGAGTCGTCTTTCCGCAACCCGACCTTCCGCAGATGACGATAAACTCCCCTTCGCGCACGGAGAGCGAAATATTTTCAATCGCTTTTCTGTCGCTTTCCGGATATGAAAAGCTCAGATTTTTGAGCGTAAGTATTTCCATTTCAAAGCCTCCGTAATCTCAAAAATAAAAGGCGCAAAGGACAGTGCGGCAAAAGCAACCGTAAACCATGCGTCCGACGTCGTCACAACGCACGCCGATACACGCGGATAAAAGTCAAACGAGAAGGCACCCTTTGTCATCCCGAAAATCGAAAACGCCGCAAAAACGATTGTAAACGCCGTAAATATCACATCACCCGCGGTGAATTTATACAGCTTGTAATTTGTTCTTTTTCCCACTCCGTAGCCTCTTGCTCTCATAGCCATTCCGCTCTCCGCCGCATTTTCAAGCGACAAGCCGACGAGCGCGGAAAAAACGCGGAAGGAGCTTGTCAGCTTTGCCACAAGTCCTTTTTCCGAATAATATCCGAGCGCAACCTGCGCATTTTTTATCTGCCGCCATTTTCTCTTCATAAGCGGGATAAACCGAAGCGACATCGAAAGCACGAGCGACAGTTTTTCAGCCGCCCCTCCTATAAGGAACAGTATTTTATCCGTCGTCATAATGACGGAAAAGCATTTGCACCAGATGAGCACGGAAATCATCATCGCCGCAATGTCCGCTCCGTAAAGAACGGCTTCAAGGGTGACGGGGTTTCCGTTCATAAAGAAAAGCGGGGTTACGCCGTCGTGAGAAAAAAGCGGATTTGTGACCGTGATAAGCACAAAGAGTGAAAGATAAAAGCCGAAATCCGAGAGTGACCGCTTTGCCGGTTGTAACGTGCAAAGAAAAGCCGCCCCACAGGCAAATGAAACCGCAAGCACGATCGGATCTTGCGAGAACATCGTTATAAATATGACAAAAAGCAGGTGCAGAGCCGCCGGAAGCGGATGGAGAGAGGCGAATTTTCCGTAAATTCCGTTCATTTTCCGCCCTCCGTATCGCACGTATAGACCCATTCAACCGTATCTCCGTCCGAAAGGACGTATTTTGACGCACCAACATCGGGATATTCGCCGTTCACCTTATATCTCCAGCCGGAAAGCGCCCCGCAGGAGAATTCATAGATATGGTTTATGCCCTTGACGTATACGCTTCCGAAAGCGGTCTTGTCCGCGCCCTGATATTCCATATGAATTTTATTGTATCTTGTGACGCGCAAAAGCAAATCGAAAGCCGTGTCCCCCTCGCGGAGAACGTATTCCGTTTTCGCAAGGATTATCCCGTCCTGCGGGACAAACCCGCTCTCCGCAAGGCTTTTGTCGAGCTTTTCGTAATTGCTCATGATATCCGAGCAGTCGATTGAAACAAAGACCGTCTCGTCGCCCGGCTTTATATCCTCGGCGTGAGTCAGATAGTATTCTTCAACGGACTGAAATTCCGTCCCGCTTATGAGCAAAGCGATTATAAGAACAACCGCGAAGATGAGAATAATGTCCTTTTTCATCAGTCGTCCTCCGTCTCGTCGTTCGGCAGGCGGAGCTTTTTACGTTTTTTCACGTTTGCGACAAGCATCGCAGAGATTATCAGCGCGGCAAAAAGAGCCGTCACGGCTATGACGGTCGTCCGCTCCGACGTCTTTATCCTCGCATAAGCGCGGAGAACGTCGTCATAATTTTCAATCTGCGCCCTGTCGCAATCGGAAAGCGCGTTATACCGACGCGCTATTTCATCAAGTGACTTTCTGTCCGTGTTGCGCGAAATATTCTTTATCGCGGAATTTATATCGTCGACTTCGGCTTTTATGCGCAGTATCTCTGCCTTTGCCGCGGCAAGCCTTTCGGCATACTCCGATTTCCCCTCAAATTCCGGACAAAAATCAAGAATATATATAAGACGCAAAACCTCCGAAAAGTTCTCCGTTTTTATTTCCGTGGTGACTTTTTCGGCGGTTGCCATATCGTTTTCCGTGAAAGTCACGGGCGTTTTCCGCACATCGGAAAAATCAAAAAGTCTGCCGGCTCCGCTCCTTTGGCGGATTATCGCCGCCATGGTATAAAGCGCCTGCTCGCCCGCCATTGAGCCCGACGGCATATTGCCGTCCGAAAGATTGCCGATAAAGCCGCCGTCGGAATTTTTGTAAATCATAAGCCCGTCACGGAGGGTGACGCCGTTTTTTATAAATCTGACGTCGGAGAACGGGTCGATGCCGAGCGAGCAAAGCGCAACTATCACCTGACAGACGCTGCCGGAATTGCGAATTCCCCAGCTGCGATAATCGCCCGTTTCAAGCTGCATTTCGGAAAGACGCAGAAGCGCGCCGTCGATTATTTCCCCCACGGTGACCGTCACCGTGCCGCCCGAAAAATCTTCTGTCACGTATTTCTTTTCGCTTTTGTAATACGGCGAAAGAGCCGTTATCGCCATCGCCGTCATGTCAGGGTCGGACTTTTCACCCGAAAATGCAAAGCCGCCGTCCGGACAGCGAAGCGACAAAAGCTCCGCAATTATGCCGTCACGGGTATAATATGCGCCGTCGGGGACGGAAAAGTCCGCCGCGTCAAGCGCGATAAGCCCCCAGATAAGCCCGTTTATTCCCTGTGCGCCGAGATTTTTTCTGTTATAAACGCCGTCGGCGATGAGGTTTATCGGCTTTCCTTCAGAGTCCGTGCCGAAGTCCGTCGGGTCGCCGCCGAGGGCGAGAACGGCAAGCGAGATCCTATGCCATTCCGTAGCCTTCACGGCATCAAGCCCGCCGTCTCTTGCATATCTTTCGGTGACGTTCTCCCGCA
The DNA here is from genome assembly GCA_900544285.1 of uncultured Eubacterium sp. Taxonomy (GTDB): domain Bacteria; phylum Bacillota; class Clostridia; order Oscillospirales; family CAG-272; genus CAG-841. The sequence goes on from UQUT01000002.1 coordinate 143,590, forward strand.
GAGCCGCAAGGTATCGCTCGTAATCATCGGCGACGCCGAGTCTGCCGAGTCCGATGGGATACCAGTCTCCTGCGGGACTTCCGGCTGCCGAAACATATTCCGGAGACAGGAGATTATCGCTTCCGGAAAGCCCCATGCTCCGTTTTTTCCATTCGATTATGCCGTTTGCAACCGAAAGGGCCTCGTCATCCGAAGGGCTTGCACCGCCCGTCGCGGCATATGCGGGCAGGACGGCGCAGAGTATCATTATCAGAGCCGCAAAAGCGGCAATAATCCGTTTTTTCATTTTCCGCGCTCCTTCCCGTCTTTAATGTTATAATTATACTACAATCCGCAGGCTTTTTCAAGCGCGCGGCGTCTTTTGCGACGAATTTTTCTCCTTTTCTATTGACTTTTCGCAGTCTGTAAGGCATAATTGCGTAAGTACTTTTCATTCCCGAGAGGAAAAGCAAATGAGCAAAAACTATAAAAGAACGATTTACGCCTGCTTTATCGGATATATAGTTCAGGCGATTGTAAATAATTTCATTCCGCTCCTGTTCGTCACGTTTCAGAAGAGCTACGGAATTCCGCTTTCAAAAATAACTCTGCTTATCACCGTAAATTTTGTGATACAGCTTTTAATTGACGCCTTTTCGACGTTGTTTGTCGACAAAATCGGCTATCGCGCGTCGGTTATCATCGCGCACGTCGCCGCCGCAACGGGACTTATTCTCCTCACGGTCCTGCCGGAAATAATGTCGGACGCCTTTTTGGGAATTTTCCTTTCCGTTTGCGTTTATGCTGTCGGAGGGGGACTTCTTGAGGTGCTTGTCAGCCCCATAGTTGAAGCCTGCCCGACGGAAAACAAGGAAAAAATGATGAGCCTTCTTCATTCGTTCTATTGCTGGGGGCACGTCGGCGTTGTGCTGATATCAACAGCGTTTTTCGTGCTTGTCGGCACGGAAAGCTGGAAGCTTCTCGCGCTTTTCTGGTCGCTCGTTCCGATGTTCAATATTTTTATGTTCGCCCGTGCGCCGATGTATCCGCTCGGCAGTAACGGAGAAAAGGGACTTTCGCTCAAAGAGCTTTTTTCAAGCAGGGTGTTCTGGGTCCTTGCCATTATGATGGTATGCGCCGGCGCAAGCGAGCAGGCTGTCAGCCAATGGGCGTCGACCTTTGCCGAAACGGGACTCGGAGTCGGCAAGGCGGTAGGCGACCTTGCGGGACCTATGGCGTTTGCCGTGCTTATGGGTACGTCACGCCTTATTTACGGTAAATTCGGAGACAGGCTCCGCCTTGATAATTTTATGATTTTCAGTTGTCTGCTCTGCGTCGCGTCGTATATATGCATAATATTTGTTCCTGTTCCCGCAATAAATCTTATAGGTTGCGCCGTGTGCGGATTTTCCGTCGGTATTATGTGGCCGGGGACGTTCAGCAAGGCGTCCGCGACGATACGCGGCGGCGGAACGGCAATGTTTGCTCTGCTCGCCCTTGCGGGTGACCTCGGATGCGGCGGCGGTCCGACTCTTGCCGGACTTGTTTCAAGTGCCGTCGGCGGCAATCTCAAAGCCGGAATTCTGGCGGCAATGATTTTCCCCGTGCTCCTCCTCTGCGGAATTTTTCTCCTCAAAAGATACGGAAAGAGAAATCGCGATTGAAGCCGCCTTTGCGGCGCGTGATTTTTCCTCAAAAAACAAAAACGGCAATCGCAAACCGCGATTGCCGTTTCTTTATTTATCTGATCTGAATATTTGCTTGCGGATAATTTCTCAGCAGCGTTTCTTTGACGTCCTCGCTCTCAACGATAAACGTCACCTTTGCAAGGTCGACCCCTTCAAATGCTGTGCCGAAGGAGGAATATTTGATAATGTCGTCCGTTTTCAGTATAATCGTTTCCAGATTGTCGCAGCCTTTGAAAATGTAGCCCTCAAAATAAATGATGCCGCTCGGAATTTCAATCGTTTTCAGATTTTTGTTATTTGCAAATGCCCTTGCCCTGATACCTTTGACCATGCGCTCCGTTCCGTTCTGGTCTTTCGCTTTTTCGGGTATCACAATGTTCTCCGGCGACTTGCCCTTGTATTTCTTGACATACATCTGTTTATTGTCGATTGACGACGACTCCACCACTTTTTCATAAGCATATACGAGTTCAAACTCGCCGGCATCTGTCTTTACGTATTTGTTATAGAGATAAATGCCCACGAACACAAGTGCCGCGATAAATACAATCGCACCTATAAATGCAAAAAAGTTTTTCATATTGACCGTAGTCATCCTTAATTTATTCAAGCCGATTCGGATTTCCCGTGTGTTATCATTCTGTCATAGCCGGAGGAGATTTGTCCATACTCTCAAAAAAATTTTATGATATTTTTTTCTGAAAGCCAACGGCACGCCTCCGGCGGAGCGCTTTATATTTCCGCAATAACAGCCGACCGCGGCGGAATTATGCATTTGCCGTCTGCAAAAACGGTCTCTCCGCCAAAGCGGAATATTTCATTCTTCGGCGACAGGTTACAGTCAAAAGAAGCCGCGGCATCCGAAGGATTTATAGCAACAACCGCCCTTTCTCCCCCGCCTTCCCTCACGTATGCGATGGGGTATGCGTCCTTTTCGGCATATATGAATTCAATATCGCCGTTGTTTGAAAGCGCGGGATGCGCCCGACGCAGACTTATCAGTCGTTTCACCTCGTGATAAATCGAATTTTCGTCCGCTATGCTCTTTTCGACCGTCGGACGGTTTTCGTCGGGGTCTATGGGGATATAGAGTTTTTCCGGCGATGAAAGTCCGAAGCCCGCGTTTATCGTCCCGTCCCACTGCATGGGCGAGCGCGAGCCTGTTCTTCCGTAGCCGCCTTCGACGGAAACGAGATTATCGACAAATCTCATTCCGATTTCGTCGCCGTAATAAATGAAAGGTACTCCGGGCATTGAAAGGATGAAGGCAAAAACCAGCTTTATCGCCGTTTCGTCATGCGTCAGCGACAGGCGCTTTGAATCGTGATTGCCGGAAAAAATACTTATGTGTCCCTTGCCCTTCGTGCTTTTGTAATGACGGATATATTTATCCGCAAGAAGCGAAAAATCGCATCCGCCTTCGGACGCAAAATACGGCTTTTCCTTGCGGAAAAGCTCCGGACAGAAGTCCATATGAAAGCCGCCGCCTATCGCCTTTTCCGGGTCCATCCATTCGGAGACGAGCACCGCCTCCGGATATTTTTCATCCAGAAATGTGCGGACCTTTCGCCAGAGAGCCATGTTGCCCTTGCCGTCCTCGTCGTTTTTTATAAGCGAGCTTGCCATATCGACTCTGAACCCGTCACAGCCCATATCAAGCCAGAAGCGCATTATTTTCATAAGCTCGGCAAGCGTCGCCCTCGGGCCCTCGTCGTCCGTGCTTTGCTGCCATGGCTTGTCGGGCTTGTAAAACCCGTAATTGAGCGCGGGCTGGTGAGAGAAAAAGTTGACGGCGCACACGCCGTTTCTCTCAGAAATACCGAGGATGCAGTTCATTCCGGGCTTAACCCAGATGCTGTTCGTCCATACATAGCGATCCGTATATTCGTTTCTCTCCGCCTTCATTGATTCTTTGAACCACGGGTGCTCCGATGACGTGTGTCCGGCAACAAGGTCTAAAAGCACCCTTATTCCCTTCCTGTGCGCCTCGTCGAAAAGGCGTTTGAGGTCTGCGTTTGTTCCATATCTCGGAGCAACCGAGTAAAAATCCGAAATATCATAGCCGGCGTCGCCGAAGGGCGACTCAAAACAGGGGTTTACCCATATTGCGTTACAACCCAGCTCCTTTATGTAATCAAGCTTTTCGGTTATACCGGGTATATCGCCGATGCCGTCCGCATTCGAATCCCGAAAGGACTGCGGATAAATCTGATAAAAAACCGCCGTGTCAAGCCAATGCATTTTAGCCTCCGCTTTGTTTTTTATTTTATTATGTCATATATGTCGCCGAAAGTCAACCTGTGCGGCGTTGTTTTCTCTTTTTGAACAGCAGCTTTGCCGCGACTGCATATAATGTCGTAAAACAACAATTTGTGAAAGGTAATTTATGAAGACATACAGCATAGGCATTCTCGGCGCGACGGGTGCCGTCGGCAGAGAGATGATGAAAATTCTTTCCGAGCGGAGATTTCCGGCAGGCAGTATCAGGCTTTTTGCCTCCGAGCGCAGTGCGGGCAAAATAATGACTTTTATGGGCAATGAAGTGACCTTGGAAAATGCGGACGGCGCCGATTTTTCGGGGCTTGACTTTGTCCTCGGCGCGGTTTCCTCCGACCTTGCAAAAAAATTCGCCCCGAAGATAACCTCTTCCGGAGCGATATTTATAGATAATTCAAGCGCGTTCCGCTCGGATGAGAGCGTGCCGCTCGTCATTCCGGAAATAAATCCGGAGGACGTCCTTTCTCACAGCGGCATAATCTCAAACCCAAACTGCTCAACGATAATAACCCTCGTCGCCGCAAACGCTCTCTGCCGTCTCTCGCCGATAAAAGCGATGATAGTATCAACCTATCAGGCAGTCAGCGGCGCGGGAGAGGGCGGCATCCGCGAGCTTGCGGAGCAGAATGCGTCGCTTGCGGGAGGCGAGCCGACGTTCTGTCGCGTCTTTCCGCACAGAATAGCGGAAAATCTGATACCGTTCATCGGCTCTCCCCTGTCCGACGGTTACACAACCGAGGAGCGGAAAATGCAGAGCGAGGGCAGAAAAATCCTGCATCTGCCAAGCCTTTCCGTCACATGCACCTGCGTAAGAGTGCCGATTGTAAGGTCACACTCCGTTTCCGTTTCCGTATTTACGGAGGACAGAATAACAGTTGAACAGGCAAAAGCGGCGTTTTCTTCGGCAGAGGGCTGTCGCCTTTGTGACGGAAATGATTATCCCATGCCGCTTTTCGCAAGCGGGGGAGATACGGTTCTCGTCGGCAGGGTGAGAGAGGATCTCACGCGCGAAAACGGCATCGCGTTCTTCTGCTGCGGCGACCAGCTCCGCAAAGGCGCCGCGACAAACGCCGTCTGTATAGCCGAACTGCTGACAAATCAATAACCATACTTTTCTTTGAAAAGAAAAGTAGGCACCGTACTTTTCTTTGAAAAGAAAAGTAGGCAAAAGAAACTTCAGTTATCGGGGACGATATACAGTTTTTTATTATCTGCACGGACGTTTTTTTGCAAAAAGGCAAAAGAAGCTTTGGTTATCGGGAAGGATATACAGACTTTTCGATAACTACGCAGACGGGACTTATCAAGTAGGCAAAAGTAACTTCGGTTATTGTTTTGCGTGTTCCTTTTCAGCCTCTCACTTTGGGGGAGATTTGCAAACGCGCGGAGCACCCCTGTAGGCTTCGCCGAGAAGAGGGCAGTGGCGTACGAAGTGCGCCGGAGTGGAATTTGCGAGTGTGCGAAGCACGTTTGCAGGCGTCGCCGAGACGGGAGTGGGCGAAGTACGCAAAGGAAGCCGTAAAGCCCTCTCACCCGACTCCGTCGGGAGCTCTCCCACCGGGAGAGCCTTAACCTTGCCCGGCATATCCCACCCGTCCCCCTACTTTGTTTGCGCCCCGCAAGGGAAGCAAAAGCCTTTTTGCCTCCCCCTTGTTCCCCGCAGGCACAACCCGCCCGCACACAACGCAATAACTCTGCGCAAAGCACACCGCTTCCCTCTCTTCCCTCTTAACTTAAAAACCCCCGCCGAAGCGGGGATTTTTTTGTTTTGTCACTTAACCGATTTAACGATATTTGTTATCTCATTTATGTAAAGGATGCTTGCGGGGAGAACGAGGCAGTTGCCGTTTGCATAACCTGCGTTGACAAGCGCATTATACATCTTTTTCACGTCCTCGTTTTCGGAAACGTCCTTGACAAGGCCCTGAGCAGTTGCGCTGCTCTCATAGAATTCAACAAGCTCTTTTGTCGACTTGAACTCAATAACGATTGCGGAAGTAAGTCCGTTGGACTTCTTTGTGAGCATGTGGAGCTCAACTGCGTATTCGTCCTTTGCGAGTTCTTCCTTTATGGTGTTCATTACGCCGGTAAAGGTTGTGTTATTTTCGTAACCTGCGTCGATAAATGCCTTCTCGATTGCGGAATATTTGGAACCGCAGGACGCGAGCATCGTCAGCGCCATAACAAGCACGAGCGCAAGGCTTACGATTTTTGTGATTTTTTTCATAAAATCCTCCGTATTAAATTTGTTTTATGATTTTTGAGTCAGCGCGGAGCGAAAACCGAATATCGCCCGCCTCAAACTATAATCAGTATATCAAATATTGCAGCGATGTGTCAATATGCAAAAATGCCCGAATATACAAATCCGCCGATGTGCAAAATTCATAAAAAAGCCGATGGAGCGTGCCGTCGGCTTTAATTTACTCATCGTATTCGTAAATGCTTTCGAGAAGTCTTTCAAGCGATGAAATATTTTCGACGGTAAAATCAGAAATCTTCTCCCCCGTCCCGCTGATTCTGAAAGAATAATCCTTTGCTTGCGGAGTCGCGCTCTCACCGCCGACGATCATCATCGTTTTGCCCGCAAGGTTACCTTTTATATTTGTTCCTTTTACATAGGTCACGCCGATGTCAACCTGCGGTTCCTCTTTCCCGTTTTCTTTATGCGCGATATAAAATTCTCTCGGCGACGGGCAAAGCACAATCACTTTTTTCAGAGTCTTTTCGCCGTAGTCCCTGCCGGTCGTTTCAAAGCGGAAATTTCTTGCCCTTATCGGCTGCTTAAAGCCTATAAGTCTGCCGATTTTTCCAAGCGGCATAGGCGAGATACGGCATATCACGTCAGCCGAGGAGGATATTGCAAGGCTTCGACTGCCGATTATCGTCGGCACTATCATAACCTCAAAAACCGAACGGTCGGTTTCAAAGACGAAATCCGTTTTGCCGGACGACGAAAACAGTCTTCCGTACGGCTTTGAGATCCATTCGACCTTTCCCTTTTTCGTCTTTTTAAGCGCGCGGACGAGCTTTCCCCGCTTTGCGACGGCGTGGATAAAGCAGACAATCGCAAATGTCACTATGACCGTCGCCGCAATCGCCGCAACTGCTTTCGGGCTGTATATTGTAAGCGCCGCAAGCGGAACGATAAGAAAAAGCGAACACATAACCATAAGCATTATGGCAAGCAGGCGTGCCGCAAGGTTCTGCGCGGAAATTCCGGCGCGCGACCTTTTGCCGCGATTGAGCTTCTGCGCATAGGTGAAATCGCTTTCGTAATCGAGTGTAAGATTGTCTTTTTTCTTCTTTTTCATCTTCCGCCCTCCGTTTTATGTTTTTTTAATTATACCATATACCCCCCTCTGTGTCAAGATTTTTCAGTCGCGCCCGCTGTTTTTCGCAACTCTACCGTGAGTAGAACCGGAGATATAGGCGCGTCGCGCGTCAATAGATTGCATTTTTCGTCGCTTTGTGATATCATTATCGTGCTGGAAAGGCTGAATTTCATAAAAACGGAGATAAAAATGAACGTTACTATCGTATGCGAGGTTCTTGGCAAGGCAAACAACGGAACAACCGTTGCCGCCCTCAATCTCATCCGCTCACTGAAAGAAAAAGGTCACAGGGTCAAGGTCATCTGTCCCGACGCGGACAGAGAAGGACTTGAAGGCTATTACATTCTTCCCGTCACAAATATGGGAAGTCTTATAAACGGTATATTTGAAAAAAATCACGTCACGCTTGCAAAGTATGACGAGCAGATTATTTATGACGCAATAAAGGACGCGGACGTCGTTCATTTCATGGTTCCTCTCTTCATTGCAAGACGTGCGACAAAGCTCGCCGCAAGTCTCGGTAAGCCCATAACCGCCGGCTTCCATGCTCAGGCAGAAAACCTCACGGCGCACATCGTCGGGCTGATGGGAAATCATCTCGCAAACCATCTGACTTACGAATGGTATGACAAAAACCTTTTCTGCCGCGCCGACGCAATTCATTACCCGACGCAATTCATCCGCGACGTTTTTGAGAGAGAAGTCCACCGCAAAACGAACGGATATGTCATTTCAAACGGCGTATGCAGCGATTTTCATCCCGTTCCCGCCGAAAAGCCCGAGCAATACAGGGACAAATTCTGCATTCTTTTCACCGGCAGACTTTCCAAGGAAAAATCGCACATTGTGCTTATGAAAGCCGTCAGAAAGTCAAAATATGCGGATAAAATCCAGCTCTTCTTTGCCGGCAACGGTCCCCTTCTCGACAAAATCGAAAAATACGGAAAGAAATATCTGAAAAAATCCCCCCGTCATCGGGTTTTACAGTCGCGCAGAACTTGTTGACATAATCAACTTCTGCGATCTTTACTGCCATCCCGCGGAAATCGAGATCGAAGCGATTGCCTGCCTTGAAGCAATCTCCTGCGGACTTGTTCCCGTAATCGCGAATTCGCCCCGTTGCGCAACAAAGGCTTTCGCCCTCGACGAGCGGTGCCTCTTTGAGGTCAACAATCCGGACGACCTTGCCGCAAAAATTGATTATTTTATCGAACATCCGGAGGAAAAAGCCGCCCTGCGCGAAAGGTATCTCTCCGAAAGCGTCACCTTCGATCAGGCGCATTGCATGGACATGATGGAGCAGATGCTTTTGGATCAGGTGAATAAAAAGGACGCATAACAAAAAATAACCGCAGAGTCTGTCGGCTCTGCGGTCTTTTTTTATTTTATTTTTCCGCCTTTCTGACGGTGCAGTCAAGCTCGCCGTCCTTTGCGTCGACGATGAGCGTATCGCCCATATCAAGGTCGCTTGAAAGGATTGTGCGTGCGACAAGCGTTTCAACTCTGCCCTGTAAATACCTCTTGAGCGGTCTTGCACCGTAAACGGGGTCATAACCGCAGTCGATGCAGAGCGTCTTTGCGGCGTCCGTGATTTCAAGGTGCAAGCCCTTGTCTTCGAGACGCTTTGAGAGTTTTTCCGTGAGCAGGTCGATAATCTTTGTAAGCTGGCTCTTTGCAAGCGGTTTATAGAAGATTATCTCATCGAGACGGTTGAGGAATTCGGGGCGGAAGGAGCTGCGGAGCAGGTTCATGACCTCCTCACGCGCCTTCTCCGTAATCTCGCCGTCGGCGTCGATACCGTCCAGCAGGTACTGAGAACCGAGGTTGCTCGTCAGAATAATTATGGTATTCTTGAAGTCGACCGTTCTGCCCTGCGAATCGGTTATCCTACCGTCGTCCAGTATCTGAAGAAGAATATTGAAAACATCCGGATGAGCCTTTTCGACTTCATCAAAGAGGACAACGGAATACGGATGACGGCGCACAGCCTCTGTCAGCTGACCGCCCTCGTCATAGCCGACATAGCCGGGAGGCGCTCCGATGAGACGCGATACGGAGAACTTCTCCATATATTCGGACATATCTATTCTGACCATTGAGCGTTCGTCATCGAAAAGGCATTCGGCAAGGGCTTTTGCAAGCTCCGTTTTGCCGACACCCGTCGGACCGAGGAACATAAAAGAGCCTATCGGTCTTGACGGATCGGCGATACCGGCACGCGAACGCAGAATTGCTTCGCTCACCTTGCGGACAGCCTCGTCCTGACCGATAACACGTTTATGAAGCGTATCTTCAAGGGAGAGTATCTTCTCTCTCTCGCTTGCTTTCAGCTTTGAAACCGGAATCCCCGTCCAGCGGGCAACAATTCCCGTAATCTCTTCTTCGGTTACGGTGTCACGCAGGATTTTATCCGTTCCGTCCGTGTTTTTGCTGTCCTTGTTTGCCTGCTCCAGCTTTTTCTGAAGCTCGGGCAGGACTGAATATTTGAGTCTCGCCGCTTCTTCATAACGGAAGGTGCGCTGAGCCTCCTCCATTTCGGCTGTGGCTCTTTCGATTTCTTCCTTTATGTTCTTGACGGAGTTGATCGCCGCCTTTTCGCTCTCCCATTTTGCCTTCATAGCATTGAATTTATCCTTCATTTCGGATATTTCCTCCGTCACCTTGGCAAGCCTTTCGACAGAAAGCGTATCCGTCTCCTTTTTGAGTGCGGTTTCCTCTATTTCAAGCTGCATAATCTTCCTGCGGACGTCATCCAGCTCTGCGGGCATGGAGTCTATCTCCGTTCTGACAAGCGCGCACGCCTCGTCGACAAGGTCAATCGCCTTATCGGGGAGGAAACGGTCGGTTATATATCTGTCTGAAAGAACGGCGGCGGAAACGAGAGCCGCGTCGTGAATGCGCACGCCGTGATAAATTTCGTAACGCTCGCGCAGACCACGAAGAATGGTTATCGTGTCCTCAACCGTCGGCTCGTTTACCGTAACGGGCTGGAAACGTCTTTCAAGTGCAGCGTCCTTTTCGATATACTTTCTGTATTCGTCAAGCGTTGTTGCGCCGATACAGTGCAGCTCGCCCCTTGCAAGCATAGGCTTCAATATATTGCCTGCGTCAAGCGCACCGTCGGTCTTGCCGGCGCCGACTATCGTATGAAGCTCGTCGATAAAGAGAATTATTCTGCCCTCGCTCTTTGTGACCTCGGCAAGAACCGCTTTCAGTCTCTCTTCAAATTCGCCGCGGAACTTTGCGCCCGCGATAAGAGAGCCCATATCAAGGGCAAAAATCGTCTTGTCCTTCAGCCCTTCGGGTACGTCCCCACGGACTATTCTCTGCGCAAGTCCTTCCGCAATAGCGGTCTTACCTACGCCGGGTTCGCCTATAAGCACGGGGTTGTTTTTCGTCTTTCTCGAAAGAATTCTTATCACGTTACGAATTTCGGAGTCCCTGCCGATAACGGGGTCAAGCTTCTGCTCCCTTGCCCGCTCGACAAGGTCAAAACCGTATTTTTTCAGAGCGTCATATGTCTGCTCAGGCTCGTCGTCCGTGACGCGCGCCGTCTTGACCTTTGCAAGCTCTGCCTTGAATGCGGCTTTCGTTATGCCTCTTATGCGGAAGATATCTCTTATCGCCTGCGTCGGCAAATCGAATATCGCCATGGCAATATGCTCGACTGAAACGTATTCGTCCCCCTCGGATTTTGCCAGCTTTTCGGCGTTTTCAAGAACACGCTGGCAGTCCTGAGAAACATAGATTTTGTCAAGCTCGGCTCCGCCTCCGCCGACCTTTGTTATTTTCGATATGGCATCGTCAAGCGATGAAAGCACAGCCTCCGTATCGACGCCCATCTTTGAAAAGATACTGCCGATGAGACCGCCCTCCTGCGCAAGAAGCGCATAGAGCAGATGCTCCTGCGTTATCGCCTGATTTGAGTTTTCAAGCGCCTTGCTCTGCGCGGCGTTTATCGCTTCTATTGATTTTTTAGTGAATTTCTGAAGGTTCATAAAATCACTTCCTTTGACATGAATTAAATAATGCTTTTTGTGTTTTTAAGGTATGAAAGGTATATTTTCTCCGCCGTTTCGGCGTCAAGCTCGCCGGATACGCAACCCTTGAGAAGTCTGTCAAGAACAGCTACGTAAGATGAAATCGCAAGGCTGAGCTCCTCCCCGTTCTTTATTCTGCCCATGGGATTTATGCTTCTTACATAACGTCCGGGGAAAAATTCATATTCGGGCGGTGTGGGAAGATATTTATCCTCCGTGCGCTTCATCCAGACAAAGAACCCGTCCATAACGTCGGATAGCGCCGGCGACTGCGTTCTTATCGCAACGCTCAGCTTGCCGCTCGTTCCCTCGCTCGTGCTCCGGAGCTCGACCTCGTATCTGACCGTCGGTCTGTATTTGAATTTCAGACTGCTTTTCAGGAGCATTGTGTCCTGATTCGGAACGGCAAGCGGAACAATGTCGCTCCCGCCGCCGAAGAAATTGCAGATTGAGGAAAAAATATCGTTTATCCGCTTTTCGGGCGTTGTGACGGAAGCATATTCCGCAAGTATTCTGTTTATAAGCGCGGAACGGTTCGTGCCGAGCCTGTGAGCGGCAACGTCAATTTCGCGGACGACCTCGTCCGAGAGCATAAGACTGTATAAGCTCTTCTTCATTTTTCCGCCTCCTTCTTTTCTTTACATTGTATATTATACTCGCTTTTTGAATTTTGTCAATAGTTTTATATAAATTTTTTATCGAATTTAATAAATTTTCGCGCAAAAGTTGCGCAGTCGACTGTCCGCTCCCCGAAAACACGACTCCGCCGCGCAAAATGCGCCGTTATATACTTGACAAAAAATTCCCTCCGCCAAATGGGCGGGGGTCGAAAGAAAGTAATATCGTATTTTTGCAGGAACGGCATGGCTTCGGTCATGCCGTTTCCTCTTTCATCAGTTTATTCAGCGGGATAAAGCCCACAAGGTCATAGGAAATGCGGATGTTCTGCCGCCGTTTGCCGCTGCTCTTGTCGGGAGCTTCGATATAAACTCCCTTGACAAGTTCCCGCAGAGCATAGGGGGTAAGCTCGTCCAAGTCCTTGTATTTGTGTACCCTCTGGATACTCAACACCTCTCTTTCTGTTCAGCCCGGTTGTGTTCGTTGACCGCTTCCATAAGCAAGCCTTTGATCTCCGGGACGGCAAGAGCTTTTTCAGCAAAGGAGTAAAACTCGGTTTCGGTCAAAACCTTTGTCAGCGGTGCGACACTTTCAATGGCTGCGCCACGGGTGATAAGGTGGTGCGCCCGCTTGCGCCGATCGCCCTTCTCGTAGTAACTGCGGCGGTTTTCAAGTTGCTGCTGTTTGTGTTGGAGTTGGGCAATCCGACGCTCATTGGCGTCAATCTCAGCTTGCAGTTCGGGGATGGTTTTCTGTTTTGCCATCGTGCATGACCTCCTTGATTTTGATGTGGGGATATAAAAAGACCGCCTACCGAAAATCGGTAAACGGTCTATGTACGTTGTTCGATTTTCAGACTTGGCGTTTGAAAATGGTTTGTCAAAAGCGTTTCCAAATGACAAGTACGCAGGGATAGGCGAAGCCGCAAGGGGTGCAGCCCCTTGTACGGAACGAAGTGACGCAAAACAGCCCGGACTTCCATCGTCCGGGCTGTTAGCCTCGCAGAGCGCACATACAGGGCTTGCCCCTGTATAGAAGTGCGCCCTTGTAAGCAAGGGTATTATTCTGCATCCCCTCCCTTGGCATGTTTTTTCAAAAATGCTTTTGCTTCTTTGCTTTGTACTGCGTGGTAAAGATAGTCTTTCGTTTCCTCGTAAGTCATGGCGATTAGCTCCGGCACGATGCTTTCCAGATAGCCGTCATGGGCGCAAAGTCGGTGCGTTCTGATGCGGCGTTCCTTTACGCTCAACTTCCGTTTCAACATCATCTCTCGGTTTTGATACACAGAGTACTTTTACCAACACCATAAGAACCAGCAACAAAAATCGTTCCCACAGTTAGTCACCTCACGATCATGTTACACCCTTTATTCAATAGCCTTTGATAATAGACTAATCAGGCGTAGTTGAACTATCCAGAAATTCCGATTTTCAATCTGTTCGCTTCAATCAGTTTCGGTTCAAGAATGTGAATTAAATCCTGTAGCTCAACCTTGCTTTCCGCATTAAGGCCAAGGCGATTTGCAATACCTTCAGAATCAGTACTAACTCGTGTATGAAGAGACAGAGTAAGCCGCTGTTCCTTCTCCTCAAAATTATATGAATGGATGTGAACCGGGTCTCCAAGTCTGACTCCTTCGATGCCGTCGAAATTAAAATCGCTTTTCATGTGTTCATATAGTGGCTTCTGAATTATCAAAACCAAGTGCTTGTTCAAATGCTCAAACGTTTCGCTTTTGTGGTGCATTTGGATGAGGATGGTTTTTAGAGTCATTTTCCAGTTCATTCCGAACGGCTTCTTATTGTTCAGGTCTACAGGATCAACTGCAATACCCTTTTCATTTAAGAATCTCTGTCGTTCGGGCCACACAGTTCCAGTTGTATCCATTGTCTGCAGCTCGATTCCAATAAAATCCTTGACCTTTTTGTCCTTAGCCGAAACCAAAAAATAATCAACATGTCCACCGGGAATTTGTACCTCTGGGACGAGATAGAGCTCATTTCCGGGCTCATGCATGGTTAGCAAATGTAAGCAGTCAATAAAAATCTGATTATGTTCCAACAGCCTAAACGGACAAATAATCACATCTTGGTTCTGATATTTGACCGAGCAGGTTCCTATCTTCACATTTGGATCAGATTTTCTCATTTTGGTGCAGATGCGTTGTGTATATGGACAGGTCTGCGCACTCATTGCCGCTTCAAAATCCAATGAATCGTCTTTACAGTTCAGTCCGAAAAACTCACTAATCTTACTCATAATACTTTCTCCAGTTCTCCATTATTAAGGCAACCGAATTCTGAGCATCTGCTTTCTGCGAGTTCAAGGTACTCTTTTGACATATCGATGCCTATGGACTTTCGTTTGAGTTGTGCTGCCACATAGCTGGTTGTACCCGTTCCCACGAATGGATCTAAAACGATACCATTAGGGGGACATGTTAAGATTATGGGCGTTTTTACCAGGTCTTCTGGAAACGGTGCGAAATGTAGTTTTCGTCCTTGTGTATCTTCGGGGATAATTTGCCATACATCCGAGATCATGCTACCGTTTGGATTATAGAATAGGAAATAGAATCCTTTTTCTTGAAGCTCTTTGGCTCGCCCACTCAAATTTGTTGTATCTCCATTGGTTACACGCTGATTAGCTCCCTTAATGACCATTCTAAAGTCAGCAAGCTCGCCTTTTTTAATGCGTTCAAGCACATCGTCCAACGCTTTGAACGCATTTTGACGTTGTTCTTCTGTAAGTTCTGTGCTTAGCTCAATTTTACGTCTGTACCGAACACCACTTACACCTGTAGCACTAACTACGGCGCCATTCTCAACATGCGCGCTGCGAGGTTTTCTTCTTACAGCATCAGAATCGTAATAGTACCCGGATTTCTTCTTTACAAAGTGAAACATAGGCTCGTATTCACACCCCAAACTATCTTTGGATTGTGACATAGCACCTTTCAATTTATCCCAAACAACGGTATTTCGAAGAATCCATTTCTGATCGTCTTGCATTTTTATGGCTACACGGTGAGGAATATTCAATAGCTGCTTATTCTGATAGCTATCTCCAATATTCAGCCAGAATGAGCCTGTAGGTTTAAGAACACGATATATTTCCTGTACAATGACAAGTAAATTATCGATGTACTCTTTATATGTTGGCTCTAAGCCTATACCACCACCCAAATACTGACGTTTCATATAATAGGGTGGACTTGTTACCACGCAATCAATACAACCATCTGGAAATTGAGATAGGACTTTCAAAGAATCCCCTTGGACAAAACATGGTTCTGTCAATGCCTGATTATTTATATAGTCGTTAACGGTTATCATTCACATTCTCCTGAAATTCCAAAATATCATCAACACTACATTCCATGGCACAGCACAATTTTTCAATACTTTCTAACGACACATATTCATTCTTTTTTAGCCTCGTTAATATGTTTGCGCTAAACCCTGCCTTGGCAATTAGTTGTGTATTGGTTATATGTCGATCAATCATTAGATGAAACAATTTATCATAACAAACCGCCATATTGCACCTCCGATCAGGTTTTCTTTATACATATTATATCACGAAATTGTGAATTTTTCAATGTTTCATTCAAAATTGTGAGGTATGTTCCCCTGTAATTTTGCCCGGTAACTCGCATCCTGTCGGCGT
Source organism: uncultured Eubacterium sp. (assembly GCA_900544285.1). Taxonomy (GTDB): domain Bacteria; phylum Bacillota; class Clostridia; order Oscillospirales; family CAG-272; genus CAG-841. The sequence goes on from UQUT01000002.1 coordinate 159,196, forward strand.
TCCTCTCTATACGGTGCAGTTAGACGGAAAGACAGTCGCCCCTTGTCAATCTCAAACGACTTATAGCCTGTTTCGATGTCCTCGTCCGTCATAATGCAATGGTCAGGGTACTGATCTGCAAAGGCGGTCAGCCGCTCCTTCAAGTCGTGTGTTGTGGGTGTAAACGATATTCCTGTCTTGGTCTCATTAAAAAATATTTCTGTGGTTTTCTGCTGCTTGGTAAGTCCTGTTCTCATTTGAATTCCTTTCTGCGTTCCACGTCACAATAGTGGCATTTTTCGGTGATTTTCTTCGACTCTTGAATTGGGAATAACAGCGATTTTCATATAGAAACAGCTCAGACAGGGAGTAGTGCGTCCGGGCAGTCGCTATCAACTGTTTTCTGTTTTTTCCGGGTCTTGACCGTGTTTTCACGCTTTCCTGTTTGTGCGGCTTTTCAGCCATTCCACAAGCTCATTTTTCATTACCAATTTGCGCCCGCCGATCCGTAATGTTGGAAAATCCGGGCTGTTCAAAAGGTTGTATGCCCCCGCTTTGGAAATCTGCAACGCCTGCGCAAGCTGCTTTGCATCCATTACATCGGGCATGGTTTCAAACGGTTCTCTGCTCATAAAAAACTCCTTGCCTGCATGAAAAAGCAGCAGTCACCATTTCGGTAACTGCTACCGTTTCTGCGTCTATTTACTTGTCCAAATACTTCTGATATTCCGCTGTCACATAATCCTCATAGGCGTTTGCGATCTTGGCGATATGCTTATGGACTGCGCTGGCGGTCTTGTAGCCAACCTTGTCCGCAATCTCCTGTTCGGTCAAGCCGTCCATGCGCAGCTTCAATATTTCTCGGTCTTTCTCTGTGATGGTGCTTTCCGCAAAGGAAGCAATCTGCATTTCGGAAATGACTGAGTTCTCAAAATCGCTGCGGGGGTCTGCCACATCAAAAATGTCCCCGTCCTCGCTCTCCATCATTTCATCCAGAGAGATTGGCTTGCCGGAACGGTTGTGATGCCACTTCCGCATGAAATCGGTCTTGACGGTGCTGCTTGTGGTTTCGTAGTCCTCTACGGTGCGGTTTTCCCATATTGCATCAATCACAGGTTGCCATTCCTGTTCCGCAACCACCATATCGGTGACATTGCCGATCAGATTGCTGAACTGCTGATAGGTCAGCCACGGCACTTCCACACCCTGCGGGATGTTGTAAAGGTTTTGGAAGCCGAGTCCGTTTTGTTCAAACTTCATTCGGATGTAGGGGATAATGCTGTACGACAAACGCCACAAAGGGAAATATCCTGCGTACTGTGTCCATGCACCGGGAATGTCACGATAATTGCCCTTGCGATCTTTCACTTGGAAAAACTGCCATGCGCTCCATGCGTAGCAATCCCACACAAGCAGCTTGAACATATCGTCGCATACGATGTGGTCATACTTGTCCGTCCGCAAAACCTCATAAGGGCAGCGGGGCAGATCATAAGCGGGCTTCCACTTTTCTGCAAGCTCTCTTGGTAAGCTGTAAAACAGGGTCAGCCATGATTTGTCGCTGTCCTGCGGTATTTCGATGATCTCACCGGGCAGCACCACAATAAAACCCTTCGGGCTTTTCCGCTTCTCCATAAGCGTCACCTCCAATCGTTTTGTAATAGCCTTCTACTGTATATGGCATGAGAAAGGCTGAATTGTTCCAATGTTTCCAAAATTTTTTGAGATTTTTTGAAATAATCTCGGAATGGAAAGGATAGGAAAGATATGAGTTAATTATACTCGAAAAATGTGAATAAATCTATTGCTTTCACGCACAGGCAAAAAAATAACGGGTACTCGGCTTTCACCGAATACCCGTTATCTCGTTTACCAACCCCATCTGACAGATGCCATAATCGTAATTCTTTGGATTACTTTCTTATGAGCACCCGTGTAAGCGAAGGGGTTTTTTATGCGATCTCCGTCCGGACATCCTCGGGAGTATCGACTTTTATATAATTGAACCTGCAATCCGGCGAGGAATCATATTCCTTCGCGCGCATTTTCATTGTTTCCTTTATCTCGCGGCATAGCTTTGCCTGCGCTTCCCTGCGGGAAACGGTCTTGTCCGGATAGAACGGACCGTCACAGATCATTTTTGCGCGGGTTGTGCCGTTCTTCCTTTTTATATATACCGTCGTTTTCACGAAGCACGGGGCGTCAAGCTCGACGGGATAATAGAACGAAACGTCCGGAAAGTCGCGGATTTCGTGATATTTCGGCCATATATGCGCCTCCGGGAAAATGGATATGACGTTGCCCTTTTCATAGACTTTGCCGATTGCGTCTCTGAATTTCGCATAGGTTTTTATGTCGGACGGCACGGGCATGACTCCGAGAAACCGAACGAGCAACTTTATTCCGGGAATACTTATGGCGTCCGGATTTGCAACCGCATAGCACTGATGGGGAAACGACACCTTCGGTGCGGAAAAAACATCGCGCACGCTGCCCGTATGATTGCTATATATAAAATAGCCCTTTTTTCTGTCCCTGCGATTTTTCAGAACTTTTCTGTTCTTTATCCGCACGCCCATAAGCGTAACAGCCAGAGAAACAATCGGCAGGACAAGATAATAAACTACGGGCTTGAATATCCTGTAAAAAATGTTCCGGGGGAGATATTCATAATTTTTCGGGGTCTTTTCGCCGTTTATATTGGTGCCCGCAAAATCATCGTTTTTTTCGTCGAAATAATAGTAATAACGTTTTTTCATAATCCCTCTCCGCAGATTTTATTTTGTGATTATATCACATATCCGCCATTTTTTCAACCTCTGCACTCTCTTTTGCGCTTTTTATGACGAAAAATGATGTTGCACAAAAACGCTTGCGTTTTATTTTGAAATCAGCATATCAATGCTCTTTTCGTACATTCCGCGGCGGAAAGGCAACCTTTCGCCGAGGCTTTCCCGTATCTCTCCGCTACGGGAGAGCACCGCGTCGACAAGCGAGATTATGTCGTCCCGCATCGACATTTCGGAAAGGCAGAACGCCTCATCTCCTTCCGCGGCGATCATCTCCATATAAGAAAACAGCTTTATATCGTCCGAAAGCGCAACGGCGGGGCAAAGCGCGACCGTCGACAGCACGAGCGAATGAAGCCGGGAGCCTATCAGTACCTCCGCGCCGGAAAGCACTCCGGAAACGTCCTCCGGAGACATCCCGCACGGGAGAAGCTCGCCGCCCGTTTCGTGCGCGACCTCCATGCAGATTTTCATGTCCTCCTTTTCGTACATCGGGAGGATATATGCCTTCATTTTGTGCCGTTCGGACAGCGTTTTCACTGCGCCGATGAGTTCATCCGTCGCAGTTTCCGAAAAGAACTTCGGCGAGACGACGAAATATTTTCCGTCCCTTTTCGCGCCGGTAGCCGGAACCGTCATTATCGCAGGGTCAAAGGTAAGCGCCGGCGAAAGTCCGGGACAAAGCTCTCCGGCAAGCTCAAGGGAATATGTTTCCCTCATTGAAACCGCGTCCGCCGCCGACAGCGCACGAGCCGTTATTTTCAGTGCCATCGCGCTTTCAAATGGCCCGAGCCCGTTTGCGAAAATCACCGTCCGACAGCCTTTTTTCTTCGCCCATGACAGCATTTTCGAATAATAAAGGAGTGACGCAAAGCTCGTTTTGTCCTGCAAAAGGTTTCCGCCGCCGAAGATGAACGTATCCGTGTTTTTCAGCACTTTCATAACGGCGGAAATATTCATTCTCTGCACCGTCGCGACGGAAAACCGCCTTGAAGTTTTTTTCGGCGTATGTGTCATGACGCAGATGTCGGCGGAGGGGTTTCTTTTTCTTATCGACGAAATTATGCATTTTTCAAGCGCCTCGTCACCCGTGTTTCCGAAGCCGTAATAGCCGCAGAGGGTAAAATCGTGACGCTTTCCGGTAACGATTTTGGAAAGACGCAGATATTCCTTCTCGCACAGGTCTGTCATGCGGTCGACCGAATAATTTTCGCAGACGTATTTCCGGCAGGCTCTGCCCACGGCCGCCCGATCGTCCTCCGTCATCGAAAGAAGCGTTTCAACGTCGCGGCGGAGCGCGGCTTCATCGGGGAGTGGAAGTCCCCTGCCGCAGAAATTCGTCCTTTCGCAAGCAGGTCGGATTTCATCCGAAAATATGCCTATATGCCCCTGCGACCCCGTGACAACCGTCGGAACACCGCAAGCCATAGCTTCCAGCGCCGCGCGTGAGGGACCTGCGAAAATGCTCGCCGCTTTCATGAATTTATAAACGTCCGCCCTTGCGCCGACGGCGATCACCGCCTCCCTGCCGAGGACTTTGTTTGTCTCTCCGGCAATACTGCGGATTCTTTCAAGCTCGCTTCCGCCGCCGACGATTACAAGCACGGCTGCGGGATATTTTTCTCCTGTTTTGCGCATAGCCGCCGCAAGCCTTCCGGCGCAGAGCGAAGAATAGCTTTCCAGCCTGCTGACGTGCAGAATGACGGTCTTTCCCGCAAGCGAGGGAAACTCCGCAAGCAATTCCTCCCCGCCAGACGGCGAGAATTTTTCCGTATCTATTCCGTTCGGAATAACGGAAATGTTCTCCTTGGGGAAGTCATAATTTGCCGCAACATAATCCTTTATATCGGGGCTGACGGCAAAGCAATGCTCGCCCCAGTCCGTCAGTCTGCGGAGTAGCGGCGTGACCTTGAAATCATAATGCGCCGTTGTCACAAAGCGGAAGCCGTATTTCTTCTGAAGTCCGCCGCAGATAAGCGCGGGAATTCTCGCGTGAGCGTGAACGATATCGAATTTTTCCCTTTTTATAAGGGCGGACAGTCTCCGTCGCCCCGCCGCCATAAGCAGAGGATTTTTTGAATAAAGCGGCACCGTCACGGTTTTTATGCCGAGAGAAGAAAGCTCCTCCGCATATCTTCCGCCGCCGGAGGCAACCGTCACCTCGTAACCGCGCACGAAAAGCGCTTTTGCAAGCTCAAAAATGTGCGTCTCCGCGCCGCCCATATTCATTTTCATCGTGCAAAGAAGTATCTTCATTCCGCCTCCGATAAAACTTCACTCCCGAAGGGAATTCGGGAGTGACGCTCTGTTTTTTTCTTAAATTATTTCTTGAGGGCAACCGCTGCCTTCGCCTTTGCGGCGATGTTTGCGGCTGTGAGTCCGTATTCTTCAAGAAGAACGGGAACCTTGCCGCTCTTGCCGAATTTGTCCTCAACGCCGACTCTGAGCACGGGCGTCGGGTGCTTTTCGGAAAGAACCTCACATACCGCGCCGCCGAGTCCGCCGATGATGTTGTGTTCCTCTGCCGTAACGACCGCGCCTGTCTTCTTCGCGCTGTTTATGATGAGCTCTTCGTCAAGGGGCTTGATTGTATGAATGTTGATAACCTCGGCGTCAATGCCTTCGGCTTTGAGAAGCTCTCTTGCTTCAAGTGCGAGATGAACCATATATCCCGTTGCGACGATTGTAACGTCCTTGCCCTCGGCGAGAGTGATTCCCTTGCCGATTTCAAACTTATATGTTTTCTCGTCATAGAGATAAGGCACCGCAGCTCTGCCGAAGCGGAGATAAACGGGACCCTTATAGTTGATGGCGGCTTCGACCGCCGCAAACGTTTCAAGTCCGTCCGCAGGATTGATGATAACCATTCCCGGAATTGTGCGCATAAGAGCGATATCCTCATTGCACTGGTGCGTTGCGCCGTCCTCGCCGACCGTGATGCCTGCGTGAGTTGCGCCGATTTTAACGTTGAGATGAGGATAACCGACAGAGTTTCTTATCTGTTCATATGCTCTGCCTGCGGCAAACATGGCAAAGCTGGACGCAAACGGGATCTTTCCCGTTGTTGCAAGTCCCGCCGCAACGGAAACCATGTTTCCCTCCGCTATGCCGCAGTCGAAATGTCTTTCGGGGAATTTCTTTTTGAAAACGCCGGTTTTTGTTGCTTCCGCAAGGTCTGCATCGAGAACGACGAGATCCTTATACTTATCGCCGAGAGCGGCAAGCGCGTCTCCGTAAGCCTGTCTTGTTGCAATTTTATCAGCCATTACCGTATCCTCCCCTTACTGCATTGAAGCGGTGATTTCCGCAACCGCCTGCTCGTATTCCTCGGCGTTCGGAGCTTTTCCGTGCCAGCCGACCTTGTTTTCCATAAACGAAACGCCCTTGCCCTTTACCGACTTGGCGATTATCGCCGTCGGCTTGCCATTGCACGCCTTCGCCGCTTCGACAGCCGCTTCGATTTCATCGAAATTGTGAGCGTCTATCGTGACAACGTTCCAGTTGAACGCTTCGAACTTCTTGTCAATGGGGGTGGGGTCGATAACGTCGACGATGGGTCCGTCGATCTGAAGTCCGTTGAAGTCAACGAAGATGCAGAGGTTATCGAGCTTGTAATGAGCGGCGAACATAGCCGCCTCCCAGACCTGACCCTCTTCCGTCTCGCCGTCGCCGAGAACGGCATACACACGGTAATCCTTATCGGAAATCTTGCCGGAGAGTGCCATGCCGCAAGCGGCGGAAATTCCGAGGCCGAGAGAGCCTGTTGTCATATCGACGCCGGGCGTATGCTTCATATCGGGGTGACCCTGAAGGAAACTCTGTGCATTGCGGAAGCCTTTCAGCTCCGAAACATCAAAATATCCTCTGTTTGCAAGAGTTGCATAGAGAGCGGGAGCCGTGTGTCCCTTTGAAAGGACGAAGCGGTCACGGTCTGCCCATTCGGGATTCTTTGGGTCGATTCTCATCTCCCTGAAGAAGAGATATGAGAGAATGTCCGCTATCGAGAGCGACCCGCCCGGATGTCCCGACGAAGCGGAAAACACTTCTTCAAGAATTCCGAGACGGATTTTTGCCGCTGCGGTCTGCAACGATTTCTTTGTGGAATTGTCCATCTATTTTTCCTCCGAGATAATTATTTTTGAGATTGCTTTTCCGGTCGCGCCGGATTCCAACTTAAATTATAGCCCATAGGACTTTTTTTGTCAATAAAATTCGGAGCAATAAAGGATAAATATCTCAAAAAACTACCGTCCGTTTGAAAAATTATCTTGTAATCGGCGGAATGTCGTTGTATAATATACTTTGTATATATATTTTCGCCAATATAATAAATTTATAATAAAAAGGTGATTGAAATGAAAAGAAATTTTGTAAAAGACATTTTTGCCGATAAGGACGCCTTCGACGGAAAAACCGTAACGGTTGCCGGCTGGGCAAGATCCATCCGCTCTTCAAACGCATTCGGCTTCATTGAGCTGAACGACGGCAGCTACTTTAAGAACGTTCAGGTCGTTTTTGAAGCGGACAAGCTCGAAAATTATAAGGAGATCGCAAAGCAGAACGTCGGCGCGGCGCTCATAGTCACAGGGACGCTGACCCTTACCCCCGACGCCCCCCAGCCGTTTGAAATAAAGGCGGACAGAATTGAAGTTGAAGGCGCATCAACGCCGGACTACCCCATTCAGAAAAAGCGTCACACCCTTGAATACCTCCGCACTATATCGTATCTGCGCCCCAGAGCAAACCTTTTCAATGCGGTTTTCCGCGTGCGCTCCGCGGCGGCGTTCGCCATTCATAAATTCTTCAATGAAAACGGCTTTGTCTATGTGAATACTCCTCTTATCACCGTCAGCGACTGCGAAGGCGCGGGCGAAATGTTCAGAGTGACGGCTCTCGACCTTGACAATCCCCCGAGAACAGAGGACGGAAAAATAGATTTTTCAAAGGACTTTTTCGGCAAGAGCGCATTTCTGACGGTTTCCGGTCAGCTCAATGCAGAGTGCTTTGCGCAGGTTTATTCAAAGATTTATACCTTCGGTCCGACCTTCCGCGCCGAAAAGAGCTATACCCAGCGCCACGCGGCTGAGTTCTGGATGATAGAGCCTGAAATCGCCTTCTCCGACCTCAATGACGATATGGAGCTTGCGGAAGCAATGACAAAGTACGTTATAAACTACGTTCTTGAAAACTGCCCCGCAGAGCTTGAATTCTTCAATAAATTCGTCGACAACACCCTTCTTGACAGGCTTCACAACGTTGTCGGAAATGATTTTGCCCGCATAACATATACGGAGGCGATAAAGCTGCTTTCGGAAAGCGGCAAGCAGTTTGATTATACGCCCTTCTGGGGTTGCGATATGCAGACGGAGCACGAAAGATATCTCTGCGAGGAGATTTTCAGAAAGCCCGTGTTCGTAACGGACTATCCGAAGGAGATAAAGGCGTTCTATATGCGCCAGAACGACGACGGAAAGACCGTCGCCGCGGCGGATATGCTCGTTCCGGGCGTTGGAGAGCTCATCGGCGGATCACAGCGTGAGGAGCGTCTTGACAAGCTCGAAGAAGCATACGCGCGCTTCGGTCTCAATCCCGATGATTATTGGTGGTACACCGAGCTTCGTAAATACGGCGGAACTCACCACGCAGGCTTCGGTCTCGGCTTTGAGCGCCTTATAATGTATATCACGGGCGTATCCAACATCCGCGACGTTGAAGCATTCCCCAGAACAACGGGCAACGCCGATATCTGATAAAACGGAGATTTTTCATTATGAAGTATTCGGAAATGACGGAGAGCGGACTTTCGTCCATTTGCAGAAGTCTCCTCTCCGAATACGAAAATATCAAAGCACAGGGGCTTTCGCTCGATATGTCGCGCGGGAAACCGTCGACAGAGCAGCTTTGCCTTTCGGACGGCATTCTTACCGTTCTCAAAACAGCCGACGACTGCAAATCGTCGGACGGTGCCGACATGCGCAATTACGGTCTGCTTGCCGGCTGTAATGACGTCCGCCGCCTCTTCGGCGAGCTTTGCGGCGTTCCCGCAGAGCATGTTATTGCCGGCGGAAATTCAAGCCTTACAATGATGTATGATACTGTCGCCCGCGCGATGCTTTTCGGCGTATGCGGCGAAAAGCCGTGGAAAAATCAGGGGAATATAAAATTCCTTTGCCCATGCCCCGGCTATGACCGTCACTTTGCAATCTGCGCCGCCTTCGGCATTGAGATGATAAATATAGAAATGACGGAGTCCGGTCCCGACATGGATGAGGTCGAACGTCTTGTCTCCTCCGACGCAAGCATAAAGGGCATATGGTGCGTGCCGAAATTTTCAAACCCGACGGGCGCCGTATATTCCGACGAAACAATCGCCCGTTTTGCCCGTCTGCGTCCCGCGGCAAAGGACTTCCGCATTTTCTGGGACAACGCATATATCGTCCACGATTTCGGAAAAATTCGGGAAATACCGAACATTTTTGACCTTACCCGCGGCACGGAAAACGAAGATATCGTATATATGTTCGTTTCGACATCAAAGATAACGTATCCCGGAGCAGGCGTTGCGGCAATGATTTCATCCGAAAAAAATATCGCCGACACGCTTTCGCATATGACGGTGCAGAGCATATCCTATGACAAGATAAATCAGCTTCGCCACGCAAAATATTTCGGCACGGCGAAAAACCTGAAAAAGCATATGTCGCTTCACGCAAAGGTGTTGAAAAGAAAGTTTGACATTGTTCTTTCCGCCTTTGAAAACCATCTTTCGGGGCTCGGAATTGCGGAATGGACAAAACCCGAAGGCGGATATTTCATCTCGCTTGACGTTCTCCCCGGAACAGCAAAGCGTGTCTGGCAGCTCTGCAGGGAGGCGGGCGTAACGCTGACAAACGTCGGCGCGACCTTCCCTTACGGCATCGACCCGGAGGATACAAATCTCCGCATTGCGCCGTCATATCCTTCGGACGCAGACCTTTCCCGCGCGGCGGAGGTTCTCTGTCTTTGCGTTAAGCTCGCGGCGGCGGAAAAGCTCGCCCGCGGCAACATATAATCTTTTAAAAAGAGGTCACAAAACCTATGAAAATAGCAGTTCTTGCAGGAGGAATGAGTCCCGAAAGAGACGTTTCCCTTTCGTCCGGCGCGCTTATCGCAACGGCGCTTATGCGGCGCGGTCATTCCGTTGCCCTTGCGGACGTATACAAGCCGATAACTACGGAAAATATCGATTCTCTCTTTCGTTCCGACGGTAAATTTGAATTTTCTGTGCCGGAAAACGAGCCCGACCTCGAAAAGCTGAAAAAGGACTTCGGCGAGGGCGAAAGGCTTATCGGCAGAGGAATAATCGGACTTTGCGAAAAGGCGGATGTCGTCTTTCTCGCGCTCCACGGCGGAATGGGCGAGGACGGACGGATTGAAGCGGTGCTTGAATCGTGCGGGATAAAGCATTCCGGCAGCGACTATGCTTCCTGTCACCTCGCTATGGATAAAGCGCTGACAAAATCAATCTTTGAGTCGCGCGGAATTCCGACCCCGAAATGGAAGCTTTACGGCGGAGAGGATATATCAAAAATCGACGTGCCGTGCGTCGTCAAGCCCTGCGGCTGCGGGTCAAGCGTCGGCGTAACGATTGTCGGAACGCAGAGCGAGCTTGAAAAAGCCATCAGCCTTGCCAAAACCTACGGCACAAAGGTTATAATTGAAGAAAAGATATCCGGACGTGAATTTTCCGTTGGTATTCTCGGCGGCAAAGCCCTGCCCGCAATAGAAATCATCCCGAAAACGGGATTTTATGATTACAAAAACAAGTATCAGTCCGGCGCGACGGAGGAAATCTGCCCCGCTCGGCTTTCGCCGGAAAAAGCGGCGGAAATGGGAGAAATCGCCCTGCGTGCGCACAACGCCCTCGGTCTGGGAATGTACAGTCGGCTTGATTTTATGATGGACGGCGACGGTCACCTCTTCTGTCTTGAAGCAAATGCGCTCCCCGGCATGACGCCGTCAAGCCTTCTTCCGCAAGAAGCAAAGGTTGCCGGCATTGACTATGACACTCTCTGCGAAATGATAATTTCGTCGCCCATATGAAAGAAAGGAAGAAAAAATGAAAGCAATAATCGGTATCGACGTCGGCGGAAGCACAACGAAAATCGTTGCGTCCTACGGCGGAAAAATCAATTTTCCGCAATTTGTCCGCGCCGCAGACCCGATTACCTCGGTCTACGGTGCCTTCGGCAAGTTTACAACTCAGAACGGGCTTGACCTTTCCGATATTGAAAAAGTAATAATTACGGGCGTTGGCTCGTCATATATCAAAAAGCCGATATACGGACTCCCCCTGACAAAAGCCGTCGAATTCGACTGCGTCGGCAGGGGCGGACTTTATCTTTCCGGACTTTCGGACGCAATCGTCATCAGTATGGGCACGGGAACCGCAATCGTCCATGCGAAAAAATCAGATGACGCCGTAACAACCTCCTACCTCGGCGGAACGGGCGTCGGCGGCGGCACCCTTGTCGGACTTTCAAAGAAAATGCTCGGTATGGACGATATCGACCATATCGTCGAGCTTGCGGAGGGCGGCGAGCTTGATAATGTCGACCTGCGCGTAAAAGACCTGACGGAGGCGGGAGCGTCAATCTCTCTACCGCCGGATATGACGGCTTCAAACTTCGGAAAGCTCTCCGACATCGCATCACCTGCCGATATCGCACGCGGAATAATCAATATGGTGTTTGAAACCGTCGGCGTTCTGGGCGTTTTTGCCGCACGAAAGGAAAACGTTCGGAACATCGTTCTCACAGGTAACCTCGCAACAATAAGCCCCGCAGAAAAGATTTTTGAAAATCTCAGCTCAACCTTCGGCGTGAATTTCATTATTCCCGAAAACGCGCAGTTTGCAACCGCCATCGGCGCCGCTCTCGGCAACTGACCTGCTTTTCTTTGGAAAAGAAAAGCAGGCACCGTACTTTTCTTTGAAAAGAAAAGTAG
>UQUT01000003.1 GCA_900544285.1 uncultured Eubacterium sp.
AAGTTTCTTTTGCCTACTTTTCTTTTCAAAGAAAAGTACGGTCGAAGAAAAGAAGGTTATTTCAGAAACGGGGCGAGGGCGTCGCAGAGCTTTCTGTAATCGTCGACGCAGACGAAATCAAAATCCGAAAGATAGACACATTCGTCGTTGCCGCCGGTGCCGTAATCGTCGCCGAAGAAGACAACCTCGTCGTGCGAGAGATTGTTTTCGCGACAGTAGCGGTCAAGGGCGAAGAACTTGTTATAAGGCTTCGGCGCCATATCAAACGACGACGACCCGCCGACGAAAACATTGTAATCCGGAAAAGCGGCGACGACTTCATCATAGAACGCGCGACGTTTTTTTCTGTCCGGATCGAATTTCAGCTTGTCTTCGATTTTGGCGTCATTGCCGAGAAGAGCAATAGTAACGGCGCCGGAGGCGTGGAAGCAGACAAGGTCGCCTGCCTGCTCCGTATAGCCGTGACGGTCACAGATTTCTCTTGCACGTGCCTTGACGGATTCTCTGTCGCATGGCTGAGCTTCCGAATAGACGGTGTCAAGCGATTTTGTTTCCTTATTATAAGTACAGAACTGCATTCCGTAACAGCCTATGATATCGACGGGGAATTCGCGTAGCTGATGAAATATTCTGTCGCACATGCCCGCGCCGACCATAAGTATCTTATATTTCTTTGCCATTTCCGAAAGGAGCGCATAGTGCTCGTCCGAAACGGGTGTGCGATGTTGGGTGATTGTGCCGTCAAGATCAAAGGCGGCGATTTTTTTCTTGCTTATATCCATAATTCTCTCCGATTTATTTTTTGCAGTTGAAGAATGCTGCAAGCGGTCTTGCGTCCTGATTTTTCATGTCGGTTATGTTGATATTCTTCATATCAATGCCTTTAACATAGCGCAGGGTGAACGCATATCCGGCGGAAAGTCCGTGACGGTCGTATTCCGGATACTTGTTGTCTATGACCTCCGGCGCGGGGCGCGACGACTCCGTGTCTCCTCCCATAACCTCAATGTTCCAGTTTTCAATCTTTAAGTTGTTTATGCTTCTTTCGTCATCCTGACCGACGATCATCGTTTCATATATAGGCAGAGGGTGACCGTGTGTTCTGGGGGAACGGAAATTGAGCTCGGAGAAGACGACTCCGTCCATTCTGCTCATTCTTTCTTCGGTGACATCTTTCGGCAGACGGTTTCTCTTTCCCGCGACGAGATATGCGGGAGCGGAAGCGTCCGTTATGTCGAAACGGATGAAATAAACATCCGAAATTTCGGCACCGTCGACAGTTTCAAGAGACACGCCGCAACGATTGACGTTCTTTATAAAGAAGTCGGCAAAGCGTGCGTTTTTAAGGCAGTAATATGTATCCGTTCCGAACTTGACAGCGGAGGCAAGAGAGCAGATCATCATGTCGCGGACGTCTATATTGCGACAGCCGACCGTATCCGAGCTCTTAAAGCACAGCCCGTCGTCGCCCGCCATAACGTTGCAGTTGTATATTGAAATGTTCTGGCAGTCGACGGGGTCAATACCGTCTCTGTTCGGCGTGTTCATACAGTTGAGACGGAGATTTTTGATCGTTATATTTCTGCTTGAAAGCGGAACAACCGTCCAGAATGCGCTTCTGCGCATATTGAGATTTTCAATGTTTATGTCGCTTGAGTATGCGATATAGATTATGTCGGGGCGGGCATCCTGCTCGCGCTTGTCCGCCGCGGGATCGTTCATTTTGAAACGGTATTTGCCGTTGCCGTCAAGCATACCGCCGCCGGTGACGGTGACGTTGCGCAGACCCTCGCCGTATATCAGCGAGCGACCGAGCTGGCGATGGGCGCAGAGCGACTTGCCCGGCTCGCGGAGCGGGTATTTTGAATGATCCTGCGAGCCTATGATCGTGGCTCCCGGGGAAACGAAGAGCGGCATATCGGACGCGAGCTTTATCTCGCCCGTAAAATACGTGCCGTCCGGAACATAGACCGTGCCGCCCGAGTATGCGGCGTCGGCAATCGCGCGGGTAAACGCTTCCGTATCGTCCGCTCTGCCGTTGCCCTTTGCGCCGTAAGTGCGGATGTCAAAAATCTCGCCTCTTGTTATTCCGCGGCAAAGGTCGGCTGCGTCATAAGCTCTTATTCTGTTTATATAAAACTCGCTCTTGCCGTCACAGGAGAATTCAATGCGGGAGAAATTCCTTGCCTTATCTGTGAATTTCAGCCTTTCCGCGCGGCGCGCACCGTCGACCCAAAGGTCATAAAGTCCCTTTTCGGTGTTGACCGTGAACTTTATTTCATACCAATTGCCGGCGGGATAATAGCAATAGGGGGTGATGACGTCCGTCACACAGCACCATTCGCCCGCAACGGTTGCATAAAGGCAGTTTTTAAAGAAAGCAGCCGCGCCGATTTCTTCTCCGCCCGTGCCGAGCGCACGGAAAACGGTGCAATTGTCACCGGAGACGAAAACTCTTGCCTCGGCGCTTGAAGTTCCCGTCATGACGGGAAAATCGTATCCGCAGGCAAAACCTGCGCCGGATGAGATTTTAAGGCTTCTGTTCTTTTCAAAGGGGAAGGGGGCAATGCCCGTATTTGCGTCACCGGCAAGCGCGAGCGGCGGCAGTGACGAAAATTCTTCGTTTGCCGCGAAGATTTCCGTCTCGTCCATGACGGTTACATAGTCGACGAAGAGCTCGCCGGCATCACAGCTGAAATATGCGGGTTCGCAGCCCTCGACGGGAATACATCTTCCCGCGGCGAGATGGTTTATCTCAACATCGGCGGTCATGTCGCTGTAATTATATCTTACCTTTACGGACGTCGGAACGCCTATTCTTGCGGGACAGAGCGTCTTTCCGCCGCATTTGAACATTCCGCCTTCCATTTTCAGAGCGCCAAAGCGGAAACGGGCGTCCTCGGAGGCGGTTGTGAGAGTTGCCGTCGCGACAACGAGAGACGATGTCGGGAATGACTTATTCATTGAAGAGCCGGCGCAGAGCTTTGCGGAGGTATATTTCTTATCCGAATAAATATTCGCCGTGACAACCTCTCCCGTAGTTTCAAAATCAACGGGAATTCCGTTTTTGAATGCCTCGGAGAGATAGCAGACGTAATTTCTCTTGGGATATGCCGCAAGAGCGGGGACTCTCGGCGCGCGGAGAAGCTCCCTTGCCTCGCACATGTCAGTCGGCACGGCGAGAACGAAATAGTTTGTGTTTTCGCCTTCAAAGCCGGGTATTACGACATGGTCGCCTGCGGCAAAATCCTTTTCGAAAATGCCGTAACGCTTTTTCTCGCTTGTTATTATTTCAAGCTCGGAGAGGACGAAGTCCGAAGTCCATTCGGGGGCGAGACCGTTTTCTATCATGCTTTTTTCAAATGCAAGCGCCACTGTGCAGTCGCGCTCGACATAAAAATCACATTCCTGATGGTCATCCTTGCCTTCTCTTATCGAATCGAAGGTGACGATGAGGTCTGCGCCGAAATATTTCTTCGGGAATTTAACGGGAGAAACGTCCGCGTTGGAATATATTTTCGACCTTTTATTGAAATTGCGGCAGACATAATACCAGCCGTCCGCATCCCACGGGGGAGAAAAGCGACTGATAACGGGAGACATCGGTCTGTAAGCTGAATTTTTCATTGTTTTATTGACTTCCTTTCGGGAATAAATATATACAAGGTAATTCTACCATATAAAAATCCGTTTTTCAACACGAAAAGAAGATTTTCAGGGGGAATTTTTCCCGCCGGAGCGTGCGGATGACGGTAAACGCGGAAAAAACGCAATATCCGACGCGGTTTTCGTTTTTTCTTCAATCCGTTCACAGCTTTTTTACAATTGCAAAATGCATATCCGTCTTGACATAATCAGAGACGAATGATAGAATATGTGTCAGCACAATTCTTCATTGAGGGAGTAGTTGGCACGCAAAGCGTGTGGCAAGCCGTCATCACAACACGGAAAACGTGTTCGGCTTTTGCCTTAATCAACAAGACTCATTTTCCTGCAGGGGCAAAATGCGTCTTTCTGTAATATTTTTGTGAGACGCAAATTAAAAATGCGGCTCTTTTTTTGTCCGCATAAGTTTGGGAGATTTTTATGAAACATTATTTGCAAAGCGAAAGCGAAGTCATCTCCGCGCTTGAAACGTCGGCAGAGGGACTTTCATCCGAAGAGGCGGAAAGAAGGCTTGCGGAAAACGGCAGGAACCGTCTTGCAGAGGGTAAAAAGACCGGCATTGTGAAGAGATTTCTGCTCCAGCTCGCCGACCCGATGATTATCATCCTGATAGTCGCGGCGGTCATATCGGCGGTTATTGCCTTCATTGAAAAGGAAACCCCGACGGACGTTTTCATCATTATGTTCGTCGTCATTCTCAATGCGGTGCTCGGCGTTATTCAGGAATCGAAGGCGGAAAAAGCCATTGAAGCCCTGAAAGAAATGACGGCGGCAACCTCCAAGGTTCTGCGCGACGGCAAAATGGTGACCGTAAAAAGCGAGGAGCTTGTTGTCGGCGATGTAATCATTCTCGAAGCGGGCGACGCCGTTCCCGCGGACGCGAGAATTATCGAGTCGAACTCGCTCAAATGCGAGGAAGCCGCGCTGACGGGCGAATCCGTTCCGTCCGAAAAGCATGATGTTGTCCTCCGCGCGGGAGAAAACGGCGACGTTCCCCTCGGAGACAGAGCCAATATGGTCTATATGGGAAGCACGGTTGTCTACGGCAGAGGAAAAGCCGTTATAACGGCAACCGGTATGGAAACCGAAATGGGCAAGATTGCAACGGCGCTTTCAAATGTTGCAGAGGAAAAAACTCCTCTTCAGGTCAAACTTTCGCAGCTTTCAAAGATACTCACATGGCTCGTTCTGGGCATATGCGTGTTCATATTCGCGTTCAACATTATTCGTGAAGGGCATTTTGCCTTTACAATGGAGTATCTGAAGTCGGTCGTGTTGCCTACATTCATAGTTGCCGTCAGCCTTGCGGTTGCGGCTATACCGGAAGGACTTGCGGCAGTTGTTACGATAGTTCTTTCAATGGGCGTTACGAAAATGTCGAAGCGTTCCGCCGTCATCAGAAAACTGACGGCTGTTGAAACCCTCGGCTGCACGGAAGTCATCTGCTCGGATAAGACCGGCACGCTCACGCAGAACAAGATGACCGTCACGGATTTCCGTTCTGCAAACAAGGAGCTTCTTGCGACGGCAATGACGCTCTGCTCTGACGCGGAGCCCGATGAAAGCGGTAACGCCGTCGGCGAGCCGACGGAATGTGCGCTTGTCAATTTTGCAACAAAGAGCGGCGTTCTCAAGCCCGAAGCCTCCGAAAAGCAACCCAGAATCGGCGAAGTCCCGTTTGACTCCATGCGCAAGATGATGACAACCGTTCACAAAACGCAGGACGGAAAAATCATTCAGTATACAAAGGGCGCGCCCGATGAGCTTCTCCGTCGCTGCACGAAAATAATCACGGAAAACGGCATAGAGCCGCTGACGGATAAAAAACGCGCGGAAATTCTCGCGCAGAACAAGGAAATGGCAGACAAAGCCCTCCGCGTTCTTGCCGCTGCATGCAGAATACACGACGGCGAACCATCCGAATACAGCGCAGACGCACTCGAGCACGACCTTGTCTTTGTCGGTCTCTGCGGCATGATAGACCCTGTCCGTCCCGAGGTGCTTGACGCAATCAAGGCTTGCCGCACGGCGGGCATACGTCCGATTATGATAACCGGCGACCACAAGGACACGGCGGTTGCAATCGCGCTTGAGCTCGGCATCATCACCGACCCCTCGCAGGCTATCACGGGAGCCGAGCTTGACAGCCTCTCAGATGAGGAATTTGAAAGAGCCGTCGATTATTATTCGGTTTACGCAAGAGTTCAGCCCGAACATAAGGTAAAGATAGTTTCAGCATGGAAAAAGCGCGGCAAGATAACCGCAATGACGGGAGACGGCGTAAACGATGCGCCCTCCATAAAAACCGCCGATATCGGTATCGGCATGGGCATAACGGGAACGGACGTAACCAAAAACGTTGCCGATATGATTCTTGCGGACGACAACTTCGCAACAATTGTTTATGCCGTTGAAGAAGGCAGAAAGATTTATTCAAACATCAGAAAAGCAATCCAGTTCCTGCTCTCGTCTAACATGAGCGAGGTTATCACGATATTCACGGCGTCCGTGCTCGGCTTTACGATTCTCAAAGCTCCGCACCTGCTCTGGATAAACCTCATCACTGACTGTTTCCCCGCGCTTGCGCTCGGCGTTGAGCCCGGCGAAAAGGACGTCATGCAGCAGAAACCGCGTTCCAAAAACGAAGGCATTTTTGCCGGCGGGCTCGGCTTTGACCTTGTATATCAGGGAATTCTCGTCACAATTCTAACCCTCGCCGCATACTTTATCGGTTATGTGACGAGCGGCGGCGAGCTTACGATTTCCGCCCTTGCCGACGCCTCCCTTTTTGCCGACGCGAAGGCTTGCGGAATTACAATGGCTTTCCTTACAATGTCCATGGCGGAAATATTCCATTCGTACAACATGCGTTCGCAGAGACATTCGATATTCACCCTCGGCACGCACAACTTCTTCCTCTTCGGTGCGATGATTGCGGCTCTGGCGCTGACAACGGCTGTTATCGAGATTCCGTTCCTTGCGGACATGTTCGATTTTGTCAACCTTGACCTCGTTCATTACGGAACCGCGCTCGGACTTTCCGTCCTCGTTATACCGATAGTTGAGCTTGTCAAGCTCATTCAGAGGACTGTCGCAAAGAAAAAAGCACAGTGAAAAATATATAATATGCAAAGAGAAAGTCCGTCCGGCTCTTTTGGGTCGGGCGGACTTTCGGACAAAGGAGAAAAAATGATACGCAAAGTTACACAGAATGACAGGGAGCTGTTTGTCACGCTGTCGGAGGAGTTCTTTTCGTCCGACGCGGTTTACCATTCAATCCCTACGGAATTCCACGAAAAGAGCTTTGACGAACTCATGCGTTCGGACGAATATATCGAAGCCTTCATTTTGGAGCAGGACGGCGCCCCCGCCGGCTACGCACTCATAGCAAAGACCTTCTCCCACGAGGCGGGCGGGAATGTCGTATGGATTGAAGAGCTTTATGTCCGCGAGCAGTACAGAGGGCACGGGCTTGGGAAAGCGTTTTTTGCATATATGGACGAAAACTGCCCCGCCGCACGCCACCGTCTTGAAATCGAGCCGGATAACGTCCGCGCAAAAAAACTGTATTCTTCCCTCGGTTATGAAGAATTGCCCTATGCGCAGATGATAAAAGGAAAATGACAAAAAAGCTCCGCTCCGGCGGAGCTTTTTGAGTTAAGAGGGAGAAGGGAAGAGGAGCCGGCGGCGCATATGTAATTTTGTAAAAGAGGGAGCGGGAGGCGAAAAAATGTCTGTAATCCGGAGATTTGCCCGCAAAGTGTCGATTGGGGCAAAAGTGATCAATATTTTATTGACTTAAATGAAATTGTGTGCTATCATATAAGTTACCGTAATACTTATTTCAGAATAAAATGCCGCAGGGCAGGAGGAACATAAAAATGAAAGTAGTTCTTTTGGCAGACGTAAGAGGTCAGGGAAAGAAGGATCAGGTCATCGACGTATCCGAAGGGTACGCGCGCAATTTCCTTTTCCCGAAAAAGCTCGCCATGGTTGCCGATAACAAGGTCATGAACGAAATAAAGGGCAAAGAGGAGAAACGACTCCGTCAGATAGAGCTTGAGAAAGCCGCCGCGCTTGAAACAAAGGCAAAGCTGGAGAGCGTTCAGGTTGTCATCAAGGTTGCCGCAGGCGAAGGCGACCGCCTTTACGGCGCGGTCACTGCAAAGGACGTTGCAGACGCGCTTCTCGCACAGTACGGAATAGAAGTCGACAAGAGAAAAATATCGATGGACGCTATCAAGGCTTTCGGAAATTACACTCCCGAAATCAAGCTTTTCCCCGAGATAACGGGTAAAATCAACGTAATCGTAACAAATTCCGGCAAATAAAAAACGGAGGTACAGGGCTTTGGCAGACATTCAGAAAACAAAACCCTTTTCAGTCGAGGCGGAGCAATCCGTTCTCGGTTCGGTGCTCATTGACCCCGAATGTATAACGGGGCTTATTGAAATAATTTCGGCGTCCGATTTTTATATTCCCGAGCACGGGGAAATATTTGACGCCATGTGCGAGCTTTTCAACAAAAACCGCAACATAGATATAGTTACGCTTATCAACATGCTGACGGAACGCGGAGTTTACTCGGCTGAGGAATGTAAAAAGTACGTCGGCGTTATCGCGGACGTTGTGCCTTCGGCGGCAAACGTGAAGGATTATGCCCGCATTGTCCATGACAAGGCGGTCCTCCGTGCACTCATCGACGCTTCCGAGGAGATAACCGAAAACGCTTATTCCGCAAGAGGCGAGGTCAAATATATTCTCGATGACGCGGAGCAGAAGATTTTCAATCTTTCAAGAACGTCCGATACAAAGGGATTTGTTTCGATAAGAGAAGCGCTTGTCGACGCGTTCAACCAGCTGGATAAGGTCAGAAAAGATCCGGACGCGGCGGCGGGAATAAAAACAGGATATGAGGATCTGGACAGATGCATCGTCGGGCTGACGCCGGGTGATATGGTCATCATCGGCGCGCGCCCCGGCATGGGTAAGACTTCGTTTGCGATGAATATTGCGACGAACGTCGCAAAGTCGACAAAGAAGACTGTCTGCGTGTTTTCTCTTGAAATGACAACGGCTCAGCTCGCTTCGAGAATACTTGCAAGCGAAGCGCTTGTCGACAGTTATTCAATGCGTTCGGGAAAGATTTCCGGCTCCGATTACGATCATCTCGCAAAGGCGGCGGCTGAGCTTTCGTCATGCGACATTCAGATCGACGATACGGCGGCAATAACCGTCACGCAGATAAAAGCAAAGCTCCGCAGAATGAAAAATCTCGGGCTCGTTATAATCGACTATCTGCAGCTCATGCAGGGAGATAAAAAGGCGGAGAACCGAGTGAACGAGGTCGGCGAGGTGTCAAGAGGACTGAAACTCCTTGCAAAGGATCTTGCGGTGCCCGTCATATGCTGTGCACAGCTTTCGCGTCCTCCGAAGACAAACGAGAATGCAAGACCCGGTCTTTCGGATCTGCGTGAGTCGGGACAGATAGAGCAGGACGCGGATATCGTCATGTTTCTGCACGGCGATTATTCAAAGGCAGACGCACAGTCAAGTGAAGCAACGCTTATCATAGCGAAGAACCGTCACGGCTCGGCAGGCGATGTCAGACTCGGATGGATGGGTAAGTATACAAAATTCGTCACAGCCGCCGCGAGAGAAGACACGGACGGTAACTGAAAATGACATATATCGATAAGGTGACAGAGTCCGCGAGAGAGCGGCTTTCGGGCATAAATGGGCGGGTTGTTGTCGGCTTTTCCGGCGGCGCGGATTCAAGCGTGCTTATGACCGTCATGGCGGCGCTTCTCGGCAAAGAAAATATAACGGCGGTTCATGTAAATCATATGCTCCGCGGCGACGACGCGGATTTCGATGAATTATTCTGCCGGATGTTCTGCGAGGTTCGCGGGATAAAGTTTGTCTGCCGAAGGGTGGACGTTGCGGCGCTCAGCGGAGGAAAGGCTGTTGAGGAAACGGCGAGAAATGCGCGTTATGACGCGCTCCTGTCCGTTGCAAGGGAGACAAATTCCGAATATATTGCCCTTGCGCACACGGCAAGCGACAATCTTGAAACCGTCATTTTCAACCTTTGCAGAGGCAGCGGTACGGCGGGGATGAGAGGAATTCCGTTCTCGCGCCCGTGCGGAGAAGTGACGGTCATCCGTCCGCTCATCGACTGCACACGCGCGGAGATTGAAGGCTTTGCAGAGGAAGCCGTGCTGACCTTCGTCACCGACGAGACAAATTCCGACACTCATTACACAAGAAATTATATAAGGCACGAAATAGTGCCGAAGATAAAAGCGATTTTTCCTTTGGCGGAGAAGGCTGTCATCAACATGACGGACGCCGTTTCGCTTGATTACGACTTCATCTCCTCCGAGGCGGAAAAACTGCTCGGAAAAGCCGAAAACGGAAAGCTCCCGCTTTCGGTTCTGAGAGAAAGTCATCCCGCGCTTATATTGCGGGCTGTTTCAAAGCTGTCTCCCGTAACGCTGGACTTTGTCCATCAAAATGAGATACTTGAAATGATAACGTCAGGCGGGGCGGGGAAGATATCCGTTCCGGAATGTAAATATGCTATATGTGACGGAGAATATTTCTTCTTTTCGGAAGGAGAGGACGACCCCCGTCCGGAATATGAGATGACGCTTTCCGAAGGGCTGAATTTTTCGGATTACGGCTTCTGCATAGCGGTGGGGGATGACGTCACAGCGCCCGAAGGGCAAGAGCTTATCGGCACGGGCTACGCACCGAAAAACTCCGTTCTGACGGCGAGAAGCCGCCGTTCATCTGACAAATACCGCTTCTGGAAAATGACACGTACGCTGAAAAAAATGATCGGCGATTTCGATGAAAGCGCAAAAAAATACCGTCCTGTTATCTGTGCGGATGGAAAACCCATATGGTTGCCCGGCTTTCCGAGCGAGGAAATTTCGGGCGGAGAGAAGATAAAAATCAGATATTATAAAGCAAAATGAGGTGAGCAAAAATGCAAAGCGATTTTTCAAAAATTCTTGTAACGGAAGAGGAAATAGATAAAACGGTGCGCCGTATGGCGGAGGAGATAAGCCGTGATTATGAGGGCAAAAATCTTGTCCTCCTCGGCATACTCAAGGGTTCCGTCGTCTTTATGGGCGACCTTATGAAGCGACTTTCAATCCCTGTCCAGATCGATTTTATGAAGGTCTCTTCTTACGGCGCCGGCACGGTTTCTTCCGGTCATGTTGACATAATTCTCGATATAAGAAGAAAGGATCTTGCAAACTGCGATATTCTTATAGTTGAAGACATAATCGATTCCGGCAGAACGCTCTCTTATCTTGCAAAATACCTGCTTGACAAGGGCGCAAGGAGCGTCAGAACCTGCACAATGCTTGATAAGCCCTCCCGCAGAGAGGTTGAATTTGTGCCGGACTATGTTGGCAAGCAGATTCCCGATGAATTCGTCGTCGGCTACGGACTTGATTACGATGAAAAATACAGAGCGCTTCCTTATGTCGCGATTCTCAAAAGAGAAGTTTATGAAAAATAAAAAATCCCCGCTTCGGCGGGGATTTTTTATGAAAATGTGCGCTCCGCGGATTCGCAGCACCTCTTCTCTTTTATCTTAAAAAGCCCTCGCCGAAGCGAGGGCTTTTTGTCATATGATTTTATCAGCCGTTGAGGGCGACAAATCTGTTGATAACGTCGTCAAGGGCAAGGGTCGGATGCTCGTTTATATAAGTTACAACAGTATTGTTGAAGTTTTTATACCAGTGCTCGGGGATGTTCTTAAAGCCTATGCAAGCGCCGACGATACTGCCGACGGTCGCGCCCGTGCAGTCGTTGTCAAGACCGATTGCAACGCAGTTGCCTATGCACTTTGTATAGTCTTTTCCGCCGAGCATAAGGGCGAAAACGATAGCGCACATATTGTTGATTGTGTGTACGGGGTGCATTCTGGGGAAGTGTTCGTCAAGGAGCTGGCGCGCACGGATGTAGTTTGTGACTTTTTCTTCACATGAGAATGCCCATTCAAGCTCTTTATAAAGCTCGGATTCCTTCGGAATCTGCTTCATACCTTCTCTGACAGCGTCGAGAGGGGTCTCTGCCGTGAAGGCTGCCGCAACTGCCGCCGCGCAGAACATTTCG
This sequence comes from uncultured Eubacterium sp., assembly GCA_900544285.1. Taxonomy (GTDB): domain Bacteria; phylum Bacillota; class Clostridia; order Oscillospirales; family CAG-272; genus CAG-841. Next base: position 11,803 of record UQUT01000003.1, read on the forward strand.
CCGTAAATACCGTTCTGACGGTGAGTAAGGAATGCGTCCGGATATGCGAGCTTTGCCGCAGCTTCGGGGTCGCCTGCCTCGGCATAACCGAAAGCGTCCGCTCTGATAGCCGCGCCTATCCATTCAACGTAACCGTTGAAGTTTGCCGCAAATTCAGCCTTCGTGCCGGCACGGAGCTGCATAAGCGCTTCGCTCTCTGCCGTGCAACCGTAAGGAAGATAGTCGAGCCAGAACTTGCCCGCGTCGTCAACCGTGTAGCCCTTGCCGTATTTTTCGAGAAGGAGGAGGTTGAGGATTGTGTAAGTTATATCGTCGTCGACGGGAACCTTGTTGATGTTTTCAAGAATGTATTCCGTTCTCTTGTTGACCTGATAATGAATTTTTTCGGGCTGGTCGGTGCCTGTCCAGTAGTCGACGGGGGGATACTGCATATTGCATTCCATAGCGAGCGCCTGCATATCCGCCATCTTGTAAAGCTCGACGGGAATACCGAGCACGCAGCCTGCAAATCTGCCGATAACGGCACCCTTCATACGGTCAATAAGATCCGTAACGGGCTTTTTGCAGTTTTCCGCACCTTCGGGGCGGAGAGCAAGTATTTCATTCAGCGCGTCGGGCTGAATTTCCGGATGCTGATTTGTGTACATAGTGTTTACTTCCTTTATATAAATAAATTTTTTGACTTGATTGGGCGGGATTTTGTGCCCGCATATCGATAAAGCCGGCAGGGCGGATCATAATGCCCGTATATGCAGGCAATAAAATATCTGTGCAAAACCGATAATTGAAGTTTCTTTTGCCTTTTGTTTAAGCCGCGTCTGTGCAGTTACCGAAAAGTCTGTATATCGTCCCCGATTATTAAAGTTTCTTTTGCCTACTTTTCTTTTCAAAGAAAAGTACGGCGCAAAATCAAAAAGCCACAAAACCGCTCTTTTTATGAGAGTATAAAATTTGCTCAAACCAATTAATTATTGAAGCTTCTTTTGCCTACTTTTCTTCTCGAAGAAAAGTAGGTTACATTTCGTCGAGGGTCAGGGAGAAGGTGGGGAGGAATTCTTTTATGAAATAGTCGAGCTCCGGACAATCGTAAGCCTTGAGCGACGCCATAGTCGATTCCTTTGCGGAGCGGAACTCGCCGTTCCCGCATTTTTCCTCCTCGACGCATTTTATATACGCGGCGAGCTTGTCTGCGATTTTAACAAGGCGTTCCGTGTCCTCGTCCTTGCAGTCGAGGAGGCCTTCATATTCTTCCTTCAAAAAGTCCGGCAGCTTTGCCGTGAGCGAATTTACAGCCTGCGACTCAACAATCTTATAGTTTTCGCGCATTTCGCGACTGAAATACTTGACCGGAGTCGGCATGTCGCCCGTAAATACCTCGGTTGCGTCGTGATAGAGCGCCGCCGCCATGACTTTGCCTTCATCATAGCTCTTGCCGAATTTTTTGTTTCCGATGAGCGCAAGCGCATGAGCAATCATAGCGACTTCCATACTGTGCGACGAAAGATTTTCCTCGCTTGTGTTGCGCATAAGCCCCCATCTGCGTATATATTTTTCTCTGAATATCAGAGCAAAAAAGCTGCTTGCCATATCATTTCCCCTCAAAGAACGCCTTGTAAAGGCGAACCATATTATAGCCGTCCTCCGTGCCGCCCAGCTCTCTGACAGCGTGCATTGAAAGCATGGGATTGCCTATGTCAACGGTTACCGCGCCGAGGTCTGCGGAGAGCATCGGGCCGATCGTCCCGCCGCCGCCTGCGTCGGAGCGATTGTTGAACACCTGATAAGGAATTTTTTCCTTTTCGCAGATGAGTTTGAATATTGCCGTGCCGTGTGATGACGTGGCGTATGACTGACGGGTCGCGAGCTTGAGCACGGGTCCTCCGTTGAGCTTGACGGGAAGATTGGGATCGGACTTCTGCGCAAAGGAGGGATGAGTTGCGTGCGCCATATCCGCCGAGAAAACGACGGTTTTTGCAAGGGCGCGGTATTTGTCCTCCGCCGTATAGCCGAGGGAAGCGCAGATGCGGTCGATAAGCATTTTAAGCACCGCAGACCGCGCGCCTCTGTCGGAATTGGAGCCGATTTCCTCGTGGTCGTAAATCATAGCGATGTCACAGCCGCTCTCCGATTTTTCGCAGATGGCGGATATAATCGCGTGCGACATTGCGGCGTCGTCGAGACGGGGAACGGAAATAAATTCTTCGTTTTCGCCGACAAAGCACCCGGGGAAATATTCGTAGGGCGCAAGCTCAAACGAGAGGACATCCTCCTTTTTGCAGCCGATTTCGTTTGCAAGGTAGTCCGTGAAGCGTACCTCGCCGTCAGCGTTCTGATTGAAAAACGGCAAAAACTCCGTCTGAATATTGAATTTGCCCTGCTCGTCGCCGCGAACCATATGAATCGCCGCGCTGGGCATAATGAGAATGGGCTTGTGAATGTTTATGTTTTTCGCGACAGCGTTGCCGCCCGCGTCCTTTACGAAAATTCTTCCCGCAACGGAAAGCGGACGGTCTGCCCAGCCGTGAAGAATAAGCCCACCGTAGCCTTCGACGCATATTCTTTCATAGCCCATATCGACCTTTGACGGCACGGTCTTTATGCGGAAGCCCGGGGCGTCCTGATGTGCCGCGCCGATGCGGAAGCCGACTTCCTTCGGCTCTTCGGAAATTCTGAAGGCGGAAAGCTGGGTGCCTTCCTTTGTCATATAATAGAGCGTACCCTTTTCAAGATGCCATTCGTCGCCCTCGCAGAGCCTGACGGCGCCTGCCTTATCGAGCATTTTTGAAAGCTCGTCCGTCGACTGAAACGGCGTCGGAGCGGCGTCGAGAAAGGCGAGTAGCTCTTTTGCATATTTCTTGTTTTTTGTCATTTTATCATCTCCGTGAATTTTAATCGTTGCTTTTCACTCAAAGATAAGCGTTGCAAGAGCGGTTGCGTCCGCTCCGCGCACATATTTTACCACATTCGCGCTTTCAAGTAAAGAGAAAACGGCGTTTTTTTCAAAATACTTTCCGCAAAGTGCGTCTTCAAGACCGGAAATATCGCAATCGCCGATAAAATCTCCCTCTATCCGCACTTTTTCGATAACCGCCGGCATACCGACCTCGCCCGCGCGGCAACGCAGCCTGATTTTAACGGTCCCGAAGTCAAACCGGCGCTTTTTCTCGGTGTCAAAATCCTCTGCGCCGGCGCGCAGAAGCCATTTTTCCGTTGAATATTTTTCCTCCGAGAGCTTCCGTATCTCAGCTTTGTCCGCCTCGGAAAATTCATAAGGAGTTGCGCCTTCGGCGTCGACGAAAAACGCTTCAAGATATTTCATAAAGTCCGCCGCCGTCATGCTTTTTTTGCTGTCGGGCAGAAGCTCGCAGAGGTTTACAACCCTCGCCGCCGCGCTCTTTATCCCTTTCGATTTCGCCTTTTCCGTGTCTGTTATCAGCGCACCGGCAAGGCGGCTCATATCGGCGGAGAAGAGCAGTGTGCCGTGATGCATTATGACGGTGCTCCCGTCGTCTCTTTTATAGCCGCAGCGCGCTGTTCCCGAAAACTTTTTCCCGTTCGAGAGAAGGTCGTTTCTGCCGGACGCCTCCGCGCTTATCGAAAGACCGCGAAGCGCACGGATAATCGGCTCCGAAAATTCGGAAAAGCTGTCCGGAGCGTCGCTTTCCGGCATTATAAAGGTATAATTTACGTTGCCGAGGTCGTGAAAAACGGCGCCGCCGCCCGTCAGCCTGCGGACAACCTTTATCCCGTTTGCCTTTGTAAAATCAAAGCTTACGTTTTCCCCCGCATTCTGATTTTTACCGATTATCACCGCCGGCTCGTTTCGCCAGAGCATTACGGAAGGCTCTGTTACCGTTCGGAGAAGAAATTCCTCCGTCGCCATGTTCAGATACGGCTCCGTGTTGCGATTTATATATATTATCATTTTCATAGCCCCTTTGCTTACTGCAAGGTCATTATATCAGAACATAAAATCAAAAACAACAATATATAATGTAAATTTTCAAAAATAATTGACAACGCCGAAAGTCGGTGATATAATTTCAATCCGTAGAAACCTACTTTTCTTTGGAAAAGAAAAGTAGGCAAAAGAAACTTCAGTTATCGGGAAGTTTGTGCAGAGTTTTAATTATCTGCACAGACAGGGCTTGCAAAAAGGCAAAAGAAACTTTAATTATCGGGGACGATATACAGATTTTTAAGTTACTGCACAGACATGGTTTTTGCAAAAAGGCAAAAGAAACTTCGGTTATCGGGGAGTATTAAGCCCTCTCTTGTGAGAGAGGGGGGACCGCGAAGCGGTGGGTGATTAGTTGGTCCCGCCGAAAAAAACGATCCCTCACCGCCCTCGGCGGAGCCGAACCCCTCTCGGCGACACTTTTGGAATCAAATCGCGGCTCTGCCGCTCCGCTTCTCTTCGATCTTCTCTCTTCTCTTTTATCTCAAAAAGCCCCGCCGAAGCGGGGCTTTTTGTTTTACAGATTTTCCGCAAGGTATTCGTCGATTGCGGAGCGGAGAGTTGTGAGTGCCGTTGAGGTCGACGAGTTCTTGACCTGCGCACCTGCCGAGTCGAAATGACCGCCGCCGCCCATCTTTTCAAGTATGAGCTGAACGTTTATCGTTCCCTGCGAACGCGCCGATATATGAACCGTATCGTCTATTCTGCAAAGCGCAAACGCCGCCTGCACTCCTTCAACGGAAAGCAGTCTGTCCGCCGCTTTTGCCGCGGAAACACGCATGAGCGGAGAATTTGTCTCTGCGTCATTGAGCGCTATCGCAATAACCGATTTATATATAACGACGTTGCTTTCAAACTTTGCCTCGCTGAGGAACTCTTTTATTCCCGTCTTGAAAAGATTTTCCGCGTCCGTCGGGCTTGCGCCTTCGCCGCGAAGATACATTGCGGACGAAAACGTTCTCGTTCCCGTATTATGGGTGAAGCGTTTTGTATCGAGCAGAAGTCCGGCGAAGAGTATGTCCGCCTCGACCTTCGGAAGAGTCCCTGCGGGAAGCGTCTGCTCAAGAAATTCGGAAAGCAGCTCCGACGCGGACGACGCCGAAGGCTCTATATAAACAATGCTCGGTCTGACCTTGTATTCGCCGGTCTTTCTGTGGTGGTCGATTATGACAAGATTGCTCACATTGCTGACTATGTCGGGAGCCTCGCAGAAAGCGAGATTGTTCACGTCGACAACAACCGCCAGCGTATCGCTGCGGATGAGATCCTGCGCCTCGATCTTATCCGTAAACAGAGCTCCGTATTCGGGATATTCTTCAAGACGTGCAAAGCAGGGGGCGAGGTTGCGGTCATTTTTGTCTGCGACTATATTGACCTTCACTCCGCAGAACGTTGCGAGTCTCGCAACGGCAAGGCATGACGCAAATGCGTCAAAGTCCGCGAAACGGTGACCCATGACAATGACGTTTGAGCTCTTTTTCAAAAGCGACATGAACTCTCCCGCGATAACGCGCGAGCGCACCTTTGTACGTTTCTGAACGGCTTTCGTCTTGCCGCCGTAAAAATCAACGCCATCCGCACTTTTGACAACAACCTGGTCTCCGCCCCTCTGAAGGGCAAGGTCAAGGGCAGACTGTGTGACTCTCTCTTTTTCATAAAGGGTGCCGCTTATCTTCGCTATGCCGATCGATATCGTGACCGGCATGGACGTTTCGCCAACATATATCTCGCGAACCTCGTCGAGGACGGAGAATTTGTCCTCTTCAAACTTTTCAAGATATTTTGCGGCAAATACGCATATGAACTTATTGTTTGCGTATTCGCGGACAATCCCTCCGACAGCCTCCATATGCTTGCGGAGTATCGTTTCGACGTCGGACGCCGCCGTATCGTAAAGCTCCTGCACATACTGCATAAGCTCATCAAGGTTATCAATCATCGCATAGGCGACGATTGTGTCCTCGTCATCCAGCTTTTTCGCAAGCGCGCGGGTCTCCGTATAGTCAGCGAATATCGCCATATAATATGTTTTGCCGTGCGATGAGACCTTATAGCCCTTTGCGCGGAAGCATTCGCCCGATGAGCCTGCGTCTATTTCGGAAGAAAACGAAACCTCCGTTCCGTCCTCGTCGTCATCCTTGAGAATACGTTCTATCGTCGCATCGCAGATGTTGTCTATATATTTTCCGAAGACCATCGTGCGGGAACGGAAACGCGAGGAAAGCGCGGTGTTGTACCAGACGATTTTTCCCTTTTCGTCGCATATGACAACAGGCATATACAGTTTCTGAATGAAATCAAGGGAGATGTTCCCGAAAACAGAGCTTCTCACCTCGCTCATCACCTTTCCGCCCATCGTCCCGCGGACAAGCTCCGCTATTCCGACGGCAAGAACGCAGACCATGTATCCGCCGAGACCGTAAAGCGCTATGCTGACGGGGTCGCCGTCGCTGTACACTATCGCAATTGCGACGATTGCAAGGGCAATCACCCCGCAGACGGCGCATACAATCCCCAGCGGAAACCGTTTCTTCTTTGTATCGTTTGATTTATCCGACATAATACTGTCCTTTCGGTTTATTTTTTATCGGCTCACATCATGCTGTTTTCGTCATCGTTTTTAGGCGCCGACTCTGCCTTTCTTCTCACAAACACGGCAATCGCGCCGATTATCGAGATCATCGTATATGCGATCTGCGTTGCAAATATAAGGAACAGCGCGAAGATAAAGATTGACATTCCCTTTCTTCCGGGAGCCGCAGGACTTCTCTTTCCCATTGTCACCCCGACGCCTATCGCGGCAAACACGGGCGATGTTATCAGCACAAGGTTATACGCCACAATCTGCACCACCGAGCCCGACGAGGAGAACATCGCAATCAGGTATGATATTCCGAGAACGAGCGAGGCAACCGCATAGATTATAACGGTGACCATCGTAGGGTAAAGCTCCCAGCGCGGCGAAGGCAGGATAACCTCGCAATGCGCTTTTCTCGCCGAAAACTTGAAAATACAGGTTACAAAATAGCAGAACACCTGAAGAATTGCGATTATAAATCCCGGCAGGAGCACTATAAAAGTATTTGCGAGCCCGTCTTTAAGCTCCTTTACATAAGTATCTTCAATAGTCTGTCCCATGCTCTTCAAAGCATCCGCATAGGCGTTTACCATATCTCCTATAAGCGTGCGGATGACGGCTATCTTTTCTTCGACAAACGCTTTTATTCCTTCGGCGGAAAATGCTCTGCCGCCCGAAAAGTATTCCGCGGCAAAGGCTATAAGTATCATCAGTGCAAGCGCCGCCGACATTGCAACAACAGTTCCGGTTCTGTCGCTCTTCTTTGTCACGCAGAGCGCAAGCATCCCGCCGACCGCGACAAACGCGCAAAATGCTATGACGCTGTCGACCCCGCCTCCGGCAATCGTTATTATAACCGAGCCCGCCGCAACCGAAATCGGGCAGGCGACGCAACACACGACAGCCGCGCGCATACAGATGAGAAGCGCAAGCATTGCGGCGGAAGCCATCATGAACAGCAATCCGATGAGAGTGCTTCCCTTTGCAAGACCGAGAGCAGACAGAGCCGCGCTCAGAACCAAAATTATTCCCGGCACAGCGGGAGAAACAATTCTGTTTCCCGCTCCGCCTTCTTTCATTCCGTTATTCATTGTTTTCCTCTGTTCCTCCTCCGGAAAGGAGTCTGTTCATTCGTTTATTGAATTCCTCCGCCGTATTATAGCCCATTTTTTTCTGACGGTTGTTCATTGCGGCGATTTCAAGAATTATCGCAAGGTTTCTGCCGGGGCGAACGGGGATTGTCGTCGTCGGGACTTCTATCCCGAGGATATTCGTTGTTTCCTGCTCCAGACCGAGTCTGTCATAAATTTTGTTCTTATCCCACTGCTCGAGCTTTATTACCATATCGATCTTTTCCGTTTCCTTTACGGCACCCATACCGAAGAGACGACGCACATCGACTATTCCGATACCGCGCAGTTCGATGAAGTGACGGATTATCTCCGGCGAAGAGCCGACAAGCGTCTTTGCGGAGACTTTTTTTATTTCGACGGCGTCATCCGCGATAAAGCGGTGACCCCTTTTGACAAGCTCGATTGCCGTTTCGCTCTTTCCGACGCCGCTTTCGCCGAGCATAAGTATTCCCTCGCCGTAAACCTCGACAAGAACGCCGTGGCGCGTTATTCTCGGCGCAAGGTATATGTTCAGTGACGCAATGAGCGCCGCCTGAAACTCAGACGACTTCTGCGCCGTACGAAACAGCGGGACGGAATATTTTTCCGCCGCGTGGAGCATTTCGTCAAAAACGGGGAGCGAGGTCGTGACGATCAGCGCGGGGATTTCCTTTGCGAAAAGCGCATCAAGCTTTTCTTTCCTTTCCTCATGCGTCGCAAATCCGAGATATTCGGACTCCGCATTTCCCACAAGCTGAATTCTCTTGTGATCAAAGCAATCGAAAAATCCGCCGAGCGCAAGACCGGGACGGCTCACGTCCGGACTTTTTATAAGTATCTTCTCCCAGCCTTCGGGAACGTATATCGTTTCAAGCTTGAATTCATCCGCTATTTTTTTCAGTTCGACGCTGTATTCGCCGACGGCATATTCCATTCCGTTTCCGTCTATGGTCATCGTTTTCACCCTTTCCGTGCCGAAAAGACACTTCCGTAAAGTAATACAAGTTAATTATATCCTATGTCGATATTATTTTCAATAAATATTTTATGATTTTTTCGTAAACATAATAAAAAAGCGTCCGGACGGAGGAAATATGGCGTCAATATTCGTAAGAACACTCATTATTTACGTAATTCTCATCGCGATGATGCGTTTCACGGGAAAAAGACAGATAGGTCAGCTTCAGGTTTCCGAGCTGATAACGGCATTTCTCATAAGCGAGATCGCGTCAAATCCGCTCACCGACAACAACATTCCGCTTCTTCACGCAATCGTGCCGATAACCGTAATTCTTTGCCTTGAAGTCATCGCGTCATTCCTTTCGACGAAGTCCGCAGTGATAAAGAAATTTCTCGAAGGCAAGCCGAGCATTGTCGTCCGAGGCGGAAAGCCCGTGCAGAAGGAAATGGCGAAAATGAGGATGAGCGTTGAAGATCTGCTCTGTCAGCTGCGCCTGAAGGATACGCCGTCTCCTTCTGTCGTCGACTATGCAATCTTTGAGCCGAACGGGCAGATTTCCGTTTTCCCGCTCGAAAACGCGCCGACGGTAACAGGCATAGCACACCCCGTCATAGTCGACGGGCACATAATAAATTACGTCCTCTCCGAAATCGGCAAGGACGAAAAATGGCTTTCCGGAGTGCTCGAAAAGAAGAAAATCCGTGATATAAAAAACGTTTTTCTTATGACCGTCGACGACGGCGACACCGTCACTGTATACAAAAAGGAGGCAAAATGAAAACCTTTATAGCTTCGCTCATACTTCTCTGCGCCGTTGCTGCCTTTATAGCTTTCAACACGACATATATCGTGCGTATATCCGATGAAATGCTTGAAATTGCAGAGTCGCTGCCGGAAAGCAAGGCGGCTTTTGAGGCGGATATCCCGTCTGCCATGGAAAAAACGCAAAGGCTCTGGGACTTATGGGACAAGACAATAGATAAATTTGCGTTTACAATCGGTTACGGTCATATCGACCGTGCCGACGACGCCGCAGCCGAGCTTTACACCGCCGCAAAAAACGGCGACGGCGACTCGTTCGTCACCGCCGCCATAAAATTCCGCGACGCGCTTTCCCGCCTGAAAAAGCTGGAAAGCTTTGATTTTGAAAGTATAATGTAGTTACCTGCGGCGAAGCTCCGCGGGCTCGGAGGGCACCTTTTTAATCCGCCACATCCAGTTGCCTTCGGAGGTGCCCGGCGTATTGACTCTGCCCTCATCGCCGAGGGAAAGAATGTCCCACATGGGTATGACAGCCACATTCGCGCGACTGTCCAATACCGCCTTTATGAAGGTTTCCGGCGCTTTTATGCGCTTTCTGCCGAGGTATTCCGCCGTGCGAGATTTTTCATCCGCCGTCCGCGAAGTCCACCAGGAAAGGGTTGCGGCATTGTCATGCGTACCTGTATAATAATACGTATTACGGCGCACATTCTTAGGCAAATGCATATTCGACTTGTCATCTCCGAAGGCGAACTGAATAACTCTCATCGAAGGATATCCCGTGCTTTTCAGCAGCTTTATGACCTTCTCCGAAACGATTCCGAGGTCCTCCGCCACAAGCCCGAGAGACGGAACCTCTTTTTCCAACGTTGAGAAAAGACTTTTTCCGGGTCCGTCGCGCCAGAAGCCGTTTTTCGCGTCCGGAGCGTCGGGGGCGACGCTGTAATAATTGGCAAAGCCGATGAAATGGTCAAGGCGGACGGAATCAAACAGTTCCGAAGCCGCCTTCGCCCTGCGGACGAAAAAGTCATAGCCGTGATTTTTCATGTATTTCCAGTCGTAAAGCGGGTTGCCCCATTTCTGCCCGTCCTCGGAAAAGTAATCCGGCGGAACCCCCGCAACAAAGCTCGGACGGCGGTCACGATCGAGCTGAAAGCTCCTCGGATTTGCCCAGACGTCAGCCGAGTCCGGCGCAACGTATATCGGCATATCCCCGAGAATTTCTATCCCGATTGAGTTTACATATTCCCTCATCCTTTTCCATTGCGAAAAGAAAAGATACTGTTCGAAAACATAATAATTTATCTCGTCCGAAAGCAATGCCCTGTATTTTTCCATCGCCGATTTTTCCCTGCGGACAAGGCATTTAGGAAAGTCGAGATAGCGCTTTCCTTTGAACCTGTCCTTCAGCGCCATGAAAAAGGCATAGTCGCCGACGGCGGGATGTGCAAGAAGGAATTCCTCCGTTTCGCTTTTCAGCCGGTTTCCGGAATATTCATAAGCCGAGCGGAGCATTTTTCGCCTTGAAAAATAGATCTTTCCGTAATCGATTTTCTCTCCCTCCGGGACTGTGTCCGGAAGGTCTTCCTTGTTCAGAATGTCATCTTCACATAGCATATCGGGGTCGATAAAATATGGATTGCCCGCAAACGACGAAAAGCTCTGATAAGGCGAGTTTCCGTATCCGGTCGGACCGACGGGGAGCACCTGCCAGATGTCCGCCCCCGACTTTTTTATATAATCCGCAAATTCATAAGCTCCCCTGCCGACCGTTCCGATACCGTATGGCGAGGGGAGCGAAAATATCGGCATAAGCACGCCGCTTTTTTTCATAAAAAATTTCCCTTCTCAAAACCGAGATTTTTCTATCATTTTATCATCATAAACGAAATATGTCAATTTTTATTTCGGACGAATATTGACTTTTCGGTGCTTATATGATATGTTGTATAGGTGCATTTTTGCGGGAGGATTTTGGTCTTGGACATTTTTGACGTTTTGGTTATAGCAGTCGCGCTTTCAATGGACGCGTTTGCCGTTTCTATATGCAAGGGACTTTCTGTCCGGAAGGTGAAAATCGGGCATCTGCTCGCCGTCGGACTTTATTTCGGAGCTTTTCAGGCGCTTATGCCCACGATAGGATATTTTCTCGGCAAGCAGTTTGAAAAATACATAACAAAGTTTGACCATTGGATAGCCTTCGGGCTTCTCCTCATAATCGGAGTCAACATGATACGCGAGGCACTTTCAAAGGAAGAGCCGGACGGAGAAAAGAATTCTTCGTTTTCCGTCGGCACAATGCTCGTCCTCGCCGTCGCAACCTCGATTGACGCGCTCGCCGTCGGCATTTCGTTCGCGTTCAACGAAATGGACAAAAGCACATTCCTTTATTCCGCGATAACAATCGGCGTTGTCACCTGCATTATTTCCATGCTCGGACTTCTCGCCGGCAACTTTTTCGGCGCGAAATACAAATCGAAAGCCGAGCTTGCGGGAGGAATCATTCTCATTCTCATCGGCACGAAAATCCTTCTCGAAGACCTCGGAGTAATAAATCTTCCTTTTTAACAAAATCCCAAACGCAGGCGATTGCCCGCGTTTTTTGTTTTACATGTTCATTTTGTGAGAAATTTACGCGTAAAAAACGACAAAGACATGTGTACGCCGCAGATTGCAGGAAAAAATGGCGGAAAGCTGAATTTGCCGGCGCCCGACGGGCAATAATTTTTCATAAATGTTTTTTATCGCTTATCCCGACCCCCGAAGTCCGCGGCGAAACAATTTTGTTACAATTAAAATTTCAATTATCACTTGACGAAAATTTGTATATAGTATAAAATTAGACCAGTACGGTCTCGCACCGAAAGCCGAAAGGAGAAAAGCATGGACGACAACAAAAACCTCCCCGACCTTCCGAAAGAAGAAACGGAGAAGAAGCGTAAAGTCGATTGGAACAAAAAATATACAACCATCGCCGTTTACGCGCTGTTTGTAATTCTTTTTGCCGTTGTCTGCGTTTTCTTCTTCCTCAACAATCACGATTTCGGCAAGTACGCGAGCAGCTTTCTTTCCGTGTTCAACCCGATAATATACGGAATGATTTTCGCATACCTTCTGAACAAACTGATGAAAAAGGTTGAAATCTACGTTTTCGGTTTTCTCGAAAGACCCGGGAAGCGCCGTCTGCAAAGAACCTTTTCCGTATTTCTGACGGTCATCGCCGTCGTACTCGTCATATGCCTTTTCCTCTGGCTTCTCGTTCCGCAGATAGTCGCAGGCTATGCCGACCTTGAAGGCAAGATGAAATTCTATATCGGTAACGTTCAGCAATGGTTGGAAACGCTTGACGACAATGCGGGTGCCTTTTCCGAATATATAGCGTCCGCCGTCAAATATATAAACAACTTCATTGACAAGGTCTATGAGATCATCAAGAACATCACCCCGCAGATCGCGGGCGCGGCAAAGAACATCGTCGTGACCGTAAAGGATGTGCTTCTCGGCTTTGTCTTTGCGATATATTTCCTTTTCGCAAAGGAGCGTCTCTCTGCGCAGGCAAACAAAGCCCTCCGCGCACTGATGACCGACAAAGCCTATACGGGCACAAAGAAGGTCGTCTCGCTTATAGACGATAAATTCGGTAATTTTGTGACGGGAAAAATTCTTGACGCAATCCTCGTCGGGCTGATATGCTTCTTCGGTTGTTGGGCGATAGGCGTCCCGTATTATCCCCTCATCAGCATGATAATCGGCGTTTGCAACCTTGTTCCGGTATTCGGACCGATTGTCGGCATTGCGCTTTCGTCCTTCATCGTTTTCATCGCATCTATGGACGCTTCCCTCATGTTCTGGTATCTGCTGTTTGTCGTACTTCTCCAGATACTCGACGCACACTTCATCACAAGCAAACTCGTCGGCGAAAAGCTCGGCTTGCCGGCGATGTGGATATTCGCTTCGCTCATAGTGATGGCAGGCTTCTTCGGTCTGCCGGGAATGATAATCGCCGTTCCGACGTTCGACGTCATCCGCGAGCTTCTCAAGGAAAAAACGGAGAGCCGCCTCGGAAAGAAGGGTGCGCCGACGGACACAGGGGAATATTATTCGTCCGATGACGGTATCGCAATTCACGAGGAACAACAGCAGGCAGCAGAGAAAAGTCGCGCAAGGGACAAAAAATTCATTGAGAAAATGAAAAGTCTTTTCAGAAAGAAGGACGGCAAAAAGCAGTCCGAAAAGAAGTAAAGGCGATTGAATTTCGACCATCCATGTGTCGTTAAACCTTAGGGTGCGAAAGGCAACGTCAGAAAACGCCGAATAGGTAAAACGCGGTAATGGGTTGACGTATCCCATTATCGCTGCAAAACAGAATATCACGGCGGACCTCCCGCCGTTATGCACCCGTAGCTCAGCAGGATAGAGCAACCGCCTCCTAAGCGGTAGGTCAGCGGTTCGAATCCGCTCGGGTGCGCCAATTTATTTCAAAGCAAGCCGGGTAAAAGCAATGTCAAACATCATCATAAGGCGCGCCGCAAAGGGCGACATGAAAAGGATAGACGAGCTTCTCTTTCAGGTTCACAAAGTCCACAGCGACGCCCGCCCCGACATTTTCAGAAAAGGCGCAAAAAAATATACGGACGAGGAGCTCGAAAAAATCATCGCGGATGACAAAACACCCGTTTTCGTTGCGGAGAAGGACGGCAAAGTCGAAGGCTACGCTTTCTGTATCCACAAGCAGTTCCCCAAGGAAAGCAACATGACGGACATAAAGACTCTTTATATAGACGATCTTTGCGTCGACGAAAACTGTCGCGGGCACCACATCGGCACCCTGCTATATGAGTACGTCCTCACTTATGCAAGGGAGCACGGATATTACAACGTAACCCTCAACGTCTGGGCGGACAATGTAAATGCCGTAAAATTCTATGAAAAAATCGGGCTGAGGGTACAGAAAATAGGTATGGAGAAAATACTCTGAGCCGAATATAAAATCAACATCTCGGTTTAAGCAGCACGGAACATAAACAAGACGAGGTAAAATCACAATGGAACATCTTAACTTCTGCGTTTTCGGAGACTCCGTCGGAAAAGGAGTCGTTCTTTCGGAAACGGGGCGTTACACAAGCGGTGCGCCCGACATAAATCTCCTCACCGGCAGGAGCGATATAACCCTTGAAAACTTTTCCCGCTTCGGCTTTGTGGCGGAAAAAACTCTGTCGCTCGTTGAAAAATGCGAGAGCGACATAGCGTCAAGCGACGCGGTGTTCATTGAGGTCGGCGGAAATGACTGCGATTTTGACTGGCAGAGCATTTCGGATAATCCCGAATGTGAGCATCTCTGCAAGACCCCGCCCGACATTTTTGAAAAAATCTATACAGAACTTCTGACAAAGGCAAAAGCGTTCGGCTCAAAAATTTTCGCGCTGAACCTTCCGCCCATCGTTCCGGCAAGGTATTTCAAGAAGATAACCGAAAAAGCGGGCATGTGCGCAGAAAACGTTCTGAAATGGCTCGGTAGCGTCGAAACGATATACCGCTATCAGGAAATGTACAGCATAATGGTCGAAAAAATCGCGCGTGCGGTAAACGTTGCGCTGATAGACATCCGCTCCGCGTTTCTTGCGGATCACCATTACGAAGAGCTCATCTGCGAAGACGGAATTCATCCGAACTCAAGGGGATATGAGCTGATATATAAGTCGGTCATAGAGCAGTACCGCGCGATAGAACAGGGATAAACGATAATAAGGAAAGGAGAAAAACCGATGAAGTTGTCATGGAACAAAAAATACACAACGATAGCAGTCTACGTTGCGCTTGTGCTCCTTGCCGCTTCGTTTATCGTTTTTTTCTTCCTCAACAACAACGATTTCGGCGGATATATAAAGAAGTTCTTTTCTGCCATATCCCCGCTTGTATACGGAATCATAATCGCATACCTTCTGAACCCCATCGTCTCTCTTTTCGATACGAAGGTATTTGCGTTTCTCAATAAAAAGCAAGGGAAAAGGTGTCTGCGCAGAGGACTTTCCGTTGCCGCAACGATGATAATTTTCCTTCTTTTCATCTCGCTTCTTATCTCTGCCCTCGCGCCGCAGCTCATCTCCAGCATTGCGGAGTTACAAAGCAAATTCAACGGATATGTCGAAACGGCAAAAAAGTGGCTCGGTCAGGTCGGGTCGTCCACTCCGGCTCTCGGAGACATTGTTTCATCGCTGAACAGCTATATCGACAGATTCCTTGACAAGACTGAAGAGATTGTCGACATTGTCATGCCGTGGCTCGGCTCGTTTGCGACATCGCTCCTCGGCGCAATCAAAAATGCGCTTATCGGAATTGTTTTCGCAATTTTCATCCTTTGCGGAAAAGAGCGCATAGGCGCAGTGACAAACAAGCTTCTCCGCGCTTACGTTTCGGACAAAAAGCGCGGAACACTCATCTCGGCTGTTCGCCGCGCAGACAAGAGCTTCGGCGGATATATAAAGGGTACGATTCTTGACGCGATTTTCGTCGGCGTTATGAACTTCTTCTTCCTCTGGATGATAGGCATTCCGTTCTACCCGCTCATTGCCGTTGTTCTCGGTATAACAAACATGATACCGATTTTCGGTCCGTGGATTGGTACAGTACCATGCGCGCTGATTATCCTCATCGCCTCGCCATCAAAAGTAATTCCCTTCATACTGTTCACATTAGTGTTCCAGGGAATTGACGGAAACGTCATCGCGCCGAAACTGATAGGCTCAAACACCGGCATGCCTTCGGAATGGGTTGTTATCGCGATTACGGTCATGTCCGGATTCTTCGGAGCACCGGGAATGATAATCGGCGTTCCGACGTTCGCCGTCATATATACGCTCATAAGCGACAGGATAAACGCAAAGCTGGCAAAGAAGGGCTATTCGTCCGACAATGCGGATTATTGCGAAGGCAGAGCGAAGGAAATTCTTCTTGAAGGGGCGGAAAATGACGATAAACCGAAGGAGAAAAAGAAGCTCTTCGGATTTCTGAAAAAACGCGACAAAAGCGCAGAAAAAGCCGTCACGGACGGAAAAGACGACGCCCCGGAAGCACCGGACGAAACACAGCCTCCTGAAAATAAATAACAAAGCATCAAAACGGCAGAGAATGTTCTCTGCCGTTTTTTGCGTCCGGAATTCATGTAACCGTCCGGTGCTTTTTTCATATAATAGTTATTGGTTTGTCGGAATTTCCGCATTTTTATCGGCAACAGAAGAAAATCTCTCCCTTCCGGTAAATAATATAAACGGGCGCGCAAATCCGCCCGCAAATATTAAAGAAAAGAGGCACTGCTATGCAGAACATATCCGTGCGGGCACTGTTTGACTGTCCGACCAGACTTGTTTCGGAATATGAATTTCCATGGGAGGCAATCGAAAATCTCGCTGAAAATATAATCGCCCTCGGGCAGACTCTCGGCAGTGACTATTATTCCCCGAAGGAAAACATATGGATACACCGCACGGCAAAGATTGCGGAGAGCGCCGGAATCTCGGCGCCGTGCATCATGGAAAGCGGGGCGGAAATCCGTCATTGCGCTTATATCCGCGGTTCGGTTTATGTCGGAGCAGGAGCTGTAATCGGCAATTCGTCAGAGGTGAAAAACAGTGTGCTCATGGAGCAGGCTTGCCTTCCGCACTTCAATTATGCGGGCGACAGTATCATCGGCAGGGGAGCTCACCTCGGTGCGGGAGCCATCATTTCAAACCTCAGGCTCGACCGCACAAGTGTGACCGTCACGCGCGGAGATGAAAAGATTGAAACTGGCAGACGGAAATTCGGCGCGGCCGTCGGTGACGGGACGGAGGTCGGGTGCGGTGCCGTGATATGCCCCGGAAGCATTATCGGCAAAGGCTGCATAATCTATCCGCTCGCGCTCGTGCGTGGCTGTGTGGACGAAAAAACGATATATAAGTCTGTCGACCGCAAGGCGGAAAGGAGAATGTGAAATGGCTCGATTGTTCGGAACGGACGGCATCCGCGGGATTGCCGGAAAAGAACTGACCCGCTCCCTTGCCGCAGGCATAGGCGAAAAGCTGACTCTGCTCCTCTCGCGCTCCGGCGAAAAACCTAAAATACTTCTCGCCCGCGATACAAGACTCTCGGGACAAATGCTCTGCTTTGCAATCGCCTCCGGAATATGCTCCGCGGGAGGCGACGTCCTCTTTACAGACATTCTCCCGACCCCCGCCGTCGCTTTTCTGACAACAGAACTCGGCGCGTCCGCGGGAATAATGGTGACAGCGTCTCACAATCCGTCGGAATACAACGGTATCAAGATATTCGGCAGCGACGGTCACAAGTTGTGCGACGAGCTTGAAGACAAAATCGAAGCGATGCTTTCCTGCCCGCCGCAGAACGTGCCGTCAGGCGAGATGGGAACCGTTAAAATGATTGACGGAGCAGGCGAATATATCTCTCATCTCGTCGCCTCCGCCCCCTCCCCTCTTTCTGGACTTCATATAGCCCTTGACTGCGCCTGCGGTGCGGCATGCGTGACGGCGGAGAAAATATTTTCGTCGCTCGGAGCCGATTGCGACATGCTCTTTGACAAACCGAGCGGCACAAATATAAATTCGGGCTGCGGGTCGACGGATATTTCGTATCTTTCGGAATACGTCCGGAAGAACGGGCTTTGCGGCGGAGCGGCTTTCGACGGCGACGCCGACAGGTGCATATGCGTCGACGAAACGGGAAATTCCATCGACGGGGACACCATGCTCGCAGCGCTCTCGTTTGACATGAAGCAGCGCGGGGAGTTGCGCGGAGGTGTCGTCGGCACGGTGATGAGCAACTGCGGACTTGTCCGCTTCTGCGAAGAAAACGGCATAAGATTTTTGCAGACAAAGGTCGGCGACAGGTACGTTTCCGAGGAAATGCGCCTTTGGGATTATAATCTCGGCGGCGAGCAGTCGGGGCATATGATATTCGGTGACATAATGCCGACGGGCGACGGACAACTTACGGCAATAATGCTGTTTTCACTCATGCAGAGAACGGGAAAAAAGCTCTCCGGAATTGCGTCCGTGATAAAGAAAATGCCGCAGCTTTCAAAAAACATTCCCGCCGCGGCAGAACAGAAAATTGCGTTTCTCGCGAGCAGCGACGTAAAGAATTATCTTGCAGAAGTGAGAGAAATGCTCGGCAAGAGCGGAAGGCTTGTCGCGCGTCCTTCCGGAACGGAGCCATGCATAAGACTGACGGCGGAAAGCGACGACGAAAAGCTCCTGCCGGCTCTGCTCGATTCAGCCGCCGAAAAAATATCTGCGCTCATAAAAAGCGCCGCAAAGGAGGATATATGTGCGGAATAATCGGTTATACGGGGAAAAGAAACGCAAGAGACGTGATACTTTCGGGGCTTTTCTCCCTTGAATACAGAGGCTATGATTCCGCGGGGATGGCTGTGGTCTCCGAAGGGAGAACGGTAACGGTCAAGACCGCGGGAAAGGTGAAATCGCTTGAAGAGGCGACGGGCAAAAGCCACATAAGCGGAGGTACCGGCATAGGTCACACGCGCTGGGCAACGCACGGAGCGCCGACATCCGAAAACGCTCATCCGCATACGAGCGGCAGGGTGACGCTTGTGCATAACGGAATAATCGAAAATTATGCGGAGCTCAGAACGTCACTTGAAGACAAGGGCTACAGATTTATATCAGAAACGGACACCGAGGTCGCCGCCGCGCTGATCGACAGTCACCTCTCCGCCGAAGGCGACCCCATAAAAGCGATTGGCAAAGCGACGGGCGAAATGAACGGCTCGTTTGCGTTTGCGATAATGATTGAAGGCTTTCCGGATGTGCTCTTTGCCTCAAGGAAGGACAGCCCGCTGATAATCGGCGCGGGCGAAGGCGAGAGCTTAATCGCCTCCGACATAACGGCGATTCTTAAATATACAAGAACCTATATGATTCTCGAAAGCGGCGACATTGCAAAGGTCACGGCGGGGGAGGTCTCGGTTTATGACAGCACCCTGCGTCCTGTCGAAAGAGAGAAAAATGTCTCCGCCTGGGATACAGAGGCGGCAGAAAAGGGCGGCTATCCGCACTTTATGCTGAAAGAGATAAACGAGGAGCCAATGGCGATAAAAAACGTCCTCTCCGGAAGGATAAAGGACGGTCTTCCCGATTTTTCCGGAGACGGAAAAGATATAATCACAAGGCTCGCAGGTGCAGACAAAATATTCGTCGTCGCCTGCGGAACGGCAATGCACGCAGGGCTTTTCGGCAAATATATGACGGAAAAGCTCGCCCGCCGTCCGTGCGAAGGGGAGCTCGCCTCGGAATTCAGATATAAGGATCCGATTGTCGGCAAAGGGGACGCTGTCATCGTCATTTCACAATCGGGCGAGACGGCGGATTCCCTTGCCGCACTGCGTCTTGCAAAGGAAAAGGGCGCGTTTACGCTCGGCATTGTGAATGTTGTTTCTTCGTCAATCGCACGCGAGGCGGACGAGGTGATCTATACAAGGGCGGGACCGGAAATTGCCGTCGCAAGCACAAAAGCGTTTACCGTCCAGGCGACGGTTATGACGCTGCTCGCCGTCGGAACGGCGCTTCGGCTCGGCAGAATAAGCGAGGCGGAAGCGGCGGAAACGACCTCCGCCCTTTCCCTTGAGCTGCCGGCGGCGGTACAGTCGCTTACGGAGCGCAGCGACGACATAAAGGAAATCGCAAGGGTCATCTCAAAAAGCGAAAACGCCTTTTTCATCGGCAGGGGTATCGACCGTTATGCGGCGGAGGAAGGGTCGCTGAAGCTGAAAGAAATTTCATATATCCATAGCGAAGCCTATGCCGCAGGCGAGCTCAAACACGGCACCCTTTCCCTTATAAGCGACGGGGTTCCCGTCATCGCTTCCGCCTGCGACAAAGCGCTTTACAGCAAGACAAAAGCGGGACTTTCCGAGGTGAAGGCGCGCGGCGCCGTGACGGTTCTCGTTTCGCCGGACGACATATGTTCGGAGCGCGACGGAGAATTTGTAATCGGGCTTCCGTGCAGGAGCGAAATCACGGCGGCAATCTCGGCTGTGACGGCATATCAGCTCCTCGCATATCACACCGCCGTCATGCGCAGGACAGATGTCGACATGCCGAAAAATCTCGCAAAATCCGTAACCGTCGAATAAAGCAAGACCGGCACCCTTCGGCGCCGGTCTTTTGCCGTTGTTTTTCTGCGCTCCGTCATTTCCTTGCAACAAACGTCGCAAGTCCGGTATCGCTTTCTCTTTCAAAGCTCTCGAGCTTAAAGCCGACGGCTTCAAGCTCCTTTATATACCCCTCGCGGCTCTTGCTTCTCGCGGGAATTCTCGCCAGCATAACGGTCTTGTCCGTTCCGTCAACATGTCTTTCATCCGGAGTTTCATAGTCCGAGCCGGAAATGCTCTGCCATTCCTCAAAACTGCCGACATTCCCCGAGAAGGCATCGTCATCGCAAAGCTCGCGGATGAATATCGCGCTTGCGCCGTCCTTTGTCGCCGAATAGATATTTTCGAGGTATTTTCGTCTGTCGTCATCCGTGACAAGCATATGCAACCCCTGACAGTCGACTATTCCGTCATATTTTCCCGCTATGCTGTTTTTGACCATGTCCATAAAGAAAATCCGTGCGCCGGGATATTTTTCAAGTCTGCTTCTCGCGATATTCACCGCCGTGACGGAAACATCCGTCCCCCAATAAAGACAGCCGAGCCGCGAAAGAATAATTCCCTCGCTTCCCTCACCGCAGGCGCACTGAAGCCCGCTCTTCCTTTCAAGAGCGTTCTCTTTCACCCATTTTTCAAGCGTTGACGTAACGAAAGGGTCATTCTCCGATGTGCCCCATATGCCCGCTCCGCTCTCTTTTACTTTTTTATATCTTTCGTCATAAGCCTTGTAATATTCAGCCATTCCGGTTTCCTCCGCAAAGAGTGTTTTTCTTCATTTTAACACCGCGCAGGCGGGCTGTCAACCGAGTTGCGGCGCAAAAAACGTCATTTTGGCTTATTTTTCGCCGCTCCCCGCAATTTCCCCGCACTCCTTCCCTTGACAAATCGCTCTGCCGGCTGTAAAATATAGATTGAATATGCTACATAATGCGGAGGATTTTTCATATGTATTCTATCGGTGTCGACCTCGGGGGAACAAACATCGCCGTCGGGATAGTCGATGAAAAGTACAAAATAATAAAAAAGGACTCCTGCCCCACCCTTGCGGAAAGAGCGGCGGAGGAGATTATAAAGGACATGGCTGCGCTCTGCAAAAGGCTTTGCGAAGAAGTCGGAACGGACATCCTTTCAGTCGGCGGAGTCGGAATTGCCTGCCCCGGCACGGTAAACCCCGATACGGGCTATGTCGAATATGCAAACAACATCAAATTCTTTGATTTCCCGCTCGTTGAGCTTTTCTCAAAGTATTCCGGAGTTGAAAAATCAAAGATAACAATCGGAAACGATGCAAACCTCGCCGCATACGGAGAGGCTGTCGCGGGAGCGGCAAAGGGAACGTCGTCCTCCGTAACGATAACCCTCGGAACGGGCGTCGGAAGCGGCGTCATAATCGGCGGAAAAATGTTGACTGGCTGTGCGCACGGCGGCGCGGAAATAGGTCACACGGTCATCGTAAAGGACGGCAGACCCTGCACCTGCGGCAGACACGGCTGCTTTGAAGTCTATTGCTCCGCAACCGCTCTCATCTCCGAAACGAAAAAGAAGTTCGAGCAGTGCCCCGATTCTCTTATGCGCGAGATGTGCGGGGGCGATGTAAACCGCGTCGGCGGAAAGACGGCGTTCGCCGCTATGAGAAAGGGAGATAAAGCGGCAACCGAGGTCGTAAACGAATACCTTGGCTATCTCGCCTGCGGAATTGCAAACATTCTCAATGTCTTTCAGCCCGAAGTGCTCTGCATAGGTGGCGGCGTTTCCGGAGAGAAGGAAAACCTCCTTCGCCCGCTTATTCCGCTTATCGAAAAGGAAGTTTATACAAAGGATAAAAAACTCCGCACGGACGTTCGCATAGCCGAGCTCGGAAACGACGCAGGCATAATCGGCGCTGCGGCGGCGTCTCTTGCAAAATAAAAATTTTAACGGGAGGAAACTGTTATGAGCGTAAAATCTCTTTTAAGGCTCAACCGGCGGTTTGCTCCCGTTTCTCATCCGTTCAATGACGAAGCGAGCGGCGGGATGACATATGGCGAATGGGAATTTTCCCGCGGGGCGGCGGCTGTATCGTGCTATGAAAAACGCTTTTCCCCGGAGGAGATGTTCTCCGGCAGGGACGTTCTCGACGTCGGTTGCGGTGAGGGTGGAAAAACGCTGTACTTTCTTTCCCTCGGCGCAAAAAGCGTAACCGGAATCGACGCCGTTTCAGATTACAGAGAAAAGGCGGTTGCTCTTGCGGAGAGGCTCGGCTTTTCCGGCGGATATTCATTCGTCACGGGAGACGCAACGTCGCTTCCCTTCAAAGACGCTTCCTTTGACGCCGTAACTATGAACGACTTTTTCGAGCACGTCGGCAGTCCCGAAAAAGCCCTCTCGGAGGCGATGCGCGTACTGCGCCCCGGCGGAAGATTGTATATAAATTTCCCACCGTATTATCATCCTTACGGCGCACACCTTTCTGACGCGATAAACATTCCCTGGGTGCATATGCTGTACGGCGAAAAAACGCTCATCGGCGCATACGAAGCTCTGACAGCCCCCCTTCCGGACAGGGAAAGGCGCCTGCGTCTGAAAATATCCGTTTCGGAAAACGGAGAAAAGCACATATCGTACATAAACAAAATGACTCTTAAAAAGGCGAGGAAAATCATCGCAGCGTCGGGCATAAAGCCTGTCTATAAAAGATTTATTCCGCTGCGCAGGTGGCTCGCGCCGCTCTCCTTTCTGCCGGGACTGCGGGAAATGCTTATAAAAATGGCTGTATACGTATTTGAAAAGGAGGAAAACTCTCAGAATGAAAAAGCTGTTGACAAAAAGGAACCTGCTTTATCTGTCGGTGGCGATAGTGTTTATCGCGCTGATGGCAGTCGGCACGGTGTATGACCTGAAAATATCAAGTTCGCTTTCCGGTCTTTCGCAGAGCGAAGACGGAGTATATTCCCTTTCGCCGAACATTCTCGCCGTTATAATGGGGGTTATCGGCAGATGGACAACTCCGGTTCTCGGTGCAGTTTCTTTTCTCTTTGTTGAACGGGGTCTCCGCCGCAAGATGACGGAAAAAACGAGATTCGTCCTGTTTTTCGTGTTTTCCCTCATCGCCGCCGCCTTTATGGCATACGGAAGTGCAAAAACGATTGAAACAATCGCCGGCGGAAAGCTCTATGCGGGGCATTGGGTTGTAATCGTCCTTATGATAATCGTGCTGACGGTGCTTTTGCGGTTCATAATCGAAAACGTGCCGAAGAAAACCGTCCGCAGACTGTTCGGGCCTGCGCTCTTTACGGCGGCGGCTGTGTGCATTCTGCTCATATCGGCAACGGCGATAAAGCTCGTCTGGGGCAGAGTACGCCTTAGAGAGCTTGTAGCCGCAAACTCTCTCGACGGATTTACAAAATGGTATAAGCCGAATTTCTTCTCCGGCTCAAAGTCGTTTCCCTCGGGGCACACGGCAAACGCCGCTCTGCTCATGCTCGTTCCGCTCTGGCTCGGAGATTCCGAGAAAACAAGACGCCGTCGCACAGTTGTCTACTTCGGTGCAATGGCTTGGGCGGTCATTATGGGATTTTCCCGTCTCTGCTGCGGAGCGCATTATCTGACAGACGTCACCTTCGGATTTCTCGTCGGATTTATCGTAGTCGAGATTACATATGCGCTATATAAAAAGACCTTCGGAAAATCAATGATATTCTGATTTGAAGGAAGCGACAGTCACAATCAGCCCCGCTCGGGGCTCAAAATAAATTTTATGAAAGCAGGTACTTTCAAATGAAGCTGAACCTGAAACGAACCTACCTTATCGGATTTGCGTTTTTCGGAATTCTTCTGTTCTGGCAGATCTATGACTCGTGGTGTCCCACGTTTCTGACCGACATCTTCGCCCAGAAAATGTACGGTATGACGTCTGCCGCGCTGAAAGCGGGCGACCCCGAAAAAATTCTCAATGTTCAATGGCTCGTCGGCATAATCATGGCTTGCGACAACCTTGCCGCGCTGATTCTCCTGCCGATTTTCGGAAGTCTCTCGGACAAGACCTCAACGCCGATCGGAAAACGTATGCCTTATATCCTCGTCGGCACGCTCGTCTCCGCGATCGCCTTCCCGTTCATCCCGCTCTTTTTCCATAAGAACAACGTTGCCGGAATGGTCATAATTATGGCGATTGTGCTTATGTTTATGATGATGTACAGAAATCCCGCTGTTGCCCTTATGCCGGATATCACCCCCAAGCCCCTCCGCGCAAAGGCAAACGGCATAATCAACATTATGGGCTATATCGGCGGCGCATTTGCAACCGTCCTCGGCATTTTCCTGCCGCTCTCGGATTATATAAACGTTGCGGACAGATCCGACAAGCTCTGGATAATCGAAATTCCGTTCGTGGTTGCTTCCCTGCTTATGACAATCTCAGCCTTCGTCCTGTTCCTGACAATCAAGGAAAACAAGGTCGTTGAAGAGATGAAAGATCAGTTGGCAGAGGGTGAACGTGCAGCTGCCATTGCGGACGCCGTAACTGACGACGGAAAAATGTCAAAGAGAAACAGAAACATGCTTCTTGCCATTCTCGGCGCGGAGGCACTCTGGTTTATGGCAGACAACGCCATAGGCACTTACATCGGAAACTACGTTATCTATTATCTAGACTCGAAATCCAGCGCAACTATGATCCTGACGATCATCGGCGGACTTGCGTCCGTTGTCGGCTTTGCGACAGCCGGATATATTGCAGATAAAATCGGCAGAAAATGGACAGTCTCCTCCGGTCTTTCGCTTGCGTTCGTCGCTATGCTCCTTATGACTTTCGTCAAGCCCGGGACAGAGGTCGTCGGCGAAAACGGCGAAAAGGCATTCCCGATAATACTTTATGCAATCTGGGTCATCAAGGGCTACGGAATGGCTCTTGTTCACAACTGCTCCTTCCCGATGGTTGTGGAGCTTTGCTCGTCAAAGCAGATCGGAAAGTTCACAGGCTATTATTACGCCGCGAGCATGTCCGCTCAGACGCTGACTCCGGTACTCGTCGGACTGATTCTTTTCAGATTCAAGGTCTGGGGTGCGCTTCCGGTATATGCGTCCGTTCTGCTTGCACTCAGCGCCGCGGTGTTTATACTGCTTGTCAAAAACATAAAAGCAATCAAGCTGGCAAACGCAAAGGGATTGGAGGCGCTCGATGCGGAAGATTGATAAAAGCGTTTTCACGCATGTAAACTATGCTCACAGAGGTCTGCACGATATAAAAAACGGAATTCCCGAAAATTCCCTTGCCGCCTTCCGTCTTTCGGCGGAAGCGGGCTACGGCACGGAATTTGATATTCAGCTTTCAAGGGACGGGCAGGTCGTCGTGTTTCACGACGATGATCTGAAACGCGTCTGCGACGTCGACGCCCGTGTGGACTCGCTCGATTATGACGAGCTTAAAAAACTGCGTCTCCTCGGTACGGACGAATATATCCCGCTATTTACCGAGGTGCTTGACGTTTTCAGGGGGACGACGGCTCCGCTGATAGTCGAGCTGAAAACCGGTCGCCGCAATGACGAGCTCTGCGACAAAGCGATAAAAATCCTTTCCGGCTTTGACGGCAACTTCTGCATTGAGTCGTTCAATCCGTTCATAGTCAACCTGTTCCGCAAAAAGGCGCCGCACATTTGTCGCGGTCAGCTTGCGTCGGAGATTTCGGACTACATTCCGGAGCAGAAAAAAATCGTTGCGTCGCTTTTGTCGTCATGCCGATTTTCCTTTATGAACAAGCCGGACTTCATCGCATACAAAAACGTGCCGCTTCCGAAGCACGTGAAAAAGCTGATGAAAAAAGGCACTATGCTGTTTACGTGGACGTCACGCACGCCGGACGTCGACCAGAAATATTCGGACGGAGTGATTTTTGAAAACTACCGTCCGAACCCCAAATATTAAAAAAACAGAGTGCCGACGCGCCGCGTCGGCACTCTGTTTTCAGTTTTCAAACCCGAAAAACGCAAGTATCCCGTTATACATTCCCTGCGCGAAAAGCTCCGGCGAGTTTTTGAGCAGCTCCGCCTCGGACTGCGTTGTGATAAATCCCGTTTCGATAAGCGTTGCCGGCATTTTGGTCTTTCTCAGAACGTAAAGGCTCGGACGGGCGAAAACTCCCCTGTCCGGAATTCCGGTCGCCTCGCTTATTCCGGATACAATGTCGACGGCAAGCGGATACGCTGCGGACGAGGTTGAATAAACAAAGCCCTCCGTGCCGGTCGCCGTCGGGATGTCGGAAGCGTTTGCGTGGATTGATATGAAGTAGTCCGCGCCCCAGTCGTTTGCCGCATTGACCCTTGCCGCAAGCGACGAAGCAACGCTTGTTCCGAGGATTTCATCCGGAGAATTGCGCGAAAGTCTTGCATTGAACTTCGGATTTGAATTCAGAAGCACCGCCAGTTGCATGCCGACCTCGTAAACGAGATCCTGCTCTCTGTAACCGCTGCCCTCTGCCCCCGCATTCGGATTTTCGGGGTTGTGCCCCTGATCTATGAATATCTTTATCGCCATTTTGCCCTCCCGCATAATATTTTCTCCTTTATGATATTCCCGGACTTCCGCCGTTGTTACGTAAAAAACATAAAAAACTGCAAATAACTATTGACAAAACACCGCTTTTGCGTGTATAATGAGGTTTGTAATTGTGGCAATATGCCTATGAAGGAAGATTGCCGCTATAATTTCCGCAGAGGAGGTGCAATATAATGCTCAGAACTTATCAGCCCAAGAAAATACAGAGAGAAAAGGAGCACGGCTTCCGCAAGAGAATGCGTACAGCTAACGGCCGCAAGGTACTCAAGAGAAGACGCGCCAAAGGCAGAGCTCGCCTTTCATATTGATCTGTAAATCAGCAAAAAGCCTGTGGCTTGACATAGGCTTTAATTTTTTAGCGGGACTTTTTCCGCTTCGCACTCGGAGGTTTATGTGAAAGCCACGGCAATTTCCGAAAATCACCTTTATAAAAAGGTATATGTCAAAGGTCAGAAGGCTTTTGGCAGACATATCGTGGTATATGTATTGACCGATTACCACGCTGCGCGGCTCGCCCGTGCAAACCCGCTCAAAAAGAAAATAAACCGCCTCGGACTTGCGGTTTCAAAGAAACTCGGAGGAGCGGTCACGCGGTCACGCATAAAGCGCATTATCCGCGCTGCGTACCGCCGTCTTGAAACGGAAAACGAAATCAGAAAGGGCTTCCTCGTTGTTATAGCGGCAAAGCAGTCGGCAGCCGGTGTAAAGTCGACCGATATCTATTCCGACTTGCTCTATACCTTCGGAAAGCTGAAAATGATTTGCAGCGGTGAGCAGAAATGAGGCACATCGGTATTTTCTTCGTCAGACTCTACCAGAAGCTCATTTCCCCGCTCAAACCGCCATGTTGCCGTTTTTCGCCAACCTGTTCGCAATACGCAATCGAGGCGTTCCGCGAATGGGGCTTTATATGCGGTTTGGGTCTTACGATTTGGCGCATTATCCGTTGCAACCCTTTCAGTCGCGGCGGGTATGACCCCGTGCCAAAAAGAAAACGGAAAAACAATGACCGGAACACGCAGTCTAAATCAGAGGAGAATTTTTAATGTACAAATTTTTTGGAACGATACTCGGCTTTTTCTCGAATATCTGCGGCGGTAGTTATCTTCTCGGACTTCTCCTGTTCGCGCTGATGATCAAAATCATCCTTCTGCCGTTCGGTATAAAGCAGCAAAAGAACTCTGTCCGTCAGGCTAAAATGCGCCCGAAGGAAGAGGCGATAAGAAGAAAGTACAAAGGCAGAAACGATCAGAAAACTCAGCAGAAAATGCAGCAGGAAATAATGGAAATGTATCAGGCTGAGGGCTATAACCCCGCAGGCGGTTGCCTTCCCATGCTCGTCCAGCTTGTTATAATAATGCTGCTCTATCAGGTAATTATTTATCCGCTCCGTTACGTTGTCGGAATGGATGCATCTCTTGTAAGTGCGCTCAATGCTTTCTCGACGGCAAGCGTCGAAAACGGCGGACTCGGAATAGTATTTTCGGGAAGATATACGGAGATCTCCCTTCTCGGCGAACTTTCAAAGCTCAGCGGCGACGCGCTCACGTCATTTACAGACGGTTTCAAGACATTTATTGAAGGCTCGGCAGACTATCAGGCAAACGCCGCAACCCTTATGACAGGATTCAGCGCGGCAATTGAAAAAGGACTTCCCAACTTCGACCTTTTCGGGATGCAGAACTTTCTTGCAGACGTTCCGAGCTTCAAAACAGCGTTCAAATCCCTTGCGGGATTTATGCTTTTCCTCGTTCCGATCCTCAACTTCGGGGTATCGTTCGCTTCGGGAAAGCTGACAAGAAAATTCACATATCAGCCCATGCAGCAGAGCCAGCAGGCAAACCCCACGATGAAAATGATGGAGTGGTTCGGTCCGCTCATGTCTCTCTGGATCGCGTTCATCGCTCCCGCGGCACTCGGTATTTACTGGATTTTCAATACAATACTCGGCGTTCTCCAGCAGTTCATTCTTTATAAGGCAATGCCCGTTCCGGTATGCACGGAAGAGGACGTCAAGGCGGCAATTGCAGAGCTCAAGGGCAAGGGCGCCTATGAAAAAGAAGTTGAAGACGTCAGCTCCGCCCGCTCTCCTTATCTTGAAGATTTCGATGATGAGGACGACGCGGCAGTTTCCGGGGACGACGATGACGATGAAAACGATATGATGGAAAACCGTCCGTCGATAGTAGAGCCCGCAAAGCCCAAGGACAGCGGCTCCGACAAGAAGAAGGACAAGAAAAACAACAAATACGAATAATCAAACCACTCACTTACAAAAAGGAACAGAATCACAAAATGAAAAAAGAAGTAACGGTTCAGGCAAAGACCGTTGAGGAAGCTGTCCGCAATGGCGCGGCAGAACTCGGCACGGACGAGAGCGGCGTCACATATGAAGTAATCGAGGAGCCGAAGAAAGGCTTTCTCGGCATGGGCAGCGCTCCCGCAACGGTAAAAGTCATATATGTATTCAAGCCCCTTGAGGCGGCAAGAAACTTCGCTCAGACGCTCATAAAAGACCTCTGCCTTGATGCGGAAGTCGTAATTCATGACGACGGAAACGGCGAAGCCCTCATGGAAATCACGGGAGCAGACGCAGGCGTGCTCATCGGTCACCACGGCGACACGCTCGACGCATTCCAGTATCTTGTCAACCTCGCGGCAAACAAAAAAGAGTCCGACGAGCGCAAATATACGCGCATATCGGTCGATATTGAAAATTACAGAGAGAAAAGAGAGCAGACGCTTCGCGCCCTTGCGGACAGAATGGCGCAGAAGGTCAAAAAGACCGGCAGAAGCGTAACTCTCGAGCCTATGAACGCATATGAGCGCAGAATCATTCATGCTCAGGTTCAGGGCATTGCAGGCGTTTCAACGAACTCCGTCGGAGCCGAAGGAAACAGACGCGTAGTCATCTATATTGAAGGCACGGAAAAGCCCACGGAAGAAAACGCGCCCAAGTTTGAGACACCGAGCAGAGATAATGACAGAAGAGACCGCAGAAACGGCGGAAATCGCAAAGGCAGCAAAGGCGGCAAAAAGTCCTCCTCCGATCGCACCTCAGCTCCCCGCGACGCAGAAAGACCTGTTTACAAGCGTCCCGCGGACAAGCCCCGTCCCCAGCCCAGAAAAATCGAAAAGGCAAAGGATCTCGACGCTTATTTTGCAAAGCTGAAAGAATTTTCAAGCAACAATCCTCAGTCATAACAAGTCAAAACGAGGCGGATATTCCGCCTCGTTTTCAAAATAGGAGAGAATTATGTATTCCATGTTTTCGTCATCAATCGCCGCAATATCGACACCGAAAGGCAGCGGCGGCATTGCCGTTATACGCATATCCGGAAAGGACTCAATCGCAATAGCAGACAGGTTTGTCCGCCTTTACGGCAAAAAAGCAGTATCCGAAATGGAGGCGAATACTGCGCTTCCCTGCCGCATAACCGATGAAAATGGCGATACCATCGACACCGCTGTCGTGACCGTGTTCCGCGCGCCGAGATCATTTACGGGAGAGGACACAGTTGAGATAAGCTGTCACGGAGGAATTATCGTGTCCGGCGACGTGCTCGGACGTGCGCTTGAATGCGGAGCCGTTCCCGCGGGGCCGGGAGAGTTCACCCGCCGCGCTTTTTCCGCGGGAAAGCTGTCACTTTCACAAGCGGAAGCAATAGGCGAGGTGATAAGCGCGAAAAGCCGCGCCGCGCTCAGGCTTTCAAGGGCAAACGTCGACGGAAAGCTGGCAAAGGGTATAGACGAAATATACGGCGACATAAAGACCGCGCTCTCCGCCGTATACGCTGAGACAGACTTTCCGGACGAAGGGCTTTCCCCCGTCTCACCCGAAGAAATGAGGGAAACCATTATAAGCGTTATGAAAAAGCTCGACGCGCTGAAAAGTTCATATAAAACAGGGCATGCCGTTGTCGAAGGAATACAGACGGTGCTCTGCGGAAAGCCAAACACGGGCAAGTCAACCCTGCTCAACCTCCTTTGCGAAGAGGAACGGGCAATCGTAACTGATATCGCCGGCACAACCCGTGATATTATCACAGAGCAGGTCACCTGCGGCGACGCAACTCTTCTCATTTCGGACACGGCAGGCATACGGGACACCAGCGATAAAATTGAAGCTGTCGGAGTTGACCGTGCGCTTGAAAAGCTCAGCGGAGCAGAGCTTATTATTTCTGTCTTTGACGCATC
Source organism: uncultured Eubacterium sp. (assembly GCA_900544285.1). GTDB lineage: Bacteria > Bacillota > Clostridia > Oscillospirales > CAG-272 > CAG-841. The sequence continues at coordinate 43,067 of UQUT01000003.1, forward strand.
AAAACCGCTCGACGAAGACGACATACGCGTAATTTCCGCAGTTGAGAAGCAACACGACTGCGGCGCGGTTGCCGTTGCGGTTCTGAATAAATCCGATCTCGGCACAGCAGTTTCGGAAAAGGATTTCGGAGCAGCATTTGACAAGGTTGTCGTTCTTTCCGCAAAAGATAAAGCCTGCCGCGACATTATCGCGGGCGCAATAAACGATCTTTTCATCAGCGGAAGCATCGGCGCCGGCGAAAATGCGATAATTACAAATGCACGTCAATATGCGAAAGTCTGTCAGGCTTATGAAAACGTATCCGACGCGCTCTCCGTGCTTGATGTGCTCGGCACCGAAATCGCCGGAACGGAGCTTGAAAGCGCAATGGGTGCGCTCGGCGAGCTTGACGGCAGACGGGTCGGCATTGAGATAGTCGACGATATCTTCTCAAAATTCTGTGTGGGTAAATAAAATGAGTTATCCGGATAAAGCATATATCGAAAAACTGACAGGAGCAACCGTCATACCGCTTGAAACAACGGAGTCGACAAACGATCTTGCGAAAAAAGCCGCACTCGAAGGCGCGTCGGACGGAACCGTATACATTGCAAAAGTGCAGACAGGCGGTCACGGCAGAGGCGAGCATACGTTTTTTTGTTATGACGGGGGACTGTATCTAAGTATCGTAATTCGCGACGCTTCCCTGCCGGCGGAGCTTATCACAAGTGCTGCCGCGGCAGCGGTATGCCGCGCTGTCCGCGCGGCTGCCTGTGCGCCGGTGCTGATAAAATGGGTAAACGACCTATACCTCGGCGATAAAAAGGTCTGCGGAATACTCGCCCTGCGCACAGGGGACGCATACGTCGTCGGAATAGGAATAAACGTAAAAGAAGTATCCTTCCCCGACGACCTGCGTCAGACCGCCGCCGCCCTTTGCTCGGATATCGATCTGAATATCCTTGCGGCAGAGATCATAGTCGGGCTCCGCCTCGCCGTAAACGAACCCGTAAAAAGCATAATTGAATATTGCTCAAAATACAGCTATACGCTCGGAAAAGAAGTTACGTATATAAAAAACGGTAAAAGCTTTATAGGCACAGCGGAAAAACTTCTGCGGGACGGCTCGCTTTTCGTGCGTTTCGCCTGCGGCGGAGTTGACGTTCTCTCTTCCGGCGAAATTTCCGTAAAAACATTAAAAAAGTCTTGACAAATATTTATATTTATGATATCATAGTCAAGCGATCCTAAGACAGCAGGTTTTGTAAAAGCTGAGCTTCCCTGCCGAGGAAAGATTATAAAATGCTTTTTATGTCTTTTCCGTAATCTTTGGATGGCGGAAAAGATTTTTTATTCCCGTTTTTCGGGTAAAAAGCTTGGCTTACTTTACTTATACCGAAAGGAGTGAAATAACTTATGCCAAGTGCAAGCGTTCTTGAATCCAAGAAGAAAATTGTTTCGGACCTTACCGAAAGAATGAAAAATGCGGTTGCAGGTGTTATCGTCAGCTATCAGGGTATCACTGTTGAAGACGACACCGCTCTTCGTGCTGAACTCAGAAAGTCAGGCGTTGAGTATTCCGTAATTAAGAACACACTTACAAAGAGAGCTTGTGAAGCCGTCGGTTTTGACGCACTCACGGAAACTCTCGAAGGAATGACAGCAGTTGCAACTTGCGACAGCGATCCCGTTGCAGCAGCTAAGATCCTCAAAAAGTACGCTGACAAAGTCGACACCTTTGAAATCAAAGCAGGCTTTGTTGACGGCGAAACTCTTGACAAAGCAGGAGTTGAAGAGCTTGCCGCTCTGCCCTCAAAGGAGCAGCTCATCGCAAAGATGCTCGGCAGCTTGCAGTCCTCGCTTTATGGTCTTGCTTATGTTCTTCAGGCTTATGTTGATAAGCAGAACGAAGAAACAGCAGCCTAAAGCCATTTAATCAAAACAAAAAACTAATTTCAAAAAATTTAATTGGAGGAAAATTATCATGGCATCTGAAAAGATCACAGCAATTCTCGATGAGATAAAATCACTTACAATCCTCGAAGTAGCAGACCTCGTTAAGGCTCTCGAAGAGGAATTCGGCGTTTCCGCAGCTCCTGTTGCAGCAGTTGCAGTTGGCGGCGCAGCAGCTCCCGCAGCTGAAGAAAAAACAGAATTCGACGTAGTTCTCGCTTCCTTCGGCGACAAGAAGCTCGACGTTATCAAGGCAGTCCGTGAGATCACAGGTCTCGGACTTAAGGAAGCTAAGGAACTCGTTGAGGGCGCTCCCAAGACAGTTAAAGAAGCAGTTGCTAAAGACGAAGCTGAGAAGATCAAAGAAGCTCTCACGGCTGTCGGCGCAACAGTTGAAATCAAATAATCGAAGATTATCTGAATTTTTCAAAAGCAAACGGAAACGGCTACTTTTTAGCCGTTTCCGTGAACTTTTTTCGATTTTTATATTGACTTCATCTGTTTTTTGTGATATAATTCGCTTTGCGCGACAGAGAAATTGAATTGTATCTGGGTGTGGCGCAGTTGGGAGCGCGCTACCTTGGGGTGGTAGAGGCCGCAAGTTCAAGTCTTGTCACTCAGACCAAATAAAGCCGAAAACGATTCGTTTTCGGCTTTATTTTTTGCATTTTCGGGGCAAAATCGCGTGTTTTCCCACCACTTTCATACCACCTGAAATTCCGAAATTTTTTTGACCACATGTTTGACCACAGTTGGAGCTGGTGCGATTCGTTTGGTTGCTTCTGCTCCGGTACGCTCTGCTCACGAAAAACTTAATTCAAAAGGTTCCCGGAGGTGTTTCCCTCGAGAACCTTTTTCTTTGTTTCCTGCGTATCAGATTTCAATTTGCATCTTTCGCAAGATATCACTTGATGATGACATAGACTCAGTTTTTTTCAATCTTCGGAACACTCTTATTGAACCGAACGCAAAAATATGGTATAATAAATTAACACAAGTTTTGATTCTGCATTCAATTTGAATAACCACTTGGAGAATAAATATGGCCTATAAAAATAATCACTTTGTTCCGCAATTGATCTTACGGCGATTCGGTGAAGAAATATCCACCTACAATATCAGAACCGGCGAATATCGTCAAGGGCAACAAACTGCAGAGGTCTTTTCAAAGTATGAATTTTATCCCTTAGAACTCGAGATGGAGTTTGGGCAACTCGAAGGACGCTTTGCCAATATTTTGAACCAAAAGATTTTGAAAACAGAAAACCATGGCGAGGTGGAACTTACCAGAAAAGAATTGAATATCGTAAAAAAATTTTTATTGTTAGAGCAAATGCGTGTCTTTGTGGAAGAAGAAACATGCTCAAATATGTCAAAGATAATCTCTGATATGCATAAAAAAACGGGTATCTTTAACTATCCATTTGAAGAAAAGGTTATCAGAAACGAAACCATACACGACCGTTGGTTGAGAAACATCAAAGTGATTATCGAATGCAAAGACTTGACAAAAATACAGGATCATGAACTCTGTACATATGAAGCTTACAGATGGGCTCAAATATACAATTGGGGATACTTAGCAATTTGGGATTCCAGTTATATTGGAACAAGTTTTATTATCACAGACATAGGCATGACATCAGAACGTGAAGAAAGCGTTGCTCAAATCGGATTAGAAGTTGAGAAAAAACAATACTTAATGGAAGCGCTGAATAGAACCGATAACGCATTTTTTAAGCAAAAGTATGCAGAGCTTCTCTATCAGCAAACGAATTTTCACGAAAACTTTTATATGTTCTCTGTTTCCAAACACCGAATGTTGGTTGTAATAAACCCTTTCTTTAGGCTTTATTGCAAAAAAGAAAAATTTCCGCTTCCAACCATTTGGCCGTCAAAAATTAAAGACCGCCGCCTGTTCGATAAAAATGATGCAGATAAGTTACTGAGTTTTCAAGGAAAACCTATTTTAAGCGATAATGACACTTTCCGTTATAAAGTTCAGTCCATGAAACACGAAGATGTTCTTTGGGTGAATATGCTTATGCTTGATCGCATTGATACTTTACTCGGTTTTACCTCCCTTGAGGATATTGCTGAAAGTGTTTGCGCATATGACAATTGGTACAAAGAACACCATCTGCCGTCACGAAAAGATTATACCCCTTTAATTAAATTGCTGAAATAACAAGGCACATCACATTGAAGAAACTTGTTATTAAAGCCATCAATCAACAAATGCTATATTGCAACCGGCTCCGCTTTTTCGAAGCCGGTTTCTTTACCAAGGCGTATCAGTTTTGACCCTTTTTCTCCCCGTTGGCACCTCATAAGTCTCTTCCGTGCCATCGTATTTGCGCAGGATCTCAACCATTTCATCGGCAAATTCTCTGAGCACTTTCAGCTGTTCAATCACTACCCGGCGATACATAGGCACTTCTGTGATTGAAGGAATATGCGTAAACTGCGTGTCCAAAAATCGGGTAAATTCCTCGATCTCGCCTTGAAGCGTACCGGTCAACAGATTATATTCAAAAGGTGTGTCAGTTTTCAGAACTTTTTCTCCATCCTCGGTATCATAATACCCGTTTACAAAATAGTTGTCAATTTCTTGGTACATACCTGCATGGATGTGTCGGTCAAGCACAGTGTACAACCGTTCATATGCCATAATCGACGCTCCGTAAGATTCTTTTGTCTTCATTTTTCAGTTCCTTTCATTTTGTTTCTTAAACTCCCGTATCATCTCCCCCAGCTTCCTCTCGCACTCCTCCTCGCTCTTTGCGTAGACGATATGCTGTTCCCGCTTGCCGTCTTTGCCGCGAGGCGTATATTTGCCCTGCCATGTGTTTTTACTGATCTTTGAGATACAGCCCGTGCCGGGCTTGCGCTTCTTGCTCTTTTTGGCGGTGAATTCAGCGTGTTTCGTTTCCTGCTCGGGTGTTTGCCCGTCTTCGTGGTTATCGTCACACACGGGCAAATCTGCGGGCTTTGGCGTACCGAAGGCATCATCCATTTTCTTTGCGGCGTTGCGCTCCATCTCTCCGGTCACATGAGAATATACGCTGATGGTCGTCTCCGCCGAAGAATGACCGAGGACGGCGGACAGCGTTTTGATGTCCAGCCCGTTTTCCAGTGCCATGGTTGAGAAGATATGCCGCAGACCGTGGAACGGAATATGATTGCATTCGGCGCGCTCCAGCATATCCGACAGCCGACTGCGACAACTCGTCGGACTGCGCGGATGCGTCGGATCGAGCGGTGACGGAAACACCCACTCGGAGCTGACCGTTTCCCGATACTCTCCGAGAATATTCAGCACCGACTGCGGCAGATGTACCGACCGCACCGAGGATTTTGTTTTCGGCGTGCTGATGATATAGTCCGAGCCGAGTGTGGTATATTCGCGTCTGATGCTCAACTCGCCTGTCGTAAAGTTGATGTCATCCCATTTCAGCCCGAGCAACTCGCCCCGCCGCATGCCCGTGGCAAGTCCGAGGAGGATAAGCTCATAGAAGCCTTCTTCCTTCGCCTGTATAAGCAACCGCGCGATTTCTTCGTGTGACAGCACCTCAATTTCTTTATTCTTCTTGGGCGGTAGCTTGCAACCGACCGCCTCATTGCGGTTGACCAGTCCCTCTTTCAAAGCCTGATCGAGCGCACATTTGATGCGGGTGTGCATCGAACGGATGACCGCGCCCGACAGTTTTTTATCGCCGATACCGTTGCGGTCGAGGTTGCCGCTTTTCATCTGTTCGGCATAAAATTTTTCAAGATCACTCTTTTTGAGCGCGGCAAGCGGAATTTTTCCGATGCCGGGGATGATATGCTTGTAGATATCGTTTTCGTATTTCAGGCGCGTGGTTGCGGCAATGCTCAACTCACTGAAGTTGCGATACCAGTAGTCGATATACTCACCGAACGGCATGTCTGCGGCGGTTTTCACGACCGGTTTCTGTACGGTTTCCTTGAGGGCTTTCAGCTTTTCTTCGACCTCGCGCTTGGTTTTCGCCAAGACATTTTTCGTAATCGGCAGATTCTTTTCATCATAACCGACCACACATCTGCCTTCCCATCTGCCGTCTTTGCGCTGACGGATCAGCCCTTGTCCGTTCTTTCGTCTGCCCACGGTTTCAGCTCCTTTCCGAGGATTTTTTCAAGTGCATTGCCCGTAACTTCGGAGGCACGCTTTTGCATTTCTTCCGTCACATGCGCATAACAGTCGAGCGTGAAACACGGTTTTGTGTGTCCGAGTTCCTTTGCCAGCGTCTTTTCATCCACGCCGACGGCAATCGAATGTGTGGCGTAGGTATGACGCAGACCGTGAAACGGAATGTCGGGAAGCCCCGCTTTCTTGATGATTCGCTTGAAGGTACCGTATGCCGTGTTGGGGTTGATCGGTTTTTCCGCGTCGCGCAGGCTCGGAAAAATCCATTCGGAGCCGATGGCTTTCTTTCGCTCCTTTAGCATGCGGACAACACTTTCGGGCAGGACAATCGTGCGGATACCGGTGTCGGTTTTCGGATCGCTGACCGTGATTCCGCCCCTGACCGGAATGACCTGCCGTGCCACGCTGAGCTTGTCTTCCGCTTCATTGAAGTCCTCCCAGCGCAGTCCGCAGATCTCGCCTTTGCGCAGTCCCGTCATACATTCGAGGTAGAAGAAGTCCCGCCACCATGGTTCGTCCTCAATGATTTTCAGAAACTTTTTGAGCTGTTCCTCGTTGTAGACTTTGCGTTCCGCGCTGTTCAGTTTGGGAATTGTTGTGCCGTCGGTCGGATTTTTGACGATGATATGCTGCTCCACTGCCATCTCAAAGCACTTGTGCATCATCATATGCACTGCTCTGACCGTACTGCCCGAGAGCGCTTTTCCTTTGGTTTTGCTCTCGGTGACGCGCCCTTCTTTGAGCAGTTTTACATAGAGCTGTTGCATATCCCGCGTGAGGATCGCCGAGATTTTCTTGTCGCCGAGATACGGACGGACGTAGGCATCCGCATAGAAAATGTACTTGTTCAGCGTCTGCGGGCGCACCACATCCTTCTGATAGCAGAGCCAGCGGTCGAGCCATTCGTTCAGGTTCACGAGGCAGTCCTCGTTCAGTTCCACCCCGCGGTAGGTCTCAAGGAGCTTATAAAATTTCGTCATCGCCTCGCTCTGCGTCTTGCCAAAGACCGATTTGTATATCGGCTTGCCGTTCTCTTTGTGCCCGACGATGATACGTGCTTCCCATCTTCCGTCCGATCTTTTTCTGACCATCCCGTCCCCGTTCGGACGTCGTTTACTCATGTTTTTCACCTTCTTTCACGCACAACAATATCACAAAGCTTTTTATATATCCAGCGGAAATCGAAAGAGTTATCGGAAAGTTATCAATTCGCCCACGTTCGTAGAAAATTTCTACTATTAGTTGAGCGTGGTCTATGTTGCGGTTATTGATTTTTCCCGCCTGATACCTTATAATTTACTCAGACGCGTCGGAATTAAAATTAAAACGGAGGGTAACACGATGGAACTTATGATTGGCGAAAAATTAAAAAAACTACGCCGCAACAGAGACCTTACGCAGGAAGAAGTTGCAACCCATCTCGGAATTTCATATCAGGCAATCAGCAAATGGGAGCGCGGAGACGGTTATCCCGATATCACAATGCTGCCTGCTCTTGCAAATTATTTTGCGGTATCTGTCGACGAGCTGATAGGTATGGAAGAGATAACTTCCGCAAGCAAGCTTGATGAAATTAATCAAAAATGGGCTGAAAACAGGTCAAATGGAAAACACAAAGAAAATGTTGAGCTTATGCGTGATGCTTTGAAAATATATCCTAATAATGCGCTTCTGCTCATGCAACTGTCTACTTCACTCGAAAAGTGCAAAATACAAAGATAAAATACCAAAGATATTGGACATACTTTTCGAGGGAAAAGAAAGCGATTTTATTGTCGGAATCAGAAAGAAAGCAAGCAGATGATACTGTTATTGCCCCGCTTCGGCGGGGCTTTTCTTTGTTTCCTGCATCAAAAAATTTGCGATCCCGAATTTATTTCTGCCATTCGATTGCGTTATCCAGAGAAACGCTTCCGTTGATTCTCCGCACTTCTTCGATGCAGGCGTGACGAAGTTTGCCGAGGTCTTCACCTTCAATGTCATTTGTCGCCGCAATCACATTGAGCAACATTGAAATTTCAACCGACAGCTTGAAGAGCGCACTGCTGCGCGCGTGCTCACACTTGTCAAGCACTCTCCGCAAAGTATCCACCGCTTCGGAAGAAATCAGCTCGGGTGCTCTGCGATTACAGAGATACGCATTATAAAAATCAACCGCCTTTTCGATATATTCGCTGACACTTTTGCACCCGTTCGACTTGCTGAGTGCCTTTGCCGTGTCCAATGTTTCCTCACTGATATGCAGAGAAAAACGAGTTTGCCTGTTCTCCATAAAAGCCTCCTTTTTTGCCTCAGACGCCTGCAAAAAGCCCGCAAACACCGGCTTTTTCGCATTGCAGGCGCCTGAATTTGTGTTCATGCGATTTTTGACACACACTTGCGCATGGTTTTCTTCCCGGCGAAACCCGCGAAAAAGCGAGCAAATGCGGTCAAAACACGCGAAAAACGGAGGGCTCTGCCCGCCGATGTGATTCGGGCGAGCGTTTTTGACGCACGCCCTTTCTCCTGCTTGAAAATCGACCCTCGCATAAATCTTCACATTTGCCCGTTTTCCGCGTGATTTTCGGCATGAACGTTGTTTCCCATATGTCGCTCATATTTTGCAATCCGCTCCCGCATTTCCGCCTCCCGCCTCAGCTTGTCAAGCTCCTTTTCGTCATACGCTTTCTTGATGGGAGCGATAGGCGTGATGTGATATTTCAGCGTGCCGTTGTGAACCTCACCGCTCTTTGTCCTTATCAAAGTTTGCTCGGTTTCGACCAGCCCGCGTTTTTCAAGTGAGCGAAGATATTTCATCACCGTGTTCTTTGACATTCCGATCCGCTCCCCGATCTCACGGAAGGACGGATAGCAGGTGTGTGTCCTGCGGTCTTCATAATAAAGCAGACAGGCGTATAGCAGAATTTCACCGCCCGAGAGATCCATATACAGCACGCTGTTCGGCACCATGAAGTAGTTACCCTCCGCATAAGATTTGCGGGCAGTGCCGTGCGTGACGATGCGGGCGAAATCGTATTGCGTTTTTTCTTTGAGAGAAAGATTCACCTTGATGCGTTGCGAGATGTGTCTGCCTTTTTCCGTGATCACTACTTCGGAAAGAAAACCCGCCACAGCCAAAGACAAATATCCGCGACTGAGAATTCCTTTCCTGATTTCATGTTGGAGATCCTCATCAAATTTTGCAAACATAAAAATCGCACACCCGAGCCATAGCGAATATGCCGTTCCGGAATTAAAATCAACCGTTTTCAACGCAAGCCTGATATGTGCGGGCTTCATGAGGTCGAGTATCACTTTTCGGATATCCTCGGTTGCAAAGCCGACTCCGTAGCAAGCGATTTCTTCGATATTCCACAGCCGATGCAGAGCATTTATCACGCGGTGCTTTTCCCATCGGTCGAGTTTTAACCCCGAGCCGTCGGTTGAAAAATAGTATCGGTCAAGCTCCGCCGAAAGCCTTGCGTCAAGCTCGGGACAGATACCGCTCATTTACTCACCTCCGTTTTCATTTCTACCCACGCGATGAACTTTTCTTTCGGAACAATCAGACGATTCCCGACACGCAACGCGGGAAAGTCTTTTTCCTTCATCAGCTCGTATGCCGAGGACATGGCGATTCCCAACACATTCGCAACCGTTTCCGCGTTGAGAAACAGCGGCAGCTCATCATAGGTCTTGTAGTTTGATTCTTTCATATGATACCTCCGTTATTTTTTGCAAAAAGAAAAAGTGAGCATCGGAAGAAAACAGAGTTGCACTCTGCAAAATCCTCTGATACTCACCCTTGGCTCCCGTTTTCACCGACGGGAGGATGGCTCACTTTCAATTAAAATGTTGCGCTTGTAACGGGAATGGCGACATATCCCCGCGCTACTTTTGGCTTTTCAATCACCGCAAGCATGGTTTTGCACTTGCCGCAAAGCATCGCCTTGCCGTGATAGCTTTCGTCCGCCGCACGGACTGTCACAGTCAGCTTGTCGCGCGGATCGTCCGAATACAAAACCGTCCGTCCGCAGTTCGGACAGCGGGCTATGGGAATTTTGTTTTTCATAAATGTCTCCTTTGCGCATCAGACAATATCTTTGATGACTTTCAGCGCCACGCCCGCCATTCGGCACGGACGTCGGTGTAAAAACGCTATCATCCATCAGCATATTTTATCTCTTTTATATCGCCCCACAGCTTATCTGCCGCCTGTTCTATATGGCTTTTTTCGGTTTGCGTCAGGCTACGGAAGCACTTGATTTCGAGCTTCCCGTTTTTGTTTTTCCATATCCCCGCCACATCACCGTCGAGGAGCAATGGCGGCATAACGATACCCGCAAGATTAAAAACGCCGCGCAAATATTCAGGCTTTAAATAGATACTTTCCTTTTTCTGATATCCGAGCATAAGCTGGTCAAATCCCGCAAGGAAAATGCAATGCGGAATGTCCCTGTCGTATGTTTTCCCGTTCGGTATGTAATAATATGTCCTGCCGCCGAAGTCAAACGACTCGACGGGCAATTCCCGAAGCCAATTCTTGACCTCCGCCTGTTTTGCGCCCGTATAATACATAGCGTCGTGTATCGTAGCGGGAGCGATATTCGTAAAATATCGCCGCGCTATCTCAAATTTTGCTTCTTCCTCGGGAATCGGAGAAAACTCGGGAGAAGCGATATACTGCTTTTTCTCCTGCACGGTGTAATTCATAAAGCCGAGCACGCAAAGCTCGCGTATACCGCCGCCCCATGACTCAAACATACAATCCTCTTCAATTTTTGTCATCCCGTTTGCACGGCAAAGCTCCTTAAGCTCGTCGCGCGTGTATGCCCTCTCCGTAACTGCCGCGAGAATGATATCCGCAAGATATTTCTGCCGTTCGGGCGTCAACGCCCAGCACGGGCGCTGATTTTTCATATAGGAATATCCCTGCCATTCGTTTTTGCGATAATCCGCGCCGTTGTTGCACCGGATAAACAGCGGCAGGTCGCTTTCGGCAAACACGTGAACCGTGCCGCGCACAGACCAGTTTTTCACAAGCCCCTCGGCGACGGTCTGCTCGTCATAGTCGTTTGTACGGATTTTCAGTGAGTGCAAAGCGTTCGTCATAAACTGCGCCTGCACTCCGCAAAGGTCGCGCATCACGGTCAGCTTGTCCGCAGGCGCGAGCAGATATTGATTTGTCAGCTGACGGATTTTCAGTTCTTCAAGCGTCATAGTTTTCTCCTTTCGGTCAAGCGCAGTTGTTCGTTTTTTGGTTGCTACGATATCATATTTTTTAAGCCACTGATGAACGGCGGCAGCGTGCTCTGGTCGGCTTCAAAAGCGAAAGTCAAGGACTGCTCCATCTCATTATCAAAAATTAAACCCTCTACTTTTACATGACCTGTCCTATCCATAGACAACGTAACATTGCTGCCATAACATATTTCAGACAGCACAACACGGTCGCGCTGAAAAGCATAGAGCTCACAAAGCTGATCTAAGAAAATGCGAAAGTCCTTTATGTCATATTCGCACGATGCATACCCCTGAAATGCTCCGGAGATTACTTTCATTCCAAATGTGGTGTTGTACGGATTTCCTGCATCGGCATCATCCTTATGGAAATTAAAATATTCAATTGCCACAAGGTTTTCCCCATATCTCAGCTCTGCCGGCGGGTATTCTGATTGTTTCATAAATGCCTCCTTTGTGCCTTTCAGACAATATCTTTGATGACCTTCAGCGCCACGCCCTGAATCGTCAGCTCTTTCGGGTGGATGACGCGCTGTTTTTCGGTGTAGCTGCTGTTTTCCGCGTACAACACGGGCTTGCCGTTCTCGTAATGCAGGCGCTTGAGTGTGTTTCCTTCTTCCGTAAGCGCAACGACAACCTGCCCGTCGGTTGCGACGTTTGTCTTCTTGACCAGCACAAGGTCGCCCGCGTGAACGCCGATGTCCGCCATAGAATCGCCGTATGCTTCAAGCAGAAAGCATTCACCGTCGAGCCATTCTTCCGGAACGGCAAGGTATCTTGAAATATGCTCCTCCTGCTCGTCTGGCGTGCCGCACACGATCATTCCAACCACGGGAATACGGCGGGACATCACGTGCATTTTCTTCTGCAAGGGTGTTTCCAACGTATTTTTCCCCGAATAGGAAATGATGCCGCGCTTTTCAAGCTCTAAGATATGCCGATATGCGGTCGACTTAACCATGCCCATATATTCCATGATATCTGCAAGGCTCGGGGACTCCCCATTGTTGTCCCGCGCATACTGCTTGATAAACTCCGCGAGCTTTTGCAGTTTTTCTTCACTCATGACTCTCATAAGTACACCTCAAACAATTTCAGAACTCATTGTTCTGTTATTATACCATAGCAATGACGCTTTGTCAATAGGTTTTCAGAACCTTTTGTTTCGCTATGTTTTTTCGTTGTTTCCTGCGGCGCAGATTCTGATGGATTGCCTCGCCGGACTTTTTATGTTATAATTTTTTTGTGATTTGAACCTTTTGATGGTTTGCTCCGACTATATATGTGAAATCGATTTCAAGACCATCTGCAAGGAGGTGATAATGTGGATGAATTTGAAAAGCTATTGCACGAGAATCTGATTCCGCTTCAGCGCTATGTAAACTTCAAAATCGGGAACAGGCACGATGCGGAAGATGTGATTCAGGATGTATGCCTTACCGCCACGCTGAAATTTGACACGCTGAGCAATCCCGCCACCTTCAAGGCATGGCTGATCGGCATTGCCAAGCACAAGTGCATGGACTATTACCGACTGAAAGCGGCCAACCTGAATATTTCTTTGGATTCACTGTCCGAATCGGCTTTGGCGGTCGGACGGCTCGGTATTATGGAACACAGCATTGTGATAGATACCATTGAAGCTCTCGGCAGTAAGGAAAAACAAATTTTATATCTGTTTTTCTTCAAAAATCTGTCGCAGGAGGATATTGCCCGACAACTTGAAATCCCGGTCGGCACGGTGAAAAGTCGCCTGCATTATGCAAAGGAAAAATTCAGACAGCATTATCCTTGTCCGCCCAAAGATAAATCAAAAGGAGAAATCATTATGAAAAAATTGCCCGAATATTTACCCGATTATAAAATTGAACCATCCAAGCTTGCTCCCTTTTCTGTCCGCTGGGAGGAACTTCAAGGGTGGCTTATGGTTCCGCGGCTCGGAGAAACGCTGACTTGGGGACTGTTCGATATGCCCTCACGAAAGCGCACGGAATATACCGAAATGAAGGTAATCGGCAAAGCGGAAGTACACGGAATTGAAGGTGTTGAAATTTCGGCAATGCAATACGGTGCTGAGGACTATTACCGTACCGGATGTATCGATCAGATGGAACGCCGATTTGTGGCGCAGCTCACCGACACGCATTGCCGCTATCTTGCCGAAAGCCATGTGGAAAACGGAGTGCGCAAGCTTTATACCTTTCTCGACGGAAACGACTTCCTCGACAATTGGGGCTTCGGAGAGGACAACTGCGGAAATGAAGTCAACCTGATGCCAAAGGGCTTGTTGACACGAAGCGGAAATGAGATTGTCGGGCACACAAATAAAGAAACTGTGGACATCGTCGGACGGTATACTGTTCAAATCGGCGAAAAATCGTATGACGCCATCTGCGTCATGGATATTCAGTGCTTCAACGACGGCGTTGCATCGGAACAGTACCTTGACAAAAACGGCCGAACCGTTCTTTGGCGCAGATTCAACAAAAACGACTGGGCATATAAGCGATACGGAAAGTTCTGGACTGAAATGCTTCCAGAAAACGAACGGTTAATCGTGAACGGCGAGACTTATGTACATTGGTACGACTGCGTAAGCGATTATATTTTATGATCCACAGCCCCGCTCGGGCGGGGCTTTCTTTGTTTCCCTCGGTGCAGTTTCTGATGCCCCACATTACCTCCAAAACGGTCGCACGCGCGATTTATACGTTTGCTTGTAATTACCCTCCGCTTGCATTCAAATGCGAAAGCGGGGCTGACAGTCCCACTCGCACCTTTCCTTATTCAGTTGTGCCGCATGGCTTTCTTGACTTCTTCAAGAATGCGAAAAATGCTCAACATTTCGTCATTCGTGCAGTCGGCGAGCAACTCTCCGATTTTCTCGTTCGCTACGGCGTATGTGCCGGGTGTGTTTGCCCGAAGAATCCAGTCAGTTGCCACATTGAGCGCTTCTGCAATGCGGATAAGTGTAGACAGTCCCGGCGTTTTCTTGCCGAGCTCAATGTTGGAGAGATGCACCACCGAAATGTCCGCTTTTTCCGCCAGCTCTCCTTGTGTAAGCTCGACTTCACGGCGCAGGTCGGCAATGCGCCTGCCGATGGCGGAGAGACTGCAGTTTCTATTCATTGCTTTTCACCCCTTCGCCGATAACGCAAACGGAGACTGCACCTCCGAGTTCGTTCTCGGAAATACAGTCTCCGTTCTTTTTCATTTGCCTTACCGCAATATATTCGTTTGTCGTAATCCGTGCCATTGTGCGCACCTCCTTTGTAAGCACACACAATACCACAAAGGCGGCGGGAAGTCCAGCAAAAGCGGGAAAGTTAGCAATTAAGTAGCAATCGTCTTGCCGACTATATCAAAACCCCGTTACAATGATCCACCTCGTGCTGAATGATCTGCGCCGTCCAGCCGGTGTAGGTTTTCACTCTTGTCTGCATCTCGGCAGTCTGATACTGCACCTTGATGGTTTTATAACGCTTGCACTTGCGGGGATCTCCGAGAAGCGACAGACAGCCTTCTTCGGCTTCATGAATACGTCGGCATCGAACTGAACACCGTGGCCGCGCAAGTTAAACACCAGCATCGTTTTACGTTGAACACTCCCGTCGCAACAAACTAAACACCCGCGTCGTACAGATTGAACAGCCGGAGATTTTGCGGTAAAATATGGGTGCAAGCGGAAGCGTGAATCCAATAAAGGAGGTCATCATCATGACCAATTACCGTGAGATCCTGAGGCTGAGCAGTCTCGGACTCAACAACACACAGATCGCACAGAGTTGCCGCGTGCTTCCGAACCACCGTCATTCAGACGCTGCGGTTGGCACGAGAAAAGGGCTTGTCATGTCCCTTGCCGGAGGAACTGTCGGACAAACAGCTGGCCGGAATCCTGTTCCCATCAACATCGGAGCTTCGGGGCTACAAAATACCGGATTACGAGTACATCCATAAGGAAATGTAGGAAAGCGGCGTCACATTGAATCTTTTGTGGATGGAGTACTGCGAGATCTGCCAAGCAAACGGAGAAATCCCATATCAGCTGACACAGTTCAAAAAGTATTATCGGAACTACACCGCCAAAATAAACGCCACTATGCATCTCAATCACAAGCCCGGAGAAATTCTCCAGGTGGACTGGGCAGGGCAATAATAATTTTGACTTTTTTCTGAAAAGCACTATCTTTTTGCGGTTTAATGTGCTATAATATTATAGAATCTGTGTAAGCACAAGAAAGGGAGGTGCCGCGAATGAACCCAGTATTAAAATATAGAGGTGGGAAATCGCGGGAAATTCCCCGCTTCCTGCAATACATTCCCGACAACTTTGATAGATATATTGAACCTTTTTTCGGCGGGGGCGCTGTATATTTCTATCTTGAACCTGAAATTGCTATTATAAATGATGTGAATGAGCGGCTTATGCGGTTCTATCGGCAACTGCGCGATAATTATCCCGAAATGCGCGCACAGCTTGATGAATTGCAACGCTTGTACGAAGCTAATCAAGCTACTTTCAAGAGACTAAAAGCGCAACAGCCTGACGAACGTGTACCGAATGCGAACGAAGAATTATACTACAAAATGCGGGAACTTTTTAATCACCCCGACGGAAGTTATTTAGACGGCGTTGTATATTTCTTTATTAACAAAACAGCGTATTCTGGCATGATTAGATATAACAGCAATGGCGAGTATAATGTGCCTTTTGGACGCTATCCAAATCTTAACACACAATTAGTCACAGAGCAACATAGTCAATTATTGCGTGGAGCAGACCTATATAGCCTTGACTACAGGGATATATTCGATATGGCGGGCGAAGATGATTTCATGTTCCTTGACCCGCCGTATGATTGTGTTTTTAATGACTATGGGAATATTGACATGATGAACGGTTTCGATGAAGTAGAACACAGACGCTTAGCCGCCGATTTTAGAAACCTACCCTGCCGTGTGCTTATGGTGATAGGAAAGACCCCATTGACTATGGAGTTGTATGGCGATTATGTTTTTGATGAGTATTACAAGAATTACGCTGTGAATATAAAAAACCGTTTCAACAACGATAAAATGCACATTGTTGTAAAGAACTATTAAACCGGGAGGCGAAAGCATGGCATACTTAAAGAACAAAGCATTATTTTTCACAACGTCGCCCCGCACCCCGTCTAAAATGATACCAGAGATACAGTTGTTAAGTGAGCATTTTTCCGGGCAAAAATGGAATAAGGGATCGCAGATTGCATTTATAGACCTTTTAGCACAATCAGGCTTTTTTGAGGGTAGCGGTTCGTCGAACAATAAAGACTTTAGCGCAAGAGATAGGATAAATCGAGCACCAAAATCGTTAGGTTTTGTTGACTTATCCCCGGAAATTCAATTAACTGACGCAGGAAAAGCATTAGTTTATGGAAAGCGCCCGCAGGAAGTGTTCTTGCGTCAACTGTTGAAGTTTCAGTTTCCGTCTCCGTACCATGTTGAAGCAGCAGGTATTGAGGGAACTTTCTTTATAAAGCCGTATTTAGAGATTATACGGCTTATTCGAGATTTAGAAAGCCTATCTTTTGATGAATTAAAAATCTTCGCTCTTATGATGACGGATTATAGACAGTATGAAACCGTCAAAAAAGCTATTCTTGATTTTCGTGCAGAAATGGCATGCCATAGGGGACAGTATAAAAAGTTTGCAGATGAAAAATGGACCGAAGCGCTTTTACGGACGTATGCAGACGATATTGACGCGGGCAATACAAAAACCCGCGAAACAACTGACAAGAGCCTGAAAAAATTCCTTAACACAAAGAAAAGCAACACAAGAGATTATACTGACGCGTGTTTCCGGTATTTGCGCTATACTGGCCTTGTTTCTATTTCTCATAGAAATCGGTCTATCGCTATCTATCCTGATAAAATAAAGGAAGTTGACTTCATTCTCTCAACTATTGATCGTAAACCCGTTTTTGTTGATGATGCGGACGGTTACAAAACATATTTGTTCAATCCTGCAATCCCGGCGCTGTTTGTTGATAGTATCGAAAATGTCATTGACCATATAATGCGCATAAGTGACTATACGCAAAGGCAACTTTTCGGGAAAAGTATTGAAGAACTGAAAGATATTCGTGACGCTATCATTGCAGAGCGAAAAGCAGCCGTTATCAATGCTCAGGTTACGGAGATTAAATCTTATGCTCTGTATTCAGAAATTATTGATACCTTCAACGAGATAATATCTGATGGATACTATGACGCTCCGCTGATGCTTGAATATAATACATGGCGAGCTATGACAATGCTTGACGGCGGGAACATAAAGGGCAATTTCAAGTTTGATGATGTCGGACAGCCCCTTTCAACAGCGTCCGGGAATATGCCGGATATTGAATGTGACTATGATGATTTTGTTTTATCGGTAGAAGTAACCATGCAACAGGGGCAGCGCCAATATGAAAGTGAGGGCGAACCCGTAGCGCGACATTTTGGGCAGATAAAAAAACGAACAGGTAAAGACACCTACTGCTTATTTATTGCCCCGACTATCAACAAGGCAAGTTTAGCGCACTTCTTTGCG
This sequence comes from uncultured Eubacterium sp., assembly GCA_900544285.1. Taxonomy (GTDB): domain Bacteria; phylum Bacillota; class Clostridia; order Oscillospirales; family CAG-272; genus CAG-841. The sequence continues at coordinate 60,965 of UQUT01000003.1, forward strand.
TTGAATAAAATAGGTATTTCTTACTATGGAGGCACGACAAAGATTATTCCCCTTGAATTAGATCAGTTTATGCGTCTTGTGGAAAACTCCTATAATTATCACACGCAACCGACCCCGCATAATATCCGTCAATTTCTTGATGAAGTTATGAGACAAGAGGAACTTGCTGTTGATGAAAACGACTGGAATGATAAAATTCAAACTTGCGTTGCAGAATGGTTAGCGGCATAAATGTTTAACATTTGATTGTAGATTTAAAAAACAAATAAGCGACAAACGGGTATAAAAAACGGCGAAATCCTTATTTTACAAGGGTTTTCGCCGTTTTGAATATTCTCTCTTACAAAATTAATATCAAACAAGGAATCTATATCGCATGACTGTTGTCCTTTCTCAATCAATCCCTATTATTATTCGGCACTATCTCCACTATATCATCCATCGTGCAACCGAGTGCCGTGCAGATTTTCACGAGCACGTCGCTTGATACGGTTGCACCGTCTTTTTTCATTTTTGCGAGCGTTGCAGGGCTGATTCCCGCCTTTGCGGCGAGCTCCTTGCTTTTCATCTCGCGGTCAATCAGCAGTTTGAATAATTTTTTGTAGCTTGCAGCCATTTTCCACCTCATATATGGATAGATTTGTACTTTTACAGTATACAATAATTTCCGACAAATTGCAAGGGGAAAACAGAATAAATTCAAAGAACATCGATTTTTTTGTGTGCTGATGCTCTGTTAAAGCAATATAAAGGTCAAAAATTCGGGAACAGAGCGTGCCGCCGATATTTATTTGTATAAACTCATCCCTCAGGTTATCTTCTTAACCTCCCGATTATTCACATTGCCGCGCATAAGGTGTATAATACTCAAAATAACCACTCAACAAATCCGATTCACGGAGGATATCAATCATGTGCAACCACGACACTTATCAGTGCAATTCCGCAAAGCCCGAAATCATACATAACCGCGGCCGTTGCAAACTGTGCGGAGACATCATTGAATCGACCGACCGCCACGAGTTTGTCACCTGCCGATGCGGAGCTTGCTCGGTTGACGGAGGGCATGATTATCTCAGGCGGTGTCTTGCCTCGCCGGATTACTTTGAGGAATTGTCGGTTATAAAGCCCTGCGGCGACAGTTGCGAAAATGCTTCGGACAACAATCCGAAATCCGATCCCGACGCGGTCATTGACGCTGCCGCAAAACGGATTCTTGAGGAATACCGCGATGCTTTTACGGAACTTGCGAAAGGATCGGACGATTAGACGTCATTCCCGAAGCCATATCTTCGCAAATATCGCTTTGGTGATATTTTTTCTTGCAATCGCTTGACAAATTATCGCTTTGGTGATACAATGTAGGCGAAGATAATCGGAGGTAGCCTGATATGAACAAAATAATCACCTTATTTCACGGCTCGGAAAAGGTCATAGAAGTGCCTTCTTTCGGTGAGGGCAAAAGAAATAATGATTTCGGGCTCGGATTTTACTGCACCGAAACCGAAAAGCTTGCGAAAGAGTGGGCGGTTTCTTCTTTAAGAGACGGCTTTTGCAATCGTTATACATTGGATACCGAATATATGAAGATCCTGAATCTGAACAGCCCCGATTATACCATTCTCAACTGGATCGCCGTTCTTGTCGAGCATCGCCTGTTCTCAATCAGGACGCCCATTGCAAGAAGAGCGAAAAAATATCTGATTGACAATTTCGGCATAAACGTAAATGCTTTCGATATCGTTACCGGCTACCGTGCGGATGACTCATATTTTGATTATGCGGAATCCTTCCTGAACAATGCAATCTCCGTTGAACAGCTTGCAGCTGCAATGAAGCTCGGAAAGCTCGGCGAACAGATTGTTCTCAAATCGCAATTCGCTTTTTCCCGCATTCGATTTGAGGGGTTCGACGTTGCCGAAAAAGAAGAGTTTTATGTTCTACGCAAGGCAAGAGATGATGAGGCGAACCGACTGTATCTTGAGCTGCTTGAGGAAGAAAGCGACGGCTTGTATATACAGGATATTATAAGAGGAGGGATTACAAACGATGACTCGCGCATACCAAGAAATATATCTGAATAAAGCACAGTCCGTGTTGGGTGATGCCTTCGATTACGCCATCAATACCTGCGACATTGCCGGCAACGATTTTATCAAGCTGTTTTCGGCGAGCACTGTCTCCGGTCGTATGGAAAACGGAGAGCCCGCTACTCTTGCGGGAATGAGCGGGATTGAAATTGCCTCCGAAATCATATCGGAAACGATGGGCAAAGAGCCTTCCCAAAAACAAAAAGAACGGTTCGACCGTTCAAAAGAATACTGGATTGGTTGGGCTGTTGCTTACTATCAATGGTTTTCTGGCAGAAAATACAGCGAAATCTTCAGGGTTTTCTCTTATGACGACCTGCTGCAAATGTATCATCCTCTTCACGAAGCAGACATTACAAAATTCGTGGATGTCGTTGATAAGCGAATACGCGCATACTACGCGGAAACCAATTTGAAACGTATTCGCACCGCATACGGATGCACACAAGCGGATCTTGCAAAAAAAGCAGACGTCAGTCTTCGCTCTGTTCAAATGTATGAGCAGCGCAACAAGGACATCAATAAAGCAAGTGTCGAGACCGTGTATCGCCTTGCAAAATCTCTCGGCTGCACAGTGGAAGATCTGATTGAAAAATAGGCAACATTGTTTTGGCTTTCGTGATGTTGTATCCGATTATATACGCACGGGATTGCAAGCCGGATTCAAAATTACAGCCGGAATTTTCAAATCTCTTTTCTTTGTCTACTGCGTCGCAAAAGCTGATTCTTCGGGCTATGGATTTGACCACAGTTTGTGTCACAGACAGGATTGAAACAGGCTGTCGGCATATACAATAAAGCACGGTCGACCACAGGGCTGACCATTTACAGATTTTTGGGTGCGGCAGAAAAAACTCTGTTCTTTTTTCTGCCGACAAAGCCCGCCCGGAATCCGCGCAAAAAGCGGTCTGACCACAGTTTTTACCACATACAAACGCGGAACACGCGGAAACAGTGGACAAAAAATGCTCTGGGAGCAAGTGTCTTGGAGCGGAAACGGTATGAAAGCACGCAAAGCGCACGAGAGGACAGACCCATGTCAGTTGGGGTGGTAGAGACCGCTGGTTCAAGTCCGGTCACTCGATGTGCTTAACCATATCAAAAAAGCAGACCAAAATCATATGATTTCAGTCTGCTTTCTATTTTTGTCTACAAAACAATTTTTTCTATAATACTCTTTTGATCTTTGCAATACTCTGCGTCAATACGCCTTTTTCCCGTATTTTTATCACTTTTTCAAAAATTTTTTCGATTTTTTCAAAAAATTTTTCGAAATGTGCACCTTTTTGCGGTTTTCATTACACTATATATATGGAGCGCAAAAAATCCAGTCTGATTTCGGGTCGGAATAACGGCTTCATACATATTTTGCTTATCTTCGGTATTGTACTGTGCCGGATTGCCATTCCCCCGGCGATAAATTCAGCTCGGTGCAGATCGATGATATACTTCCTTTCCCCTGCGCGGCACACGCTCCTTTCTCATGTCGCGTCCGGGGAAAATGTCGGGCGGAAACCCCTTCCGTCCGCAACACAGCGCGACGTCACTCCTGTCCTTTCTGATGACGCCGCGCTGTTTTTATATACAAAGAAGATAGCAAGTAAAACATCCGACTGCAATCGGAGCATGAGAATTTGTTTGGCTATGCCCCGCTCCGGTGGGGCTTTTTCATAGAAAAAACATCGGTATTATCCCGATGCTCTTCTGTATTTTTCCGTCTTTCCTTTCGGAATACGCCTGTTTGCCCCTGTTATGCTTTGAAACCGCACCAGCTGTCTCTGTAATTTGCCAGACGATCTGCAAGCGAAAAAAGCGGGAACAAAAGCAAAGGCAGCTTATACGTTCCGAATGCCTGATATATTTTCAGCATTTCTTCAAAGCCCGCGTCAACATTCTTTACCATAGTCAGATTACAGAAAGCCAGCTTTTCAAGGGCAATTTTTGCTTCTTCTTCAGATATTCCGACCTTCGCGGCGACAGACGCCGCCGTAAACGCATTGTACCGGTTCATAAATTGATACGCAAGCACAAGACGCACATTTTTATCCGAAATGACCCTCAGAAGCTCTGCCGCCTCTTCACTTTCAAGTAGCTTCAAAGATTCTTCATCGCTCGGAAGGTACGCAAGAGCAATGTCCTTGTTTGCATATACCGCGCCGGAAACGGAAGAAACGAGTCCACTGTGCATATACGGGTTTTTCGCAAATTGGGCTTCCGCCCTTTCCGCAAAATCGTCATTGTCATCCGATTTCCACATAGTATTCAGTATCTGTTCGTAAACCGCCATAGGGGTTTCTTCGCAACCGATCGGCTTTTTCTGCACTTTATGCCTGATTCCGAAAAGCTCGTCAATCGTCACTCCAAACGTATCCGCTATGATCGGAAGGAACATAATATCTGGCATAGTCGCGTTGTTTTCCCATTTTGAAATTGCCTGCGACGATATACCGATAATTCCCGCAAGATTTTCCTGCGTAAGACCTCTTTCTCTGCGAAGCTCGGCTATTTTTTCTCCGAATGTTTTCATATTTTATCGCTCCCCCTACTTTGCTACTTCATTTTTCAGTCAACTGCAATCTTATTATATCAGCAATTTTGAAAAATGTACAGATATTATCGGGAGAGTGATTCCAACCGCCACGAGAGAAAATCAACCCAAAGTAGACACCTGTCTGTGTGCTGAATACTCTCAGCAATCATACCGTCACGACCTTTTCCCGCGCAATATGTATAAAAAACAGGCGGCGCCATGAAAGCACCGCCATACGTCATTTTTCATCCGTAACTTTTTTCATTGTGACAAGAAGTCCTGAGAACATCCATATATTCCCCACGCCTATCCATGCGCAGGAAACGGCATTGACAAACGGATGATTGCCGAATATGTTCATAAGCATTGCCGCCGCCATTCCGACGGGCAATGAAAATATCCAGCACCATTTCGGGCATGGCGTCAGCCCCTTTGCAAATGCCGCAATCTGTGTGACGGAAAGGATAATGAAGGATATCCAGAACATTATAAACGCGGGCAATGCAAAGTATACCGCATATTTTGACAAAAGCTCCGTCGCAAGTCCGTGCTTTGAAAGAAAGACCATTGCACAGACGGGCACATGAAAACCGCATCCGCCGAAAATCACATAACCGAATATTCCGGCGCGGTACCTGTGCGCATATCCGGGCGAGCGCGATGCGATCAGGCGATAGATTCCGAAATAGCAAAGACCTTCAAGCGTAATGCCGAAAAGTCCGAGAAGCGCCGATGAGAAAATTCCGCCGTCGGAGGTTCCGGTATAAGCCGAAAGCATCCGCGCCACGCCCGTAAGCGTCTCATCCTCCACTCCCCAGCCGAGGATCATATCTCCGATCAACGTGAGAAGTGCGCCGAAAAGCCCTATCGACAGCAGTTTTTTCACGCGTGGCACGTCAAGCGTCCGCGAAATTCCGATATCATTGAAATCATTCATGACGGTTTTATAACCCTTTCTTTTTTATTTTTCCGTCTCGGGCGACACCCGATCGGGATATTTTATCAGGTCATAGAGCACGCCGTATTCGCCGAAGCGGCGCGTGCCGACAAGCTCCATTCCGAGATGCACGTATTTATCGCATTTGGACTTCGCGTCCGTATCGAGAACTACGGGCACGCCGAGCCGGTTGCCATCGGCAAATGCCATATCCATCACCTTCCGCATATAGCCCTGCCCCTGATATTTCTCCGTCACGCAGACAAGACCGACATAAATATACGGCTTTTTTGCCTTGTCGAGCTGCTTGCTTGGCCCCGACCCGCCCTTTGACATAATCTTTGCAAAACGGATCAGCTCTTTCAGCTTCATCGATCCGAGCAGCGACTTTGCCAAAGGCATCATCGCCATGATACCGACCTTCTGCCCCGGACATTTATATGCAATATATCCTTCGCCGTCCGCTCCCGTGGCATAAAGCATTCCGCCCTTCAACGCCATGCGGACATATCCGCAGATGAATTCCGCCGCGGCGTCACGGCTCGGGAACGCGTCGATAAGTCCGCGCTCATCGCCGTAATCATAATAGCCGAAGGCATGACCGATCCGGCGGATCGCCTCTTCGCTCAATGTTGTCACTTTCATTTTATTTATATCCTTCTTCATCCTGAAATGCCGACGGACGCCGACCTTCCGCGTTGCTTACCATCAATTCCGCTCTCAGCGAATGAAAATCATCATTATTCCGGAAAGCGCCGCCGAAATAATCACCATTCCGACCGTGCCGAAGAGCCATTTTCTGCACTTGTCTTTTCCCGTTATATAGGGTTTTAAGTCTTCCGTGCCGGGGATTGTCCAAGCCTTCGTGTGCCCGACCCAGAGACCGTCGACAAGGAAGCGATCGATAAGATTCATGACGGACAGTATGACAAGCAGCTGCCAGAAGCCCGCGACAAACCCCTTCGCGCCGTTTATCGCATACACACATACGAGCACATAAGCAATATATCCCGGCATACAGATTATTTTGAAAAGCAATGCGTTCCGCCTGATTTTCTCATGTGTCGTCAGCCCGAGGCTTACGCATCTCTCCTGCACCTTCGGGCTGTAAAGATGCACCATGCCGACAGCTCCCTTTCGTATGCCGATCGCGCAGACAAGGACAAGCAACGCCCCGAGCCCAATGCCTTCAATTATCGTTTTGATTATCAGCTCACTCATTTCAGATACCTCCCGCACTCGCTTTCAAGCTCACGCCAGACGGGATATTCCGTGCCGCTTTCGTCAAAGAACTTTTTCAGGTTTCGGTTCAGTGCGCTCATTTCATCGGTAGCGTTCATGGCATGATCCGATACGCATATCTTTCCCAGAACCGTCGCACACATGAGTCTGAAAAAGCGCAGGCAGGTTTTTCTGTATGCGTCACCTTCAAACTCCCTGTCAGACGCGGGCAATATCTCGTGTCCGGCGTTCTTTATGGCGCGGTAGCCTTCAATATTGGCGTCAATCATTTTGCCGAGATACGCCGTGTTGCCTTTGAGCTTTTTAAGATTGCCGTCGGTTTTGTAGCAGGCGAACGCCGCCGGAAGCACAAATGCGGCATGGCACAAAAGATAATCCTCCATGTTCGGCTCATATGTGACCTTGTATTTCGTACCGTCAAATATCTGTCCGATGAGCTTTTCGTTTGACGGTGCTCCCGAAAGCTGACCTATCTTTATTTTTTTAAGGTCGACAGAAGCCACGCGGTCGCTCTCGCGGTGCCCCGCCGCACTCGTAAATGCAAACATCACGTTTTTCTCCGGAAGAAGCGACGCAAGCTCCTTTGTGCGAACATTGTTGCCGACAAAAACGATATTTTTCGTCTTGTTTTCGCGCAGAGCGTCAACGACGGACTCAAGCTGCGTGTACCTGACTGCAACGAATATCACGTCATAAACGTCGTCCGGCAAAAGCCCGGTGACGACAGAAATCCGGCTGACAGATGTGCGGAGCGAAAACTTGTCCTTGATTCTCAGTCCGTTTTTACGTATCTCCTCCGCCCATTTTCCGCGCGCAAGCAGGGTCGTCTCCTTCCCCGCACGGAACATGTTCCTTGCAATATTGCATCCGAGCACACCTGCGCCGAATATCAGAATTTTCATAACCGTATCTCCCCTTTTCAAAAAGTTACTTTATGGTCTTAGGTAAACCGCGTCGCGTTGTTAGCACATGCTAACAACGACCCATTTGAAAAGCCGCCCGGCGGCGGTCTCTTTAATTTTACGGTCGGTTGGCACTTTTCGTGTTTCGCGCCAAAGCCGCTAAAATCGCAGTCAGCGCCACGCGAAGTGACCGTAACAGTCTATCCGGTCATATTGTAACACACGAAAATGCGTTTTTCAATAGGAAATCCGAAATTTACAAACGCAAAATCGCCGATTGCGCCGCCATCGGCATGACATCGAAAGGCAGAAAAACACCCGCTTTTTCCGTCACCGTAAATCGGCAAAAAAATGAAAAAAGGTACTTGACAAGGCGCTTTGCATATGCTATACTGTCCCCGTTCAGTTAGCACGCGCTAACTGAAATTCGGGCGTGTATAAAAACTCAAAGCCGACGTTGGCTTATTTTTTAGACACGCAAGTTAGCGGAGGCTAACCAAATCCTGTTAAGGAGGAAAAACAATGAGTAAACTTGCAATCATTTGCGCACCGGACAAGGCGGCGATTTCCGCCATGGCTGAAAAAATCTCCGCCGGAGCAATTCCAAACGGTGCAACAGCAGACATTTTTGACGCAACCGTCGACCCGGCGGTGCTCGGCGGATATGACGCCGCGGCACTCGGCTTCGGCGAAGGCTTTGCGGAATCCGAATTTCTCGCGGTCTTTTCGCGCTGTCTTCCGGGACTTGAAGGCAAAAAGACAGCCGTTTTCGGAGCTTTTGAAGGAAAAGAAGAATTTGCGGAAAGCCTTGCGCGCGTGGGCAAAGCCGCAAGGTGCGTAATGCTTTCCGTCGCCTGCACGGAAGAGGCGGCAGAGGAGCTCGGCAGATCGCTTGTACATAAAAAAGAAATCCGCCCCGATCTTGCAAAAACGGTTCCGATTATTTTCTCGACGATCACCGGAAACGGCTATAAGCTCGCGGTGGCGGCAGCGGAAGCGGTGCCCGACCATGTCGGCCCGTATAACATACGTTATATAACAGACGAGGTCATCGACAAATTCGATACCTTTGTGCTTTCATATTGGTGCAATCACGGCACGGCGGATGACGACACAATCGACCTTATCTCCCGCATGCACGGAAAAAAGCTGATTGTCATCGGCTCGCTCGGCGTCGCAACGGATACGGCGCACGCCGCAAAGGTGTGCGAAAACGTCATCGCGCTCGCGTCTCGCGACAATACCCTCCTCGGTCACTATCTCTGCAGAGGAAGCATTGACCTCCGCCGCACCTTCGCCCGGACGCGTATTCCCGAAGGTCAGAAGGGTCATCTCTCCGCGGAGCGTTTTGAAAAGCAGAAGGAATCGCTCGGTCATCCGAACGCCGAAGAGCTGGAAGGCGCACGCGCGGCTGTCGCCGAATTTCTCAAAAAAGCATGAACACAAATAAAGTTTCGGGAGTTCAGCCCGCTTCCGCCGGTACTCAGACAGCCGGAGCGTCCGCGGCACGCAAAGCGTCACGGGTAATTCTGATTGCGGTATTCGGTATCATATCGGTGCTTTCCGTGCTGATATGCACGGGAATCGGGAGCGTCAGGATTTCTGTTCCGGATGTTATAAAAGCATTGTTTGTCGATGACGAAAGCATGGCGCGCCTGCTCATATGGAATCTCAGATTTCCGCGTGTGCTCGTCGGAGGACTTGTCGGCGTCTGCCTGTCGCTTTCGGGCTGTATACTGCAGGGAGTCATGCGGAACACAATGGCGTCCCCGTCGACGATCGGCGTGACAGGTGGCGCGAGCTTTATAGGTTATCTTACGCTCGTTGCCTTTCCCGCTTATTCATACCTGCTTCCGATAGGTTCGATATTCGGCGCCTTCATCACAACAATGCTTATTTACGCGCTTGCATATCAGAAGGGCGTTTCGCCCGTGAAAATGATTCTTTCGGGAATGGCGGTCTCTGCGCTGTTCGGCGCTTTCAACGACATCATAAAAACTTTCTTTGCCGAATCGCTCGGAAATGCCTCGGGATTTCTCGTCGGCGGACTGAACGGCGTCGGCTGGGAGAGCTTCCGCATGATTCTTCCCTATGCCGCGGTCGGAATTTTCATATGCGCTTTTCTGCCGTCACGAATGAATATACTCATGCTCGGCGACGAAACTGCGAACGCCCTCGGACTGCGAACGGAGGTTTTCAGATTCTTTCTGATTGCGGTATCCTCTCTTCTTGCGGGTGCGGCGATATCGGTATCGGGTCTCATCAGCTTTGTCGGTCTCGTTGTGCCGCACATTGCAAGGCTTCTTGTCGGCTCGGATTATAAATACCTCTTTCCCGCGTCGGCTCTGCTCGGATTTTCTCTCGTCAGCATATGCGACACGATCGGAAGGGTCATTCTTCCGCCGGGAGAGGTTCCCGTCAGCATTATACTTTCGTTTATCGGCGCACCGTTCTTTTTGTACCTGCTGCGCACGCGCGAAGGCAAGAGGGGGTGACGGAATTGTACTTCGGATTCAACAACATTTCCGTATGCTACGGAAAAAAAGAAGTGCTCCGCGGGCTTTCGCTCGACATTCCGAAAGGAAAAGTTGTGACGCTCATCGGTCAGAACGGGTGCGGAAAGTCCACGCTACTGAAAACCGTTTCAAAAGCCGTAACTCCAAAGCGCGGCGAGGTCGTATATCTCGACAAAAAGCTGTCCGCCTATCCGCCCAAGCAACTCGCGCAGAAAATTGCATATCTTTCGCAGGTGCATGAGTCACCGCCCGACATAGACGTCCGCACGCTCGTTTCTTACGGAAGATTTCCGTATTCCCGCTTCGGACGCGGAATGACGGCAAGCGACGGCGAAATAATCGACCGTGCGCTTTCGCTCACGGGACTCACCCATCTTAAGGATAGAATTCTTTCAACTCTTTCCGGCGGCGAGCGTCAGCGCGCATGGATCGCAATGACAATCGCTCAGGAGCCCGAAATTCTGATCCTCGACGAACCGACAACATATCTTGACGTCAGCTATCAGGTGGAGGTGCTTGAGCTTGTGCGGCGACTGAACCGCGAGCTCGGCATAACCATTGTGATGGTTCTGCACGATATAAATCTTGCCGCACGTTACTCGGATTACCTCGCGGCAGTAAAGAACGGCGTTCTGTTTACGGCAGGAACGCCGGATGAAATGGTAACCGAGAAAAATCTTCGCGACATTTTCGAAATCGAAGCCGCGGTTTATCGCGACCCGATACACGGATGTCCGTATTTCATCCCGCAAAGGACAACCTTTGATATAAAACCAAATTCCAAAACACATGGAGGAAAAAACGAATGAAAAAATTATTTGCCATGCTTCTCTGCCTCTGCATTCTGGCAGGAGCATTCACCGCATGCGCCGGCAATGACCCCGATCTGCCGGACAGCAGCACATCAAGTACCGGCACTTCCGGGGCGGACGTCGTCACAACAGCTCCGTCCGGCGAAGACGACACAAAAAACAATGACGCTCTGAAAGCCGCCCTCAAGGCAGAGTTTCTTAAAGCAGCCGATGAAGTCATCGTCGGCGAAGATTCCGTAACCTTCAAGGACGCGACATCCACGGACGGCTCGACCGTAACAATCAAAAAGAATCCGAAAAACGTCGTCAACCTTTACGCAAGCTTCACAACCCTCTGGTATGAAGCGGGCGGCTCTGTAAACGGATGCATAGGCGGCTCGTCGTCGCAGGCGCTTTACAGCGAATACATCGGCAGAGACATCACAACCGATGAAGGAATGACCGTCGTTGCCACAACTTCCTCTGGAAAAAAATGGGATACCGAAAAGATCGTTTCAATGCAGCCCGACCTTATCATCTGCTCCACGGCAATGAGCGGTTACTCAACTATCGAAAAGCCCGCAAAGGCGGCTGACATCCCCGTCATCGCCGTCAGCTATGACGACTTCTCCGATTATCTCAAATGGTTCAAGGTATTCTGCAACCTTTCCGGTCATGCGGAACTCTGGGACAGCGTCGCAATGAAGGCTCTTGACGATGTCGTTGAGGTTCTTTGCGAAATTCCAGACGGAAACGCTCCCCGCGTATTCAGCATGTTTGCCAATGCCAGCAAGCTGGACGCAAACACTTCGTCAACGGTCGTCGGCGGAATGGTAACCGCAATGAAGGCAATAAACATAGTTGACGACTGGCCGAACACCGACGGCGCAGAACGTCTGACAATCAACCTTGAAACCGTATTCGCGGCAAACCCCGATATCATCATAGTACAGTGTCACGCAGGAACCGATGATGCCAAAAAGCAGGTTGAAGAAACTTACGGAAGCAACCCCGTATGGCAGTCGCTGAGCGCCGTAAAGAACGGAAAGGTATTCTATCTTGAGAAATCTCTCTTCCACAACAAGCCCAACAGCCGTTTTGCGGAAGCATATCAGAAGCTCGCGGAAATCCTTTATCCGGACGTCAATTTCTCATTCAAAAGCGAAAAGTGATGTTTTCCGAGCGTTATAAAAGTCATCACGACGCATCGCGCAATCTCAAAAAACGGTATACAACAGACATCGGCGGGGAGGAATATCTTCCCGCCGTGCTTGCGGAAAAGCCGGAAAGTCGCCGCGTAATCTATCTTCATGTTCCGTTTTGCAACAAGATCTGCACTTTCTGCCCGTTTCACCGTCCAGATGAGCTTGACCGTCGTGAATATCACAAATATCTGATCGAAGAGATACATAAAATTCGGGCATACCCCTATATGGAAGCCCCGATTGACGCAATCAACTTCGGCGGCGGCACGCCGACTTCCCTTTCGCCCGCCCAGATGAAAGCCGTGCTCGCAGAGCTTCATAACAGCTTTCAGGTCGCGCCGGAAGCGGAAATCAGCGTTGAAACATCGGCAACCGGACTTTCAGACGAAATGATCGGAGTTCTGAAGGAGGGCGGCGTAAATCGCCTGTCCGTCGGAATACAGACCTTCGATGACGGCGCAAGAAAACTGCTCGGCAGGCGCGGAAGCGGTGAATTTGCGGCGTCGCGCGTTGCGGCTGCAATGAACGCCGGAATCCGTAATACGAATATAGATCTGATATATAATTACCCGTCCCAGACCGACGCACAGCTCATAAATGATCTGAATGTCATATCAGAGCTTGATGTTGCGGGAATATCATTTTATTCGCTCATGCTTCATGAAAAAACTCCGCTGTATAATCGACTTGACGAGAGTACAAAGGCGCAAATGCAGAATATGACGCGCGAAAAAGAGCTGTTTGACATGATTTTTGATAATCTCGCCCCGCACGGTTACAAAATGCTGGAGCTGACAAAGCTGGTCAAGGACGGGCGTGACCGTTATGACTATATGGAAATACGCCACAGCGGCGGGAGCTGTATCGCTCTCGGTCATGGCGCGGGCGGCAATATCGAAAACTATTTTTATCATAATTCGCACGCAATACCCGATGTATCCGATGAAATACGCATCTGCTCGCGCGGGCGGGTTCTTCTGCCCGAATATCGGATAGTCGACTCACTCATCTACGCAATGCAAAAAGGCAGTGTAAGCCTGACTGAGTTTTCAGGGCGCCTCGGCATCGACCTTATTTCTCTGTTCGGTGAAAAGCTTGCCGCCTTTGCCGCAGAGGGATATCTGACAGTGGACGGAGACACCGTCACGCTTACCCGCGACGGCGTATTCTTCGGCAACAATATCATTTCGGCTCTGATCGGCATAATTGCCGACAGATGACTTTTGCCAAAATCACGTTTAATAACACAGCGCGACGTCACTCCTGTCCTTTCTGATGACGCCGCGCTGTGGTTTTGTTTGAGGGATAAAAGGGGGTCGTAGACGCTTTCGGGTGTTTTTCGGTCAAGTTTTTGCCGCATATTGAGGATTTTTCGCACTTTAATTCAATATTTTGCCTGTTCGACAGTATATAAGTAATTTATATCTTATGTTTTCATTTTCGACATATATATCATTGACAAAGCGATCGATCAGTGCTATAATTACAGGAGAAACAATACAAGGCAGGTAAATTATGAGACTTGACAGGCTAACAGAAGAAAACAAGGAATTGTTTAACAAAGCGTTCGCCCTTTATACCTCGGCTTTTCCGGAGATTGAACGCAGAGATATTGACGAGCAGGAACGCGTCATGAAAAACCCACACTACAATTTTGACGCCATAACCGCCGGAGACAATTTTATTGGCATAATGCTTTATTGGGAGACGGACAGGCTTATATATCTTGAGCATTTTGCCGTGCTTCCTGAGCTGAGAAATCACAGCCGCGGCACAGAAGCACTTGAGTTACTTAAGAATAAAGGCAAAGTCGTTGTCCTTGAAATCGAAGACCCCGTAGACGAAATAACAAAAAGACGTTACGGTTTTTACACACGCAACGGCTTCGTTATGACCCCGCATTATCACATCCAGGCAAAATATCATCTCGGTTGCGACGACCTGATGCTTAAAATTCTTTCGTTCCCGTATTCAATCAGTCGCGAAGAGTATTTCGGATTCATCAATTTCATGACAAAAGAAATCGGCATACTTCCGCATTTTTCTTCGGATGTCACCGTGCGTCCGATGACAGAAGCCGATGACAGTCTTAAGGTGGCAAGACTCATTTATCTGAGCGACATATATATCTATCCCTATTGGTTTGACAGCATTGATGACGGAGAAAAGGTCATTGAAAAGATGATAGAACTCCCGACAATATATAACAGGAACAACATTCTTCTCGCGATAGCCGAAAACGGCGATATAGCCGGCGCGCTTGTCGGTTGCAATTGTCCGTTTGAAGAGGAAAAAGAAAATATACTCAAAGCATTTGAATCGGCAGGTGTGACCTCGGACAAAAGAACCGATTATATATTTGAAAATTATTATGCAAAGATGAGCGAGGATCCAAAAGGATATTACGTTTCGAATATAACAGTTGATCCCGATTACAGACATCGCGGAATCGGGACAACGCTTTTACAGGAAGCGGTCAAGGATAAACCGCTCAGTCATCTTGAATGTGTGAAAGAAAACATCGGCGCATGGAGAGTGTACCAGAGGCTTGGATTTGCAATTACAGAGGAATATCCCGGTGTATTTGATGTGCCGTGCTATAAAATGATCAGAGTAGGAGAATAAAATGGACGTTTTTATCAGTTACAGACGCGACGGCGGTTATGCCCTTGCAAGACTTTTGTATGAATGCCTGAAAAAAGAGAACATTTCAACTTTTCTTGACCTTGAAGAGCTTCGCTCTGGTCCTTTCAATGAAAAGCTGTATAACGCTATCGAAAACGCAGAAAATTTTCTGCTCATCCTCCCGCAACACGCTCTCGACAGATGTGTAAACGACGACGACTGGCTAAGACTCGAGGTTGAACATGCTCTTAAATTCAAGAAAAATATAATTCCGATAATGGCGGATGATTTCACATTTCCTACACAGCTTCCTCAGTCAATGCAAGTTCTGCCGTATTTCAACGGAGTCCAGGTCAGCCGCGAGTATTTTGACGCTTCAATGTCAAAGATAGTCTCAATGCTGAAAGGACTTGAAGAAAGAGAAAAGGGCACGCCACAGCACGGCAAAAGAGAGGAAGTCCGCTATTACTACAGCGAAGACGAGCTTGAAAAGCATCGTCTGAAGGCAGAAGATTTGGTAATATCAAAATATGAAGATCATATTATAAGAAAACTTCTTGCCGGGAAAGAGGATGTGGTCTGTCTTGACGTAAATGTGCTCAGTCCTGACGGAGCCTATCAGCTCATAAACTATCCCGCAATTTCAAAGGTAATTGCACTTACATATAACGACGATGTCGAAAAAGAAGGAAACGAAGGAAGGCAGGGCAGAAATGTCTTCTTCAAAAAAGTGCAATTCGAGTCTGACGACTTTGAGGACGAACTTGAACGTTGTCTTTCGGGATGCGATGCGGATGGCATAGATTTTGTAGTCCTCAATCTCGCAATCCTTGATTTCAAGAAACCGTTCAAGGTCCTTCAGTCAATAAGAAGTCTGATGAATGACGATGCCACAATGATAATTTGTGACGTTGACGACGGAGCTGTTTTTGCATATCCTGACAAAGACGAATACTTTTCTAAATTTCAGTCGTATTATATTCACGACAAATACAGCGGATACAGATATACCGGAAGACAGATATATCCCTATCTCAAAAAACTTGATGCCAGAGATATTCGCCTTGAGCAGTACGGAATAAACACTTCCGATATGACAAGAAAAGAAAAAAAGGCATTGTTCGAGACATGGTTCAGTTTTATTCCGAACGATTTCAAGCGCATGTTAAGGGAAGATCCGAACAGTGAAATAGCCAAAGAAGTCATAGCTTTTTGCGATGAATATTATGACGACATTGATGAACAGTTCTTCTCAAGCGATACCATTTTCTCTGCCGGCTATGTCATATACTCGGCAAGATTTTGAGAAATCATATTCTTGAAATTCAGCTGTTCCTTGCAGACCAATTTCAGGACGAAACCCAAAAACATCAATGCGGTTGCATGCTAAAAACCACAAAAACAATCAATTCCGATATCTCCCGTTGCATCATACAAGAATTTGCAACGGGAGCTTTTATATTCAATAACGCCTGACTATATTGCAAGATTTCCACAATCACTTTTGCAGATCCGCAAAAGTTCCTCTCCCACCTCCTTTCCCCACAACTTTTTCCCCATTTTCAAAAATTTTTTCGATTTTTTCAAAAAATTTTTCAAAATGTGCACCTTTTTGCGTATTTCATTACACTGTATATATGGAGCACAAAAAATCCGACCTGCTTTCGGGTCAGAATAACAGCTTCACAGATATTTTTATTATCTTCGGTATTGTACTGTGCCGGATTGCCATTCCCCCCGGCGATAGATCCAGCTCGGTGCAGATCGATGATATATCTTTCCCATTTTCCCTGCGCGACACACGCTCCTTTCTCATGTCGCGCAGGGAAAATGTCGGGCGGAAACCCCTTCCGCCCGCAATACAGCGCGACGTCACTCCTGTCCTTTCTGATGACGCCGTGCTGTTTTTGTATATAAACATATCCTCCGTGCAATACGCACGGAGGATATGTTATTAAAATCTGATAACGTTTCCGCTCATCATGTCGGTATATTCTTCCTTGCAGGTGAGGAAAACAACCTGATGACGAATTGCGCAATCCTCGAGAAGCTCGCATGAGCCCGCCGTCCGATCGGCATCCATATTGGCAAACGGATCGTCAAGAACTATGACGCCTCCGCCGTCCGGGAAGAGATGATCAAGCGCCGCAATACGGAAAGCAAGGTAAACAGTTTCCTTCGTACCTTCGGAGAGTTTTTTGTAATCAATAAGGGTGTTACCGCTGTATATCTTCATATTGAGCTTCTCCGCGTCCGGAAATTCAGAAGAAATCCTTCCGCCCGATATTATTTTCAGATTATGCATGAATCTGTCCGCAACGTCCTGCATGGGATTGTCGTGAATGCTTTCCTTCTGCTCCGTGAAAATCTTACGAATATGAATCCAGTGACCGAGCAATGTTTTCTGCTCCTCATATGCCTGTCTTTTGCGTTCAACATCGGATATCGGATCGACCGTAATACCCTCTTTATAGGTCTCCGCTCTGCTGATTGCCGACGTTTTCGTCTCAAGCGCTTCCATCTTATTTCGCTGCTTAAACTTACAATCTTCCTGAAGTGATCTGAGATGACTTTCCGGATCCGTTATGCCCGCATATTCCGCCGGTATCTCCGATGTCTCGGAGAGCGAGTCTTTTGCTTTCCGAAGCTCTGCCGCGACGTCATCCGCTTTTGTTTCAAGCTCAGAAATACTGCCGTATTCCGCTATGTATCCGGAAATGACGGTTTCTGCGGAAGTCACAAATCTCGAAACGTCCTTTCCGCCGCAAAATTCCGAAATGTCACTATCAATCTCGGCTTTTGTACGCACAGTGTTTCCGATCGCCCCAACCGACGCTTCAAGCGCTTCAAAGGACATATCTCCCAGAAACGCCGAGAGCCTGCCCTTCGCATTTTCATATGTGACGACGGCACTTTCAACCCTGCGTTTGAGGTCATCAAGCTCATCAAGTGACGAAACGCCGTATTTATTGAATATTCCGCCGACCGCCTCTTTGAGCGTTGCAATCTGCGATTCGACCGACCCGACGTCGACATCAGCCGGAGAAAGCTCCATATCCATAACGCCCGGGATTTTGAGCCTTACGGCTTCCGTGATCTGCGCTTCCCCATCGTTTATTTCAATGAGGTTTCCGGTTCGGAGCGACGTAATTTCGACAGTATTTCCGCCGAACATTTCAATCGCCGCGGAAATGTTTATCCCGCAGAGCCTGTTTTCGAGCTTTGCTATGTTTGTCTGCGCGGCTCTGACCTGCTTTATCTCATCATCTGACGGACATTCCGCAGAAAGCAGACCCGCGTCCACTTTTTTAAGTTCCTCCGAATATTGCTTTGCCTTTTCATATTTATCAATAAGCTCTCTTTCAGCCTTTTCCTTCTGAAGTCTGCGTGCCCTTTCCAGAGAGCGCTCCAGAGAAGGCCATGACGAAAGAACACTGCGGAGCTTTTCATCCTCTTTTACAAGCTGCGATACGTTCTTTGTGCGTTCGGCTTTGAGGGTCAAAAGGCTTGCAAAGGCATTAAACTTTTCATATTTCTCCTCTGCCGCGGTCGCCGCGCCGTCCGCACGGACATATTCCGCAAGTGCGCAGTCGACGTCAGCTTCGAGCTTTGATATATTTTCAAGAGTTTCGTTTGCGTCTTCAAGGGCATAATAGGCTTTGAGTATCTCGCCGATACCGTTTGACCACCTTCCGACCCCCGATTTTTTCGCAGGCGCATTTCTTTCAAAATCCCAATGCTTTCCCGCAATTTCATCAATCTTTTCGTCTATCGCTTTTTCTATCGAATCCGTCGTGATACCGTCACTTTCGGCAAACGCAAGTGTGACGGCGTCCGCAATCTCCTGTTTTGCGCTTTTTGCGTCCTTTTTGTCGGAAGCGTCAAGAAGCGTCCGGAGTGCCGAATCCGTATTTTTCTGAGACGAAAACAGCAAATCCGAATACACACCCTCGCCGTAAAGCAGTATGCCCTTTAAGATTTCTTCGATTTTGTCCCTGTCGCGGATAGCGCCTTCGGGCGTTGAAAGCACACATCTGGAATCGGAGCCCCATTCCTTTGAAAGCGTGTATGTGCCTTCATCCGTTTCAATCGAGACCTTTCCGTCTATATAGTCGCCGGAAACGGCGCCCTTCTTTGCGCTCGGAAAATACTGGTCTACAAAATCCTTATCGCTTCTTCCGTCAACGCGGGCGTTCTGAAAAAGTGTTTTGAAAAGAAGGTTCACAAGCGTGCTCTTTCCGCTCTCGTTTTTACCGTAAATAATGTTTATCCCATCCGAAAGAGAAACGTCACGGTCACAAACGCCGGCAAACTGTGTGCATGATATTCTGCGGATTACCATTTATTTTCCCTCCTTTATGGACTTCAGAAGCTCATATGCAAGCTGCGCTTCCTTCGGCTCATCAATAAGCGCCGTCAGCAGCTTTGCGGAAAATGACGTTTCCGGAAATTCCGCGTCTATCAGTTCTTTCGATATGATTCTGCTGAGATCGCAATCGCTGTATGTACCTTCGATGAACCTCGAAAGTGCCTTCCCGACCGTTTCCGCCCTGTCTGCATATTCATCCGCCGTAACAGCGCCGCAAAGGATAAGATCAACTATGCTTTCATCGGAAATATCTTCAAGCTCGCGATCGATAATGCTTTGCATTTTTTCTGCCGAAAGCGTTATTTTTTTGCGATAAAAACGCAGATTTCCCGAAACATATTTCTTTGCGCGGACGATCTTGTCACTGTCTATTTCAATGACAAAACATTCTCCGTCCGTATTACAGTTTACATCCGTCTGAACATGCGTTCCGGCATTGAAGATTTTATCTGAGCGTTTTTCATAGCTTTCCGTCAGATTTGCGGGAAACGGAACGTGCGTATGACCTATAAGCCAGACGTCAACAGGTATGCTTTCAAGCTCGGAGCGCTTCATAAGGAAATACTGCCCCTCGCTGTCAATCGTTTCGCCTTCGACGGCGCCGTGCGCAATTCCGATATGATATTTTCCGTCATGCCCGATTGTCTCGTTTTTTATCCATCCGAGATTGTTTTGTCCGGCCTGAGAATGAAGTGAATTGCAAAGCGCGGGGTATATTATTACGTCGTCTTCGCCGACCGTAATTTCATAAGGACGGTGCTCCGTCAGAAGCATGATGTTGTCATAGTCAGCGATTATCTCTCTGACGCATTGCCAGACTCTGACGTCTTTATCATAATAATCATGATTACCGGGAAGAATGACAACCGTCCCCGCAAAATCCGAAAGCATGCCAAGCAGAGCCGCAATATCCTTTTTCGGTACTCCTCGCGTGTTTTCAAACAGGTCCCCCGCTATGACAAAAAGTCCGCACCCCTCTTTGTTTGCCGCGCTAACCATATCGGAAAATGCGCCCGTTCTTTTGCTTATAATAACGGACGATTTTTCATGACTTGCATATTTCAGTCCGATGTGATTGTCTCCAGTCAGAAATATTTTCAACATATATACCTCGCTTAGAGTTTGATTATGAATTTATTATAACACATAATAATGTTTTTTGTGATTTTTGCAAAAACAACTTGCGAATCGCGGCGGCAATGCCCGATATGGTCATTGCCGCCGTAAATTGAGAGCGGATGGAGTTTACAGATTGCTTTCAAGCTCTTTCCATGCTTTTTTAATTTCAACAAGCCTTTCCGGTTCTTCGACGGTAATCAGCTTATTGTCAAGCTTAAATGTCATGAGATTGTTATCCAAACGCGCAAGAAGAGCAAAGCACTGCTTCAGAACTTCCTTGTCGGCGCCGATTTCAGGCAGTCGCTTTACGATATTATTCAGTTTTTCGGAATAATACAGTTTAATCTCCAAGCCGTTATTCATCATCTCTGTGATTCTGTCCGGAGTGTGCTCGTCAATTTGCTGTTTTCGCCAAATATTATATTTGTGAGGCTACTACAACCGGAGAATGCAGACTCGCCTATATTTCTTACGCCATCCGGTATTGTTATACTTGCAATACCTCCACATTCTGCAAACGCACCATCTCCTAATGGCATATGCCGAGTCAACTATACAATTTGGTGAAAAAGTTGCGCATTTGGATACTTTTGGAGTCACCAAACGCAAAAAAGAAGACCGCACCGCCGGGGATAGCCCCGAAAATGCAGTCTCCGTTTCTTATTATGTTGAAAGCGCTCTGCGAAGAATTACGGATAATTCATCGGGGAAAGTGCCCCTCTGATGATTTCAATACTTCACAAATCCGAAGTTCGGGTGCAAGATATCAAATACCAGAATAAACAGAATAAAAACCATGATGGATATCAGACACCAGAACAGCCTTGCAATCCATTCGTCCTTCTTTTTAATCGAATTTTTATAAAAGTTGACGATGTCCTCATAATATTTTTCGTTGAAAGGACTGCCATCGGAATGAGGTACGTCCCGCGCGGAGAGTTCGTCCCCGCTTACGTCCCCGTCAGAAGGCTTGCCTTCGGAAACAGCCGTCGACGTTTCCGTATCTGCGCCGTCATCCGCTCCGCTTTCCTCGTCTGTCAGAAAATCGGCAACTGAACCTCCCATCGCCCGCACCATTGAAACAACCGTCGCGATTGTCGGATTCGGAGTCTTGCCCGAAAAAATTCTTGCAACGGTGCTTTCCGGAATATTGCTCCTCTCGGAGATCTGCTGATTTGTCATCCGTGATTTTTCTTTCAACTGTCTTAGCTTTTCTATCATCATTATATTCACCTTCTTAAATCCGTTGATAAGCATAATTTCGTCTCCGACGTTTCGGGCTCATTTTTCGACGCGATTTGACAAAAAAGTGCTCAAATGATTGTAAAAAGCAAACTTGATTAGCCAAAAAACCAAAAATGATATGTTATGCGGAAGATTTTTGCATATTCGGTTTTTCATAATTCAAGCATGAATGACATTTTCTATAAACTTGCGTATTGAAACCGAAGCGGCAAAATGGTATCATAAAAGTGCCGAAAACAAGAACACTGAGACAAAACCGAGCTTTCATAAGAAAAGACTGAAATTAAAATCATGCATACATTATACGCCTTAAAATGCTGATTGTCAATAATTTTGTTAATTTAGGATAATCCATCCGTGTTAATCTATGACAATACAAGGAGGTTGAAAATAAAAGAAAAATGAAGTAAAAATCTTTCCGGAAACAAAAAGCGGTGACTTAAAGCCGCAAAAGCACAGACTCACGAAGTAAACAAAAAATGCGGCAAAGGTATCGCCTATATCAAAGACAACAATCCGTGCAGACAACACGGCAAAAACGGGACAAACATCAAAAACATTACCAAAGGACGGAGAATAAAATGACATATACATACTGCCTAAAACAAGACACTATCTGCGATGAGGAGAAAAACGAATATCTTTCATACGGAGTCGAAGCGGTCGGCTCCGAGGGGGAAATACTTTCGAGCTATTCGGATCTGTTCTTTGACAGGCAAAAGGCGGAACGCTTTGTAAACCTTTGCAACGAAAGCGGCTTATCGCTGGTTCACCTTTCGTATGCGGTTGAAGACGCAATCACAGGATAAAATCAAAGAAAAAATCAGGCACCGTCGCGCCTGATTTTCTCTTTTGTTTATCTTTTTCCACGCCGGTCGGGTCTGCCTATCACCGCAAAACCGTTTGACTATGCTTTTACGCCGAACACGCAGAGAGGTGTCTCTCTGTCGGGCACGGTCAGCTTGCCGTCGCCGACGAGACTTTCGACAAGATAAGCGGCAACGTCAAGGCGATGATGTATCTTTGCAACATCCCCGCACTGATCCTTTACGCTTTCCGGAACGTACTCTCCGAGAACGCCCTCCGCAATATCGGAGACTTTTATCATAAGCGCGGCGATTTTATCGGAAAGCTCGTCCGTTATACCGAGCAGAGATCTGTATACCGCCGAATCGAAAACGGGAAATTCCGCTTTCAATACACCGTCCCGGGAGGAAATAAATCCTCCGGAGATGAGAGACGGGAGGATGCTGTTTCTTTCGTCCGCCTTTTCGCCGAGAACCGCGGAGCACATTGCTTCGATTTTCTCATCGAATCTGTTATGTCTGAAAAACTGACATTTTTCAATCACGCAATAATTTTCCGCGGAAAACCAAGCCGTCTGAGCCCTGTTCCATACCTCCATACAGACGCCGTTGAAATGATGATTTTCATAGCTCCTGTCGTGACCGAAAAGGAAGCCGTAACCACCGAGAGGAAGTGCCTTTGCCTTTCCTATCGGCGAGCGTTTTTTCGCTTTTGAATAGCCCTCGACAGACGCAACGTTGAGCAGCATCCATAAAAGCCTGTTGTCATCATAGTTGCTTCCGTCAAAGGAAAGCGCTCTTACCGGCGCAAGCAAGCCCTTCGCTTCGTCAAAGAGACTGTCCGCCGCCTCTTTATAAAGCGTTTTCGTCTTGCCGAGCAGGTCTCTTTCGTAATCCTCTGTGAGGATGACAAGATTTGTTCTGTATTTTTCGCCGCTCTTTATGAGAATTCCAGCCGCCTCCAGCGTATCGAGTTCCTCCTCAAGATACGGCATTGCAACTCCCAGCTCGCAGGAAAGCTCCTGCGCCGTCATCGGAACGTCATATGCGGCAAGGACTATTGAGCCGGGGAGCCTGCGATTGAAAAGTCCGTCATAATGATTTCTGTCGCCCCAGAAATTGAGATGAAATTCGCCGGGATTATAGCTTTTTTCTCCTAATTTTCGTGTCATACCGATTCCCTCTTTCAATAATTTTCTTGTTTTGAACAGATGATATTTGACCATTTCGACACTGATCTTCTGTTCTTTTGAAATCTCGGAGCAGGATCTGTTATAAACGTAATAGGCAACGCAGACCTCCCTGTGTACCTTTGAGAGAAGAGAGAGCTCCCTGCGGAGAAGATATATGCTTTCGCTCTGCGTCTCGTCCTCGACATATTCCTCCTCCGGCGTCGGTGTTGCAAAAATGACATCCGTCGTCTCCGAAAGCTCCTCCTCCCTTGCGGCAAGCTCTTTCCGCTTTACGAATTTTCTGAAGGTGTTCTCCGCTATCTTCCAGGCAAACGCCCAGAACGACTCTTCATCCTTCAGTCTTCCCGCCGACTTCAATATCTCGCAGACAATCTCAGATGAAAGATCGTCGACGTCGTCCTTGTCATAAAGGCGGGCAAAAGAATAGCCGTATATTGCCGTCAGATTTTCGGAGATGAGCTCCGCCGCCCGCTTTTCGTTCATTTCCCTGCTCCTTTTCGTTGTATTTTGAAAGCTTTCGTCTATATAGTACCGCCACCGCACCTGCGGTTAACACGAATTTTGAATTTTATGCCGTCTTCCGTTTACATTATATCACACTCTCCGCCCCGACGGAATAGTTTATATCCGCGCCGACATAATTTGAGCGCGGGTTTTCGGTTTCTCCCATCGCACTTCCCCTTTTAAGCCGCGCATAGCTTTCCGTATATAAAAATACCCCCGCGAAAGGGGGTATTCCGGTTTATTTCTTTTTCATTTTCTCATAGTCCGCTCTGTCCTGATTGCCGAGAGCGTCCTTAAACATAACCGTGCCGGTTTCATCTTCATCGAATGTGTATTCGACGGAGCCTTGCCAGCCGTCCGAAAGGGCATCTGCTTCATATCTGCGGAAAAGTCCGTCGTCGGTGGGGAAAAATCCATCGCCCGTGCCTTTGTATTCCGTAAGCTGCCATACGGCGCATTTGCCTTCATTACCGTAAGGATGCTCAAAGCGCACTATGCCGACACCGTCCGCAAAGAGATATTCGCTTCTGCCGGAGAAATATCCCCACGATTGAAAATCAAAGCTGACTCGCAGGCAGTTTTCAAATGTTCCGGCAGGCGTAATAACCGTTTCGCCGCCTTTGACATTGAAATTCTTTGTGACATATTTGCCCGATTTTCTCTCGTCGAAATGATAGCCGTCTTTCCATTCATCCGACCACAGACAGCCTGCCGCATCCTGCAAAATTGTAAAGAAGAAGCTGTAAAGCACCTTGTACCCGACGCATTTCCTGCCGCAATCCGACATATCTTTCCATTCAAAGCTGTATTTACTGCGACGGCCATAGCTGATTTTGCCGTCGGATTTTTCAATCGCATCGTATTCAAAGAAATTCCATTTGCCTTTTTCCGTATAATCAGGATTTATGGTGGGATCGGTTTCAAAAATGCGGCGCATTACCTTGTTTGCTATGGCAGTGTGCAGCTTCTGCCGCTTTGTTACGGTAAGCTCTTCGGCACGTTTCATCGCGCCGCTTACATCGCAGAGAATTGCGTCGTCGGATGTTATTTTCTTGTAGTAACCGTACCTTGCCTCTGCCGTTTTGCCCTCCCATGTGTCGTAATAGCCTGTCACAGCCATGAACATCATGTTCGAAAGCGTAGCGGAGCCGGCATCGCATGCGGTAACTTCAAAAATGTTTTCTCTTTCCGTTATTCTGAGCGTTTCCGGAGTGGTAAGCGCATATTCCCAGCGGTTGCCCGCTTCAAAGGGGAGAAGCCCGCCTTTGCCGCCTGTCTTATATGACGAAAGCACCCATTCGTATGAGTCATCATGCCTTGTTACGATCTGGCGGACGATGCCGATGCCGTCGCAAAGCCAAGTTTCGCAATGAGTAAGTACATAGCGCTCGCCATCGATAATATATACGGAGCAGTTTTCAAAATGCCCTGCCGGAGTATCGCACACGCCGTCGTTTTTCAGATATGTGAGCGTAATTTTTTCGTCCGACGACGTAACCGTGTCGCCTGTCTTCATGCTCTCATCAAGCATCAAACCGTCGCAGAGGGACATATTCCAGAAAAGAGCGCACTCGGCAGAGTCTGCGCAATAGCCGTATCCGGGCAGCTGCCACAAATATAACTTGCCATCGATTTTTTTATAAACCTCGCCCGAAACATCGGGATTGTAACGGATGACCTCCGGATTTTTTTCGGCAGCGATAGAGCGCTTTTCTCCCTCGATGGCAGATTTTGCATTTGCATAATATACGTCCGAGGGCGTGAGGATATCCATCACCTGCTCATAGCAACGGATAGCTTCCTCGTATTCCTTTCTTTCGCGGTATTCATATCCGAGCCAGAACCAGACATAAGCCAGCGTTTTCGGATAGCCGCCCTCGCGGTAATAAGGTATCTGCGTTTCACGCATGAATCTGATTCTTTCCTCACCGGAAAATTTTTCATGTTCCTCATTCGCGATCATCATCATAACATCATCGTTATGACCGTCCTCGGCGGATTTTTTGATTCTCTCAAAAACTTCTTTATTCTTTTCGCCCGGAAGCCACCAATAGCCGCGCAGAAGAGTATCGGCGAGCATAGAACTTTTTTCTTTGGAATCTTCAAGTGCCTCGACATTTGCAAGAACGGCGCGATATTCTTCTTCGAAACCGGTCTTGTCGTTTTTGAGTTGCCACAGCTTGAGCGCCTCGACCTGACGCATGACGCGGGCAACGAGGCTTTCGTTTTCGTCGTATGTTTTCTCCATAATTCCGTAACCCTTTCTCAGTTGTTTTCTCCCCTCCGAAAGGCGCCACTTGACAGTCCCGACGGGAACGGACAGCATCTCCGCTATTTCCGCAACGGACTTTCCCTCGAAATAATGCAGGCTGACGGCTTCCCTTATTTTTTCGCTGAGCAAATCTACCGAATGACGGACATTTTCAAGGTCATCTTCGGCAAAAAGCTCATCCTCTTCGGCAGGCTCAAAGCCGTCAAGCGTGTCAAGGCTGATGTCCGGAATTGCCGCGCGATAATGCCTTTCAAGCGTTCTTGCGCAGTTTTTTGCAAACGAACAGACCCAAGAGCCGAATTTTGAAGCGTCGCGAAGCTCACAGAGATTCATCCATGCGGAAACAAACGCGTCCTGCGAAGCGTCCTCTGCGGAAAATTTGTTTTTCGTCACCTTATAAGCCGTCCCCATCACCGCGCGCTGATGACGGGTGACAAGCTCTTCATATGCGGTTCCGTCTCCGAGTAGCGTCAGCTCGACAAGAGTTTCGTCATTTCTGTTAAAATGTTCGTTCATAAAAGTTTCCTTTCGTTTTCAGGGGGTTCGCCTATAAGTGCATAAAAGGCGGGGAAAGGTTGGGTCGGTTCCGAAATTTTTTCAATTAAAACAGCTCATTTCTCGATAACGGCGGTTTTCATTATGACATCTCCCATGGATTTTGAAGTTATCAGCGTATATATCGGCGTTATCGGAATAAGGTTTGCCAGATTGCGCAGGATATAACACCAAAAAGACTTTTTTTCTCCGTCTAACGGGACAATCTTAAGGTGCATTATAACCTTGCCAATGCTCCTTCCTCCGAAGCTATCCTTGAACAAAAACACAAATGGCATAGCCCATGGGAAAAAGTATTTCAAAAAAACTTCAATAAACTCTCTGCTCGCAAGCAAACAGAGCAAAAGCGTAATCCCAATCACGATAATTAAGATGATAAGCCAATCAATATAAAAAGCAACTGCTCTTTTTATTTTAATTTTCATTCGTTGCCTCCGAAATTTGTGAAGCCGATTATTCTTTCCCAAACTACAAAATTCCCGCCGGGTTTTTCGTAAATCAGCTCATTTTTGAAAATTTCCCCGCGGAAAGCCGCGGGGAAACGTTTTTTTATTTATCAACCCTATGAAATACTATTTTCTGACCTTCTTCAAAATAGCTTTCATATTCTTCCCCGACCTCATCGACAGTTGCAGTAAACTTTGTTCCTTTTTCTCTGAGAATCGGTCTGAATCTGCAAGAAAAACTCGCGACAACATTTGAGCGCTTTTCGTAGCTGATGTAAATATACGTACGCGAACGAAAACCAACAATCAATTGGATTTCTCCTTCATCAGTCTTCATTGTTCCGGTGAAATGGTCTGTGCCGTCGTTCTCTATCGTTATTTTCCCGTCATCAGAAACCCACACGCAATCCTTTTGCCTGAGTTGTCTGTCCGGCCACATCCGCGATGTAAGCAAGGAAACAAGGGCATACAAAAACCATGTTATTAAAGCTATTACGGCACATAAAATAAATATTCTTATTATAAGCCTGATGGTCTTGCGTTTTTTTGTATTCTTGTTTTCTGCCATATAAACACTCCATTCCGAAATCTGTTTAGCGATAGAAAGCTGTTATTTTTTGAAAAACACAATCAAAGATCAAATTTGAAACTATCAATAATTGAATCGCATATTTTCACTTCGTCTGTTTTTCTATCGCTTTGATATGTTGCAAACACTATTTTGGGTTGTTTTGCAACCGCCTGTTTCAGTCCGTGATTCCGAGGGCTTTCATTGCGGCAAGGAACGTATTGGCTTCTCCTCCCGGGTTGGCCGTTTTCGTCGCCTTGATAATATACCATGGATATTCCAAGTCATGAATAATAATCGGAACGGATTTTCCGAATTTATTTTTTATAAAACCGCATTTTTGCAGTTTTTCCGCAACAACAGTTACCTCGGAAAGCAATTCATAATAGCCGACAGGTCCCTTCCCGACATACCGCATTTCGCTGTCATAACATGATTGATAATCTTCATATCCGATGTTGTTTATCCCGTTCTCTCTGTACCAATCAAAGAGTATTTTCATTCCTTCATTTTCATCTTCTGTCTCAATTACAGGCGTATCATCCTGACGCCAAAAAGCATAATTCCAGCGTTCTTCGGATAACTCTCCCGCTCCGTTACAATCGCTTTCCGTGTTGTAACCGACAGAAAAAGTGGTAACGTTTGAAACGCCGCCATATTCATATGATTCATTTGCATAGACAAAAAATGAAATTGCATAAATATCATCTTCATTCCATGCTGAAATAATTTCACAAATTTTCTTTTCAAGATATCCTTGTAAATCAACCATTTCTATCTCCTGCTTTCACTATGTTATCGGATACATTTCATCGTAATTGCGTACATACAAAATGTGTAAATGTGCAATAATCACTAATCCCACCTCTCCCCCATAGATGAGCGAAGAAGGATTTCTAACCTGATTTCGTACAATGTAGCTTCCACAGCGGCTTTGTCGCCCGCAACCAGTCGCAGTCTTGAATTAACATAATTATAATATGCATTAGTATGTAAAGAAGCATGATACATTTGAGGTAATACAACCAAGTTTCATGAATCTGTTACAGGCTCTATACCGGCGGAGAAATCAGCTCATTCCCCCGCAAATTGCGGGGGAAAATACCTTACACTTTAATTGAAGCCACAAGCTTTTTGCTTGCATTAAGCAATGAAATTTTATCACCTTCCCAAACAAGGCTACCTGTAATATAACCGTATGCGAAAATGTTAGGCTCTACAGAGAATATGAACTCTCTTCTTTCAAACGTCCTCTTTCTGTATATGTCTACATACAAGTCCATGCTGTCTATGCTTTGAATTCCGACGAGCTTTGCGTTCATATCACCATTTCTGCACCTAACACGAAAGTTTCTGTTTACAATATAATTATCTCCTTCAACTTTGTCGATTACGGCTTTGAAAAGGCTGTAGTCCCACCCCTTTTTATCGCACCACATTTTTGTCGCAATCCGAAAAGTTTCAGCCAGATATTTCTGCCTTTCTTCAACGTTCATGTCAAAGTAATCTCTCGAAAATGGTACATCCAGCATCGCGATATTATTTCCAATATCACGCACATCTTCGCAAAGATCGCCGTCTTTACAAACAAAGTTTATTTTGCTGCAATCAAAGAACGTCTCTTTCCACAAGCCAAGAACTATCGAGTCCGCCAAAAACGATGATTCTTTCATCACCCAATGAAGTAGCTTTCTTTCTTCTTTGTAAGCATTAAAAAACATCTGAACCATTCTTAACTTCATAAATTTCTCCTTGCAACTATTTAATTCACATCATTCGGAAGCAGGCGGTTTTGATTTTAGTCAAGATTATGCCACCAATGATTACATGTTTTTTCGGTTTGTCTTCTCTGCGTATCAGCGACCTTAAAAATATATGTAAACACCTCAAATCCCTTACGTCGCTCGATCGGGTGAAGCTCTTTTATCTCCCATCCGTATTTTTCAAATGGTTTATTTGGATTTTTTATTTTCACACAAGCATTTGCAGTAGGTTTTACTTTGGACAAAGATATGCCTTTATCTATCGTTTCTTTTTCGGGGTGAGCCTGACAAATCAGATACCATATATCGTTTATTACTGCTTTCTGTCTTTCATCAGATAAGCCATCATACCAATTCTGCAAAAACTCATAATCCAATTTGTCTTGGGCAAATTTATTGATATTTATCAGCTCGTTTTTGGTCAACATTTTATTTCCTCCATTTTGAATCTCGGGTTAAAACAAAATGCCGTGAGGTTTGAACTTCCGAAAATCGGATTATTTCATCCCCCGCAGTTTTGCGGGGGAAAATAATTACTCCTGATCTTTTATAAAAACAAATTTATCGCCCTTTTTGAGAAAATCGAACTTTTCGCTACGCACTTCATCAACTGTCGCGATGAACTTATTTTTGCTCTTAAAGCTACATTGAAAAGATACGTCCAGAGTAAATTCATCGGTATCGCCCTCGGTTGCATGGGAAAAGACCATTATATTTGATTTCCCAGAAAATTCAACGCTGTCTATAGTTATCTTCTCTCCATTTATGACGATATACCCATTGATTGCATAATTGCGGGAGTCAATCACAATAACTCCGTCGGTCGACCTCCATATAGCACCCTCCTGCGCAATAGGGCTCCATCCGAATGCAATATAATCCGGAGTTCTGAACCCAAATGTACACCCTGTGAACATCGTCAGCGACAGTGCGCAAACGAGTGTCACCGAAACAAATACTTTTGTTTTCTTCGTCATTTCCATGCAATCTCCTCTCAAAGCATTTCATTCACATGATTTTATCCATGACCCCATTGTCAACCATGGTTTCATGCAATTTATTCCACACAGCATTTTGTCTGTATTCATCAAGTTTTTCAGGAAGTATACCTTCAAAATCAAATGTGCAATAACTGTTCTTTTCTTTATAGATGCGCTTCGGAACTCTGCCCAAGCGAACGCCTTCCAGATAGCTCTTGTCTATAAGGGAAGTTCTGAACAGATACGGCAATCTAAGCCCATCTCCGGTTGCGATTCGCGCCACGCGATGAACAATCTTCAATTCATAATTTGAATATTTATCCCCACCGATGCCAACTATAAAAAACAACGGACTTCTCGCTTCATTCATATAATCTGCCAAGATAAATTTCACCGTTCCGCAAGGAAAGAAATCATACATACATTCGATATCTTCAAGAAGGCAAGAATCGTTTTTAAGTACCGCCATTGAAACCACATACCCAGACGACCTGCATTTTTTTATTACGAGCGCAGCCTCAATTCCAAACATGTACTTTTCATAATCACTATCAAATAAAAATTTGCAATTGTATAACGTCGAGATATCGATGCAAGTCAATTTCATCAGTTTGTTTGCACTGTATTTATAAAACTTGTCAATGCGTTTTCCTTCGCTCTCATAAGCATATGAAAACGAATTGAACTTATATCCAAAATGCGAAAGCCATTTTTGGGCGATATCGACCATTGCGGTTATGGATTCGAATGTCTGCTCGCTTACCTTGGCGATAAAAATCTTTTTAACCACCATGCCGAATCACCTATCCCACTTTACAATATCCATGAATTTTGCTTCAGGATTATTAGATTCCATAAGCTCAACCTTCCTACAAAGCGCAGCATATCCGGATTTAGAGGCTTGACTCTTGCTTGCAAACTCCCAGACCCTGTATTCTCCTTCATGCGTTTTTCCTATGATGTCCGGTCTCTGGTTTCCGTTAAGGCCTGCGGTTTTCAACGATTTGTTGCCATATATCTCCGAATATTCACCGCTGTTCACCATATCGTCTATCTGGTCGTCTATTCTCTGCTTATGAATCTCGCTACCATGGGAACCGCCGATAACCGTTGTTTGGGTATCAGGCTCATCATAATCATCCTCTATCGTGGGAGCGGATTTCTTCTTAACATCCGGAGCATTCGCCGCGACCTCAACCATGCCGGCAGTTGTCAGGGACAACGCTATTTTTGCCCTGTCATATGCCTCTTGGTCTCCGTTGAACACATAATCCCTTATCGGATTTGTTTTCTCCGTGACAACTTCCGTTATATCGCTCAGACCGACGGCAACATTTGCCGCCGCAACAACCGCAACCGCCGCACTGGCAAGGGTTGTCGCCGTGGCGGAAGAAACGCTCAGCGCCGCCCCGACTGCAACAGCAAGTCCGCCAGCCGAAGCAATGACTCCGGCAACTGTTACAGCAGTCGTCACGGCTATCACCGCTATGCTGAACACCTTGCCCCAGTTTATTTTCAGTCCCGTCGGGTCGGTCAGCGCCACCGGGCTACCCATGCAGTAGCTATACCAGTTTGAGCCGTCCTTTATCGGGTCTTCCTGCGTAAATGACCCGGTGCCGATATCGTAATATCTCGCCCGCAGATAAAGAGTTTTCGTCTCTTTATCATAATATTCCCCGCAGTATCTCCATGGGTTGGGGTCGTTTTCGTCGATATCGTCTTCAACTCCGAAGGCGTCATATTCGTAAGTCTTTGTTATGGCGCCCGTCAGATTTGTAAGAGCTACAACATCCCCGTGCCAGTTGAATACATAATATTCTTCGCCGCTCTTTATCAGCCCGATACCATAGGTATAATACGTCTCGGAATTGCCGTATTTCTCGGCAACGATATTGCTTCCGTCCCAGATGTGTTTCGTGCTTCCGACGCTGTGCCGCAAGCCGTCCGGACGGTAAGTATAGTACGTATAACCTATGTTATTCGCCGTGTAAGACGTTTGCTTTCCGAAAAGGTCATATGAATACGTGCCCGCGAAATTGTTGTTTACGAAAATTCCCGTGCGGTTGCCGTTTGCGTCATATGAATACGTTGTCAGCCAGCCGCCGCAGTTTTCCGAAATCAGGCGGTTGTTTGCGTCATAAGTGTATGTCGTGACAACGCCGTTTTCGTTTTTGCCCGTGCGGTTACCGTTTACATCATATATGTATGATATCACACCGGTGGTACCGTTGTCAAGTTTTTCTTCTTTTACAAGCCTTCCCAGCCCGTCATACGTATAATTTACGGTTTTTCCGCTTGTTTCCGTTATGCTTTTTATGTTGCCGTCCAGCATATATGCATAGGTATATCCCGAAATGACGGTCTCCCCGCGCTTGTTTATCACGGTTTTCGGCAGTCCCGCCGCGTTATATGTATAATACGTCGTTATGCCGTTTTCCTTTGTTTCCGTCAGAATATTGCCTCTTGCGTCATATGTATATTCCGCAACAATTTCCGCTTCTCCGCCGGCGATATAGGTCGGGATGGAAAATCCGCCGTCACTGTCGGGGTAAAGATAATAACAATTGTTCTGCGCAAAGACGGTATAACGGATGTTGTTTGTCCCGTCGATGACATAATATATTGTGCCCGCGTCGGGGTCTATCTCCGAAAGATCCGAAATTTCTTCGGCGCGGCAGATCATCGAGCCGTCCTGATAACCGATGGACCCCGCCATTTTGCCGGATGAAGAAATATACATTTCTCCGCAGAGGGGCTCTTCGGGGTTAAGCGATATTTCATACCATGCGGAATTTTCATGGTCATGCCAATAGAAGGCTGCCATCGTGTCAAATTCGCAGCAATATTCGCCGCAATCGCCGACATACGAAAGCGAATAGCGGGCATATTCCTCATATCCGCCCATGGTGAATATCATTATCTTATATGAATAATCATATTTTTCAGTCAGTATGGGTCTTTCGCCGACGGTCTTCATCCTGCCGAGAAGGTCATATGTATAGCTTTTCCAGCTCCTGACCTCTCCGCTTAGCGTCAGCTTGTGCTCGGTGCGGTTGCCGGAAACGTCATATGAATAATTGTTTACGGTCGTATCCGTGCCGTCGGTTTCTTTTTCCTCAATGACTCTGCCGAGGCTGTCATACCTGCGCGATACGGTTATTCCGCCGCCGCTCTCGCCGGCGCAACCGAAAAACCGCAAAGCGGAAGCCTTCTGAACTGCATGGAGACCCTGCCGGACAAATACCGCGCCGCGCTGCAGCTTCATTTCATCGAAGAATACACAATCTCACAGACAGCCGAAATTCTCGGAGAAAACGTAAGCACTGTCAAGCAAAGGCTTGTCCGCGGGAAGAAGCTGCTCGCTTCAAGACTTGAGAAAAAAACGCGATAAATAAACAGCCCGCGCAGGCGGGCATTTTTTATTTTCGACTTTTTGCACAGCAGATGGAAGTCCGAGTTCTTTTGAGGAAGATATCGGATTTGCGATATAATTTTACAAATTTAATCCCGAAGTGTTGACACAAACTGTCAGATATGATACAATGATAACGCATATGTACACAATATGCAGAAAAACAGCTTGAAATCGCGACCGAGGAAAAGGGGACTTTACATGAAAAACGACAGCACCGGCACGGAAAACAACGTCCCCGAATCAGACTATGCGGTTTTTTACGGCGACAGCGAGGAGAGTGCGCGAGAGCTTGCAATCAGGCACATATTCGCCGAAAGCTCATCCTGTGAAAGCCCGCATATAGAACGTCCGCACATAGGCTTCGCACCCGTATTCAAGGGTGCCGTCCTTCCGTCGCTTCTGATAGCCGCAATTGTAGTCGCGGCGATTCTGACCGACGGGATCATACCCGTCTGGGCGGCGGTATCGGCGTGTATTGCGGTCGCTTTCATATTTATAAAGCATACATTTATCCTGTTTGTTCTTCTTTATCAGAAGCTCGCGCCGGAGAGCGTCAGAGGAGCGTGCAGGTTTGAACCTTCGTGTTCCAATTACATGCTTATTGCAATAAAAAAATACGGATTCGCAAGAGGCTTTGTCAAAGGACTGAAGAGACTGAGAAGATGCCGTCCGCCGAACGGCGGCGTCGATTACCCTTGAGATATGACTGCCGCTCTCTCAGGTAGTTGTGTTAAATAAAAACAACTGACATTTCGGAGGTAAACCATGGCAAAGTATAAAACCGTGACACTCGGCCGTCTTTCCGGCAAAGACACAGACACCCCTGATTCCATCATCAGCCCGGTTGCAAAAGTAATCGAAAACGAAGCTGCCGGCGGTTGGACATTCGTAAACATGTATGATATGCCCATATATTTTGAACGCACAGGCTGTCTTGCAAAGTTCTCAAACCAGGGAGGCTTTACAAGCTACTATTACATGCTCGTTTTCAAGAAAGAGGACTAAACTTCCGCCTATATGCCGTACATATAATGAGAGAGATTATATGTACGGCAGAATTTTTGTAATCAGCACAAACGGCGCGATTATGCGCCACATTATAATCAAAATTTTTCATCATCCCGAGGTAAAAATGATTCCGGACAACCAAAACACTCTGATAAAGAAAATTAAATCGGCGTCACATGCCGAGCTTATAAGCCTTGCGGATGACTTAAGAAAGCGGATAACAGAAACCGTTTCCGAAAGCGGCGGTCATCTCGCATCAAACCTCGGCATGGTCGAAGCAACAATTGCGCTTCACCGTGTGTTTGACTCGCCATCCGACAAGTTGATATTCGATGTCGGCCATCAATGCTATGCGCACAAGCTCATAACGGGACGTTACGAAGATTTCGGCACGCTCCGGAAATTCGGCGGAATATCGGGATTTACGAATCGTTTTGAAAGCGAACACGACGTTTTAAGCGAAGGGCACTGCGGAACGTCCGTATCGGCGGCAATCGGAATAGCAACGGCAAACAGGCTTGCGGGAAACGACAGTTACACCGTTGCAATCGTCGGCGACGGAGCACTCACGAACGGAATGGTTTATGAGGCGCTGAACAACTGTGCCGACAAAGAGCTGAACCTTGTAATCGTAATAAACGACAATGAAATGTCGATTTCGGAAAACGTCGGCGGACTGCACAGATATCTTTCCCGCCTGAGAACAAGCAAGGGATATTTCTCCCTCAAGCGCGATACCGAAAGGTTTCTTCTCCGCATCCCGCTCATCGGCAAAGGGCTTGCGAAATTCTTCAAAAAAATCAAGGATTTTTTCAAGAGATGCTTTGTAAAAAGCAACCTTTTCGAGGATATGGGGCTGATATATCTCGGTCCTGTGGACGGGCATGACATTGAAAAGCTCTCCGTTGTTCTGAATGAGGCGAAGTCAAAGCACAAGCCGTGCATAGTTCATATTCATACAAAAAAGGGATACGGATATGCTCCGGCGGAGGAAAGCCCGGACAGATATCATTCCGTTCCGCCGTTTGACGTTTCGCTCGGCGTTGAGGAGAGACAAAATCCTTCATTTTCGTCCGAGATGGGCAGAATAATATGCGAAAAAGCAAAAGATGACGCGCGCATATGCGCAATAACGGCGGCAATGTGCGAAGGGACGGGACTGAAAGCCTTTTCGGAGCTCTATCCCGACCGCTTTTTCGACGTCGGAATCGCGGAGGAGCATGCCGTCACCTTTGCGGAGGGGCTCGCCGTAAGCGGACTGCGCCCCGTTCTGCTTCTGTATTCAACGTTCGCTCAAAGGGTCTTTGACCAGCTTTTTCACGATATATCCATCCAGCAGCTGCCGCTCGTGCTCGCGCTCGACCGTTGCGGGCTCGTCCCCGGCGACGGAATAACCCATCAGGGCATTTTCGATTATTCGCTTTTCTCGTCGCTTCCGAAAACGGTGATATATGCTCCGTCCGATTATGAGGAGCTGAGCGAAGCATTTGACGAGTCAACCAAAAACGGCGGGCTCTCCGTCATACGTTATCCAAAGGGCGGAGAATTCAGGGAGAGCGACTGCGGCGTCCCGTTTATAAAGGAAAACGCCCTCTGTCACACGGACGGCGCGGAGAGAGCGGAAATCGTAATTATAACGTGCGGACGCATGACAGAGCAGGCTGTCAGAGCCGCGGAAACCGTAAAAAGCAAATATAACGCCGGCGTCATAAAGCTGAAAAGGATTCTTCCCCTGCCGAAGGAAAGAATCATCGCCCTGACCGCCGGAGCAGAAATAATTTATATCCTTGAGGAAGGAATAAAAGCGGGGGGCTTCGGCGAAAAGATTTCAGACATGCTCGCGGAGGAGGGCGTCCGGAAGAAGGTGGTCGTCCGCGCGATAGAAGATTACGTCGGGCACGGCGACCTTGAAAGCATAACAAAACTGTGCGGTCTGTCCGCGGAGCAGGTATCGGAGGAGATACTGCTTGCGGCGGAGTCCTGCCAAATACAGCATCACGCCTGACAACAAAAATAAAGCCAATCGGAGATATTCATTATGAGAAACGGTTTACATCCGTATACAACAGCTGTAATTCTCGCCGCCGGCTCCGGAAAAAGAGCCGAAGGCGCAATTCCGAAGCAATTTGTAATCATAGACGGAATTCCCGTCGTTATAAGAACGCTCATGGCGTTTGAAGAGTGTGAACTTATCGACGAAATCATTGTCGTCTGCGCCGAAGGCGATGACGGCTTTTACGGCGAATATATCGAAAAATACTCTCTGAAAAAGGTCTCCGATATCGTCTGCGGGGGCGATTGCAGGGCGGAATCCGCAAAGCGCGGCGTAATGCACACGGGCAACCGCACGGAGTTCGTCGCAATACATGACGCCGCACGCTGCGCAATAGACCCGCGGCAGATATCCGCCGTGGTCTCCGCAGCATATGACTGCAAAGCTGCGATAGCCGCCGTGAAGATAACGGACACCGTAAAAACCGCGGATGGCGAAGGATTTATATCCGGCACGGTCGACAGGGCGACAGTATGGCGGGCGCAGACCCCGCAGGTCTTTTCAAAGGAGCTCTATATAAAAGCCCTTGAAAAAAGAAAGCTCATCGACTCTTCCCTAACCGACGACGCGTCGCTCGTCGAAGCTGTCTGGAAAAGAATAAGACTTGTCGACTGCGGCGAAAGCAATATGAAAATCACATACCCGCGGGACTTTGAAAAGGTCAGGCTCATTCTCGGAGCGAAATGAAGTTTCCCGCTTTTCAAGCAAATATCCACGAAAGCCGCGTGATAAGGCTTGCGAGCGTCGATTTTCCGCCTCCCGAAGGGCCGACGAATGCAACCGTCTGTCCCGCTGCAATCTCCATCTAAACGCCGCAGATGACATCCGTCTTTCCGTCATATGAGAAATGAACGTCCGAGAGATCGACGATTGAATTTGCGGGATGATCGGGAGAGGAGCTTTCGCTCATGGGCTTCGCGTCGAGGACGCTGTCAATACGCGAAAGTGCGCCGGTTAAGTTAGCAGTCGCTAACTTAATGTCCTTTGAAAAGCTACCCGAAGGCAGCCCGACTATCGTCGCCACCGCGTTTTCCGGAGACGGCCCCCGATCTAAAAAAACAATGTGACCGGAGATGTTTACCCGGTCACATTGTTTCACACATATTCTGCGTTTTCAATAGATTTTCGGAAAAATGAAGGTGATTTTTATCCTTTTCTCCGTCTGACCTTCGCCGCGATTGAGAGAATTTTCTCCTCCTCGACGGGCTTTGACAGGTGCTCGTCCATTCCCGCTTCGAGACTGCCGCGGACGTCATCCTGAAAAGCATTCGCCGACATCGCCGAAATGAACACTGTCTTTGCATCCGGACGGTCAAGGGAGCGTATCGCCTTCGCGGCATCAAGCCCGCTCATCTCCGGCATCATTATATCCATGAAGATGATATCATAATAGCCGACGGCAGATTTTTTGAAAGCGTCGACAGCTTCCGTGCCGTTCCATGCCTTTGTGACGTTTGCTCCGGAGTCCTTCAGAAGGAGCTCCGCAATCTCCATATTTAGATCGTTGTCCTCCGCAATGAGAACGTTCATCCCGCGGAGCGCGTCCTTGTTCGTTTCGGATTTTTTCTCCGGCTCGGCGCGGTAATTTTTGTCCTTTACAAACGTCAGCACGATGTGAAATTCCGTTCCGACGTCCTTCTGCGATTTGCAGATTATCGTTCCGCCCATGGCGTCGACGAGCTTTTTCACAATCGAAAGACCGAGTCCCGCGCCCTCAAAGGTCGTGCGGGCGTTGTCCGCCTCCTGAGCGAACGGTTCAAACATGCGCTTCTGGAATTCCTCGCTCATTCCTATACCGTTGTCCGCGCAGACGAATTCGTATGTGACAGTGTCCTCGGTTTCGGAAACAAGCGTCGTGTTTACTTTTATCCAGCCGTCCGGCTTTGAATATTTGACGGCGTTTCCCGTCATATTCATTATCACCTGACTTACATATCTCGGGCTTCCGATAACGTGCGTAACCGGTAGCTCTTCCTTGCGCAGAGTCTCAAATCTGACGCCCTTATTTACCGCCTGCGGACTGAGAATCGTATTTATCTCATCCAGAACGGCGGTGAGATTGAAGGGCTTTTCTTCAAGCGTTATATTTCCGCTTTCAAGCTTGCTCATATCGAGCAGACCGTTGACCAGCGTGAGAAGAACGTTTATCGCCGTCAGCGATTTTTCCCTGCAATAATTCTGAATTGCAAGGTCGTCCCGATGCTGAGTCGCAATTTCTATATAGCCTCTGATACCGTTTATCGGAGTCCGTATATCGTGACTTATATGGCGCAGAAATTCGGATTTTGCATTGTTTGCGATTTTCGCATCCTGCGCCTCTTTAAGTATTCTCGCCTGATATTCCGCTTCCTTCGCTTTTTCAACGTCGACGTCCTGCAGAAGTGCGAGAATATGGGCAGGGCTTCCGTCCTCGGCATAGTCAACAGTCGTCGCACTGACGCGGCACCAGACAATCTTCCCTTCGTGCAGTGCCTGATAGTCCGTATAAAAGCTCTTGCGCACATCCGTTATTTTCTCGCGGTTGAGCGTTTCGCGGATAAATTCGATCGACATTCTGCTGTCGACCTCCTCTTTGAATTCCGCCACGACCATCGTGTCGACAAACATCTTTTTCAGATCGGTGTAGACTCCGTTCCGCACGGGCTTGCCCACAAGCCACGACGGAATATATATCGTTTCATAGGTGTCGTTTTCGATATCAACATAAAACAGCGCGAAATATATCGTTTCAAGCGCTTGAAGCATTTTGACGGTCTCCGTCAGATGTGCGTTGCTGTCCTCCAGCTTTCTGCTGTTTTCGTAAAGCGCGCGGTTGCGCACGATGAAATAAAGCAGCAACAGCACAAAATATACCGCAAGGAATATTCCCGTCGCCGCAATCCACGAAACGGAGACGGACGATATCGGATAATATATATACAGAACAAATCCCTCGCAGCCCGAACGGCAGACAAGATAATTCCTTCCTTCGGAATTTACAAGGTGCAGAGCGCCGTCGTTTGCCACGTGTGCGGACGCTTCAAGAATCGGATTATCCGAAACATATGTGTTTTTGGCGGCGACGTCACTGCTGACGCGGACAATCCCGTTCTCTGCAATAAAATACTGCCCGTGGCTTTCAAGATAAAGTCCGCCGATGAGGCTTTCAAGGTCGCTCTCCGTATCAAGGATAAGACCCGAAGGCTGCTTATAAAAGCCTATAACAATTCCTCTTGCGTCCGTTCTCGACATGGCACAAATATCATAATACTCCCCGTCAATGACCAGTCTTGTCAGCAGTATCTTGTTTTCCGATGCCAATATATTCTGAAAGCGTTTTCCTTTTGCAATGACTTCCCAGTTTTCCGTATTGAACTGACGCGTATATCCCGAGGCAACAAGCCGGAGCTCTTCGTCAAGCACGGCAACCCCGCTGATACGCGTTCTGTCGACATACTGTTCAAGGTATTCGTCGCTCAGGTTCTCCGGATTCGCTTTTATCTCTCTTCTGACATCGCGCAGAAGATCCGAAATGCGGAAAAGGCTTTTCGTCCTGTCGGCGGCGACGAGCTTATTGAAGCTGACGCACTGTTTTTTCAGCGTCTCCATCGTGCGCCTTGCGCTCACCGTTTCGCTTCTGAATGAAAAATGGCCGACGACAGCAAGCACCACAAGCAGTAGCGCAAGACCGACCGCAATCACTCCGAAAACGGATATATGTGCTTTCTTTCTCGGTCGACCTTCAGTTTTCATCCCCGGTAACACCTTTCAATGCTTTTTTCGTATCAACGCCGTAGCTTTTGAGAATGCGCTCGGTCGTTCCGTCCTTATACATTTCTTCAAACGCGTTCTCCAGCTTTTCGCGCAAACCGCTTTTGCTGTCCTTGCTGAAGGCAACGCCTATCTTCGCATAGGAAAGGTCGTCGTCAAGAAAGCGGTATTCAATATCGGCAAGCTCAAGCTGCTCTCTCAATGACGCTGCATAACCGGCGCAGGC
This sequence comes from uncultured Eubacterium sp., assembly GCA_900544285.1. Classification (GTDB taxonomy): domain Bacteria; phylum Bacillota; class Clostridia; order Oscillospirales; family CAG-272; genus CAG-841. The sequence continues at coordinate 102,075 of UQUT01000003.1, forward strand.
GTCGACATATTCGTTGCGCAAAGCGGTGACTGCATCCTCTGTTTTGTCAAGGCAGTAGACCCTTTGAACGGACGGCACATCTATTCCCGCATATCCGAGAAAAATGCTCTCCGCCTTAGACCCTTCTCTGACGGCAATCTCCTTTCCTTCAAGATCCGAAACGGTTCTTATCGGACTGTCATAGGGCACTGCAACAACCTGTCTGCTCATCATGTAGGGTCCTGCCCATGAATACGAATCGTCATGGACGTCCATCGCAAGACAGCTCCAGAGACAGTCGACAGAGCCGCTTTCGAGTATCTTGTCCCTGTTGTCCCAATCTATTTCTCTGAAAACCGCTTTATAGCCCATCCGTCGGCACGCCTCAACGGCAAGATCGACGTCGAGTCCGGACGGGTTTCCGTCCTCATCGGTACGTATATACGGGCGATAATTTTCATACCCGATAGTAATCTCGGGGAGATCGTCCTTCTCGTGCGAGGTGCACGAGCAGAGCGAAAGCAGAAATATCGCCGCTAAAATCAATGCAAAACAACGCTTTTTACTGATCATAAAATCTCCGGAAAACAGAATTTTGTTTCATTTTTCGTCATTATTATTGGCGGCCGGCGGCGTTATTGCCGCCTGCGAGCAAATGAGCGTACCCCTCAGACTTCCATTGCCCGCCATTTTTATTGACTGCAACGTCCGTTCGAGTGTGGCGATATCTATCGGTTTTACAACATGGGCGTCCATGCCCGCGTCAATGCAGGCTTTGACGTCCTCGCTGAACGCGTTTGCCGTCATGGCAATGATGGGTATCGTCTTTCCCACGGGGTTTTTGCCCTCGCGTATCTTCTCCGTCGCCTCAAAACCGTTCATTTTCGGCATCTGAACGTCCATTAGAATCGCGTCGTAATCGTCCTCGCGGGCGTTTTCAAATGCGCGAACAAGCTCCTCGCCGTCGGGATAAACGTCGCAGGTCGCGCCGTGAATCTCAAGGAGCGCCGTGAGGATTTCGGCGTTGAGGTCGTTGTCCTCCGCGCAGAGGAAATGCATGCCGCAAAGCTTTGTATCGCCCGAATCGGCAGGGCTCGCCTTGTCTCTGCGGATACTGCTTATCGCGCACGCAAGGCGGGAGATGAATATCGGTCGGGCTATTAGGCCGTCCGCTCCGCATTTTGCAAGCGTTTCGTGACGCTGGCCATTGCAGGTATAATCCGTGCAGAATATGATGTCGGAGCCGGCCGCTTCGCGATAGCGCGCGATAACCTCTGCAACATCTTTATCTCTGAGTCTTCCGCCGATGATTATCACATCGACCGTTTCTTTTTTCAGCAGCGCAAGCGCCTCCTGATCGCACTTTGCCGAAAGCAACCTTGCCTCCGTATTTTCAAGCGCGACCTTCATATTGCTTATGAGCAAGTCCTCGTCCGTCACAAGAAGAACTCTCTCGTTTCCGAGCCTGCATACAGCCTCTTTGTCTATGGGGAATTCAAGGGTAACCGTAAATGTGCTGCCCTTGCCCTCCTCGCTTCCGACGGATATTTCGCCGCCCATGAGCCCGACAAGGTTCTTCGTTATAGCCATGCCGAGTCCCGTGCCCTGAATTTTGTTCGTCACTGAGTTTTCCGCGCGGGTGAACGGCTCAAATATTCTTTCCGCAAACTGCGGCGTCATGCCGATACCATTGTCGGACACGGTGAAGGCGAATTTCGCCTTGTCATCACTGTCGGAGGCAAGCTCCGTTATGTCAAAGACGATTTTCCCTCCCACCTTTGTGTATTTGGTTGCATTTGAAAGCAGATTTATGAGCACCTGTCTCAGCCGCAGTCCGTCGCCTATGAGATATTCATGAACTATACCATGCGACGTTATGATGAATTCCTGTCCCTTTTCGTTTGTCTGCGAACGGATAATACTGTCCACCTGGAAAACCTGCTCCGCAATTCCGACAGGCTCGAAGATGATATTTACCTCTCCGGATTCGATTTTGCTCATATCAAGAATGTTGTTTATGATTCCGAGCAGATGTCGGCTTGCGACCTGCACCTTGTGAACGTAACCATTCATCTTTTCCGAGATGTCGGGCTCATCCTCCATAAGGTGAGTAACGCCGATAATAGCATTCATCGGGGTTCTTATATCGTGCGACATGTTCGCAAGAAACATGCTTTTTGCCTTGTTTGCGGATTCCGCCTCGCGCGTCGCCCGCTCCGCTGTTTCAATCGCCGCGGAAAGCTCCTCGTTGACCTTTTTCAGCTTTTTTGAATTGAGCTGTTCGGCACTGAGAGCGCGTTTGTTTGTAAATCTGAATATATAAACGATGGCAATGATGCTCGCCGCCACAAGTATTATCGCAAATACAAGCACGAGCCACATTGTCGTGTTTACAAGCTTGACAACGTCCGCCGCAACATATGATGAAGGCACAAGGAACAGCAACGTCCAGTTGTCGCTGTCCATTGTGCGGATGGCATAATAATATTCCTCCCCGTCGATTACGGCGTTTGAATATGCCGTTCCGCGCATGTGCATCTCGCTTCTGACGTCCTCAAAGGTCGTTCCGTGAAGATATTCAAGCCCTTTGAGAGTTTCAATCGCGTTGTGACCAGTTATAAGATTCTCGTTACCGCTGCAAAACAGTCTTTCGCCTTTGCTGTTCAGGACGTAAACGCTGTTTTTGTCGTCATAGGATTTACAAGAAAAATACTTGTTCAGCTCCGTCATATTCTGATAAAAGCCGTAATAGACGATGGATATATTCCCTTCCGACGTCTCTATCTCAACGTTTTCCGGAAGTCTGTTCAGAAAGAATATATACGTTTCATCATTCGGAACCGACTGAGAAAGAAAGCTGACCTTCTTTGGCTCGCCCGAAAGATAATCCAGCTCTTTAAGCTCTCCGCGGCGCCACTCCGACGTATAATAAAGCCCGTCCGCGTCCACGGCAACAGCCCTTGCGCTCGTCACGTCGAGATTATTCAGCCTTTCCTGCTCGTCCATAAAGGCGGCAAGGGCTTTGTCCGTCCGCGGCTTTTCGCGGATGAGATAATTGCAGTATCTGTCCGCGCGGCTCCAATGCATGCTGACAGCGTTTTCAATCTCAAAGAAGAGCTCGTCCGTCACCGCCTCCATCTGCTTCAGACGCTCCGAATAAAGCATTTTGTCTATGTAATTGTTGTAAAAATTCAGAAAAAGTCCGAGCGTCACCGCAATTAACGCCGCAATAGCGGAAATGACTATCCGGAACTGCCGCGTGCTGCCGGCACTGATTTTCGTTGATTTTTCCATTTTTATCTCCATGATGACTCTTCCGTTAAAGGGCTTATCCGTGGGGATGATCCGCTTTCCGGAAATATTCTATCACCGTTTTCACCGCTATGCAAGACATTCCGTCCTCCGCGCGGCTTTTTTCAAAGAATTATCAGCCTTCCCAGGCGCCGATAACCTTCTCGTATTCCTTTTTGACGATTGCAAAGAGAGCTTCGCTTCCATCGATGCTTCCGTGGCGGAGCGTCTCCGTAAGCTCCGAGGACACCTCGCGCAGACGGTCAAAGCCGAGATTGCTGCAAACACCCTTGAGAGTATGCGCCGCGCGGAAAGCCGCCTCGCCGTCATTCTTTTCCATCGCTTCGGAAAGCGAGGCAAATGTCTTGTCCTGCATGAATCTGCCGACAAAATGCACAACCAGCTTTTCAGAGCCCATGCGCTTTTCAACGTCCTTGTAATCGGAGCCTATCGTTTCATAAAATTTTCTGATTTCCATCTGTTTTTTTCCCCCCATTTTTTGTTCAATCGCGTGACCTTTTTTCAGTTTTCAGACGCGCCGAGCCCTTTCAACTCAGCTTCCATCTCGCAGAAACATTCAAGCACTGCGGGATTGTATTTTCCACGTTCATCCACACTGATTATCTTCATCGCCTCGTCGTGCGTCATTGCGGGCTTGTAAACACGCTTGCTCGTCAGCGCGTCATATACGTCGCATATTGCAACGACCTGCGCGGCTATCGGTATATCATCGCCGGAGAGTCCCTTCGGATAGCCGGAGCCGTCATACCTTTCGTGATGATAAAGGCAGATATCGTAAGCATAGCGCAAAAGCGGCTCGCCGCGGTATTCGAGGAGGCTCCATACCATCTCCGCGCCGACGGTCGTATGCGTTTTGACAATCTCAAATTCTTCCGCCGTCAGCTTCCCGGGCTTGTTTATGATTTTTTCGTCAATCGCGATTTTGCCGATATCGTGAAGCGCGGAAGCGTTCGTTATCATATCGATATCGCGCATTGTCAGATTATATTTCGTCGTTTTAAGCGCAAGTCTTTCAAGAACCATTCGCGTGAGATGACGTATACTCATGACGTGCCTGCCGTTGTCGCCGTTGCGGAATTCCGCAACATGACTGATTATTCCCGTCAGGATTTTTGCGTCCTTTTCTTTCTCTACGGTCTGCTCCGTCACGCGCTTTATCAGTCTGCGCTGTTTTGAATAAAGCTGTATTGTGTTTATAACGCGCCTGTAAACGACCTTGACGTCAAACGGGCGGCTTATATAATCGGATACTCCCAGCTCATATGCCCGCCTTATCGACTGCTCGGACTCATCCCCTGTTATCATTATGACGGGAACGGAATCGATTATATGGTGGACGTTCATATACGAAAGCACTTCAAATCCGCCCATCCCGGGCATGATGACATCCAGAAGGACAGCGGATATGTTCTTGCCGTAATGCTCGAGAAACTTTATACATTCCTCGCCGCTTCCCGCTTCGATTATCGAAAATTCGTTGCCGAGAATCGAAACGAGTATCTCGCGGTTGAATTCCGAATCGTCGACTATGAGCACGTTCGCCTTCTCCCTTGACGGCGCCCCCGAAATATTTTCGTCCGCTATGACGGTGTTCTTTCCTTTTTTTGCTTTATACATGAGCAGCGCGTCCGCGCGGTTGACGGCTTCGTTTATCGATTCCTTTTCCGCCATAACCGACCCGATACTTAGCGAAAGGTTGACGGCCGAAAGCCCGTTTATCTCTATCTGCAGTATCTTTTCACGTATGGAGTTCAATCTGTCCAGAAGAGCTCCGCGCTCGATTCCCGGGAAAACGGCGACAAATTCGTCCCCGCCGTATCTTATGAGCTTATCCACGCTACGCATGCAGCTCCTCAGCTGACCGACGACCGCACGCAGGATCTCATCCCCCGCGGCGTGACCGTAAACATCGTTGAACAGCTTGAAATCGTCGATATCCATAAACGCGACGCCCGCCCTTATCGTACTGTTTTTCAGACGTTCCTCGTAAAAGCGCCTGTTGTAACAGCCTGTAAGAATATCGATATAAATCTTGTCGTAATAGTCGTCAAGTTTCGGAATGCGCGAGCTTTCCCGCGAATACTCCGCAATGAAATCGCTGTCAAACTCGCGTATCATCTCTATTACGGAGGGCTTGCCGTCAATCTCGACGTATCTCGCCGTCACAGAAAAGACCTTATCGCCGACCGTTTCTATCTTGTTTTTGGTTTCTCTGTCCGCAAGGGCGCGCGCCGAAACGCAGTAATCGCAGGGAACGCTGCGATCCCACACCCTGTAACAGTCACATTCGCTGCCCTTTGACGCGATGCTCATCTCCGGCGCAGAAACAGAGGACGCGTCAAGCACGCGTACACAGCTGAAATATTTTGAGAGTGTTTTTATCTCCTCCGAGACCTGACTTTTCGACATTCTCTCCACGTTTTCCATAATTCCTCCGTGCATTTGATTATTTAATGTCATAAATGCGGTCGCGGTTCATCCTTCCGTGACCGCCGTATTCAAGGCTTTGGAAAGTTTGTGTTTACAAACTCGCAGTAGTCAATATATTTCATGGGCTTTGCAAAGAAATAGCCCTGTATAACGTCGCACCCCATCTTTTCAAGCATTCCAAATTCACCCATGTCCTCAACGCCCTCCTGCGTTATCTTTATGCCGAGCTTGATTATCATACCGATAATGCTTTGCAGGAGAATTGCGTCCCTTTCCGGATGACTGCTTCTGTCAAGGAGCGATTTATCAATTTTTATTTCGTCGAAATTCAGCAGCTTCAGCACGGCAAATGACGAATATCCCGTGCCGAAATCGTCAAGCGAGCAAAGGAAACCCGCCGAATGAAGCTCGGATATTACACCGGAAAGGTATTCATAATTTTCGTATGCGAAGCTCTCCGTAAATTCAAGCATCACGCAACCGTCCCCTATGCCGAACTTCTTTTTTATGCGCACATAATAGCTGACAAAGTCGGGCTGGATTGCCGGCGGGCGCGAAACATTCACGTGTCGGCAAGCAATTTTTCGTTGTCGCCCTTTGTGCGGTAACCCTCGTCCGTCACATCAATGACCCGATGGATAATCGGACTTCCGTATATGGGCGAGCTTTCGTCGGGACATTCAAAAAACAATGATATCTCCGACCCCGATTTTCTCCCCTTTATATCTTTTTACCACAACATAACTGCGCCCGTCAATAGTGTGCTCCGTACTTTCCGTCTCAACCCACAAAAAAAGTTCTGTCAAAAACGAAGGTCGGACGGCTCTGCTTTCCCCTGAACGCGAGAAACACCGCCGAAAAAAATATCAGCGCAAGAAGCAGGCAGAATATAATCTGTGAAATTATCTCCCGTGCGCGGGATGACGTTTTTTCTCGGATTTCATATATGTTTACTCTTTTTTGTGTTTTTATATTTTTCTGCGGAAAAGCCGCGCGAAAAATCCGCCCTCGGGTGTTTTTTCGGTCTGCTCCTCCGTCGGCTCCGGGACATCCGGATTTTCCTCGGTATCCTTTATGAAGCCGCTGCTGTCGTCAACGCCGCGAAGCGTCGGAGTATCGCCTGTTACGTCGTCGGTTTTTTCGTCGACTGTTTCTTCCGTATCCGCTATGAAGTGTGACGGACGGCGCATAAGCTCATCTATCGCGGGCAAAGCGTATCAGTCCACGCGTGACAAGATTGTGAAAGCTGTCCGCGGGAAATAACTTTGCAAGTATCGGCCCGGGCGGCGGGTTATTCTTTTCAAGTCCGAAGGCAAAAGCAACCTCGCTTATGCATAGCCCGTCGTCTCGACCGCCTCCGCCCATTCCGCAAGCCTCTTCCCCGCGAGAAAAATGACGTCACAAGCCGTACCGGGCGCACGCAAAAAGCTTATCGTTTCTCTGAACCGTACCGCTCGTCGCCCCACCATTCCGGAATAAGCTCGCCGAGGGTGACGGTCTTTCTGCTTTCGTAACCGACCATTATCTCCGTATTTCTGTTCTTCTCGGAAAGCTGCATCAGAAACTCGCGGCATGCGCCGCACGGCATACCGCTCCCGCCGCCGTAGGGAGCCTTGTCGCGGAAGGCTATCATTCTTTTTATGACGGTCTGCCCGCTCGTCATATACATATTCAGCGCGGCAACCCTCTCCGCACAGAGATTCATGACCCCGCTGCAGCTTTCAATGCAGAACCCCGTAAATATTTCCCCGTTTTCGCTTTCTATCGCGCAAACGACATGATGCGCATAAACAAAAGGCGAAACATCCTGCGGGGCATACTGCTCCTTTGCTTTGAGATACAGTCTTTCCCATATATCCATTTCTGTTTCCTCCGTTATGTACGAATTTCAGTCCGGATTCATTATATCATATATCGGCGCAAAAACATATGATTTATAAGTTTTGCGGCGCAAGAACGGGTCGACTTTCTATGTATACGGCAGTTTTGTGCAATAAATCATAATTTATTTGTCTATTCCTACAAAACTTCCGCAAAAGCTTGAATTCGACAACCGGAATGTGATATAATATAATCGACCGTTCGGTCAATTATTCGGAGGGACACATGAGAACAAGAAACGAAACGGCTTTCAACGAAAAGAAAGCGCATATAATGGAAGTCTGCTATGATTGCTACGCCGAAAACGGGCTTTCCGAGGTCGGCATTTCGGCAATAGCGGAGGCGGCGGGAATATCCAAAGCCGCAATATATACATATTTTAACGATATAGACGACCTTATAATCCAGTCAACCGATTATTGTATGACCAAGGTCGAGGACGATTTTATGGCAAAAGCTCCGACAGACCCGAAGGACGTCATGCGGTTTATAGACGAGGTTCCCTATTGGACGGCAAGGGAGCACGGCAAAAAATACCGCCTTATGTATCAGGTCTATACGCACCCTAAATATATAGAGTGCGGCAAAAAATTCTTTGAAGGAGTCGACCGCCGTTACACGGAATATGCAAAGCTGCTCGAACCGAAAATCGGAATTCCTTATGACGTAATCACCCCGCTGATATTCATTTTTATCCGCGCCTGCGTGCATTTTGCAATGTTCGGCGACGAATATTATATGAAAAGCCAGATGGAAGTATTGAAGCAGGGCGTTTCCCTGTTCATCGAAAAATACAAAACGAAATAAATCGCGGCAAAAGCCGCCGCCCGCTTGCGCTCTGCGGCGCGCGAGCGGACGTAAAGCCCGCCGCAGGAAATTTTCCGATCGGAGGAACGAAAATGGAGAAAAACAGAAAATTATTGGCAATGGCTCTTTCGGCACTGTGCTGTGTGCTTCTTGTGTTCTGTGTTGTTTTTGCAACCGGATGGAGCAAAGCGTCAAAAATCAAAGCCGATTCACCCGAAGTACGCAACAACGGCACGGCTATCCAATGGAAATACGCAAGCGAATCCGAATGGCACGATCTTGTTTCCATTGACGAGCTCAAAGGTGCCGCAGGTGAAAAAGGCGCAGACGGTAAAGACGGCACCAGCGGCAAGGATGGCAAAGACGGCCTTGACGGTAAAAACGGGGTCGACGGCAAGGACGGTGCCGACGGCAAAGACGGAAAGAACGGCAGAAACGGAGTCGACGGGAAAAGTGTCGAGGTCAAAAAAAGCGATTCATACATACAGTGGCGTCAGGAGGGTGGTCAATGGCAGAACCTCGTTGCGCTTTCCGATATAACAGGTCCTTCCGGACAGAAAGGCGCAGACGGCAAGGACGGCAAATCGCCCGAATTCCGTGTAAACGAGAGTACGCTTCAATGGCGTTACGCGGGAGATGAAGTATGGCTGAACCTTTATGATCTCTCTTCCCTTCGCGGCAGTGACGGAAAAACTCCCTTCATCGGAGAAAACGGCAACTGGTGGATCGGCGAAACCGACACCGGCGTGAAAGCGGCGGGCACCGACGGTATCAAAGGCGAAAAGGGAGATCAGGGCGAAAAAGGTGAAAAAGGCGATAAGGGTGACAAAGGCGACAAGGGCGACGCCGGTCAGAACGGCGCCTGCTCCGGATATTTTTATGCAGAAACAAGAATTCCGAGAGTATTTCTCAATGACGGCAGTGCGGCTTTAGGCATCTATGAAAAGGTAAACATCGGAGACCTGATATCCACTTATCTTGATAAGATTACGCTCAAAAAAGGTCATATTTACAGCGTAACCATAAGCGGCTCTCTCCAGGTGGTATCAAACGAGTTCAATAACAGCGGTAACTACTCCATCCAGATGACAGACGGTTATAACGACGATCTTTGCCGTGAGGTTACACGTATAAAACGTGACGGCGAAAAAATAGCACAGACAAACGACCAACATTCCTTTAATTTCACCAGAATATACGACGCGTCTGACAAGGACATAACGCTGAAGTTTATGTTTGAACAGTCGGCATACAATACCCGCCTCGAAAGCTTCAAAGGCACAATCACAATAACCGCTCTTGATTAAATTTATATAACGGAGGTAGCAAGAAATGAAAAAACGAATACTCAGTATCCTACTTACCCTTTG
>UQUT01000004.1 GCA_900544285.1 uncultured Eubacterium sp.
TTCGGGGGGTTCGAAGCCATGATATCTTTTTTGGCTTCGCGATATGGCTGGGATATAGGGATTCGGATTCTCGCGTCTCGACGACGCTCGGTCAGGCTCGGCTCTGACCTGCCACCGGCAGGTCATTCACTACCGAGCCCGTTCGAATCCCTATAGCCAAAAGAAAAGAGCACCCAAGAGGTGCTCTTTTCTTTTGTATCGCGCCGCCGAAAAAGATATCGCTTTCAAATACGTAAGGCATTACCGAATACCTGCCATTTTTGGGTTCGCTACACAGCCGGCTCCGACTTTATCTATGACTGCAATTATTCTCGCAGTATATTTTTTTAACCTGCGGTTAATCCCATATGTCCCAACAATGCCTTTTCAAAAAACTATTTTATGCTATAATAGCATTGGAAGCAGACGTCGGCTTACTATTTTGGTTTTAGCGGAGGTACAGTTATGGAAATGACTATCGGCGCAAATATAAAACGTTTGCGTACAGCAAAAAATATTACCCAGGAGCAGCTCTCTGTGGCAATGAACGTCACGTGCGCCGCAGTAAGTAAGTGGGAGCGAGGCGAAACGTATCCCGACATTACACTTCTTCAGCCGTTGGCGTATTTCTTTGAAGTAACACTTGACGAGCTTATGGGATACGATCAGAAAAAAGTTCAGGCTGATATTGATGAAACAATCGCTCTTTACAGAAAGCATTGGAAAGATAGCAAAGGACGTGAAATTATCGTAAAGGCATATCATGATTATCCGAACGACTATCGGATCATGCATTACTATATGTGGAATATCGGAGGTGATATGGCAGACAACAACCCGACGGTTCTGATAGAACACAAGGAGGAATTCCTTTCAATCTGCGAAAAGATTCTGGACGGTTGCACCGAAGACGCGTTGCGGCTGGGCGCATGGAACATGCGCGCCAAAATTCTTCACGCGGAGGGAAAAACGGACGAAGCACTCCGGATATATCAGACAAAGTTCGCGGATTGGTATACCACAAGCGGGCAGAAAACCGAGCAGTTGTTCGCAAAGGACACGGACGAATACTATTTTCACGTGCGGAAAAATATGTATGAGCTTGGTGATTTTGCGGCAGACAAACTTGGACGAACCGTGTTCTTCGATCCCGCGCTGTCGATGTCGGAGAAAGTGGACCGCGCCATTCTGTATGGCAACCTGATGCTGAACGCTTACAGAGAAACCAAAGAAGCGTTCTTCCTGATGCTTGCGGAATCTTTTCTCGGAAGAATAGAGAACGATCTTTACTACCGCGGCGGAACCGACGAGCAGATCATCGCCGTTATGGACAAAAATCTTTACGCAAAGAAACTGCTGGAAGAAGCGAGGGGCGAAAACGAACCTTTGAACCGGGCTTTTGATCGCTATTTTGAAGGAGCACGGCAGAACATTCTCAAGTATAACATTGACTACCGCACCGGTGCTACGGACGGCAGACGAGCCGAGCTTCTGAAAAATCCCGAATACAGGGCTGTTCTGGACAAATACAGATAATCTCACCCGTAAAAAGCAGTTTTACAAAGGTTCAGGCGCTTTTGACCGTGCCGGATGCCTGTCAAAAATTTCAGACGGATAAATAAAGAAAACAAAAAGAGCACCCAAGAGGTGCTCTTTTCTTTTGAGTATAGGTGCCGAAAAAGATGTACTCAAAAAATATCTGCTAATTTGTTCATTAAAGTTTCATTCATGCCCTTTAATGACGGAATATGAATGAAAACAGTATTGGGGTTCTTTTTCAACATGTGATAATATGCGGCATTACATAAATATTTTGTCGGAGCTTTTGAAATATAATATGATATATTTGATTCATTTAATTTACTTTCTAAAGATAACAAATCATAATCAGTAAATATATGCTCACTATTATAACAAGCACAAAGATCTATTCGAATTTTATCAACCAAGTTTTTATCAATGCCAAACATATATACGGCATCAAAATCACAATCAAATCTCGTAATATCTTTTTCAAGACCGGTAAAAGAATTGGTTAAAAAAAGTGAATTATTATCAATGCGTGAAACAAGCTGATAAGAGGTGTTATTTTTACCTTTGAAAGCAGTATAAAGAGTTTTCATTTGTTGTCCTTTAGCGTTTTGCAACTTGATATTAACATTCGTCTAATGCGGCCGCAAAGATTTCTATTTCTTCTGAACATCTCTTCGTCTATGATATTCGTTTCGAACAACAACTTCAACCAGCCCTCTGTTTCGGTGCATTCTTTTAAAGAAATCTCAAATTTAGAAATCATATCCGATTTACTTTGCCCGTAATTAGCTTCTCTAATATTTGCGTAAACGCTGCTTGAACTTTTACGAATTTGGAAAAGGGTATTGGAAGGCGCTTTTAAATTTTGACAAAGCAATTCTATTTCTGTTGCGAGCTGCTCCGAATATATCAACAAGTAGTTTTTCGCCATAATATCACTCCCTTCTAAAAGTATAATACTACACTTCGGCGAATAAATCAAGGCGAAGCCTTGTATATCATCAATTCCGTAGGAATTGCATATCATCAACACGGAGTGTTGTATATCATCATTGCGAAAGCGGTATACAGCCTACGGCTGATGATATACACGCTACCCGTGATGATATACGCCTAACGGCGATGATATACCATTGCTTTCGCAATGGATAAAAAAAATCAAGCAACCTTTTGGTTGCTTGATTTTTTGGCTGGGATATAGGGATTCGAACCCCAACATACAGAGTCAGAGTCTGCTGTGCTACCGTTACACAATATCCCATCGGTTGCGTATGATAGTATATCAATATTGAAGGGATTTGTCAAGATTTTTTTGCAAATTTCTTGATAAAATTTTATGCAGAAGAAAAATATTTTATTCACAGCGCCGGAAGGAGAAGTTCTCGTCGTAAAAAATATAAACGCAAGCGAAAGAAAACGAAATTTTTATACGTCGCTCGGTATTTTCCCGGGCAGCGGGATTGTTCTTTTCATGCGCGGAAAAAACGGAGCGATTATAAAGTCGGGCAAGACAAAGCTCGCGCTGGCGGGAAAAGCCACAGACGAAATTATTTGCGAAAGAAAGTAATAAACGGGGCGGGACAGGTATAGATTTATATAAAATAAGGAAAGGATGTTGCGAAAGATGAAAAATCTGCCTGTCATTGCCCTTGCGGGTAACCCGAACAGCGGAAAAACAACGCTCTTCAATCTGCTCACAAAAAGCGGGGAAGCCACCGGAAACCGCGCGGGAGTTACCATCAGCGCAAAGAGCGCGCCACTGAAAATCGGTAATTTCAAAGCGGAGATTACAGACCTGCCGGGAACGTATTCCCTTTCGCCCTACGGCGGCGAAGAAAAAGCGGCGGAACGCTTTATAAAAAGCGGCGCGGCGGACGTCGTAATTGATGTTGCGGACGCAACAAATCTTGAAAGAAGTCTTTTTCTCGCAACGGAGCTTGCCGAACGTCACAGCAAGGTCATTCTTGCCCTGAATATGATGGATGAAGCCGAGCGCGACGGGACGAAGATTGACGCGGGGCTTCTCTCGGAACGGCTCGGAATTCCCGTTGTTCCGATATCGGCGGCGAAAAACAGAGGTATAAAGGAGCTTGTCGACGTGGCGCGGAACGCTGTACCGAAAATCCCGAAGCCCGTATTTTCCGGCGGCGAGGAGCGCAGTCGATTCTGCCGCAGGCTTGCGGCAGAAGTGACGCACGGAGAACCCGCAAAGGAATCGTTTTCCGACCGTATCGACAGGATTATCTGCAAAAAATATATCGGTCTGCCCCTGTTTTTCGCAGTTGTTTTCATTATGTTTGCCGTGACGTTTTCCGGCCCGGTGAAGGCGCTTTCGGAGCTGTTCGTTTCGCTTTCCGATGAGTTTTCAGGCATCGTCTCCGCATGGCTTTCATCTGTCGGCGCGGGAAAATTTCTCGTCGGACTTGTTTCCGAGGGACTTATCAAAGGGACGGGGGCGGTGCTGTCATTTCTGCCGCAGACAGCGATGCTCTTCTTTATGCTCGAGCTTCTTGAAGACACGGGCTATATGGCTCGCGCGGCGTACGTTTCGGACGGACTTCTGCGCTCCGCGGGGCTTTCCGGAAAAGCGTTCATCCCGTTGCTCATGGGCTTCGGGTGCACAGTCCCCGCAGTCATGGCGACGGAAACTCTTGACCCCGCCGAGCGGCGCTCCGTCATATTTTCCCTTCCGTTTATCCCGTGCAGTGCAAGACTGCCCGTGTTTACGATGATAATCGGCACGTTCTTTCAAAGTCATTCCGCAATAATGGCTTTTCTCATTTATCTTCTCGGAATCCTGACGGCATACATAAGCGCGCTTATATATTCAAAATCCAAAAAGGGGCGTGCCGCCCCTCCGCTGACGGTCGAGCTGCCGAAATACCGTCTGCCGACCTTAAAAAATCTCACAACGGCGATGAAGCACAAGCTCCTCGCGTTCATATCCCGCGCAGGGACGGTCGTTCTGCTTTGCAGCGTTGCCGTACACCTGCTCTGCTCCCTTGACGGTCGCCTCCGCGTGACCGAGGATGCGTCGGAAAGCCTTATGGCACTTGCGGGAGGACTTATCGCGCCTCTGCTCTCTCCTCTCGGCATTGGCGACTGGCGGATTGCGTCAGCGCTTTTATCCGGTTTTTTCGCAAAGGAAACGATTGTCTCTTCCCTCTCCGTGATGTGTCCGGGCGGTCTGTCGACGGTTATCGGGCAAGCCGATGCTGTCGCATTGTGTGTTTTCGTCCTGATGTATTCCCCGTGCGCCGCAACTCTTTCCGCGCAGAGACAGCTGCTCGGACGGAAAAAATCGTTTTTTCTCGTCCTGAGATGTCTCGCTTTTGCGTATATTGCGACCTTCATTTTGAGAAACGCTTTTTGCGTTTTGGTCAATTTTGTGTAAAAACAGCGCGATTTTTGTAGAAAATAATTAAATATGAAAAAATTTATCACATTATTTTTGTCAAATTTTTATTTTTCATTAAAATACGCTTGACAATCTCTTCCTATGCTGATACAATGTTAGTGTTAATATTTATCTAAAAGTATTGTGAAGTTATATGCAGCAAAGCTCCGAAATGCAAAAACTTATATTGGACATTCAAAACGGAGTGCCGCTCTCCTTTGAGTCGGTCTATTCGCTTTATGTCCCGCTTATAAACTCCATCGCCGAAAAGTACAGCGGCTCGTCCCTGACGGGGGCAGAGCTTGAGGATTTGCGTCAGGAAGCGGCTATCGCCCTTTATGACGCGGCGCTCGCCTATAATCCAGAGCGCGGAGTTTCATTCGGGCTTTACGCAAAAATATGCATCAAAAACAGGATAATATCTTATCTGCGCGCGATCGGCGGAAAGAGCGTCAGGACAGAGCCTCTCGAAACCGCTCCGCAAAGCGGAATCACCCCGCAGAACGATATTGACCCCGAAAAGCTGATAATAAGCAAAGAGTCCCTTGCAGACCTTGAAAGACGCATTTCCCTTTCCCTTACGGATCTCGAACGTTCCGTATTTGATCTTTACCTCGCGTCCGCCTCGTATGACGATATCTCGGCGGCGCTCGGAAAACCCAAGAAATCCATCGACAACGCAATGCAACGAATCAAAGCGAAATTAAGAAAGCTTTTATAATCTTTTAAGTGCCCCGTCGGGGTGATCATATACAATATATCAAAATAAAACTTTCTGTGTTTTGTTTTCGTTTTCACATGCCCGAATAGCTTAATGGCAGAGCGTTGTAATTCAAAGGTGTCGGTCGGAATCCGTCTTGGGGCAAAATAAATAATTTTTTCATACAAAACAAAGCGAGGTAGAACAAATGTATCAGGACAAAACATTGGTTTGCAAGGATTGCGGAGCTGAATTCGTATTCACAGCAGGCGAGCAGGAATTCTATGCTGAAAAGGGTTTCCAGAACGAGCCCCAGAGATGCAAGAACTGCCGCAATGCAAGAAAGAACGCAGGCAAGCCCCAGAGAGAAATGCACACAGCAATCTGCGCAAAGTGCGGCAAAGAAGCAAAGGTTCCCTTTGAGCCCACAAGCGATAAGCCTGTTTATTGCAGCGAATGCTACGCAGCAATGAGAGAAAGCAAATAAGTTAGATTAAAATGACTTAAAAATCCCTGCCAAAGGCGGGGATTTTGCTTTTTTCCTTCCGAAAGCCAGCAAACCTCCCCTCCCCCGATTGACAAATCTCTCCCTGTTTGATATAATAAATACAATGTTTATTTACGGAGCGTCAAAAATGAAAAAGATAAAGTTTACGGCGATTTTTCTCGCCATCGTAATATGTGCCCTTGCGCTTACGTCGTGCAAGGACAAGACCGGCGTACCCAGCGGAATGGTTGAGGTTGTTTCGGACTACACGGACTTCCGCCTTTTCGTCCCGGACGACTGGACTCCCGACGTTTCGACGGGCTTTGTCAGTGCGCAAACGGTTGACGGCAGCAACGTCTCGGTTGAGGTTATTGCAGCGGACAGAGTCGACGCGTCAAGCGAGAGCGAATTCGGATACACAATCACCTATAACAAAATAAGCTATGCGGGAATTTCAAAATTCTTTGAGGATTATTTCTTCGCAACACTTTCAAAGTCGATTTCCGGCGTAAAGCTCGAAGAGCAATACACAACCGATCAGTCCCTCGGCGACAATCCCTATGCCTGCAAATATGTTTACACCGTCGAGCTTGACGGCACGTCTTACCGAATAATGCAGATATTTGCCGTCAAGGCGAGCAAAATATATATTTTCACGTATACGGCTGAGGAAGCCAATTATTCAAAACACACGGACGACGTCGACAAAATCGTAAAAGAGTTCGTTTTCAAATAAAAATGACGGGCAGATTTTTTCTGCCTGTTTTATCGGAGATATAAAATGACTCATTATCTTGACAACAGCGCGACAACGCCCCTTTGCGAAGCGGCGCGCGCGGCTGTGATTTCAATCATAGACGAAAACTTCGGCAACCCTTCAAGCCTTCATTCGGTCGGAGTGAAAGCGCAGGAGGCTGTTGACTCTGCAAGAAAAGCCGTGCTTTCGTCGCTGCTCCCCGCAGGCAAGAGAGGAAAGTCCGAGCAGGTTATCTTCACGTCCGGCGGAACAGAAGCAAACAACCTTGCGATAATCGGCACGGCAACGGCAAAGCCGCGCAATGCCGGAAAGAAAATTATCATAGGCGAAACGGAGCATTCCTCCGTCCTTGCGTCAGCAGAAAGGCTCAAAACGCTCGGATACAAAGTTGCCTTCATCCCCTCGCCGAAGGGCGTATGGGACATGGAGACGTTTGAAAAAGAGCTGACGGCGGACACTATCCTCGCTTCGGCAATGCTTGTGAACAACGAGACGGGAGCTGTAAACGACATTGCAAAAATCGCCGCCGCGGCAAGAAAAGCCAGCCCCGACGTCATCATCCATTGCGACGCCGTTCAGGGCTATATGCGCCTTCCGAAGAACCTCCTCTCCCCTGCGGACATTGTCACTGTCAGTGCACACAAAATCGGCGGACCGAAGGGCGCGGGCGCACTTTTTGCAAGCGAAGACGTTATAAAGAAAAAAACTTTGATACCCGTTATCTTCGGCGGCGGTCAGGAGCACGGGCTCCGCTCCGGAACGGAAAACGTTCTCGGAATTGCCGGCTTCGGCGCGTCGGTCGACTATTTTGCGAAAAATCAGAATTCGGTATACAGTCATTTCGATAGGCTGTATTCTTATGCCGTCAGCCGCTTTTCGGAACTTGAAGGCGACGGGATAAGCCTCAACATTCCGCAGACCGAGCGCGTCGCGCACCACATTTTAAGCGTCACGGCGCACGGCGTCAGGAGCGAAACAATGCTTCATTTTCTCTCTTCGGAGGGTGTGTTTGTTTCAAGCGGCTCGGCTTGCTCGTCAAACACGAAGTCAAGAAGTCACGTTCTCCGCAGCTTCGGTCTTTCCGATGACGATATCGACTCCACCCTGCGTCTCAGCTTCGGACTCGGCACAAGCGAAGAGGACATCGACGCGGCGGCGGTCGCCTTCCTTAAAGGAATAAAAACTCTTTCTCACAAAAGGGGCTGAAATGGACATAATTTTCAGAAAAACCACAACGTCGCCGGAGGAAACCGAAAGCGTCGGATTTGAATTTGCAAAAACGCTTTCCCGCGGCGATTGCCTCGCCATGAAGGGCGACCTCGGCGCCGGAAAAACGGCGTTCGTGCGCGGAATGGCAAAATATCTCTGTCCGAAGGCACGCGTGCAAAGCCCGACGTACACGATAGTAAACTCATATGGCGGCAAAATCCCGCTCTATCACTTCGATATGTATCGCATAGACGGCGAGGAATCGCTTTACAGCACCGGATTTTTCGATTATCTCGACGCGGGCGGCATATGCGCCGTCGAATGGAGCGAGAAAATCGAAGATTTCCTTCCGGACGACTGTTACACCGTCACAATCGAAAAGACGGGCGAAGAAACGCGCGAAATTACAATAAGCAGGTGACAAAATGAAAATTCTTGCAATCGACACGACAGCAAAAACCGCCGCCGGCGCCATATGTGACGGAGACAAAACGCTCTGCGCCTTTTCCGTCACGGGCGGATTTACTCATAGTGAAACAATGCTTCCGGAGGTAGACGGGCTCTTTGAAAAATCGGGGCTTGCACCGAAGGATATTGATATGTTCGCCGTATCGGCTGGTCCAGGCTCGTTTACGGGCGTAAGGATCGGCGTTTCGCTGATAAAGGGACTTGCTTTCGGCAGAAGCGCGGCGTGTGTCGGCGTATCATCGCTTGACGCACTTTCCGAAAACGGAATCGGCATAGGCGGAAAATTTATTGCGTGTCCCGTTATGGATGCAAGGCGCAGTCAGCTTTATAACGCGCTGTTTCTCATTGAAAACGGCAAAAAAGAGCGCCTCTGCGAAGACAGACTGATCTCCTCTGCCGATCTTACAAACGAGCTTTCCGGCTTTTCCCTGCCGATATACTTTTTCGGCGACGGATACAAAATTGCCAAAGCCGCATTCCCCGCGGCGCAGGAAACCCCGGAAGAGCTGATACTTCAGAGTGCACCGTCCGTCGCAGCCGTCGCCCGACGCGTCTATGAAAATGCGACTGACAAAAATATATTTACAGACCTTGCGCTTTCCCCGTCATACCTCCGCCCGTCACAGGCAGAAAGAGAATATAACGAGAAAAAAGGAGAAGAACGAAAATGAAAAAGATTGCACTTGCAGCAGATCACGCCGGCTACGAACTTAAAAACCACCTCATCACTTATCTTACGGAAAAGGGCTACGACTGCGTAAACCTCGGCACCGACACGGCGGACTCCGTCGACTATCCCGTATACGCAAATGCGCTCTGCGAAAAGATTCTTTCCGGCGAATGCGAAAAAGGAATTCTCGTCTGCGGAACGGGTATCGGAATGAGCATTGCCGCAAACCGTCACAAAGGCATACGCGCCGCGCTCTGCTATGAGGAAAAATGCGTCGAGCTGACACGTCAGCACAACAACGCAAACGTTCTCTGCCTCGGCGCAAGAATAATCGACGAAAAAACGGCGGAAAACCTTGTCGATACGTTTTTTTCGACGGATTTTCTCGGCGGCAGACACGAAAAAAGAGTCGCCATGCTGGATGAACAATAAAAAATTTTTCAAAATGGCTCCCGATGAAAAATCGGGAGCTTTTTTCACTATATTTCTCCCTTGTTAACAATATATTTACTTGACTTTTCCGGTCGATAAGTGATATAATATGTGTGTGAAAGTTTGCTCCTTTCCGGAGCGGACTTAAAACAAAGCAAATCATTTTTTTGAAAGGAAACTATTCGCAATGAAAAAGATCGTATCAATTCTTCTTGTTGCTGTTATGATTCTCGGTATCGCCTCGCTCGGCATTTCCGCCGCAAGCATTACCTATGTCACAGGCGAAAAGGGTGCCCAGATAGCATGTGTTGACTTCCTTGACTTCTCGGAAGCAAACAACAAAGAATGGGCAGAGCAGGACGCAGACGGCAACTGGGTTGCAAAGGATGTATCCGAAACACCCACCGACCCCGAAACATACGTCGCAACTTCTGCATACATTCCGACAAAGCAGAAAAACCTCATCACTTATATGCTCAACACTTCAAGCGGTCAAAAGCACCTCACATGGACGCTTACAGACAAGAGCGAGGTTATCAAGCTCAGAGCGGCTGACACATCGACAACAGCAGGTATTCCCTTCTGTCTCGATGATATGGGCGTTGATATCTCCGCAGGTCAGGAACTCAAGGGCAGAATGGAATACTGCAAGATCCGTATAAGAAACTACAGCTCCGCAGACCAGATCTCCTTCGCGTTCACATCCTCCAACATAGGCGGCGGCGGTCGTAAGATTTCAAACGTTTCCATAACAAACGTTGAGGTTGATCCCGTTTCATCCGAATGGAAAACATATACGTTCAGCATGATCGAGAAGAACTCTGCAACAAACTACGGCAGCTCTCTCCAGGTTGACGAAAAGACAGGTATCGCAGGCTCGCGTTGGGCAGGCAATATCATGGATGTCATCTTCTTCCCCTTCGGCTACAACGTAACAGACGGAACAGGCTCCTATGAAGGCGCTGAAATGGACGTTGACTATATCGTTTTCGGCACACAGGAATACTGCGAAAATTACAAGAGCGAGCTTGAAAAGAAGGAAGAAAAAGTTTCCAGCATCGAAATCACAAAGCCCGCAACAAAGACAACTTATTATGTCGGCGAAACTCTCGACACAACAGGCATGGAAGTTACAGCTACATTTGAAGACGGCTCCAAGGAAACCCTCGGAAGCTATAACGTAGTTTACAACTTCAATGAGGAAACAGACGCTTCAACCGTCACGGTTTCCTATGGTAGCGCAACCAAGACATATGATGTCAAGGTAATCGGTATCAAGGAGATCGCAATCGAAACTCCCGCAAAAACAACAACCTATGAAAGAGCTTCCATCGGCAGCGTTTTCGCTCCCGAAGGCCTCTCCATAAAGGTAACTTATAACGACGGCACAACAGCTGTCAAAGAGCTCGGCTCCTTCAAGCTCGAGCATGACGCCCTCAAGGTTGGTGACAACGTAATCACAATCAACTTCTATGGCGCAAAGACGAGCTTCAGCATCAACGTTATAAACGTTGTAAGCATCAAGATCGACGCTCTCGACAAGACATACCGTTACGGCGGCGAAATTACAGATGACGATATCTCCGCAAAGATCACATGCGTTTACAGCGACGGCACGGAAAAATCTTATGCTGACGCAAAGATCAACGCAACATTCGAAAAGGAATATGATCTCACAAAGACAGGCGAAATCGAAGTCAAAGTAAAGATCACGGCTTCCGCTTATGACATCGAATGCTCCGCTACAACAACGGCAACCGTTGAAACTCCCACTTCCCTCGAAGCGGACACATCTCTTGCAAAACTCAAATATAACGTAGACGACAGATTCTCAACAGAAGGTCTCCTCGTTTCCTATGTATATGCAGATGGTTCAAAGGTAGTCCTCAAGGCTGACGACTACGCAGTCAAATACGACTTCTCTGAGCCCGGAGAACAGAAGGTTACCGTAACAGACAAGTACGCAGGACTTTCCGCAAACTTCACGGCAACCGTTGAAGGTTCTTCCAAGCCCTCTACGACGAAACCCGCAACATCAACAACACAGGCTTCTTCCGGCGGCTGTAAATCCGTAATCGGCGCAGGCGCAGCTATCGCGATTGTTTCCGTAATCGGCGCAGGCGTTGTTCTCGGAAAGAAGAAAGAAAACTGATCTGTTTTCGGACAAAACAAAATAATAAGCCAGTGCCCGCACCTTTTACGGTGCGGGCATTTCCGAAAACAAAAGGAGGACAATATGTATCCGTATTATATAATCGGCGATATAGATTTGTATTCGATATTTATAATGCTCGCCGTTGTTGCGGCTGTCGCGGTTTACAGAATATGCGCAGACAGAGCGAAGATAAACGCAAAACTATTCAATTTTACGCTTATCTGCGCCCTGTTTTCAATCGCGCTCGGATTTGTTTCCTCCGTTCTTTTTCAGGCGGTTTACAACATAAAGGAGCGCGGAAAATTTATCATCGACTCGCAGACCGGTGCAACCTTTGCCGGCGGTCTTATAGGCGGAGCCGCAACGTTCCTTTTCATATATTTTGTTTTCGGCAAAAAGTTTGATTGCAAAAAGGGCTTTCGTCAGGTGCTTGACTGCGCCGCCTGCGCCGTTCCCTCGGCACACTTTTTCGGCAGAATCGGTTGTCTTATGAGCGGTTGCTGCTACGGCAAGCCGACGGACTCTCCCATCGGAATATATATGGTTAACCTCGGCTATAAAGTAATCCCGACGCAGCTCTTCGAGGCAATCTTTCTTCTTATTTTAGCGTCAGTTCTGATTTTCCTTCTCTTCAAAGGCAAGACTCACATAATGGAGCTTTACATGCTTTCATACGGCGTGTTCAGATTTATAATCGAATTCTTCCGCGGAGACGACCGTGGAACGCTTTTCTCGGGTTTTCTCTCCCCTTCGCAGATAGTTTCAATCATTCTTATAATCGGCTCGGCAGCGCTTTATTTCACGTCCAAAAAGCACAAAGAGGAGGCGGTCGATTGAAAAGACGAAGTTTTGACTTCAAGCATGCCTGCATGGCGTCGCTTGTGGTATCACTCTTCCTTATGGCGCTTGTTATTCTGATAAAAACCGGAGACGAAATGCTTGATTCTCTTCTTTCCATGCTGATAACGCGGTCAGCACTTTCCGTTTCGTTCTTCTTTCTTGCGAAATATCTCGCGCTGAACATATTTTCGCCGAAAATAAAGAATTTCGCGCTGATTATTCCCTGCTTTTTGGTGGTGCTGAACAACCTTCCCTTCATTGCACTGTTGCGCGGTACGGCAACCGTAACGGCACCGGCGGGCAAGATAATCCTTTTTGCCGCAAGCTGTATTGCCGTCGCAACTTATGAAGAGATTGCCTTTCGCGGTGTACTTTTTCCCAGTATCTGCAAATCGCGCAGGACTAAAAAAGGCATTTTTTCTTCTGTTGTTGTCTCATCCGTCGTGTTTGGTCTGTTTCACCTGCTGAACCTCATAGACGGCGCCGGAATTGGCGCTGTGATTATGCAGATTGGCTACTCATTTCTCATCGGCGGAATGTGCGCGGTCGTGCTGATCGTCTGCAAAAGTATTTTTCCGTGCATCGTTCTGCATGCCGTATTCAATTTTTGCGGCGGACTTGTCCCGACGCTCGGCGCAGGATACGAAACCGTATGGGACGCAGCGACCGTCATCATGACGGTGCTTCTGGCAATAATCTGCGCCGCTATACTCATTCTTTATCTCATCCGTCGCGGTGACGAAAACATAAATTCCTTCTATTCCGATTGAAATTCATAAGAAAAAACGGCTTGCCTTTTCGGCAAGCCGTTTTTATTTTTGATATTACATTCCGCCAAAGCCGGAGTGCTCGATACCCTGAATGAGGTATCTCTGACAGAACAGATACATAATGATAAGAGGAAGTATGATAAGCATACCTGCCGTATTCTTTACGGCAACCTCGAAGGTCTCAACATATGCGCCTGCCTGCGTGCTGATTTCTTCAAGCGACGCGGGAAGTCTCTGCCAGAAGGAGTTTGAAGTCAGGAGCGTGTGTTCCGAAGCGTTCAGGAACGTGTTCGTATAGAAGATGTCCGTCCACTGCCATGAGAACGACAGTATGAATACCGTGATAAGCATGGGCACGGAAAGCGGAAGGATAATCTTTATAAACGTCTTGAAAACGCCGTAACCGTCAACATAAGACGATTCTTCAAGCTCATCGGGAACGCCGCGATAGAACTGTCTCATAATGAATATGAACAAACCGTTCTTGAACGCAAGTCCCGTAAGTGAGAGGAAGTAAATCGGAACATAGGTGTTATAGAAGCCCTGAGTAAACCCAAGCGCGTTGCACAGTCCCGACAGGTCAATTCCCAGTATCGAAGGATACATGAAGTGCATCGTAAATGATGAACCGAGAATCTGGTGAGGAACTATCATCGTAAGTACAACGAGGAGGAAGAGTATCTTATTTCCTTTGAATTTGAACTTCGCAAAACCGTATCCGATCATCGCGCAGACGAATGTCTGAATGAGCGCGGTCGAAAGCGAAAGGAGGAAGGTATTGAGAAGAGCGCGGAAATAATGGTTCTCAACTATGAGGAATTTCCACGTGTCCGTTGTCGGGTACTTGGGGATGAGCTTGATCGTTCCGAGCTTCAAGTACATAATGTCCTTCGGGCTCATGAACGAGGTCGATATCTTGGAGAAGAAGGGGAAAAGAATGATGTATGAAATACCGAGCAGAAGCACAAATCTGAATATCGCCACAAGAATTTTCTTATAGAAATATGCGTTGAGATACTTTGCTTTCAGTCTTTCGCGAAGCGGAGCTCTGTCAAACTCGACTTTGATTTTGTTTTTGCTCTCTTTCTTTACGCGGGGTGCAGTTGTGTTGTTATTCATATTATCTCATCCTCCCTTCTCAGTCGTTACGACGCTGATAGAACACGATTTTTCTTGATATCAGCGCCACCAGCAGAAGCGTTATGATAACCAGCGCAAAGTATGACCATGCCGCTGCCGCCTGCTGACCGTTTACGGTCGTTGTGTCCGCCATGGAAAGAATATAGGACATTACCTTGTTGCTTTCCGATGTGAACGAGTCGATTACCGTATATACGGAGTTTGCAAGAATTATCGGGCTTATCATTGGAAGAGTTATCTTCCAGAAGATTTCCCATGACGAAGCGCCCTCCATTTGGCACGATTCGTATATCGAAGGCGAGATGGACTGAAGTCCCGCAAGGAATATCAGCATCTGAACACCCGAACGGTTTACTATTTCGTAAATGTTTGAGATAAGAGTCGTTACACTGTTTACCAACGACGTTCCTATGCCCAAGCTCTCAAACAGCGCCGCAATGTCCATTCCGTCGACAAGGTCGCCGAGACCGCCTCCGCCGACGCT
This sequence comes from uncultured Eubacterium sp., assembly GCA_900544285.1. GTDB lineage: Bacteria > Bacillota > Clostridia > Oscillospirales > CAG-272 > CAG-841. Next base: position 15,022 of record UQUT01000004.1, read on the forward strand.
GCCCATATCGATCGAGCCTGTCGCACTCATGCTTTCAAGCAGTGCGTTTTCATAGTCGATCTTTGCAATGATTCCGGCACCGACAACAACTGGCACGAAGAAGATTGCTCTGAATGCCGCTCTGCCCACCATCTTCTGGTTAAGAAGAATGGCGACAAAGAGCGAAAGCATGATGATCGCAACAACTTCAACGATCTGAGTTGCAAATCCGGTGAACATTCTTTCAAGGAATGTTTCGCCCGTCTTTGTATCGATTGTTTTTGTAAGAATGTTCTGGTAGTTTGAAAAACCTACCCATGTCAGCGAGTAACCGCCGCCGCGAGCTGCGGGAATCTTCGTATACGAAGCAAAGCTGTAACCGATAGACTCTGCTATAATTCCGATGTAAAAGACTATAAGTCCTATTACGAACGGAAGAACGAACAGCCATCCGGCTCTTGCCTTTTTAGCACTCAGAGAGACTGACTTCTTGGGTACCAACCTTTTCATAAATGCGGAAAATTTATTTTCGCCCTGTGTTTTATCCATATCAGGTCAATCCTCCTTTCAGTTTGCGGAATATGCGAAGCTCTGCTTTGCAATTACCACATATTCGAGTGCGCCTGTTTCAACGATCACTCTGTCCGCTGTTGTGTTGATATACATAACCTTTCCGTCGGAACCGACAACCTTGAGTACGTTGTTCTGCTTCGGGATGGAGTTTATTGTATTTTCAAGCGTTTCCTTCGCGCGTGCGATCTGCATTTCATTGCCGGACGCAACCGCGTTCTTATAGCTTTCATAAGCTGTCTCAAATGTTTCAAGACCCATTGTTGTGGGCTTATAAGCCGTTACAGCCTCAACCGAGCTTATGGGGAGCTCTGTTTCCTTAATGTCGGACTTTTCAACAAAGCTCTTCGCGGGGATTGTGAACACGCCCTTTTCACCTTCAACAATGACGTCATAGCTGTTGTAGTTGATGAAGAATGTCTTCGACTTGCCGTTGTCAGCTTCATATGTCACGGAAACAACGTTCTTGACGTAGTTTCTGTTCATAACCGTTTCGCAAAGGTCAAGCGCGGCTTTTGCCGTGTTGTATGCTGCGAGCTTTGCAACCTCAACCGCAGTTGCGGCTGTCGGATCTTTCTGGTCGGCAACAAGTCTGTCGACCTCGGCAACTGCCGCCTCATACTCTGCCCTTGCCTGCTTACATTCGGCTGTGAGTCTGTTGTAAGTTCCGAAGAGAACGGAAGCAGATGATTCGTCAAGGCTGAGTGCCTTTTCAAAATCATGAGTTGTTATTGTTGCGTTCTGGAGAGAACCGATCGCATCATTAAGCGTTTTATAGAACGATATAACCTGCGGGAGCCAGAGATCGAAGCTTACCGCATAATATTCGGAAAGCATACTGTCCTTGAGAAGGTCTGTGTTCTGATACGAAAGCGTGAAGTAAAGTGCCGCGCCGTTTTCAAGAGACTTGAGAAGTCTGTACTGAACGTCGCCTTCGAGGTTCATCGGGGTGCCCGCATAGCTTACATAGCCGTGGAGAACCATTCCCGTGAAAGGAACGGACGCCGTCGAAACGGAGAAACCGCTGTTATCAAGGCTGAAGTCAACTATGTCAGTTACATAAGGAATTGTGAATGCGTTTCCGCCGGAAACAAGCACCTTACCGTTGTCGGCTTTAAGTCTCTCGAGGAACTCTTTCGTATAATACTTGGAATCCTCGCGGGTGATGGGGTCGTCCTCATCAAAGTCAGACGAAAGCATCGAACCGAGAGACGATACGCCGATCGCGCCGACGTTATATTTGAGATATTTCTTTGCGAATTTGTCATAGATAGCTTCAAAGGAGCCTGTCGAAACAACGTTTCTTTCACCGCCGGCAAGCACCATCTGCCATACATAGTCATAACCGCGAACCATCTTGTATTTGCCTATCATCGACTTTGCCGCATACTTCTTGAAGGAGAAGCCTGCGTTTGCGTCGAGATAGGAAACACTTGCAAAGTCGTAATCGGGATAGATCGTAGTGCCGTTTTCTTCGGCATATTTGAGAAGCTTTTCAAAGCCCTTCTTGCCGCCGAGAACGCTCGGCCATTTGACCTTTGTTATAACGTTGCCCGTCTCCGTCATAAGAATACGGACATCGTTTATATTGCTCTCGCCGAGGATATCGCACATTTTCTGAATATCTTCATAAGAGGTGAGAGCCTTTTTCTTTGATACCGGGAACGAAAGGAACTTTTCATATGCCGTTGTATAACCGAAAGTGTTTATATAAAGCGGCATTGATGCGTCATCTTCAAGCCCTTCGAGCTTTTCCATACCACCGGTCTTTATAAGATAATTTCTGTAAGCCGCCGCCATGCCGACATAAGACGGATAATAATAATCCGTTATGTTGTTTTTCTCTGCGGCAACGGGATCTGTGAGAAGGAGGTATCTTATCGTATAATTGCCGAGGTATTTTGTATCAACCGTTCCGGAAAGTGCGGAGGAGCCGCCACCCGTAGTCGAGCCGGAGGAAGCTGCCGCGGACGCTGTTGCGTCAACCTGCTTTACGGTGAAGTTCGCCGCGATCATGTTATATTCGCAGCTACCGCCACCGCTCGCACCGTAAACGTTTCCGATATAAGCCGTGATCGAAGCAAACGATTCACCCTCGGTTATAACTCCGAGCCAGCCTGTCTTGTGGGCTACTATGTCCACCTTGGAGGAACGACCCGAACGATCTGTTGTAACGGTTTCGTTGTAATACTGAGTGAGACCGAATACAGGGAAACGGTACTTTGCGATGTTTTCGTTTACGTCCGCGCTTGCAAGATCACCGCTTACATAGTCGGGGCCGTAAACCTTTCCGCCCTGCGATCCGTTTGTCTTGACGGTACCGTCGTCATTGTAATACTCAATGAGCGTGCCGCTGCCGTCCGGAATGAAGAGGTATCCGCCCGTTCTTGTGATGTTGCCCGTTGATTTTGTGGACGCACATCCGAAGTACGGAAGGAGCGCGATTGTTTCAAGAGTATAGTTCGTTTCGTTGTAACGAATACTCTTTGAAGGAATGGAAGCGGAAAGTCCGTATTCGTCGATTGTGTATTCGACTGCCAGACGGAACAGCGCCGGTTCCTTCTCCTGACCTTCATACATCGTGAGCTCATGGTCATATTCGAGCTCGTCGTATGTGTATTCGGGGCAGTATTTTCTTATAAGCGCTTCAACATTCTTCTTTACACGTTCGCTTGCCTGATTGAGAACGTAAATGACCATCTCGTTATTTGCCGCAAGGCATTTATAACCGGTGTCAAGGTCACGCCACATGCTGACAAGCGTTGCGTTCTTGGGGTCTGTCTGGTCGATGAGCTTATAGATGTTGGCTGCGCCATCTCTTTCACCGTTGATAAAGAACGAATTGAATGTGTTGAGTTCGTCCTTTGTCATATTGGGTCTCTGAGCTTCAAGAACGTTGTATATCTTCTCTTCAAAACGGCTCTTCTCTATATAATAAGGAACAAGTCGCTTCGATTCGACTGTGCCGAGCGCATACTCAACACGAACGCCGTTTGTAAGCGTTTTGAAAGTGATCTGATCGCCGTTGAGGGCTGCGTCCTTGAAGGAGTTGAATATGCTTGTTTTCTGAGTCTCAACGTCCGTATAGGAGAGAATTATCTGAGAAAGCAATGCCTGACGGTGAGCGTCGTTTGTTTTTGTGTTTACCGCAACATCATAGGGGTTTGAGAACACATACTCACCTGTTTTGAGGTTTTTGAGCGCGAATTCGCCGGATTTTCTGTCGAAATACATCTCGTATCCGTATTCGTCGCTTCTGTACATCATTTCCATCGTGTCGACCTTTTTCTTCTGGTCTGTATACGATGTTGAGGTGTAGCTGTCAATTGCTACTTCGTCTGCTGCGTGGGCGGAAACACAGAAAACAGGTATCAGCATCAGCGCGGCAAGAAAAAGTGCCGCAATTCTTTTCATTTTCATGCAGGTTCCTCCCTTCTTATCTTTGCATGGCTATCTCTTCTATTATGCCGGATATAAATCCAACCATCTTCTGAATGAGGTTGAAGAAAAGCATAACGATGAACATAATGAAGAACATGCCGAGTATCGTGCCGAATGTTGCAAGAATGTTTTTGCCCATTGAGTAGCCGTGGGTCGTCATTGTACCGAAGAAGATGAGAAGTCCTACCCAGATGAAACCGATTGTGCTTACAAGTGTGATCATTGAGCCTTCGCCTTCAACCGCAACGTTTGAAAGAATTGTTATCGGTATAAGGGTGAGGGTCAGCGGAAGGAGCGAATACGATGTTGCTATGAAAATGTCTTTAAGCGTTCCTTCGCCATCGAAAAGTGTCGTTACGCACCAGTTTGCAACGCACCAGAGCGCAAGCGGAACAACTACCATCGCAACCGTATAAAGCATGTTGAAGGTATTGCCGGAATAAACAGAATAGGGGTTGAAGATATACGCCATGCCGACGGAGTTATATATAACCGTGACGCATGCAAGTGCAACATGGAATATCGCGCCGCGAAGCGATCCGCGTTTTTCGTGCTTCAAATCCCAGAAACCGTCAAACGGGTGCAGTATCAGATGGAATGCAAAGAGCACTTCCTCCCAGAAGGTGCGTTTACCGCCCTTCGTTGTTCCCGCGGCATTTTTCTTCTTTATCGCCGAGAAAGCCTTGACGAGAAGGAATATTACCACCGCCAGAACGACAAGAACAACGAGGAAGTATTTCTCGACCCACTGCTTACGGAGCATTCTGAAACATTCGGAATAGTCTGTCGTGTCAGTTGCGGCTTTGAAATATGTCATTGCCTCTTTGTACTGGTTCTGAAGGAAAAGGTTTTCACCTATACCGACATAAGCCGAGTCAAAGTTGTTGTTTCTCTGAAGGATTTCTTTCCATTTTGTAAGAGCGTTGTCATAGTCACGATTGTTGTTATACTTGATTGCGGCGTCGATGAGGTCGCCGTATTCGGTGCGCTTGAACACCGTGATAACGCTGCCCCTGCCCTGAATTATGCTCTGACCGAGAACATAAATATCGGAGCCGACATATGCAATCGATGTCGGAGTTTTAAGGTTGCCGAGCTGGTTGCCTGCGTCGCCGAAAGCATAAAGGAGCTGACCGCGATTGTCATATGTGTATATTCTGGAACGGTCACGGTCGATAGTCGACCATGTTCCGTTCGGTCCGAGGGTTACGTCAACGAGCTTTGACGGACCCTTTACGGGAGCGCTGGACTTGGTGTCCTTGTTCGATACAAAGTTGACCTCGCCTATCGGCATGAAGAAGCCGTTGCGGATCATAATGTCCTGACCTGCCGCATTGAGACGTTTTACCGTCGCATAGTCGGCATCGCCGCCGAGGAGCTTTGTTTCAAGAGTCGTATCGTCCGATGATTCCTTTGTATCACCGAAGGTTGTTACCCAGATGAAGTCATCGTCATCGATCGAAATATTTTTATAAGCTACGGAGTTGTACGTTTCTGTTACCGTGTTCGGGAAGAGCACTCTTCTGATTCTTACCGAAAGCGGAACGGACGCCTTCTGAACACCGACGAAGCCCTGGAAGGAGCCGTCGGCATTGATTGCGAAAATACCGCTGAACGTCTGGTTTGAAACGATATACATTCTACCCGAGGAGTCAACCGCCATCGCGATGGGGCGGAACTTTTCGCTCGAACCCATAACGTCCGCTTCGGGAGCGTTTATGATGTGATCGAAATTGAAGTCAAGATCAAACACAACGATTCTCGCGTTCTTCGTGTCGCAGATGTAAATGTTTTTATCGTTTACGAATACGCCTTCACATTCAGAGAGCTTATCCGGAACGCCCTGTTCGTTTACGAACTCTTTGATTTCCGTTATATACTGAGCGTTTGAGTCAAGCACAACCACTCTGCTGTTGCCCTTATCGGCAATGTAGAGCTTGCCGTCGGGAGCGACGAAAAGGTCGGACGCTTCGTTGCTGAGAGGTGTGTCCATGTTCATCGTATAATAGTCTATTTCCCTGTCGGGAACGTATGCCGCGGGAGAATAGGCTGCAAACCCTTCCATTGTATAAGTATATGTCTTATACGGCGTGGACGCAGCCGATATCGACAAAGCCGAGGATATGAGCAGCAGCATAACGAACATGAGGGATATTGTTCTTGTAAATTTCTTCATTATATATATCCTCTCTTTCGTTAGTCTTTCATACCTGCAGTCGACATCGTTTCAACGATCTGACTCTGGCTGAATACGAATACCATGATAGGAACGAGCATCATTACTACCGTTGCGGCACAGCCTACGCCGGCACGCGCAACACCGCCCGATACTATCTGCTGTACTGCGTAGTTGAAGGTCTTGAGCTGTTCGCTCATAATGTATGTTGACGAACCCATATTCCACAGATCCTTGAACGAGTACACTATAAGTGTCAGCCAACCGGGCTTAACCATCGGCATGGCTATCGTCCAATATGTGCGAAGCTCCGAAGAGCCGTCGAGTCGTGCCGATTCAAGTACTGCGTCCGAAATACCACCCTCCATGAACTGCTTCATAAGGAACATTCCGAGCGTAGATCCCCATGCGGGAATGATGATTGCAAGATATGTGTCAACCCAGCCGAGTCGGCTCATAGTGATATAGTTTACAACGCTCGCAACCGTCGGGTGGAACATAAGCGAAAGTCTTACAAGCTTGAACAGAAGCGATCTGCCCGGAAACTTGATCTTAGATACAACGTATGCCGCAAGCGAACCGCAGAAAAGGTTTCCGAACGTTCCGGCTACGGAAATAAGTATTGTATTGAAGATATATCTTGAGAAAGGTACCCATGAGTTTGACATCGCCTTGAACATATCCGTAAAGTTTGTAAGCACAGGCTTTACAACGTAGAACTTCGGAGGATATGTCCAGAGTTCGTCCATAGGCTTAAGTGACTGAATAACAACGTAGTACATCGGTATGAACATAAAGAGACCGAATATAATAAGGAAGATACTTATACCGACGTCGCCGCCTGCCGAACGGCTGAGGACAACTTTATGGTTTCTTGTTCTTAACTTTGCCATATCACTGCCCCACTTTCGAAAGTACTTTGTTTACAAGGAGGTTACATCCTATCATTATTATAAACAGTATGGTTGCGATTGCCGAAGCGTAACCGACCTCATATCGCTGACCGCCGTAGTCCTGAAGATGGTGAACTATCGTCCATGCGCAATAGTTTACGCTGGGGAAGCCCGCAAGCGCGGTAACTATATCACCGAAGCCGAAGGACTGTGTTATCGACATTACCGCGCCGAACAGAAGCTGCTGCTTCATGTTCGGAAGGGTGATGTACCAGAATTCCTGCCAACGGTTGCGGACACCGTCCACAGCGCCGGCTTCATACTGCGCCTTGTCGATTGTCTGAAGACCGCCGATAAATGCAAGGAACGCAGTACCGAGCGATGTCCACAAAGCAACGACTATACAGAGCGGCATGACATATTTTTCGTTCTGGAAGAACTGTATCGGCGATGTTTCGATGCCGTAACGAAGCAGTAAGTAGTTTACGTAACCGTAGGAGTCGCCGTCGAATGCAACCTTCCATATAAGGTATACACCGCCGGAGATCGAGGGCGCATAGAAGATAAGAGTTACAACAGCTCTTACCTTCGGAGGCAACTCGTTTATGAACCACGCTGTTATAAGCGAGAGCAAATAGGAAACAGGTCCTGTGATGACCGCGAATATAAGCGTGTTCTGAATTGCCGTAAGGAATATATCGTCGTCAAAGAGGAGACGAAGATAGTTTTCGATAAAGACGAATTTCGCGTCTTCAATAAGGTTGAACACCGTAAAGCTGTAATATATCGAAAGAATAACAGGACCAACCGTAAACGTGAAGAATATAAGGAAGTAAGGCAGAGCCATGATATAAGCGTGATAATTGCGCTTTATTTCTTTCCATGTCCACTGCAGTTTCGTCATATCCTTACGCGATACGGGTCTGCGCACGGCTTTTACGGGCGTTTTGGAATTGTCAGACATATTCCGATTTTCTCCTTTTCTTATGATTTGGATTTGACGTTTTTCTGCTTAAGCATCCTTTTTGTCGTCATCTGATGATTTTGAAGGAATGTAGAACTGTCTTGAAAGCTCTTCTCTCTTTCTGTCCATTTCGCTGTTGATCGTGTTGATATAGCTCATGATAGACTCTGCGGGGTCTGCCTGCTTGTTGTAAACAGCAAGGAAAGCAAATCCGACATAACGGGAGATGATATAGCTTCCGGGCATTTCGTTCACGCAGTAAAGATTCGGGATGATACGTTTCAGCTCTTTGACCTCGGATGCCGTCCATGACATCTGGTCGAAAGCGTTTACGTTCGCCGTCGCATATTTACCTGCGGGACCGAGCAGCGCAATAAGTTCGTTTGCATAACGGCTCTGGATGTTGTCTCTCATCCACCATTCCATGAAGCAGAAGCCCGCCTCGTCCGTGCCGCGCTCTTTTGCGTCCTTCATCAGTACCATTGCGGATACAGCGGAGGGAGTTGCGTGGTTTACGGTGCCGTCCTCACGTTCAACGCCGGGGAGAAGTGTGAAGCCCCAAAGGCCTTTAAGCTCCGTAGCGTAGATTGTGAACTGGTTGTAGAATGAAATGTAATCCGCTATCAGTACCGGCATTTCACCTGTGCGGAAACGGTTTGCCGCGTCATAGGTTATCGGGAAGCGGTACTGCGTGTAGAATTTACACATCTGGTCAAATGCGCGGAGCGACGCGTCCTCTCCGAACGATACCGAGCGTCCGCCATCCGTATAGAGCGAGCCGCCGTTCTGATACATAAACATATAGAACGTTGTCGTCGCAGAACCGGAGGTTCCCATGCCGACCATGTAGTTTTTGGACTGGAGTTTCGGAACCATTGCCTTGAAGTCCGTCCATGTCTGCGGTATCGAGATACCGAGCTCTGCAAGGATGTCCTTGCGGTAGAACATTACGTTGAATGACTGCGTCTGCGGGATACCGTAAACCGCCGTCTGACCCTCTGCCGAGTCAAGTGCGACCGTGAGAGGAGTCATAGAAGCCTCGCTGAAGCGCGACTTGAGTTCTTCAAAGCCGTCATACTGGCTGACATCAAGGAGCGCTCCACGAACGGCATAGTCGATAACCGTCGTTTGACCTTCGCCCATCATGACGTCCGGACCGACGCCCGCAAGCGTTGCCGGAAGGAGCGTACCGCCCGCAACCAGCTTAAGGTTTACAGATATATAAGGGTAACTGTTTCCGAAGTCCTCGTCGATAAGGTCACGGATTATCTGCGCATACTCGCGGGATACCGTTGTCCATACGCTGACCTGAACGACCTCGTGGTCATCGGATGAAGAAGCGAAGGAGTAGCCGTTGTATACGAAGCTGTATGCAAAAGCCTTGACCTCAAACGCGAATTCCTGGAAGAAGTTTCCGTTTGCCTTGGGGAGCTTGTCGCCGGCGGGCTGGACTACGATATAGTCTATCGTGAGCGACTGCTCCGTTATGTTGTTGAGCCATGTGCCGAGAGAACCGATATGGTTTTTGAGAGCCGTGAAGTTCTTTGCAATCTGCCCTTCACTGTCGCGGTTCATCTTTGCAAGTATCTGTGCAACGTTGAGAAGCGTTGCGGAGTTCGAGCTGGCTTTATCCTTATTTATCTTCTTGAACTCTTCGGAAAGAGCCGTAAGTCTTTCGGAAAGAACCTTCATCTCCGCGATCTCATTCGGAATACGTGTATAGAAGCTGTAGTCCATGTATGAGTCGGGGTTTGTGCCGGTGATCTGAAGAATCTTCAGATAGATGGCGTTTATTCTTGTCAGGCAGTCGCTGACCTCGGAATAAATCTCGCCGAAGTGACCGAGCGTAACTTCAAGGGAGAATGTGTGCTTACCTTCGGAGAGGTAAATCTCAAATTCGGTTGAACCGTCCGAAAGAGCGCCGATCTGCCAGTTCTTGTCGTATGTGAATTCAAGGTTGTTCGCTTCTTCAAAAGGAACTTTCCCGTCAACACGGAGCCTTCTCGAAACGAAAAGTCCGGCAACAGCATTCTGAAGGTATCTGGGGTTTATCGTGTACATTCCCGCTTTGCCTTCTTCGACGGTTATCGTCCACTCGTACCACTGACCGACCGAGCTCCAGTTTGAGCCGCCAACGGTGTTGAGTCGCTGATAGCATGCGTGCTGAGGACTCGTTATGGACGATGTCGAATCGCTGACCGCATAGAGCGTGCCGTCCGATGTTGCGGAGTAATGCTCTGCTTCAATGTATATCTTTGAACCCGCGGGAGCTGCCGTGTAGCCCTTGCTTCTGCACTCTTCGAGATATTCGGCATATGTCTTCTGAATATTTCTCTTGCGGAGAGTGACCGTTTCAAGAACGAGCGCTTCCTTCTGGGATTCAAGCGTTATCTTGTTTTCGCCTTTTTCAAGATAGAAATAGAAGTCACCGCTGTAATAACCCGTAGGGTCGCATACCGAATAAGTGAGCCATTCGGGCGCATTGACCTTCGTGGGTCTCTTTTCGTTGTGGTTTCCGTCTTCCTCGAAGTAGATGTCTCCGTTTTCATCGCGGAGATAGTTGTCTGTCCATCTCTTCGGAAAAACAAGGTTTCTGACCTCGTTTACTGGCACCTTGCCGTTTATACGGAGAGTACGCTCAACGTTTGTCGATCTTTCGCTTGCCGGATAATATCCGAACTCAATCGCGTAAAGACCGGACTCGGGAACGTCGAACGTCCATGTAACGGAGCCTGAGTCAGTTGTCATAAGCACGTTCTTTCTGCCGTCAAGCTCGTCGACAACGCCAAAGCCGTCATCGGTGCTTCCCGCCGTATGCTCGGAATAGTCAACCGCGCGAACGGTTATCGGGCTTCCGGCATAGGACGGCATGGAGCCGTACTTCTCTCTGTACTCTGCCCATTTGATGTCGCTGAGAATTTCAAGCGTCTCTTTTACATAGTCCTCGTCATCTGAGCCTGATGTTGCGAGGGCGGGCTCCGCGGCGAAAGCCACAAGGAGCGCGGAAGAGAGAACGAACAGTGAAAGTATCGCTGCGACAATTCTTGCAAAGAATTTCTTTCTCATGAATTTCCTCCTGCGGATTAAAAAATGCAAACCGTCCCTGCCGACTGCTTTCCGGCGCGGGACGGAAAATTTTTATACACAAATAATATCATAAATATTCATACAAAGTCAATTACTAAATTTCGCTCATAGGGCAATATTTTTCAGATTTCACCTCCGTTTTTCGCTCTTTTCGGCAGATATTCCCGCGCAGTTTTTCAAAGTTGCTTTTTCGCCGTTTTCCGTCGTTTTGCCGCTTGCGCGGTCGACTGTTGCCAAAGCGTGTTTCCGGTAAATTGTCATTACCAAATAATCAAGCAGTCATGCGGTATTTTTGGATTTTCGTCTTCAATATTCCGCACATAGTAAATATGATTTAACACGATTTGCCGTTGTCGGGACAAAGAAATCACCCCGCCGTTTGTGTCTGTTGCACAAAAAACGAGGTGATTTTTTTACTTTTCGTTATAATTGACAAAAATCCGAGCCGCAAATATCGCAAATGCCGATTTTTCAAATATTTTTCTAATAATTATGTACAAATCGTTGCCAAATTATTAGAAAATCCTTATATTCCCATGTCCCAGCCTTTTTGCTGACGCACAAAACGGTTTCACTCTCCGCGCTCGATAACACCGCCGAAAGCGATCGCGTCGCCGTCGTAAAACACAGCCGACTGCCCCGGCGCCGCCGCGCGGACAGGCTCGGAAAAACGGACTTTTGCTTTTTCACCCACGATCTTTACCTTCGCCATAACCGGCGGAGCCGCATATCTGACCTTTGCGAAAAGCTCATATTCGCCGTTTTCCGTCGGCTCCAGCTTCTGAAAATTAAGGCTTCCGACGTTTATCTCGCTCTTGTAAAGCTCTGCGTCATCACCGACGGTAACCGTATTTTTTTCGGGGTCGATGTCCGTAACGAAAATGCGTTTTCCCGCCGCAATTCCGAGCCCCCTTCTCTGACCTATCGTATATGCCGCGATTCCCTTGTGTCTGCCGAGAATTTTCCCGTCCGCATTTATGAAATCACCCTCCGGCATATCGCCCTTGACCCTGCGCACAAAGTCGATTGCGTCCTCATCCGGAAGAAAGCATACGTCCTCGCTCTCAGCTATGTCGGCAGACGGCATATTCGCGCTTCTCGCGCTCTCACGCACATCGGTTTTGACCATATCTTCAAGCGGAAAAATGACCTTGGCAAGTTGCTCCTGCGTAAGGTTCCAGAGCATATAGCTCTGATCCTTTTTTGCATCGCGACCTCTGACGGCAAAATATCTGCCGTTTTCGCTTCGCACGCCGGCATAATGCCCCGTCGCTATGTAGTCACAACCGAGCCGGTCGGCTTCGCTTATAAGCCCTGCGAATTTCACGTTTCTGTTGCACACGACGCACGGATTCGGCGTTCTCCCGCTCGCATATTCGTCCGCAAAATATGTCTTTACCTTCTCGTCAAACTCTTTTCGCAGATCAAGCACCGAAAAAGGCACGGAAAGCGAATCGGCGCACTCGCGTGCGCCGGTCGTATCCGTAAATTCGTGCATTATAAGCGTTGTTCCGAAAACCTCGTAGCCCTCGTTTTTCAGTTTGAGCGCGGAAAAACTACTGTCAAGTCCGCCGCTCATTCCGAGCAGAACACGCTTCGCCATTACTTTTCCTCGCCGTCGTGGCTGTGGAAATGTCCGTGCTCCTCTGCATGGCAGCAGGAACCGCAACAACCGTCGCAGGCACCGGGAACTTCCTTGTCTATCCCCTGACGCTTGTAGTAGTCGGCGATAGCCGCCTTGACAGCCTCCTCCGCAAGCACGGAGCAATGTATCTTTGCCGGAGGCAGTCCGCCGAGAGCCTCAACAACAGCCTTGTTCGTGAGCGTCAGAGCCTCGTCGATGCTGTGACCCTTTATCATCTCCGTTGCCATACTGGACGTTGCGATCGCCGAGCCGCAACCGAAGGTTTTGAACTTGGCGTCAACGATTATCCCGTCCTTGACCTTGAGATACATCTTCATTATATCGCCGCAGACTGCATTGCCGACCTCGCCGACGCCGTCCGCATCCGGAATCTCACCGACATTTCTCGGGTGAGTGAAATGATCCATTACCTTTTCGCTGTAAAGCATATGTTTATATTCCTTTCAATTAAACTTTTACGTTGTATATCGGGCTCATATCGCGCAGTCTCTGAACAATCGGAGGCAACTTTTCGAGGATATAATCGATGTCCTCGTCCGTCGTTTCGTGAGTTATCGAAAGACGGAGAGAGCCGTGCGCCTGCTCATGCGGAAGACCTATCGCAAGCAGAACGTGCGAAGGCTCAAGCGAACGAGAGGAGCAAGCCGAGCCGGTCGAAGCGCATATCCCCTCCTCGTTGAGAAGGAGCATAAGGCTTTCGCCCTCTATAAATTCAAACGAAACATTTACGTTTCCGGGGAGTCTTCCCTCTCTCGGTCCGTTCAGACGGGAATACGGTATCTTTTCGAGCATCCCGCCTATGAGTCTGTCGCGCTTTTTCGCAACGAGGTCGAGCTTGTCTATCTTCGACGTTGCGATTTCAAGCGCCTTTGCAAAGCCGACTATATAAGGAACGTTCTCTGTTCCAGAACGCTTGCCGGACTCCTGCCCGCCGCCTTCGATGAGGTTCGGAATCCTGACCCCGCGTCTTATATAAAGCAGACCGATGCCCTTCGGAGCGTGGAGCTTGTGTCCCGATGCGGACAACATATCAACTCCGAGTTCGTGAACGTTTATCGGCACATTGCCGACAGCCTGAACAGCGTCCGTAAAGCAAAGAACGCCCTTTTCGTGACATATCTTCGCGATTTCCGGAATCGGCATTATCGTTCCGATTTCGTTGTTTGCATACATTATTGCAACGAGGGTCGTATCAGGTCTTATCGCCTTTTCTACGTCCGCCGGCGAAACTCTGCCCTCGGAATCGACGTCGAGATAAGTGACCTCAAAGCCCTCTTTTTCGAGCTTTTCGCAGGTATAAAGCACAGCGTGATGCTCAACCTTTGAGGTTATTATATGTTTTCCTTTTTTGACGTTTGCGTAAGCCGCGCCGCGTATCGCCCAGTTATCGGACTCCGTGCCGCACGAGGTAAAATATATCTCGGACGGAAGTGCCCCGAGGCACGCCGCAACTCTCGCCCTTGCGTCCTCAAGTATTTCCTTTGCGCGCTGACCTTTGTCATGCAGGCTCGAAGGGTTTCCCCAATCGGCTGTAAGACACGGCATCATCGCCTTTATCACTTCCTCGGAAGGAGCCGTCGTAGCCGCATTGTCGGCGTAAACGAATCTTTTTTCCATTGCTCTCACCCTATCCTTTTTTATGATTTGTTTTTGTATTTTTCACTTTCGGCAACAGCCATTCTGTCACATCTTTCATTGTATTCGTGACCGGCATGACCTTTTATCCATACGAAGCGCACGGTGTGTTTTTCAAGAAGTCCGAGAAGCTTTTCCCACAAGTCCACATTCAGCGCTGGCTTTTTGTCGCTCTTTATCCAGCCCCTGTCGCGCCAGCCGTACACCCAACCCTTCTCGATTGCGTCAATGACGTATTTCGAATCCGATGTTATCGTCACGTCGCACGGCTCCTTCAGCGCGGAAAGACCGGCAATAACGGCGGAAAGCTCCATTCTGTTGTTCGTTGTGTCAGCCGCGCCTCCCGAAATTTCTTTTTCTTTTTTTCCGTACACGAGTATGCAGGCATACCCTCCGGCGCCGGGATTTCCGCTGCACGCGCCGTCTGTATAAATGTCAACCTTTTTCAAATCGCGTGCCTCCCGTCCCAACATCCGACTTATTATATAATAAGCGGCGGCTAATTTCAATAATATTTTTGTGAATTTTCGTGAAAATTATCATAAAATTTGCGTTTTTTTCGTTTCAGACGCAATTTTCTGCCGTCTCATGCTCTTTTTTGTTTACGGTTTACTTGTTTCCGCCATTTTTTATCAGCTCCCAATAAGCCTTTGCCGCCTGTTCGGTCTTGTTCTCCCCGAACTCGTAATATCTTTTGTTTTTCAGATCGTCCGGCAGATATTGCTGACTGACATAATGGTTTTTGAAGTCATGCGGATATTTATAATTCTGCCCCCTCTGCGCGGCATTTTCGCCGTCGAAATGGACGTTTTGGAGCGTTCTCGGAGGTACCGTTCCCTTGCCCGCGGAAACATCCGCCGCCGCCGCGCCGTAAGCAAGATAGGCGGAATTCGATTTCGGTGCCGTCGCAAGCATAACCGTTGCATTTGCAAGAGGGATCGACGCCTCCGGCAGTCCAAGCTTGAGCGCAGACTCAACACATGCGTGCGTTATCGCCGCCGCCATCGGGTATGCAAGCCCGATATCCTCGCTTGCGATAACCTGTATTCTGCGGCACGCGGAAAGCAGGTCTCCTCCCGAAAGTATCTTTGCAAGGTAAAAAACCGCCGCATCGGGGTCGGAGCCGCGTATCGACTTCTGATATGCGGAAAGCAGGTCATAATGACCGTCGCCGGACTTATCAAATCCGCTCATCATAACATCGGGCAGGAACGTCCGCACGCTCTCCGCCGTTATATGTCCGTCGGAAACGACGGCTATGTTTTCAAAAAGATTTATCGCCCTGCGCGCGTCCCCCGCCGACGACTGCGCCATTATGCGCACGGCGTCCGCATCACAGATAATTTCGGCTCCTTTTTCGTCGGAAAGAAACTTTCTCGCCCTCTCAATCGCCTTTGAAAGCGCGTCGACGGAAAGCGGCTTGAATTCAAACACCGCAGAGCGCGAAATGATTGCGGAATATACATAAAAGTAAGGATTTTCCGTTGTTGAAGCAATCAGCGTTATGCGTCCGTCCTCAATGAATTCAAGGAGAGACTGTTGCTGCTTTTTGTTGAAATACTGTATCTCGTCGAGGTACAGAAGAACACCGTCCGAGCCGTAAAGCGACGACGTTTCCGCAACCACCTCTTTTATGTCCGAAAGTGAAGCCGAGGTTGCATTGAGACGTCGCATGGTTTTTCCCGCCGCCTTGGAAAGAATGTTTGCCGCAGTCGTTTTTCCGGTGCCGGACGGACCGTAAAAAATCATGTTCGGGATGTGCCCCGTTTCAATCATTTTCGGGAATATGCCGCCGTCCGAAAACAGCTTTTCATCGCCGAAAACGTCCGCAAATGTTTCCGGTCTCATTCTGTCCGCAAGAGGTCTTGTAATCATAGTATCCTCCGTAAAATCAAGCGTTTATCTGTGTTTTTGCATTTTATACATTCGTATATAGTTATCCGATTATGCATTTCATATCGGCAAACGGGCAACCGTCGCACTTCGGCTTTTTCGCATCACAAACCTCTCTGCCGAACATCACAAGTCTGTGACAGAAGTCGCTCTGCTCCTCCGGCGGAACGATTTCCGAAAGCTGTTTTTCAACCTTCGCTGGATCCTTACTTGTGCAGAGTCCGAGCCTGTTTGATATCCTTATGCAATGCGTGTCCGCAACTATAGCCGGCAATCCGTATATGTCGCCGATGATGAGGTTTGCGATTTTCCTGCCGACCCCGGGCAGCTTCAGGAGCTCGTCCATCTCCTTCGGGACGACGCCTCCGAAATCATTCACAATCATTCCGGACATATCCTTTATGTTCTTCGCCTTCACGCGGTAAACTCCGCACGGATAGACGATTTTTTCAATTTCGGCAAGGTCTCCTTTTGCCATTTTTTCCGCCGTCGGAAACCGACCGAAAAGCTCCTCTGAAACTATATTCACGCGCTTGTCGGTACATTGAGCGGACAGTCTTCCCATCACGAGAAGCCTCCATGGGTCGCCGTCATAGCGAAGCTCGCATTCCGCCGCGGGATACTTTCTTTTCAGTATGCCGACGACCTTCTCCGCGCGTTCTTTTTTCTCGGTTACAGTCATTTTTCTTCACCTTTCAGAGCAAACGAAAGCTCGAGAGCATCCGTTTTGAAGTAGTTTTTCAGCATCAACGAAAGCGTTGAAACGGGCAAGCCCATAACGTTGAAAAAGTCGCCGTTTATGCGTTCGACGAGTTCTGCTCCTCTCGCCTGAATTGCATACGCCCCTGCTTTTCCCATCGGTTCTCCGCTGCGGACATAATCGTTTATCTGACGCTCACTTATCGCCGCAAACTTTACGTCGGTTGCGCAACTTTCCGAATATCTGCAATCTCCGAGTTGCAACGTCAGCCCGGAATAAACGGTGTGCCAGGAGTCCGAAAGAACGCCGAGCGTCAAAGCCGCGTGCAGCTCGCTCTGCGGCTTTCCGATGACCATTCCGTTGTAATATACAATTGTATCACACGATATTATCAAGGTATTATCGAGATTTTCTCCTCTTTCTATAAGTTCTGCTCTTGCGGCTTTGCCCTTTCTCTCGGAAAGAGTGCAGACGTATTCCTCCGGCGAAAGCGCCTCTTTTATATTCTCATCGGCATCGGGAGAAACGACTTCAAAAGGCAAACCCAACATTGCAAGTATTTCTTTTCTCCTCGGCGACGATGACGCCAGAATTATTCTCTTTATCATAATCAGATCCTCTTGAATGCGCCCTTCGGCTTTCCGCCGATTTTATAAGCGCAGATTATTTCCGCAACCTCTTTTTTGCTCTCGCACGTGAATATAAAGTGCTGAAAAAGTCCCGCACGGGTATATTCGGAAAGCCTGTCCTCCATGCGGACGGGGACGCTGTTGTAAAGAACGTTGCGATGTCTGAATTCCCTTCTTATCGGGAATTCCGCGCCTGTTCTGTCCTTGATAAATACAAATTTCCCGTCGCCGCAGAAATTGCATTTTTCAATTTCCGCAGGCAGATTCATTATGTCTCTTATAACACATTTTTCAAGCGTCATCAGAGGGAGCCTGCCGTATGCAACGGCACCGTATCGACCGCTCGCCTGCATTGCCGCACCCCTCGCAAGCCCGATTTCACACGATTGTATAAAACCGGAAATGCCCATGGAGTATAGTTTTTCGGCACTTTGCGAATTCCAGACGTTCAAGCGCAAATCGCCTGTCATTTCAAAACCGAGGCGGCGGCATATCGGAATTTGCCACATTCCCGTGACAAGCGCATAGCGGATGCCGAGAGTCTTTGCCCTCTCCGCCATCTTCTCGATTTCGGCGGTTTCCGTATCAAGCGCGACGGGCGGAAACGCGATTCCGAGTCTTTCCGCACTTACAATCTTATATGCTTTTTCGGTCGCCGCAAGCGGAACGAATATTCTGTCAAAGAATGTTTGCGCC
The DNA here is from genome assembly GCA_900544285.1 of uncultured Eubacterium sp. Classification (GTDB taxonomy): domain Bacteria; phylum Bacillota; class Clostridia; order Oscillospirales; family CAG-272; genus CAG-841. Next base: position 33,330 of record UQUT01000004.1, read on the forward strand.
TCGTCGGGAATATTGTTCATATCTGCAAAATACGCCGTTTTCATATCAGACGACGTTCTCTTTCCGAGCGGCGGCGCAGGTTTCAAATTTATATGTTTTTCCGCAGACAGCTTTTTCAGCAGTCCTTCACACGCATTACGGCGAAGAGCGTTTATCTGCGCGACGCTCATGCGCAGTCCGTCATCAATGTTGACCATTATATTCTCCGGATCTGCAAAAAACGGCGTTCCTCCGAGCTTTGCCAGCGACTCCCGCACTCTCTCCGGACTCATTGAGTTTCCGGCAGCTTCGGGGACGTCGCCGGAAGCCGTAAACATAACTTTATTTCCGAAAAAAGTCCCGCTCGCGACGACGGTCGCAGGCACACCGCGTTTTATATCGGCACGGAGGAAAATCTCCGCTTTCTTTTCCGGAATTGCCGCGCCGGAGAGCTTTGCGCTCTCTTTTTTGTCATCCGCCGTGCGGACGCCGAGCATTTCCCTGTCGATTTTTCCCGTGTAGTAACCGCATGTAAACCCCGAACGCGAAAACAGCGCGGAAAGCTCCGCAAGCTCCTTTTCGCCGGCATTTCTGCCCTCGTCAAGTAGCGTTCTGTATATTTTCGTAACCCCGTAAACATATTCCGGAGACTTCATTCTTCCCTCGATTTTCAGCGACGCAACGCCCATTTCGGAAAGCTCCGTCAGATGTTCCGCAAGGCACATATCTTTAAGGCTCAGAGCGTAACCGTTTTTGCCGTACGGCAGTCTGCAGGGCTGTGCGCACTCGCCTCTGTTGCCGCTCCTGCCGCCTATGACCGAGCTCATAAGGCATTGCCCCGAACAGCTGACGCACATTGCCCCGTGAACGAAAAGTTCTGTTTCGATTGGCGACTTTTTTATCAGAATTTCAAGATCACGCCTCGATATTTCCCTCGGCGCGACCATCCTCGAAAAGCCGATTTTTTTCAGTTCATCGGCGGAATAAACGTTGAGTCCCGTCGCCTGCGTGCTTGCGTGAAGCTCGATTTCGGGGCAGACCGTATGAACGTAGCTTGCAAGCCCGACATCGGCAACTATGAAAGCGTCGAAGCCGTAGCGGTAGGCTCCGAAAATCGTTTCCGCCGCGTCTTTAAGCTCCCTGTCCGAAAGCTGCACGTTGACAGTCATATAGGTTTTTACGCCGAGCGCACGACAGTAGCAAACGGCATTTTTTATTGCGTCGTCATCGAAATTTTCCGCAAAGCTCCTTGCCGAAAAGCTCTTTGCGCCGAAATATACGGCGTCCGCACCGCCCGCGACGGCTGCGCGGAGAGCCTCCGGCGATCCCGCGGGGGACAGAAGCTCCGGCAGATTATTTGTCCGCATTTGTTTTTTCCTTGAGCAGGGATTTGAGCTTGACGTTCTCATCAAGCAAGTCCAGCGCGCAGACAATCGCCGCCTTTGTCAGGTCGACGTCGGCACCGGAAAGCATGAGAGTATGTATTCTCTTCGTCAGCTCTCCCGCGAGCTTTTCAACGTAATCCGGAGCGTCATCCGAGCAGAGCGAGAGCTTCTCTCCCGCAACCATTATACTGTGCTTGTATTTCATAAAATTCTCCTTTCGCCGACAAAACATTCCGTTTTGCTATTGATTACGGCGAAGATTTATTATATAATATTATCGTGCCCTTCGGCACAGAGTTACACAGGTACATTATAATACAAACGGAGATTATTTGAAAGACTTTTTCAAAAATTCCGCAAAAAATAACCGAAAAACGAAAGGAAACGCCGCCATGCGTGAAATAATACTTTGTAAATACGGCGAAATCACCCTGAAAGGCGCAAACCGCGCATACTTTGAAAATCTTCTGCGCGAAAGAATACGCAAAAGAATCGCTCTTTACGGGAAATTCAACGTCTGCTATATGCAGAGCACCGTATATATCGAGCCGACAGACGAAAATTGCGATATTGACTCCGCTTACGTCGCTGCGAAAAACACATTCGGAGTTGCGGCGGTGACAAGAGCAATCGAAGCCGAAAAGGACATCGAAAAAATCATCGGGACAGCGAAAGCGTCGTTTATTCCGTATCTTGACGGCTACAAAACGTTCAAGGTCGAGGGCAAGCGCTCGGACAAAACATTCCCTATGACCTCGCCCGAGATTGCAGCCGAGGTCGGCGCGGCGATACTTGAAGCGACAAACGGCAGAATAAAGGTTGATATTCATCATCCCGAGGTGACTGTCAGAGTTGAAATACGGGATAAAGCCGCATATCTCTGCGCGGGACAGGAAAGGGCTGTCGGCGGAATGCCGACGGGAAGCAACGGCAGAGGACTTCTTCTCCTCTCCGGCGGTATCGATTCGCCCGTCGCGGGCTATATGATGGGCAAGCGCGGCGTGCTTATTGAAGGACTGCATTTTGAAAGTTTCCCTTATACGAGCGAGCGCGCAAAGCAGAAGGTCGTCGATCTTGCGGAAATACTCTCCGATTATACCGGCGAAATTCATCTTCACGTCGTTTCGCTGACAAAAATTCAGGAAGCACTCCGCGACAACTGTGAGGAGGACTATTTCACCCTGCTCCTCCGTCGTTCAATGATGAGAATTGCGGAGCGCGTCGCAGAGGAATACAAATGCGAGGCGATAATAACGGGAGAATCGCTCGGGCAGGTCGCAAGCCAGACAATGCAGGCGCTGTGCGTTACGAACATTATGGCACACCGCCCCGTTTTCCGTCCGCTCATAGGTATGGACAAGGAAGAAATCATTGAAGTCTCACGCAAAATCGGCACGTTTGATACGTCGATTCTGCCCTTTGAGGATTGTTGCACCGTGTTCACCCCACGCCATCCGAGAACGAAGCCGGAACTTTGGAAGGTCGAACGCGAGGAAGCAAAGGTCGATCTCGCCCCGCTTGAAGACGAAGCCTTCCGCACACTTTCGACGATTGTTGCGGGCAGAAAATCTTGACAGACAATATGTTTTGTGATATTATAAATCTATCTTGAACATGAAAGGGGTGCGCCTATGCCCGAAAACGGATTCCGCCCGTCGAGGATAATTCTTTTCACCTCCTGCAAGGGCGGTGTCGGCAAGTCGACGGTGTGCGCAAACCTTGCAATGTCGCTTGCTCTGCGCGGAAAAAGCGTGCTGATGATCGACTGTGACTTCGGAAGCCGCTGTCTTGACCTCGTCGCCGGCTTTTCGGATGACGTCGTCTATGATATTGCGGACGCCGTACTCGGCAGAGTTTCGCCGGAAAGAGTCATCGTGCCGGACAGGCGGACGGACAAGCTGTTTTTCATTGCGGCGCCGTACAATTTTGATACGAGAATGAACATTTTCTCGTTCCGACGCACCGTTTCCGCCTATGCGAATTGCGGAAAATACGATTACATCTTCATAGATACCCCCGGAGGAATCGGCGAGCCGCTCGCTTTTGCCTCCTCCGTTGCCGATACGGCATATATCGTCACCTCGCCGACAAGGGCTTCCGTCCGCGCGGCGGACAAAACGGCGGCATTCCTCTACGACAGAGGCGTGCGACACTTGCGGCTGATAATAAACCAAGTGACGGGAAAGCGGGCGTCCGTTGAAAAGCTCCGCCTTATCGACATAATCGACGGCGCAGCCGTAAAGCTGATAGGTGCGGTTCCGTATGATTATGAACTCGTCCGCGCAGGAGACGAAGGCAAGCTGACAGACGAGCTTTACAGCAGAAACATAACCCGCGCATTCGATAATATCGCCGCGCGCACAGAGGGAGAAAACGTCCCGCTGTTTTATAAGATAAGAAGATTGAAAACACCTAAATAACCGTGCAAGCGAAAGGAGAATTCCCGTATGGAAATAGCGTTGATAGCAAATGACACGAAAAAAGAGCTTATGACCCAGTTCTGCATTGCGTATTGCGGCGTTCTGGCAAAGCACAATCTCTGCGCCACAAAGATGACGGGGAGACTTATCTCCGAAGCGACGGGGCTTGTAATCGAGCACGTTCTTCCCGGCAGGCAGGGAGGCGTTCAGCAGATATCCTCGCGCATTGAATATAACGAGATCGACGCCGTCGTATATTTTCACGACCCCGCCGATGAGTTTGACGCAAACGACAACTCCCTAATCCGCAAGTGCGATGCAAACAACGTCCCGATAGCGACGAACATCGCGACGGCAGAGCTCATCATAACGGCTATCGACCGCGGCGACCTTGACTGGCGCGAGCTTGTCAACCCCAATTCGGAATATAACCGCAAAAAGCGCGAACATTCCGGTAAATAAGAAAGCAATTTCCGCTCCGGCGCAGGCAGGAGCGGATTTTACCGAATATACGATTTTTTTCGGATTAAAAAACGAAAGGATGATGATTTATGTCCGAAATTGAAAAGGGCGGAATATCCGTTCAGACGGAACACATATTCCCCATCATAAAAAAATGGCTCTATTCGGAAAAGGAAATTTTTATCCGCGAGATAGTTTCAAACTCCGTGGACGCCATAACAAAGCTCCGCAGGCTCTCGTCAATAGGAGAAGCGGATTTTGCCTCTGAAAATTACAGAGTTGACGTAACCGTCGATAAAGACGCAAAAACGCTGACCGTTTCCGACAACGGTATCGGAATGACGGAGGACGAGCTGAAAAAATACCTCTGCAACATCGCTCTTTCCGGCGCTATGGACTTCATCTCAAAATATGAAGGCTCCGAGGAAAGCGGAACAGGCATAATCGGGCATTTCGGGCTCGGCTTCTATTCCGCATTTATGGCGGCGGACAAGGTTGAAGTTGTAACAAAGTCGTTTACGGACTCGCCCTCCGTCCATTGGACGTGCTCCGAATCCGGCGAATACGAAATAACCGAAGGCGAAAGAGAAACGCACGGAACGGACGTCATAATGCATATAAACGCAGACAGCGAGGAATACCTTGATTACCACCGCGTCCTCGCCGTTCTTCAGAAATACTGCTCATTTATGACAGAGAACATCTATCTCCACGGAGAAGACGAACACAAGCACGAATGCGAATGCGGTCACGACCACGGCGAAGACGAAGAATGTGAATGCAAGCACGAGGAAAAGCCGATAAACGACAAGTCCCCGCTCTGGCAGAAGTCGCCCTCTGAATGTACCGAGGAGGAATATAAAGAATTCTACTCAAAGGTATTCCCGGGCAAGCGCGACCCGCTTTTCCACATTCATATAAACGCCGACTATCCTCTCAACTTCAAGGGAATTCTCTATTTCCCGAGAATCGACAGCGAGTTTGACTCGCTCGAGGGCGAGGTCAAGCTGTATTATAACTCCGTTTTCGTTGCCGACAATATAAAAGAGGTCATACCCGAATATATGCTTATGCTCTGCGGCGTGCTTGACTGCCCCGACCTGCCGCTCAACGTTTCGAGAAGCTATCTGCAGAACAGCGCATACGTAAGCAAGATAAGCGCGCACATTGCAAAAAAGGTCGCCGACAAGCTCACCTCTATGGCAAACACGGAGCGCGAAGCTTATGAGAAAATCTGGGGTGATATCAGAACGTTCATTGAATACGGCTGTCTCAAGGACAGAAAATTCAACGAAAAGGTAAAGGACGCCGTACTTTTCCGGGACACGGACGACAAGTGCGTAACTCTTTCGGAATATCTCGAAGAAGCGAAGGACACTCACGAAAAAACCGTCTATTACACGACAGACAAAACAGCGCAGGCACAGTACATCGCGATGTTCCGCGCAAAGGGATTCCGCGTGTGCGTGCTTGACACCGTTATAGATTCGCAGTACATCACCATGCTTGAACGCGAAAACGACGGCTTGAAATTCCTGCGCGTTGATTCCGACATTTCCGGTGCGCTCTCGGATAAAGAGGCGGAAGCCGTCGACAGCGAAGCCGTCAAAGCCGCTTTCGTAAAAGCGTCGGGTGACGAAACACTTGAAGTCAAATTTGCAAAGCTGGATGACGAAAACGTTCCCGCGATGCTCGGCACCTCCGAGGAAAGCCGCCGCTTTGAGGATATGATGAGAATATACGGCATTGACCCGAAGACCATGCCGCAGAAAGCGGTGTTGACCGTAAACACGTCGTGCCCACTGATAAAATCGCTTGAAGAAAAGCTCTCCTCCGGCGATGAAAAGGCAGATATTCTCGCAAAGAGCATATATCGTCTTGCAACTCTTTCCTTCCGCCGTCTCTCCGGCGACGAAATGAAGGATTTCCTTTCGGAGAGCTACGAAATTCTTAAAATGATATGAGGTAAAAGAAAATGAGCAAAAGTCTTTATAAAGGTATCCCGTTCAAGGAAGAAGAGGAGGCAAACGAGCATTTTTCGCAGTTTGCCGTCGCCTCAAAGCCGACCCAGAAGGATAAGCTGACGCGTCTCTTCCTCACCCTGTTTTACATCGTCTTTGCAGGCGGATATGTCGTTCTGTTTACGGTTGTCGTGAAGATTCCGTATGTAATCGCGATTCTGCCGTTCTTCCTTTGGATGCTCTGGTATTTCACATGGAAGCGCACGCAGAGAGAATATGTTTATATCGTCTGCCGCGGCACCTTCTATATTTATGCCGTCGACGGTTACGGCAACGCAAAGGAAGTCTATCAGGCGGTTGTTTCCTCTCTTGACAAGGTCGCTCCCGCCTCATTTATGGCGACGTCTCAGCCCGACAAAAAGCTCATGTATTGTTCCTCGCCCAGCCTCAGCGAGCTTTACTGCGCACTTTCATCGGACAACGGAACAACGACAGCCGTATATTTCGACCCTTCGTCAAAGCTGCTCTCTTCCCTGCGCTATTACGGCGGCGAAAATGTTACGGTCGTGATGGTTTCAAGATAAAATTTGCCCGTTCCGGTTGACAAAATCTTTTTCGGTGATATAATCAGTGGTGTGTTTATTGCACACAATGTGTGTTTTCTGCACAAATAAAATTTAAGGGGATGTTTTATAATGAGAAAAACACTTTCTGATTTGCCTTGGATTGCCCAGCTTTTGCTTGTCATTTTTGTTGACGGCCTCTTCGGCGGACTTTACAGACTCGGCGGAAAGAAAACTTCGTCAAAGGTTGTCGGCGCGATAATGCTTGTGTCGTTCATTCTTTCGATCGTTTCCTTCATCGGTCTTCCCGCAATTCTCGGTTGGATTGTAAGAGTTGTTTATGTTGTATGCTGGATATGCGACATACTCACGATAGTCCTTGCGAAGAAGATCACCGTTTTCGCAGACTGATCGTACTTTTCTTTGAAAAGAACCGTACTTTTCTTTGAAAAGAAAAGTAGGCAAAAGAAACTTCAGTAATTTGTTTGGACGTTCCTTTTTAGCCTCGCCCTTGGGGAGAGGTGGTGCACAAAGTGCACCGAAGAGGGCGATTTAAGTTTCCGCAAGGTACATCATCTTAAAACAGGAGTGGGTTCCCGCTCCTGTTTTTGTTTACTTTCCGAAAACAATCAAAAAGAGGAAAACCCTCGCGGATTTTCCTCTTTTAATTTTGACTTTATTTAAGCTCCGTTTTCTTGATCCGCTTTTTCATCTTGCGGACGTCGGAAAGCATTTTGAAAGCGTCCCGCAGAACTCTGACCTTTGATTCGCGATGATTTATAATCGTAACCGGCATTTCCTCTATTTTAAAGCCTGCCTTTTGCGCAATCATTATCGCCTCAAGGTCAAACGCAAAGCGATCAACCTCACAGTTGCGGAATACCTTCTGCGCCGCTTCCCTTCGGAAGCCCTTTATGCCGCTTTGCGCATCCGAGAATTTGAAGCCCGCAACGATGCCTATTACCTTTATATACGTTTTTGACGCGAGCTTGCGAATAAATGTGTAGTCCTTGTAGCCGTCCTTTGAAAGGTTGCGCGAGCCGATGATGATATCCGCCTTGCTTTCGGAAAACATGTCAATCATCCTGCCGACGGCATCCTCGCCGTAAGCGTTGTCGCAATCCGTGAAAACAACTATATCGCCCTTTGCGGCAAGCATGCCTGTTCTGACGGCGCAGCCCTTGCCTCTGTTGTCCGGATAACCTTCAAGACGAATTCTCGGCTCCGTTTCGGACGCTTTTCTGACAGCGTCTCCGCAACCGTCCTTTGAGCCATCGTCAACAAATATCAGCTCCCAATCCTCATATTTTGATTTGAGATATTCCGAAAACGTTTTTATCGCCACGTCGATTATGGAGCTTTCGTTATACATCGGAATTACAAGAGATACCTTCATTTTCAATCTTCCTCCGACCGTCAATATACGGTCTTATATCTTACGAGCTTATATACCTTTGCGTCATACGGTTCGATCCTCATGTTCTGCTTATAGGCTTCGAGAATGTCCGTATATACCATGTAGTTTACGGAATAGCTTGACGCGCCGACATAAGCATATTTGAACATAGCCTCCGCCTCTTCGGAAGTACCGTAGATGAATGTATCGTCAAAGCCGAGGCGCTGTACTATCGCAAAATATGCTTCTCCGTCCTCGCCGTCACCCATCATTATTTCGCCGTAGCTGCCCTCGGGTATTGCCTTTATCGCTTCCGTTGTCGTCTGACCGAGTGAGTTGCTTGTGGCCGACGCAACAATGCTTCCGTAAGAATCGAAATAGAATTCGCCGCCGTATGCGCCCTGATTGTACTTGGTCATGACGTCATCCATGGAGGCGCCGCCGCGGAGTTCTTCATAAGCCTTGAGAATATTCTCATAAGCCGCCTTTTCCTGTGCGTCATCACCCTTTGTATATTCGATGTAAACCTGCTTGAAATGATAATAGCTCTGCTCGGTATAAGCGCGGAGCTCGGGCAGAAGCGCCTGCTTTACGCGTTTTGTGAGTATATTCTTATAATAAAGGTATTCGATGTATTCATCCGTCATGCCGAGCTTTTCGACAACTTTTTCATAGAGGTATCTTGCGTATTCGTCATCCGTACCTCTGAAATTCTTTCTGTCCTCATCGCTTATCTGCGATTTGAACTGCTCGATTCTCGCGGCATAATCGCTCTGAAATTTTTCCCTGTCCGCATCGGTGATGGCGAAGCCGTATTTTTCGGCGATTGCGACAAGAGAATAATATTCGCAAAGCTCATCCTCCGTATATTCCTTGAGAACGGCTGTCTTCTGATCATCCGTGACGAGCAGCTGAGAGTCCTCCGATTTCTTTATGACGTCGGATACAAGCGGCTGATAATACACGAAGAGATTTCTGTATTCGTCAAACGGAACGTCATACGTTTTCTCTCCGTCGCCGGCGTCAACGGTCAGCTTCAGAATATAGTCGACCTTCACCCTTCCGTACCATGCGTAAAGCCCGGGCTTTCTGTCACACGACGCGAGCGAAAGCAAAAGCATCACAGCCGCCATCGCCGCGCAGATGAGTTTTGTTATTTTTCTCATTGCAATAAACACTCCGATATTTTTAATTTCACGGAAAACGTACTTTTCCTTTTAGCTTATTGATTATATTATCACACATCCGGAAAAATTTCAATGTTATTTTCGATTATTTACATTTTCGCAAAACGTCAACCGAAAATTTCCGAAATGATCTTCTCCGAAAGCACATCCGCAAAGCGGAAATCCATGGCGGATGAATATATCTCTTCAAGCCCCGCGTGACAGTCCGCCGCGCGCATAAAGCATTTCACCGCGCCCTCTTCAAGCGTCACACCGCACCTTGTGGCAAAGCGCAGCTTCCCGCGGACGGTCGCAAGCCGCTTTCTTGAAATAAATCGCATGATATTAAGGCGTTTTTCGCTTTCGGTATCGCCTTCAGGGTCTATGAAATAATACGTTCTGTCCTTTTCAAACCACAGCGCCTCGGGATATTCGGGAGTGACGGGGTCTGGGAACACGGTGCAATAAGCGCCGCACTCGCGGGAAAAAGCGAGAATGAGCCGCAGAAGCTCGTGACCGAGCCCGAATTTGTCCGTCACAGCGACCTTTGTTTTTGCAAGGCGCAGATATGTATCGAGCGATTTTCTGCCATCCTTGTCGATCGAGCTTATAAACCTGTGCTTTTCCTCCCCGCCGACGGAAAGCGCCGCTGCTTCCCTTTTTGCCGCGCGGGCGGCTTTTTCAGAGTCAAAGGCGTGCTTTGCCTCGGTTATCGCTTCTCTCTTCATCCTTGCCGCCGCGGAAAGGTATTCGCCCGCCGCCGTCGTTTCCCTCTTTGCCGTATCCGAAAAAGCAATTATCTCATCACGCTTTCCGCATAGCGCAATCGTACTGAGCGCGGGATAAAGCTCCGCCGTGACCTCAACTGCACCGGGATATGAAGGCTCTGCGGAATGGGGCGCCGTCGCGTCGAATATGGCGGTCGACTTTTCGGGGATAATGACCCCGTCAAGCGAGTCGATGTCGGATGAGCACGGAACATAGTGCACCGAGAGCCCCTCTGCCTCTGCTCTTTTGCCGATTTTCTTCATCAGCGTCGACTTTCCCGTCCCCGGACCGCCACGGAGAAGATAAATTTTGTCAAGCTGTTTTCTGTCGAAAACCTCGCCGAAAAAGCTGTAAAATCCCTCGCCGGAGTTTGCCGCCGCAAAATATCTTTCTATGTCTGCCATTGAAGTTTCTCCTTTTGAAACATGATTTTTGTTTTCGGTTTATTTTATGCCGAAGGATTTTATCCCGTCATTGATTTTTTTGCGATTTTATCTTGACACGGGAAAAAACTGCGTGTATAATAACACGTGAGGTATTTGAATACCTTTGTAATTTTTAAGCTGCGAGGGGAGGGAAAATAAATCATGGCAGAAGTAAGAGTCAAAGAAAATGAATCGCTTGACAGCGCTCTTCGCAGATTCAAGAGACAGGTTGCCCGCGACGGTAAAATCGCAGAGGTCAAGAAAAAAGAGCACTACGAAAAACCGAGCGTTAAGCGCAAGAAGAAATCGGAAGCTGCAAGAAAACGCAAATTCAAGAGCTGAAAAGCAAATTCAGATTGCCCCGGAAAGCGCATAGCTTGCCGAGGCAATTTTTCATAATATATTTCGGAAAAGGAAGCAAAATGAAAAAGGAATTTCTTGAAGTCGGAAAAATAATAAATACGCACGGCATTTCGGGAGAAATGAAGGTTGAGCCGTGGTGCGACTCGCCCGACGTTCTGAAAAAGATAAAGCACTTTTACATCGGCGAGACGGAATACACAGCGCTCAGCGTCCGCACGGGCGGCGCCTTCCCTCTCATAAAATTCGAGGGGATAACGACGGTCGAGGACGCCGCGCGTCTCAAAAATAAGGTTATCTCCGCAAAAAGAGAGGATATCCCCGTAAAAGAAGGGCGAACCTTCATATGCGACATGATAGGTCTTCCCGTCATCGACAAAAACACCGGCAGAACATACGGAATATTGAAAGACGTCATGCAATATGACCCGCATGATATTTTCGTTATAAAAATGGAGGGCGAGGACGTTTTAATGCCGAACGTTCCGGAATACGTCGCCTCCGTCGACACCGAAAAGGGCATTTTCGTAACTCCCATTGACGGATTTTTTGGTTGAAAGGGGCTTTTTCGTGAGATTTGATATAATGACCCTCTTTGACGGACTTGTCCGCACGGTTCTTTCGGAAAGTATCGTCGGCAGAGCCGAAAAAGCGGGTATAATAGAAATAAATGTGCATAATATCAGGGATTACTCCGAGGACAAGCACCGCCGCGTCGACGACACGCCCTACGGAGGCGGCAAGGGAATGGTTATGTCCGCCGTGCCGATATATAACTGCTTTTCCGCAATAACGGCTCCTGAGGTAAACACCTGTGAACGCAGAAGGGTGATATATATGTCCCCTCAGGGCAAAATATTGACGCAGGCTCGCGCAAAGGAGCTTGCGGAAAACTATGATAACCTCGTCATCCTGTGCGGTCATTACGAGGGCGTGGACGAGAGAATAATAGAGGAAATAGTCGATGAAGAAATATCAATCGGCGATTACGTTCTGACGGGAGGCGAGCTTCCCGCCTGCATACTCACGGACTGCGTCAGCCGCATGATAGACGGCGTGCTCGCCGCTCCGGAGTGTTATGAGGACGAAAGCCTTTCGGACGGAACACTCGAATATCCGCAATATACCCGTCCGTATGATTTTCGCGGCAGGCTCGTGCCGGACGTGCTTTTGAGCGGTCATCACGCGAATATAGAAGCGTGGCGAAAGGAAAAATCGCTTGAACGCACAAGAGAAAAACGCCCCGACCTTCTCGGCGGCGAAAACACAAAAAAAGAGGACTGAAATGAAAAAAGGGAGAGCCGCTTTCACCGTCGGGCTGATGATAGGCGCGACGGTGGTCTCAAAACTGCTCGGAATGCTTCGGCAGATAATGCTTGCGAAAAGACTCGGCGACGGCGTTTACGCCGTGGCGTTTTCCGCGGCGTCCAAAATTCCGCTCTCCGTTTTCGATATACTGCTTTCGGCGGCAATAGTCGCGTGTTTTGTCCCGTTTTACAGCGATAAGCTGCGCAGGGACGAAAAGAACGCACGGCTGTTTTCGTCGTCTTTTTTTACGCTCACTGTCCTTACGTCGACAGTTATAGCCGTTCTCGGAGCCGCATTTTCGCGGCAGATTCTGTCCGTCTGCGCGCCGAATCTGACAGAAGAAGCGGCGGTTCTCGGCGCAAAGCTGCTCTCCGTCATGTTCCCGATGATAATCTTCACGGGCGCGGCATATGTGCTCGTCGGAATTCTGCAATCACACGGCAGTTTTATTCTTCCGGCGCTTGTCAGCTCGGTTTCAAACCTTGCGATAATAATCTATCTTGCCGCCGCAAAGAACGCCGAGAGCGAAAACTCAATGCTTGTCCTCTCCGCAATCTATGTAATCTCGTGGCTGATACAGTTTCTCACGCTCGCAATCCCGCTCGCGGCAAAAAAGCGTTTTCCCCGCCCGACTCTTCATTTCAAGGAAAGCGGTCTTTCATCGGCACTGAAAATGGCGCCGTCCGTCATGGCCGGCGCATGGCTTTTGCCCGTCTGTTCCCTTTTGCTGACGTTTTTTGCGACCTTCGTCTCGGACTCTGCCGTCGCGGCATTTGATTATTCCTCCGCGATATGGCTCATGGCGTCAGGCGTGCTGACATACGGAGTCTGCAATTTCATCCTGCCGTCGCTTTCGAGGATATTTTCCGGCGGTAACGACGAAGAATTTTCTTCATATCTTGTAAAAGCGGTGATTGCCGCATTTGCCCTCTCGCTTCCGGTTTCCGTCGGACTTTATCTCCTTTCGGACAATATCGTATGCATGCTGTATCTGCGCGGAAATTTCGGCGCGGAGTCTGCAATATCGTGCGGTGAAATACTCCGTTATCTTGCGTTTTCCGTTCCGTTTTTCTGTGTTTACGAGGTTCTCTCCCGCGGATTTTTCGCAAGGAAAAGCGCCGTTCCTCCCATGATAGCGTCGCTTGCCGGAACAGGCACGTTCGCCGCTTGCGGAGCCGTTTCCGTCTTTGCTTTTGACGGCGGCATGCGCGGGATTGCCGTTTCATACGGCATTGCATATGTGGCGGCGGCGGTGACGCTTTTCATATTTGCCGCAGTGAAAATAAAGGGCTTTTGCGGGAGGAGTCTGTTCCTGTCGGCTCTGAAAATCGCGGCATCCGGAGCGGTCGGGGGCGGAGTTGCCGTGCTTCTGCGTGGATTTTTTGAAAAAAATGCCGTAAATCTTTCGGTTTTTCAAAATTTTCTCGTCTGCGCTATTGTCTTTTCGGGGGAATGTGTGGTATATTTAATATGTATAAGTATTTTGCGCAGGATCGGGCGCAAAGAAAATGATAAAAACAAGGAGGTGTGAGCTTGGCTAAAAACACAAAAGTGCCTTTCAAAAGAAGGCTCGGAAAGTTTCTCCGCAAGGGCGTCATAATATCCGCGCTCATGCGCTTTGCCGACTTCATATATAAAGCCGCGAAGAACAGCTTCGCCGCAAGTATCCTCCTCTCGTATGACAAGGTCGACAGTTGCGCCGAGAATTCATTTGCCGGCAGCATTGCCCATTCGCTCGGCTCGTCCGAAAGCGAGGGCTTCCGCAAAGTCAAACATAAAGTCGCCTCGTCGCTTGAGAACAGCTTCATCATCTCATCGATAGGAAAGCTCTCCTCCGCCCTGCTGGCCCTTTCCCTTTCGTCATACGGAGTGTTTGCTTTCTCCTTCGGATTTTATGTCGTCGCGACGTATCTTCTGAGAAAATACTCGTTCTCGCTTGACGTTTCCCTCGCTTCGCTTGTAACGGGCTTAGCTTTCATAATATTCTCATTCGTACTGTTTATGTCGAAAAAGAGCCTTGCCCAGGCAATATCGGGCTCCGTTATTCTTCGGTTTATCTTTTTCGACGTGCTAAGTCTCCGCTCTGTCGCGCTTGACTATGTGGCGGCAAGTCCGGCAAACACGGGAATCAGCGCTTCGTTCCTCATCGGAATGGTGTGCGGGACGGTTTCGATATTCGTCCCCGCGGAGTTTGTGCTCCTCGCCATAGCGGCGATTGTCGCGGTGCACGCGGTGATAATCTCTCCGGAGGCGGGAGTCATCGGCATGTGTCTGCTCCTTCCCTTCCTTCCGACAATGGCGCTTGCCGCGCTTATGTGCCTTGTGCTGTTTTCGTGTCTCGTCAAGTTCTTCTGCGGGAAGCGCGTGCTAAAGCTCTCGCTTATAGACCTCCCCGTTTTCATATTTGCAATCCTGACGCTTTTCGGCGGTATATTCACAAGGTCGTCGTCAAGCGCAAACAAAATGCTGCTGATGGTCTGCTTTATAGCGGCATACTTCGTTGTCAAAAATCTTATCCGCTCGCGCGCTTTGCTGAAAAAATGTCTTTCCGCAATCGCGTTTTCGGGTGCGATAGTCTCAATTTACGGTATTCTTGAAAACTTCATCGGCACACCCTCTGTCATCTGGCAGGACATGTCCGATTTCGGAGAGATAAAAGGCAGGGTCGTTTCCACATTCGCAAACCCTAACGTTCTCGGGGAATATCTCATTCTCGTCATTCCGATAACCGTTGCCCTTGCGATAACGGCAAAAAGCGTTAAAGAGCGCTTTGCTTTCGCCTGCGGCGCCGCATTTGACGTTTTCTGTCTTGTGCTGACATGGTCGCGCGGGGCATGGCTCGGCTTTGCCGTATCGACCGTTGTATTCCTCCTGCTCGCCGATAAGCGCTGCATGACAGCGGGAATACTTCTCCTCCCTCCGGTGGCGGTTGCTATATCTCTCAGCGACAGCGTCACAAACAGAATTGCCAGCATATTCACCCATTCGGATACCTCCTCGTCATACAGAATAGGCATTTGGAAGGGCGTCTGGAAAATGCTTTCCGACGTTTCGCCTTACGGTATCGGCATAGGCGAAGGCGCGTTCGCGACGATGTACCCCTCATATGCGCTCCGCGGGATAGAAACCGCGCCACACAGTCACAGCCTTTATCTCCAGATACTCACCGAGCTCGGAATTTCGGGCGCCGTGATGTTCCTCATATTTGTATTCATTCTTGTGCAGATGAACCTGTCTCACATCACATCGCCCGATTCGCAAAACAGCAAGATTACCGAGGTCGGTATTTTCTGCGGGCTCGTCGCGTTCCTTGTGCAGGGCGTGACGGATTACGTCTGGTATAACTACCGCATATTCCTTATGTTCTGGATAGTCGTCGGGCTTTCGGCGGGCGCCGTGCTCATGTCGAAAAACGCCATGGACGAATCATCCGGAGAATTCTATTGCTGAATATACCTGCGCCGCCTCTTTCGACGGAGGAGCGCGGCGGGCACAAAATTCCGTCGGGAAAGAGTTGATTTCTATGGAAAACAGAGAAAGGGCAAAGGGTCGGTTCAACTTTGTTGACGTGCTCATAATCATCATGGTGCTCGCGATAATCGCCGTCATCGTTTATATGACCGTCTCCGATAAAACGGTTGCCGCGTCAAGCGAGAAAACCGTGACATATACGGTTAAGCTCCCTGGAGTAAACGCGGATTACATCTCCATCATAAAGACGGGAGAAATTGCTTATGACTCGTCAACGGGAAAGTCCGTCGGAACGATAAACTCCGTCCGCACGGAGAAAACAAAACATGTCGGAAGCAAGCTCTCGACGGACAGCTCCGGAAACAGACATCTGTCATATTCCGAATATGACAACCTCTATGACGTTTACGTAACCATAAGCGTGACAGCCGATATAGACGACCGCGGTATAGCTTACGTGGGCGAAAACAAAATACTCGTCGGCTCGCGGATATATTTCCGGTGCGGCGCCTTCGCCGGCACATCATTCTGCACTGAATTCAATCTCGGATAAGGGGGCGGCATTATGGCAAAACAGGATACAAAATCGCGCTTCAACATTTTTGACGCGCTACTGATACTTGTCATCGTTGCGTGCATCGCCGCGCTCGTTTTCAGGTATTATTACAATTCAAAAGACTCCCTCAACGAGCAGGTCAGGGTCAGCTTCATCGTTCCCGAGGTCATGGGATCGACAGCCGACACAATGACGGAAAAGCTCCGCATGGGCACGGTTATTTATCTCTCGGACGGTGACAGCATAATCGGTTATATCCAGAGCGTTTCAAAGGAGCCTTCAAAGGTCTATGTTGAAAACGGAGCGGGCAATATCGAACGCGTCGACCATCCCTTCTCCATGGATGTCAGAGGCGTCGCCGTGCTTTACGGAAGAAGCGGAGAAAACGGGTTTTATATCGGCGGAAGCAAGCTGGCAACCGTCTCCGACGTAATTTACGTCTATTCAACCGACGTTGAATTCTCAATGACGCTCACGGGAATAGGCACACCCACCGCGAAATGACAAAAAATATTAAAAAACTATTGATTTTATTTGAAGTGTTTGTTATAATATAGAATAACAAAAGCAATTTGCGCACTGTTTTGATAAAAAAGTGCGTTTTATACCGTCAAAGGAGCATAAGGTATGATTTCAAGAGAAGTTACAATCAAAAACAACGTGGGTCTCCATGCAAGACCGGCAACGTTTTTCATTCAGAAAGCAAATTCTTATGCCAGCTCTATTTGGATTCAGAAGGATGACAGACGCATAAGCGCGAAAAGCCTTCTCGGCGTGCTCTCCATGGGCATTACGGGCGGCATGACCATCACTCTGATTGCCGACGGCCCGGACGAAGCCGAGGCTCTGAACGGTCTTGAAGAGTTGGTCAGCAATTCTCTCTGACCGAAAAATCCGGAAAACAACCGCGGCAGGTGCTTTGCAACTGCCGTTTTTTTCTTGAAAGGAGGTCTTGTATATGGTAAATCCCGCGTATGCGGAAAGTCTGCGCGAAAAGGCTTCCCTACTCCCACTCTCGCCAGGAGTTTATATAATGCGAGGCGAGGGCGGAAAGGTGATATACGTCGGCAAATCGAAAAAGCTGAAAAACCGCGTTTCGCAATACTTTCACGAAACGGATTTCAGAAGCGTCAAAACCGATATAATGACCTCCCTCGTGCGCGATTTTGAATATATTGTGTGCGATACGGAAATGGAAGCGCTGACGCTCGAGAACAGTCTGATAAAGCTCTATAAGCCGAGATATAATATCAAGCTCAAGGATGATAAATCATATCCTTATATCTCCGTCAACATGCATGATGAATACCCGCATTTCACCGTCACAAGAAAAAGAGATGATCCGCGCGCGCTTTATTTCGGCCCGTACTCGGGGACAACCGTTGTGTACGGAATAATCAACGCAATGCAGAAAACATTCGGTCTGCCGCCGTGCAAGCGTCGGTTTCCGAGGGACAAGGGCAAGGTTGGGCATTGCATATACAGGCAGATAGGCTGCATCGCTCCGTGCGATGAGAGCGTAACGAGCGAAAAATACAGGGAGAGCTTTTCGGAAGCCGTTGATTTTCTTTCCGGCGACTACAAAAAAATAACCGACAGGCTTACCGAAAAAATGCTCTATGCCTCCGAAAACGAAATGTACGAAGCGGCGGCTGTCTGTCGCGACAGAATCCGCGCGATTGAAAAACTCCGCGAAAAGCAAAAGGTTGTCGCCTCACCCGATACCGAGCGGGACGTCATCTCCGCTTATTCCGGAGAAGGCATCGGAGCGATATGCGTTTTCTATATCCGCGGCGGCAAGCTGACGGACTCCGAAATTTTCTATTTTTCGGGCGGGGAGATACTGGATTCCTCCGCGGTCTGCTCGTTTATCTGCGAGCTTTACATCCGCAGAGAGTACATTCCGAAAGAGATAACCGTCGGCGGGGAGCTTTCGGAGAGCGACAGAGAGCTTTGCGAAAGCTGGCTTTCCGAAAAAATGAAGCGGAAGGTCACGGTTGCCGTCCCGCAGAGGGGCGAAAAGAAAAAGCTCTGCGACATGGCAATCGAAAATGCGGCACAGAAATGTCGCGAATATCTGCTTTCGTCGCAGAAAACGGACAAAACCCTTGCGCGGCTTGCGTCTCTTGCGGGACTTGAAACGGTTCCGGAGAGAATTGAGGCTTTCGACATTTCAAACATCGGCGATGAGCATATAACGGCGGGAATGGTCGTTTTTGAAAACGGCAAGCCGAAAAAAAGCGACTATCGGATTTTCAAAATGAAAACCGTTACGACGCGTGATGACTATGCGTCAATGCGAGAGGCTGTCGGCAGGAGATGCGCTCATCTTTCGGATGAAGGCGCCGTCGTGCCGGATCTTTTCCTCATCGACGGCGGCGCAACCCACGTTTCGGCTGCAAAGCAGGCTATGCGGCAGGCGGGCTATGACATTCCGACCCTCGGTATGGTAAAGGACGACAGACACAGAACGCGCGCGCTCGTCGGCGATGACGGAGGCGAAATCGAGATACTTTCCGAACAGCAGGTATATTCGCTGATATATAAAATTCAGGAAGAAGTTCACCGCTTCACAATATCAAAAATGATGGGCGGAAAGCGCAAAGCAGAGAAAACGTCCGTCCTTGAAAACGTAAAAGGGGTCGGAACGGCAAAGGCGAAAGCACTTCTCCGCGAATTCGGCGGACTTGCGGCAATCAAAAAAGCCGAAGTATCCGAGCTTTGCCGCGTCAAAGGCATAACAGAAGAAATTGCAAAGAATATAAAAGATTATTTTGCTTAAAAAGGAGAATTATATGAGAATTATTACAGGAACAGCGAGAGGTATTCGCCTTTCAACTCCGGAGGGAGAGGAGATCACCCGCCCGACGACGGAGAAAGTCAAGGAAGCGGTGTTCTCGTCCATACAGTTTGATATTGAAGGACGCGAGGTGCTCGACCTTTTCGCAGGCTCCGGACAGATGGGACTTGAAGCGCTTTCAAGAGGCGCAGAAAAGTGCACCTTTGTTGACAGTTCCCGCGAAGCGATAAAATTCGTAACGGAAAACGCCCAGAAAACCAAGCTCTATAAAAAATCCAACGTACTCTGTATGGATTACGAAAAATACGCCGTCTCCGCTTCCGGAAAGAGCCGTTTTGATATCGTTTTTATAGACCCGCCTTATGCAAAAAGACTGCTGCCGTCTGCACTCAAGGCGATTTATGACAACTCTCTCGTAAAGGATACAAGCATCATCATCTGCGAGGACGAGCAGGAGGGACTTATGGAAGACACTGACGTTGCCTCCCGCTATTCCCTTTCAAAGCAGTCGCGCTACGGCAGAGTCATCATATATTATCTTTCCCCGAAGGCGGCAGAGTGATGGAATACGGCATAGCTCTGACAGCGGGCACGTTTGACCCTGTTACAAAAGGTCATCTCGATATAATCCGGCGGGCGGCTGATATGTGCGCCGTGCTGATCGTCGGAATTTTTGAAAATCCGGAGAAAAAGCCGCTTTTCCCTCTCGAAAAAAGGTTTGAGGCGCTCTGTGCGGCAACTATGGATATAGACAACGCCGTTGTCATAACAAACGACGGTATGCTCTTTGAATATGCAAAGGAAGCGGGCGTTGAAGTCATCATAAAGGGCGTGCGCAGCGAAAATGACCGTGCCTATGAGCAGAAGCAGGCGGACTTCAATTTTGAGCACAGTGGGATAAAGACGATTCTGCTTGAAGCCGACCCGCAGTATAAAGACGTAAGCTCGACCCTCGTCCGCAGGCTCATCTCCGAAGGAAAAAACGTTTCGCACTACGTTCCGGAGGCGGCGCTCTCGGTGCTGAAAGGCTGAAAGCCCGCCATATATAATAATTAAGAAGAAAAAACACGCAGAAAATCCGGTCACGGATTATTTTCACTGCGTGTTTTTTATATTTTTTTCAAAAAGCCCTTGTATTTTGTCCACATATCATTTATAATTAAACCATAAAAGTGGTGCGAAGTGGAGCAAAGTGGTGGATTTCCACACTTTCCACAGAGTTATCCACATTCCGAAGGAGAAAAGGAGGGCAAAAGATGTTTTTAGGCGAGTTTATCCACACGACAGACTCCAAGGGCAGAGTTTTCATCCCTGCCAAGTTCCGCGAAGCGCTCGGTGAAACGTTCGTCGTTACGCGCGGCATTGATAATTGCCTCTCCGTTTACCCTCTTTCCGAATGGGAAAAGTTCTCCGCCAGAATAGACGCTATGCCGCTCGTTCAGGCTCGTGACGTCCGCCGCTTTTTCTATTCCGCCGCGTGCGATACCTCCCTCGATTCTCAGGGGCGAGTTCTCATCCCGCAGGTTCTGCGCGATTACGCAAAGCTCGAAAAGGACACTGTCGTCATCGGCGTAAACAACTATATAGAAATCTGGTCACAGTCCGCATGGGAGGCAAAGAAAGCCGCAGAGGACATGGCTGATATCCAGAACATAATGATAGGGCTGGGCGTCTGATGAGTGAATTCAATCATTTTTCGGTAATGCTCGGAGAGTGCATAGAAGCGCTGAACATAAAGCCGGACGGAACATACGTCGACTGCACGCTCGGCGGCGGAGGTCATTCCGAACAGATCGCAAAACGCCTTTCCGGCGGCAGGCTTGTCTGTATCGACCGTGACGACGACGCAATCGAAGCGGCAAAAAAACGGCTCGCTCCGTATGCGGACAGAATAACCTATGTAAAAGACAATTTTTCAAATATAAAAAATATACTTTCGTCGCTCGGTATCGAAAAAATCGACGGCGTGATATTCGACCTCGGCGTATCGTCCTATCAGCTCGACACAGCCGAAAGAGGTTTTTCATATAACTCCGACGCTCCCCTCGATATGAGAATGGACCGCTCCTCCCCGCTCTCCGCATATGACGTTGTAAACGGTTATCCGGAAAGCGAGCTCCGCCGGATATTCTATGAATACGGCGAGGAGCCGAACGCCCCGAAAATCGCCCGCGCGATAGTCGAAAAGCGGAGCGAAAAGCCGATAGAAACAACTTTTGAACTTGTTGACGTAATAAAATCCGTCGCTTCAAGGAAAGCTCTGGCAGAGGGTCATCACCCCGCAAAACAGGCTTTCCAGGCGATAAGAATTGAAGTCAACGGCGAGCTTTCGATAATCGCTCCCGCGATAGAGGACGCGATAGACTCGCTTGCAAAAGGCGGTAGGATCGCAGTACTGACGTTTCATTCCCTTGAGGACAGAGCCGTCAAACAGATATTCGCGAGGCTCGAAAAGGGCTGCACGTGCCCTCTGTCGTTCCCCGTCTGCGTTTGCGGAAAGAAGCCGCAGATAAAGACGCTTCAGAGAAAGCCCATTCTTCCGTCGGAAGAGGAACTAAAGCTAAACAGAAGGTCGCACAGCGCAAAGCTCCGTGTAGCCGAAAAAATACAGTAAACGCATTACGGAAAGGAAGGAAGATTATGAACTCAAGCCAAAACCCAAACTCCAAAACTCCAAAAAACTTCTCAAACCATCGTTCTCCCTCCAAAAAGAGTGTCATATCTTCCCTTTCCGATATGTGCGGAGGCGGCGGGGACAGATATAACACCGTCAAAGCCAAAAGCCGCGCGCCGTTCCCGCTCGCGCTTATCATAGGAATGATTGTCGCAACGGTTCTCTTCATGTTTATAATATTCTCCTTCGTTCAGGTTTCGGAGCTTTCTTCCGAGATATCCGCAATGAAGGGCGATATAAAGGATCTGACAGCCGAGGCGAAAACGCTTGAAGGCAGACTCGATTATAAGTATACAAAATCCGAAATAGAGTCGACGGCGTCCGGTCTCGGACTCGACTCCTCCCGCAAAACAACCGTTTATTTTGAAAGCGAAGGCTCGGAGGACGTAAGCGAGGTTATCGAGCCCGAAAGCCAGATCGGCGGTGCGATAGACTCTCTTCTCAGCGCGATTGCAAAGAACTTCGGAAAGATAGTTGAATTTCTGAACTGATTTTTGTGCGCCCCCGCATCGGGGGCGTGCATAATTTCGCACGTCGCAAATATAATGTAATATCGTAATAACTTTTTCGAGTAAAGAGAATATAATAATGCTCTTTGCTCTTTTTAATTATCGGGAAAGGAGAACATATCGCCGATGAAAAGCTCAAAGCCGGACTCAATCCTCGGTAAACAAGGCCCGCAGATACGCACGCGATCGTTTGTGCTGTTTTCCGCAATTTCTCTCATTGCGGTGATACTCATCGGCAGGCTGTTTTATCTTCAGATAGTAAATTATAAAAAATACCGCGCCGCGGTCATTGAACAGATGATATACGAAACGCCGATCTCCGCCTCCAGAGGCGTGATAACGGACAGAAACGGCGTCGTTCTTGCCACAAATTATACGACCGAAAGAATTTTCATCTCCCCTTATGATATCGAAAGCGAGGATGAGCGAGTGCTCATATGCAAGGGGCTGTCCGAAATTCTCGGCGTCGATTATGACTATGTATACGAACAGTCGACAAAGACAAAATACAAGGACAGAACGATAAAAAAGAACGTCGACGAGGCAACAGCCGATATAGTCCGCCAATACATAGCGGATAACGAGCTTGAAAGAAAGATCTGCCTTGCGGAAATGACGACGCGCGTCTATCCCTTCTCCACCCTCGCGAGCCACGTCATCGGCTTCTGCGGCACGGACGGCGGAAGCTACGGTCTGGAATATTATTACAACAGCGTTCTCTCCGGCGTCAGCGGAAAGATCGTTGCCGCACAGAGCGGAAACATGGGCTCCATGCCCTATAACTACGAAACCTATATCGACGCTTCCAGCGGTGCAAACCTCGTGACAACGATCGACTACAAAATCCAGAGCATACTTGAAAATTATCTCGAACAGGCGGCTGTCGAATCGGGCTGTAAGTCCCGCGCGCAGGCAATTGCAATGGATCCGTCAACCGGAGAGATACTCGGCATGGCGGTATACCCCAGCTATGACCTCAACAACCCCACAACCTTCCCGGAATATTATCAGAAAAAAGCCGAATCCGCAAAAACGGCATACGGAGAAGGCACGGTTGAATATCAGAAGGCGCTTTCCGCGTTTCTGCTTGAAATGTGGAACAACAAGACGATAACCGAAACATACGAGCCGGGCTCGACTTCAAAAATATTCACAACGTCAATGGCGCTTGAAGAAAACAAGGCAAAAACAAGTGACACCTTCTATTGCGGCGGCTCATATACCGTCGCCGGATGGAAAATCAAATGTCACAAAACAACCGGTCACGGGCTCGTGACCTTCTCCCAGGGACTTATGCAGTCATGCAACCCCTGCATGATGATGCTCGCAGAGCGCATAGGCATACCGACGTTCTGCAAATATTTTTCCGCCTTCGGACTTGACTGCAAAACGGGAATCGACCTTCCCGGCGAAACAGGCTCGGTTTACAGAAGCGAGGACAATATGTCCGTCCTCGACCTCGCGGTTTATTCCTTCGGGCAGAGATACAACGTAACCGCCATACAGCAGATCTCCGCAGTTGCGGCTGTTGCAAACGGCGGCACACTCGTTACCCCGCACGTCGTCAAGGCTGTAAAGGATAACGACGGAAACATAAAAGCAACCTTCGGCACGACTGAAAAACGTCAGGTCATAAGCCGCGAGACAGCGTCGACAATCTCCGCAATACTCGCGGAGGGCGTTGCAACAAACGGCGGCGCAAAGAACGCATACGTTGCGGGATATTCCGTCGCGGCAAAGACGGGTACATCCGAAAAGGGTACCGTCGGCAACAAGAGAATAGCGTCAACCGTGGCTTATGCCCCCTCTTATGACCCGAAGATCGTCATATTGTTGGCGGTCGACGAGCCGACAATCGGCTCTATTTACGGAAGCACCGTGGCTGCGCCTTACGTTGCGAAAATGCTTGCGGAAGTCCTTCCCTATCTCGGCGTTGAGCCCGTATATACGGCGGAGGAAATGGCAAAGCTCGAAGTCTCCGTCAAAAACTATCGCGGGCTCTCCCTCGATACGGCGATCAAGAACATAAGCGACGCCGGACTGAAATACGAAATTATCGGCACGGGAAAATCCGTCATAACACAGGTTCCCGTTTCGGGAAGCAAAATGTCACCCGAAAACGGCAAAATCATTCTTTACACAAGCGATGAAGTCGGCTCCGCATATGCGACGGTTCCCTCCGTTGTCGGAAAGAGCGCGGCGGAAGCAAATAAAATCCTCGCCGACGCAGGCTTCAACATTCATCTGACAGGCGTCACCAGCGGAAGCTCGGCGGTGGCTGTCGAACAGTCGATTGCGGCGGGTATATCCGCTGAAAAAGGAAGTATAATCACGGTGGATTTCAGAATTACGGACGTTTCCGACTGATAGGTCGGATTCTCCGCGGGAAGTTTGAAGAATATTTCAAAGCATACCGCGGAGGTGACCGTAAATTGAAATTATCATCTGTTATATCTGAAAGTGAGCTCATATTCCTGCCGTTTGGCGCGGCGGATATCGAAGCTATCGGCGTTTGCGCCGATTCAAGGAAACTCCGTCCCGGAGAGCTCTTCTTCTCTCTTGACGGAAGCAGAGCCAATATGTATGATGCTGCACGGAAAGGCGCAATTGCCGTCGTCACGGACAGTGCACCGGACGAACGCTTCCCCGTCCCGACGGTAATCGTAAAAGATGCGAGAGAGGCGTTCGCGCTCGCCTGCCTTGCCATATGCGGAAATCCGCAAAAGAAGCTCCGTCTCTGCGCTGTGACAGGCACAAACGGAAAAACGACGGTCTCCGCAATGCTCTCCGAAATACTTCGCGAGGGCGGCTACAATACGTTTTTGATCGGAACGGAAGGCGCGGGGAGCGGAAACGATCCCGAAAAAACAGGATATACAACGCCTCCTCCGGATATTCTCGCCCCGCTTCTGAAAAAAGCCGTGGACGAAAAGGCGGACTTTGTGATAATGGAGGCAAGTTCACATTCGCTTGACCAAAAACGCCTGTCCGGACTGCATTTTGAGCTTGGAATTTTCACAAATCTCTCTCGTGATCATCTCGACTATCACAATGATATCGAAGCGTATTCGGCGGCAAAAGCAAAGCTGTTTTCGCAATGCCGTCATTCGGTGCTCAATTTTGACGATCCGCACGCCTATGAAATGGCATGGGCTGCAACGGATGAAATCTGGTATTATTCGATAAATGATTTTGACTCTGACTTCTTTGCGGACAACATAAGCCTCTCGCCCGTCGGAGTTGAATTTGACTTCTGCGCCGTCGGGATGAGAGAACACATCTTCTCGCCTCTCGTCGGGATTTATTCGGTATACAACATGCTCGCGGCGGCTTCTGCGGCGTCCGTGCTCGGAATAAAGGGCAGAATTGCCGCAAGAGCGCTGAGTCGGTTCTGCGGCGTACCGGGACGGATGGAGAAAATCATGACAAAGAGCGGCGTGACGGTCATAGTTGACTTTGCTCACACGCCGGACGCCATGAAAAACGTCATCTCCGCAACAAAACAGCTCACGGCGGGAAAAGTCATAACCGTTTTCGGTTGCGGAGGAGAAAGGGACAAAGGCAAACGCCCCGAGATGGGAAAGGTCGCCTGCGCACTTTCGGATAAGGTAATCATCACAAGCGATAATCCCCGCTCGGAAAATCCCGACGAAATAATAAACGATATAGTCGCGGGCATAAAAGCCTGCGAAAACCGCACAACCGAGCCGGACAGAAAAAAGGCAATCAGGCTTGCGATCACGTCCGCCGAAAAGGGCGACACAGTGCTCATTCTCGGCAAAGGAGCCGAGGAATTCATCACAGCGGGCGGAAAAAAACTTCCCTTCTCCGACAGGGAGACGGCGGAAAACATAATTCTTGAAAAGGGACTTTGAAAATGAAATTCGGATGTACTGAACTTAATATAAATCTGCAAATGCTCGCCGGAATGTGCGATGGGGAGCTTTTCTGCAGCGGAGATCCGCTTACCCCGGTCTGCGGAGTTTCGATCGATTCGCGCGTCGACTGCACCGGAGAATGCTTTTTCGCAATCAGGGGCGAAAATTTTGACGGTCACGATTTTATCGGCAAGGCAAAAGAAAACGGTGCCGTCTGTGCCGTTGTCAGCCAAAAGCCGGACTGCGATATTCCCTATATTCTCGTCAGCGACACTGTGCGGGCACTCGGTGAGCTCGCAAGAGCATATAAGTCTCGCTTCAAAGTGATAACCGTCGCCGTGACGGGCAGCGTCGGCAAAACGACGACAAAGCAGTACATCCATTCGATACTTTCCGAAAAATACAAAACTCACAAGACCGAAGGCAATTTCAACAGCGAAATCGGCTTACCGCTGACCGTTCTCTCCCTTGAAAAGGATGACAGAATTCTCGTTCTTGAAATGGGAATGAGTTCGTTCGGCGAAATATCGCGGCTTTCAGACATCGCACAGCCCGATATAGCCGTCATAACCTGCATAGGAAATTCGCACATAGAAAACCTCGGGTCGAGAGAAAATATATGCAGTGCAAAGCTCGAAATTGCCTCCGGCATGAGAGACGGCGCAATTATCATTCTCGACGGCGACGAGCCAATGCTCGCGGACGTCCTCGAAGAAAGAAAGCTCTGCCGGATTCATTTCGGAATAAAAAACAGAAAAAGCGATTACGTCGCCGAAAACATCCGTCATACGGATGGCGGCATGGCGTTTGATATAAAATCCCGGATCGGCGGCGACATAAGCTCCATTGAAATAAGGCAGATAGGCGAGCATAACGTCAAAAACGCGCTCGCGGCGGTGACAGTCGCAACAATGCTCGGCATAAGCGAAGATGAAATCCGCGCGGGACTGCTCGCGTTTGAGCCCGTAAAGCTACGGCAGAACATTATCGACGCGGGAAGGTTTACAATCATCGAGGACTGCTACAACGCAGGTCCCGAATCTATGTCGGCGGCGCTCTGTGTGCTTTGTGATGTCGCAAAGGGACGAAAACTTGCCGTGCTTGGCGAAATGCGGGAGCTCGGCGAATATTCCGCTTCCCTTCACCGCGCTGTCGGAAAGAAGGCGGCAGAGCTGGGAGTCGATGGGCTTGTGACGGTCGGTACGCTCGCAAAGGAAATTGCCGCAGGTGCCGAAGAGGGCGGAATGCCACACGAAAATATAACGGAAATAATTGACTACGGCGACGCGGAGTCCGCCGCAAACACATTAAAACAGCTCATCCGCGAAGGCGACACGGTTCTTATAAAGGCGAGCCGTGCGCTGTCGCTTGAAAGAATATCAAAACTGCTTCAGGAGTAAAGTAATGACTATTTATCTTGCAATCGTCCTTGCGACGGCATTTGTATGCACAGCGGTGCTGGGAAGAATTTTCATTCCCGTACTCATGACAAAAAAGCTCGGTCAGCCCGTAAAGGAAATCGGTCCGAGATGGCATAAATGCAAGGACGGCACCCCGACGATGGGCGGCTTGTTTTTCATCGTCGGAGTCGCGGCCTCGCTTTGCGTTTCGTTCTTTTTCCTTGAGAAAGAAGAAATCATCAAGCTCTGGATATGCTATGGGTTTACGCTTCTCTCCGGAATGGTCGGCATAATCGATGACGGCAAAAAGCTCTTCGAGCACAAAAACGACGGAATACGCGCATACCAGAAGATACTTCTCCAGGCGGCGATATCATCGCTCTTTATGCTCGCGGCGGAAAAAACGTTCGGACTTTCAAAAACGCTCTATATCCCCTTCTTCAAGGCGGAAATCGAGCTCGGCTTCTGGTTTTATATTCTTTTCATCGCGTTCTTTATATTCACATCGAATTCCGTAAACCTCACAGACGGTATCGACGGGCTCGCCTCCTCCGTCACGGCGGCGGTGTGCGCGTTCTTTGCCGTAAAAGCTGTCATTTCCGGCGAAAATGCCGCGGCGACGCTCGCCATTGCGGTTTTCGGAGGATGTCTCGGCTTTCTCGTATACAATGCTCATCCCGCAAGAGTGTTCATGGGTGACACAGGCTCGCTTTTTCTCGGCGGAGCGGTCGTTGCGCTGTCTGTCATGACAGGAGACCCGCTGATACTCGTCGTTGTCGGCATAGTTTATTTCATAGAGGCAATATCCGTCATTCTCCAGGTATCGTATTTCAAGCTGACACACGGGAAAAGACTTTTCAAAATGTCGCCATTGCACCATCATTTTGAGCTCTGCGGCTGGACGGAGGGGAAAATCGTCCTTGTGGCGATTGCCGTAACCGTTGCGATGGCTGTAATATCTTATTTCTTTGAATAATTTGCGAAAGGAGGAGCTTTTTCATGACAGGCGAACAAAAAAGGAAAAGTGAAGGCAGTTCTTTTCTGAAAGAGCTTCTTCACCCGCAAATAAACACAGTTTACCGTGTGCGCGGCGGTGTTGACAGAATTTTTCTTATAATCGTCGTGCTACTTCTCTGCTATGGGTCGGTTATGGTATTTTCATCGAGTTATATATTTGCCAAAGTCAAAATGCATGACAGCCTGTGGTTCGTCAAAAAGCAGATATTCTTCGCCGTGGTGGGGATTGTCGTCATGATGCTTATCTCTTTTGTCGACTACGGCTTTGTGAAAAAATTCACGGTTCCGATATTCGCCGTCAGCTTTCTCATGCTCGCAGCAGTGCCCTTCATAGGCGAGACAAACAAAGGCGCGACAAGATGGCTGCGCTTCGGTCCCATTCAGTTTCAGCCCTCGGAGATAATGAAATTTGCCCTCGTGCTCTTGCTCGCGGCTTATATATCATTTTTCAATGCGAAAATAAAGCAGTTCAAATACGGAATTCTCATTCCGGGAATAATTACGGGCGTTGTGTGCGTCACGACTCTGCTCGAACATCACATGTCGGGAACGATAATCCTCTTTCTCATCGGCGCCTCGATGATTTTCATGTCGGGCGCAAACTGGAAGGTTCTCGCAACCTTTGGCGGCGTGTTCGGCGCGGGTGCGCTCGGCGTAATGCTCTTTACAAATTACATGAAAAAGCGTATCGACGCATGGCTTCATCCGGAGCTTTATCTCAAAACCGGCGGTTGGCAGCCTTATCAGAGTCTGCTTGCCATAGGTTCCGGCGGACTTTTCGGAGTCGGACTCGGCAACAGCTATCAGAAACACATGTGGCTTCCCGAGCCGCAGAACGACTTCATCTTCGCAATTCTCTGCGAGGAGCTCGGTTTCATCGGGGCAATCGCCCTCATAGCGCTTTTCGTACTTTTCATGTGGCGCGGCTTTGTCATTGCAAAGCGTGCTCCGGACACATTTTCTTCCGTTCTTGTTGCGGGACTTACCGCAAAGGTCGGTATTCAGGCAATGCTCAATATCGCAGTCGTGACATCATCCATCCCGACGACGGGAATTGCGCTTCCATTCTTCTCATACGGCGGCACGGCGCTTGTCATGCAGCTCGCGGAAATGGGAATTATACTTTCCGTTTCACGTTATTCATCTCAAAAGCGGGTATAAAAAGGCTGTAAAATATCATCTTTTTCGGAGGAGCTCAAATGAAGATTATTCTTGCCGGCGGAGGAACCGGCGGTCATATATATCCGGCAATAGCCGTTGCCGACACAATAAAAAGTCGCGACAAAAGCGCGGAAATTCTCTTCATTGCTACAAAAAACGGAATGGAGAAGTCTCTTGTCGAAAAGGCGGGATATGAAACCTATCATATAGAAATGAGCGGACTCCAGAGAAGTCTTTCCCTCAGAAATATAAAGACGGCTATATGTTTTTTCACTTCGCAAATCGGGGCAAAAAAGTTACTGAAATCGTTTCAGCCCGACGTTGTTTTCGCAACGGGAAACTATCTTTCATATCCTCTGATACACACCGCAGCTAAAATGGGCATACCGACAGCCGTCCACGAGTCAAACATCATCCCCGGCAAAGCCATTAAAATGCTCGAAAAAGATTCGGACAGGATATTTATAAACTTTCCGTCCACAGCGGACTTTTTCCGCGACAAATCAAAGGTGATGTGCGTCGGAAATCCCATGCGGACAGAAGGACTTTCCCTCTCAAAGTGCCAGGCGCGCGCCGCACTTGACATCCCGAATGGCTGTGAATACGTCCTGCTGTCATTTGGCGGAAGTCTCGGAGCGCAGGCGATAAACGACAGCGCCCTTGCGCTCATGGAGAATTTCTCGTCAAAGCACCCGGAAGTCTTTCACATTCATTCGACAGGCAAAAACGGTTATGACGAATTCATGCGCAAATTCCGCGAAAAGGGGCTTGACAGCTGCAAAAATCTCCGTCCTTCCGACTATATTTACGATATGCCGAAATGGGAAGCGGCGGCTGACGCCGTCATATGCCGTTCGGGCGCGATGACCGTTTCCGAGCTTGCGCTCATGGGCAAGGCATGCCTGTTCATCCCTTCCCCGAACGTCGTCGCAAATCATCAGTTCAAAAACGCGGAGGGACTGAAAAATTCCGACGCCGCGCTCCTGATAGAGGAAAAAAATCTGACTGCAGACGCACTTTCTTCCGCCGCGCATGACCTCCTCTTCACTCCGCTCGGCGCAAAGCTCTCGGAAAATATCCGCGCGTTCGCAAAGCCGGAGGCAAGAGAGCTGATATACAGAGAGCTTGTCCGTCTTTCAAACCGAGAGCTGCTTTCGCTCGTCGGAAAGGAGGAGGCGAATGAGTAAAAAAGAGCTTGAATCGTTTCGGCTGAAAACCTTTATAATAAAATTCTGCTTTTTTGCAGTCATGATTGCACTCGTTCTTATATTTGTTTTTTCGGCGAGGATAAAAAACGTGACAGTCGAAGGAAATGCAGTCTCTGCCGAGGAAAACATAGCTTCGGCGGCGGGCTTGCGGCGCGGCACACATATGTACTCAATCGATAAGGACGCAATCTCAAAATCAATCCTCGAAAAAAATCCGTATGTAAGCTCGGTGACCGTCAGGCGACGCCTGCCGTCGACAATCATCATCACCGTCATGGAGGACAAGCCGTTTTTCTATATGTCATTCGGCTCGGACTTTCTCATCCTTTCGGACAAGCTGCGCGTGCTCGACGTTGTAAAATCCCCGCAGGGGCTCAGCGCGTCCGGAATAATTCCGATAGTTTTACCGAAAGTAACCGAGGCTAACCCGGGAAAAACGCTTGTTTTTGAGTCCGAAAAGGACTATCGCTCGAGCACGGAGCTCATCCGGCTGTTCACCGAATGTGACTTTGCAAGCGGAATAACCATGATAGATATTTCAAACAGATTTTCTGTTACAGCCGTGTATAAAAGCAAGTATACGATCGTATTCGGAAGTTATACAGACTTAGAAAAAAAGCTGAAATTCTGCAAAAAAACGATCGGTTATGTTGAGAAAAACATGCCCGGCGTGTCGGGGACGATATATGCAACCGGCACTTCCGAGACATCATTCCTTGTGACCGGCACAGCCGATTGACAATATTTGTCACCGAAAAAGTATATATAAATACCCTGAAATGACCTCCGAAAGGCACTTTTTGCATTTATTTTTCCCTTTTGGGATGTTTTTCTGCGATTTTTCTGATTTTTTTATAAAAACATATTGCAAAATCCGAAAATAAATATTATTATATTATTGTATCTATTTTTTGGAGCAAAAATTCAGGAGGTTAATAATATGGGTTTTGAATTTGACAACAATTACGACAGTGGCGTGAAGATTAAGGTCATTGGCGTCGGCGGCGGCGGCGGTAACGCTGTAAACCGTATGATCGCGACAAATATACAGGGTGTTGACCTTATCACCGTCAACTGCGACAAGCAGGTTCTTCTCACATCCAGCGCACCCACAAAGATCGCCATCGGCGAAAAGATCACAAAGGGTCACGGCGCAGGCGCAGATCCCGAAGTCGGTAAGCGCGCTGCGGAAGAAAGCATTGAAGACATACAGAATGTCATCCGCGGTGCGGACATGGTATTCATCGCAGCAGGTATGGGCGGCGGCACAGGCACAGGCGCGGCTCCCGTTGTTGCAAAGGTTGCCAAGGAAATGGGCATACTTACAATCGGTATCGTTACAAAGCCCTTCTCTTTTGAGGGAAGAAAGCGTATGATACAGGCTGAGCAGGGTATCGTTCACCTTCGCGACTATGTTGACGCTCTCGTTGTTATCCCCAACGAAAGACTGAAACAGATTTCCGAAAACAGAATCACTCTTTCCAACGCATTCGAATATGCAGATGACGTTCTCCGTCGCGGTATTCAGAGCGTTTCGGATCTTATCAATACCCCCAGCCTTGTAAACCTTGACTTCGCAGACGTTTCCGCTGTCATGCGTGACGCAGGCTATGCTCACATGGGTATCGGTACCGGAACGGGCAGAGACAAGGCAGAGGTTGCGGCTAAGATGGCTATCACAAGCCCGCTTCTCGAAACAACCATCTCCGGTGCAACAGGCATAATCATCAACATCACAGCTTCCGCTGACATCAGCCTTGACGAAGTTGAAACAGCTTCCTCCATGATATCAAACGAAGCTCATCCCGATGCAACCATCATCTGGGGTGCAAGAATAGACAACAGCCTCGAAGACACGATCACGGTTACCGTTATCGCAACAGGTTTCAGAACAGATGAACAGCCCAAGCGCACAAGCACTACCGTTTCCGCAACAACTCCGACAGAGACTCCCGTCGTAAAGCCCGCGGCTGAAAAGCCCGTTAAGGCTCCCATCGTTGCAGAGGACAAGGAAGACACACTTGTTTCCGACAGCGACTTCGACGACCTCATGTCCATCCTCAGAAAGAGCTGAGTAAACTCACAAAATAAGCAAACCTCCCGCCTTTGGCGGGAGGTTTTGTGTTTATGCGGACATTCTCTCCATTCAATTCGTCTACTTCGATATTCCCTTCCGCAGACTACGCGACATTCTGCGGCTTGTCAATCGGGGCAATAAAAAGCACCGCCAAAGCAGTGCTTTCAATTCGATTATTCCGCGGAACTATAAAGATTGTTTCTCGTCTCGTTGTCGTACTTAAACACAACCTGACGTTCGTAATTCATCCAAACCGATTGCGATTCCTTGCTTTCGTTGAGCCGTACCTTTATGAATTCAACAATTTCTTCTGCAGTTGAGTCCTCGATTTCAGCCATAGACGATTCCATTCTGCAACTCTGCGTAAGTACGGTGAATTCAAAGCCGATACTGTCAACATGTATTCCGGCGTTTTCAAGTGCCTTAACGGAAGAAATTATTCCGTCCGCAACCTGCTCTTCCTTGAGAGGCTTGCCGAATATAATCGCGTCTATCGACGTGATCTCCGACTCTTCCGTATAAGTATCAACCTTGTCTGCGTCAAGGAAACTGTAGTCTGTTGTTTCCTCGTTATAGAGGCGGAGCCAGCGAATATCTGTCACATACTTTGACGCCTCGCTGTAACTGAAAACCCTGTTCAGCTTGTCACGCATTGTGTTGTTTGCCCTTGTGACAGCGTAACCGTCCGAAATGTTACTTGCGGAATATGCGTAAATATCAAATTTCGTATTATCCGATACGCAGACCGCTTTTATTTCGTATCTGCTGCTCGTTTTCTTGTTTTTGGTGTACGAAAGGAGCTCAAATTCTTCCCCATCATACTTTGTTTCAAGATAGCTCAGCACATGCTTTTCGTAACGCTTCGTAAGCGAACACGACGATATAAGCAGTGCGCCGGCGCATAAAAATGCAACGACACATAACAATTTTTTAAGTTTACTCATAAATTTTCCCCCTGAATGATCTGCGCCAAAGCGATTTCAATCGCGCGGGTCATAACGTCGATCCCCATCGACGGCACCCCGCTTTTCTGACAGTCCGCATAAGGCAGGTGAATGAACCCCGCCTTCGCCTTCCTGTTCTCACAGGCGAATCTGTCCAATGCCGAAAACATTATATAGTTACAGATGTATGTCCCTGCCGAATACGAAAGCACGGCGGGAATGTTTTCCTCTTTCAGCGCGTTTTGAATTTTTTTGCAATCGAATGTGGCGAAATATGCCGTCGGAGCCCCCTCCATTACGGGAAGCTCCGTTGCAACCTCACTTCCCGCGGGATAAAGTCCGTCCTCGTCCTTTATCGCACCGCAAAGATTGATTGCAACACGCTCTATTCTCACGGCGGATGAGCCGCCCGCCTGCCCTGTCATGAGCACGACGTCCGGCGAAAAATCATCGATTGCGTCGAAAAGAGTTTTCTGTGATTTTCCCCATGCGACGGGCAGACGCAGTTTCATAACGTCGCACCCGAGCGGAGCGGAAACATTTTTCACAGCCTCTTCGGAAGGGTTTATCACCTCTCCGCCGAACGGCTCAAAACATGTAAGAAGTATCTTTTTCATGCAAAAACCATCCGTTTTTATGCACGCAAAAAAGTGTGCATTTTTCTCAATACGGGTTCATTATACACTATATATATGAAAAAATCAAGACTTTTTCGTGAATTTGCGCATTTTAGACGGTCGTACAAGAGGGCAAGACATGCAAAAAATGCTGTCACCCTCACTGATATTTTACGCTTCAAGCCCTGTTTTTATGAACGAAAAAACAATTTTTATACTTTAGTATAAAACTATTTTTTCAGTTATTATAAGGCTTTTTGCGATTTTCGGGATGTCGGGGTCAAAAAACGATATCGAAAATATAATAAAGTGAGCGGAGGGATTCCGAGTCTTGTCCGCTTGCGGTGTATTATGTAAATATTTGTCATATTTTTTTTATATTTCCTTGACTAAACACTTGCGGGATACGGAAAAAATATAATCGGAAAGTGTATCTTTCCAAAGTATCAAAGCAAAGAGAGTGTGAAGAAGTTGAATGTCAAA
Organism: uncultured Eubacterium sp.; assembly: GCA_900544285.1. Lineage (GTDB taxonomy): Bacteria > Bacillota > Clostridia > Oscillospirales > CAG-272 > CAG-841. The sequence goes on from UQUT01000004.1 coordinate 68,318, forward strand.
CGAGGAGATATTTATTATGCGGACTTAAGTCCTGTCGTCGGCAGTGAACAAGGTGGGCTGCGCCCTGTGCTGATTGTTCAGAATGACATCGGCAACAGATACAGCCCGACGGTCATTGCCGCCGCCATAACGAGCCAGATAAGCAAGGCTAAGCTCCCCACGCATATCGACGTTTATGCCGAAACGTTCGGACTTGCAAGAGATTCGGTCATCCTGCTCGAACAGATACGGACGATTGATAAACGTCGACTTAGAGAAAAAATGGGACACCTTGATGATTTACTTATGCAAAGGGTCAATGACGCGATAAGCGTGAGTTTCGGTCTCGGCGCAGGATATGCTCCGCCCGCGGAGAATGAGCAAGCCGCCCTTCCCGACGCTGAAAGCATACCCGCAGTTACCGCATGATATATTTTCATTTCAAAAACCGGCGCGATTGCGCCGGTTTTTGAAATATTTATAATGAAAATCAATTATTCATAAATTATTTACTTGAATTATTCAAAGAGTTGCGTTATACTATATAAAAATTCAATTTTTGAAAGGTACTTTTTAATTATGTTTATACTTCTTGACGCAGCAACATCGGCGGCGGGCACCGGAACAGCCGCAACAGGCGGACTTTCCAACTGGCTCTTCTGGATCATGCTTATAGTCATCGTTGTTGTTTTCTATTTCCTTATCATCAGACCGCAGAAAAAGCAGGAAAAAGAACAGAACGATATGAAAAATTCGCTCAAGGTCGGCGATGATATAACAACAATCGGCGGTATAGTCGGCAGGGTTGTAAAGGTCAAGGACGATACGTTTACAATCATCACAAGCAGAGACAAGACACGTATGAGTTTTGCCCGTTTCGCTCTCCGCTCCATAGATTTCAGAGCAGGCGAGGCGTACGACCCCAAAAAGGAATCCGCAAATACCAAAGCCGAAAAGACGGAAAAGGCTGACGAAAAGTCAACAGATAAAGAGGAAAACAAATAAAAGCATAATTTGTCCGAGCCGCGCATATGTATAAAACAAAAACGTCTCGGAGGCAATTATGCGTAAATCTGCTGAAAATAATAACATTTTTGCGTGCGTTGTGAAAGGCACGCTTTGGGGCATTGCGTGCGGAGCAGTGTCCCTTTTGATTTCCGCCGCAGTCGGACTTTCCCTGCCCGACCCCGAAAAATATTCTGCACCGCTTGCGCTTGCCGCGCTGTTTATCTCTGCGTTTGTCGGAGCATTCATCTCCGCCAAAAAATGCGGAGATAACGGCTTGCGCGCCGGACTGTTTTCCGGTGTTCTGTTTTTGCTTGTGCTTGCGCTCGCCGCGCTCGGCTTCGGAACATCGATAAAACCGCTCATGTTCGCGATATGCGCAGCGGTGATACTTGTCACTTCGGCTTTTGCGGGAATTTCCGGCGCAAGTCACAAGCCCAAAAAACACAGAAAATTTTAATCTACATACAAAAACCGCCTCTAAAAGGGGCGGTTTTTGCTTTGTCCGTCTGCGAAAAGAAATCTCTTTCAAACCTTGTCATTTTACACTCGGCTCGCAGATCGGAGCTGACAGTTATCTTTTACGTCTATATTGTACAATATTATTTGCGATTTGTCAATAGTTTTTGTTAAAATTCCACACGAGCGCCGACACAGGGGCAAATATTTTCGTCATATTTCAGCCAGCCGTCCGCAATTGCCTGCTCAAGAACATAGCCGCGCTCAAACTGCGCAAGGTCGCACGCCACGGAAACAGCCTGCTCGTCGCCGGCAAAATAGTCCGGGAGCTCGTTCTTCACAATCTTCGTCGAGAACTCAGACGCCGTGCGGAATATTGTTCTTATATCGTTTTCAAGCGCACGGAGAACATCGTCCGAATAAGAAAGCGAATCTTCTTTCAGAACAACTATGTTCAGAGCGTATTTATCGCCCGCTTTTTTCACATAACCGTATTTTTCAAGCTCTTCAAGCGTCCGGTCTCTTCCCGAGACATCCTCGCCGCGAGCGAGCTTTTCAAGCGTTTCCGCTTTGTCTGCGCCAAGCGTATCGGGGATTTTCCCGGAAATGTCCTTGTATCTGAATATATACTGCTCGAAGCTGCCTTCTTTGCCCGAGCCGTGACATCCGACAAATGCGGGGATTGCGGCGTTCGTTGTCTGATAGCCGCAGATGTCCCATTCGCCGCCGCGCGGACGCTTTGTATACGACTTCATATATCTTACGCAGTACCTGTCAAAAAGCCTCATTATGAGCGTCCATTTTGCCGTTTCGTAATCAACATATCCTCCGAAGAGTCCGTCGCCGAGCTTTTCGTGCAGGTGATCGACATACTGCTCCATTTTCGATGTTATTTCGCGCGTAATCGTTTCGTTGTATGCGTGGATAGCCTCCTGCGCGCTCCTGCTGATTATCGGGAACGCCGTATAGTATTTGTCGCCGTCCTTTTTGAGGAATGTTTCTCTGCGCAGAAATTCAAGCTCACATTCCATATAAGGGAGCGAAACGCCGAGCTCAAGCGAAAGCTGCTCTGCTGTTTCGGGGTTGCCGTAAGCCTCAAGGAAAATGTTCTTATAAAGCAGATGACCCATAAGAACGCTCCAGGGCTGACCGTCAAGACCGCTGTGTGACATATTCGCAACGAATGATATTTCCTCCGGTTTATAACTTCTGACTCCGAATTCTCTTGCCATATCCATACCTTCTTTCAAAATATTACGGGCTCGGAAAAGTCTGCTTTTGACAGTCCCCTCGGCACAGCGGAGACTTTTTGCAATCTCCTTTATGCTTCGGTTCTCCATATAATAAGCAAGGATAACGTCTCTGTATTCGCCCGCGATGAACGCAAGCTCGCGACGGAGGAGCGAAAGCTGCTCCTTTTCGATGAGCCCGTCCGAAACGTCGGTTGTGTCCGGCAGGTCGTAATCCGAAATATCGGTACCTGATATTTTCTCGGATCTATCGTGCTTTTCGCTTGCCCAGACACTGTACCTGTTTCTTGCTATCTGCCATACCCACGCGGGGAAATTTTCGGGGATATTTTTCTCCAGCGCCGAAACAATATTAAAAGAAATATCCTGCGTCAGCTCCTCAGCCTCTTTTCTGTCGCTTGTTTTTTTGAGACAGAAATAAAACACCTTCTCCATATAATTTTCGGTGTAATCAAGGATGAGAGCTCTTCCCTTTGAATGTGAATATGTTGCCATAAAACTTTTCCTTTCTCCGCTTTCGATAAGATAGTGTGCGGATATTTCAGAAGGTTGCAAAAAATTTTTATTTTTTCACAATTCAATTATACAGCCGCCGTCGCGCCCTGTCAACAAAAGAAAAGCGGAGGCTTTCGCCCCCGCCAGAGTCTGTTTTATTTGCAGTCCGTAACCTTATACCCTGCGTCCGTAACCGCTTTTTTGAGTTCACCGCAGTCAACGTCATGAGAAAGAGTGACAGTCGCCGTCTTTTTCTCAAGATCAACCTCCGCCTTTTCAACTCCGTCGACAGCGGACAGCACCTGCTCGACTCTCGCCTTGCAATGACCGCACATCATTCCTTCAACCGTCAGCACCTTTACGATTTTCATATTGTTATCCTCCTTTTTGATATTGCACGCAGCCTCGCCGGAGATGAAATCCGGTATCGCCGCTTTTTTGTGTTCTCTGTCACGCCTTGCGTCATAAACGTTTACAAGATTGAGACGCAGGGCGTTTGTAACGACGCAGAAGCTCGAAAGGCTCATCGCCGCCGCGCCGATCATCGGGCTGAGCGCAAAGCCTATCGGAATCAGCACTCCCGCCGCTATCGGTATGCCGATGCAGTTATAGAAGAACGCCCAGAAAAGGTTTTCCTTGATATTCATAAGCGTTTTTCTCGAAAGCCTTATCGCCGCCGATACGTCGCAAAGCTCGTTTTTCATAAGAACTATATCCGCAGAATCTATCGCGACGTCCGTCCCCGCTCCGACAGCTATTCCGACGTCCGCTCTTGTAAGCGCCGGCGCATCGTTTATTCCGTCGCCGACCATAGCGACGCTGCCGTGCTCGGAGAGCCTCTTTATGACGGCTTCCTTTTCATCGGGAAGCACGTCGCTTATTACGGCGTCAACCCCGACATTCTTTGCAACAGCCGTCGCCGTGCGCTTGTTATCGCCCGTCAGCATAACGGTCACAATGCCCATTTTCTTCAGCTCGGCGATCGCCTTTGCGCTGTCGGGCTTTACGGTATCCGCAACGGCTATTATGCCGAGAGGTTTTCCGTCAAAGGCAAAATAGAGCGGCGTTTTTCCTTCCGATGAGAGCTCCTCGCCCTTGCCGAAAAGATCGCCTGCGTCAATCCCGCTTTCCCGCATAAGCGCCGCATTTCCGCCGATAAGCGCTTTGCCGCCGACGTTGCCGCGGACTCCGTGTCCGGGAAGCGCGGAAAAGCCGTCAACCGTGTTGTAAGAAAGACCGTCCGCCTTTGCTCTTTCCGTTATCGCCTTTGCAAGCGGATGCTCGCTTTTTTCTTCCAGACTTGCCGCGGCGAGCAGAAGATCGTTTTCGCTTATGCCGCCTGCGGGGATTATATCCGTCACGCGGGGCTTGCCCTCCGTAACCGTTCCCGTTTTGTCAAAGGCTATATATGAAATCTTCCCCGCCGCTTCAAGAGAAGCCGCGGTCTTGAAAAGGATACCGTTCTTTGCGCCCTTGCCGCTTCCCGCCATTATCGCTACGGGCGTTGCAAGCCCCAGCGCACACGGACAGCTGATGACGAGTACGCTTATCGCTCTCGCAAGCGCAAATGGTATTCCCTTGCCTGTTATCATCCATACTATAAACGTGACAGCGGCTATGCCGATGACAGTCGGAACGAAAATTCCGGAAACCTTATCCGCGATTTTTGCGATCGGCGCCTTTGAAGCCGCCGCATTTTCAACCATTTCTATTATCTGCGAAAGAGCTGTGTCATTTCCGACTCCCGTCGCCTCACAGCGGAGAAATCCGCTCTGATTTATCGTCGCCGCGCTGACCTTTGACCCCGCAATCTTGTCGACGGGCAGGCTCTCGCCTGTCAGCGCCGCCTCGTTTACCGCACTTTCGCCTTCAAGCACTATACCGTCGCAGGGGATGCTCTCACCCGGACGAACGATAAATATATCGCCTTTGACCATATCATCCGCGGAGATAACGGTTTCCTTTCCGTCACGGATGACGGTTGCCGTTTTCGGCGAAAGCTCCATAAGCGATTTTATTGCGCTCGTCGTTTTGCCCTTGCTGTGGGCTTCAAGCATTTTACCAACGGTTATCAGCGTCAGAATCATCGCCGCAGACTCAAAATACATGCCGTGCAGAAGCGAATGGAGCGCTTCCGCGTCGGTCGTCACGCACATTTTATAAAGCAACGCAAGGCTGTATATAAACGCTGCCGCACTCCCCATTGAAACAAGCGTGTCCATATTCGGTGCGCCGTGAAAAAGTCCCTTTGTGCCGCTGATAAAAAATTTCTGGTTTATTATCATAACAGCCGCCGTCAGCACCAGCTCCGTTACAGCGAGAACAAGGTGATTTTCCATAAACGCTGGAAGCCACCATCCCCACATAACGTGTCCCATTGATATATACATCAGCGGGACAAGCAGACACAGCGACGCTATAAGCCTGAAAAGCACCCTGCGGGCTTCCGCCCCGTCGTCAACCGGTTCCGCCCGTTTCTTTTTGCCGTCGGCGGAGAAAACGCTTGCCCCATAGCCCGCGGCAGAAACCGCAGAGCATATTTTTTCGTCCGTTGCGGGAGCGTCATAGGTGACGGTCATTGAGTTTGTCAGAAGACTGACAGAAACCTCTTTGACACCGTCTACCCCGCGTACCGCCTTTTCGACGTGAGCCGAGCATGCGGCACACGTCATTCCCGAAACGGAAAATTTTTTGTCTTGCATAATACCATCCTTTCCTTTTTAGTTTGAATTCAAGGTTATTATATACCCCGATTTTTTATTTATCAATAGAAAATGTTACAAAAACAGAAAATTTACATTTTCGCACCGAAATCGGTGCGGGCAATCAAAAAAATATCTTCATTGCGATTTGAACGCATTGCCGACTTGAATTTTTCCGCATAATATGGTATATTACTTTTATAATTCCTTTCCGGAGGATAAAAATGTATAAAATAATTTCAAAGACCGCGCTTTGCGACGCGGTTATAAAGATGGAAATCGAAGCTCCGCTTGTTGCAAGGAAAGCCGAGGCGGGACAGTTTATAATTCTGCGCGTAAATGACGACGGCGAGCGCATCCCGCTGACAATTGCCGATTTTGACCGCGAAAGCGGCTCTGTAACAATTATTTTTCAGACAGTCGGCGCAACGACAAGACTTCTTGCGGCTAAAAACGCAGGCGAATATATTTCCGATTTTGTCGGTCCTCTCGGCAAAGCGACGGAAACGGAAGGACTTCGGAAGGTGGCTGTCATCGGGGGCGGCGTCGGAAGCGCAATCGCCCTGCCGATTGCAAAAAAACTGCACAAGTCCGGCGCGACGGTACACAGTATCGTCGGCTTCCGCTCGGAAAGCCTCGTGATACTCAGAGACGAATTCGCCTCCGCAAGCGACGCATTTTTCCTGATGACGGACGACGGCTCCGCCGGCGAAAAGGGGCTTGTGACGGATAAGCTCCGCGCCCTCACAGAGTCCGGCGAAAAATATGATGAAGTCATTGCCATAGGTCCGCTTATGATGATGAAATTCGTCTGCAAACTGACAAAAGAATTCGGCATAAAGACTGTTGTCAGTATGAACCCGATAATGATAGACGGAACGGGAATGTGCGGCGGATGTCGGTTGACGGTCGGCGGAAAAACCGTTTTCGCCTGCGTCGACGGTCCCGATTTTGACGGTCATCTCGTCGACTTCGACGAGGTAATAAAGCGGAATTCGATGTATCGCGATTTTGAAAAGCGGTGCGATGAAAAGGTTTGCAATCTTCTGAAAAGAGGTGAGGACAATGGCTGATATGTCACAAAAGCAAAACAGAATGGCAGAGCAGGAGCCGAACGTCCGCAATAAGAATTTTTCGGAGGTTGCTCTCGGATATACGGAGGAACAGGCGATAGCGGAAGCGAGGCGTTGTCTCGGCTGCAAAACAAAGCCCTGCACACGCGGTTGCCCCGTCGGGATAGATATCCCGTCATTTATCGCGAATGTCGCTCAGGGCGACTTTGACGGCGCGTATGAGGTGATTTCAAGGTCAAGCTCGCTCCCCGCGGTCTGCGGCAGAGTATGTCCTCAGGAAACCCAATGCGAGCAGCACTGCGTGCGCGGCGCAAAGGGAGAGCCCGTTGCAATCGGCAAGCTGGAACGCTTTGTCGCCGACAGACACGCCGAAAAAGCGGAGAGCGCACCTGTGCCTGCGTCAAACGGTCATAAGGTCGCCGTTGTCGGCTCCGGTCCCGCAGGACTTTCGTGCGCCGGCACACTTGCGAAAATGGGATATAAGGTCACGATTTTTGAAGCGCTTCACACCGCAGGCGGCGTGCTTGTTTACGGTATTCCCGAATTTCGTCTGCCGAAGAGCATAGTCAGAAAAGAAACCGACGGCTTGCGCGCGCTGGGCGTCGAAATTATGACAAATACCGTAATCGGCAAAACGCTCACGGTGGACGAATTATTTGACGACTTCGGTTTTGAAGCCGTATTCATAGGCTCCGGCGCGGGTCTTCCCCGCTTTATGAACATACCGGGGGAAAACCTTAAAGGCGTTTACTCCGCAAACGAATTTCTGACGAGAATTAACCTTATGGGCGCATACAAGTCCGACTCCGCGACCCCCGTTTTCACGGGAAAGAGGGTTTTCGTTTCCGGAGGAGGCAACGTCGCCATGGACGCCGCAAGGTGTGCAAAACGACTCGGCGCAGAGGTTACGATAGTTTATCGCAGGACGGAAAATGAGCTTCCCGCAAGAAAAGAGGAGGTTCATCACGCAAAGGAGGAGGGCATTGACTTTCTTATGCTCTGCACGCCGGTTGCAATCTCCGGCGACGAGGACGGGGACGTCTGCTCCGTCACTCTTCAGAAAATGAGACTCGGCGAGCCGGACAAAAGCGGACGCGCAAGCCCCGTGCCGATTGAGGGCAGCGAATATTCCATCCCCGCCGACTGCGTCATCATCGCAATCGGCACTTCGCCCAACCCCATGATTAAAAATACAACGGAAAGCCTTGAAACAGACCGCAGAGGCTGTATCGTGGCGGATGAAAACGGCAAAACGACCCGCGAGGGCGTTTTTGCGGGCGGTGACGCCGTGACCGGAGCGGCAACCGTAATTCTCGCCATGGGTGCGGGAAAAACCGCCGCTCACGCGATTGACGAATATATAAAAAGCAAGTCATAACTGAATTTTTCAAAACAAAAATACCGCTCCGACCGGAGCGGTATTTTTTATAAGATAAAATTATTCGGCTTCTTCGTCGCGGGCGAAAAGGTCGCCTTCGTCGATGTCGCAGTCTTCCTGATCTTCGGGTTCTTCGCCGCAGCAATCCTCGCAGTTCGGGTCGCCGCAACCGCATTCGTCGGAAAGAAGCTCCGCGCTCTTGCTTTCAAACTGCATAAACGAGCCGATCACTCCGGAAATAACGCCAAGCCCGAGGAAGAAACCGCCAAGCTCCTTTTTCTTCTTCGCAAACATTATCACGGATGTGATAAGCGATACAAAGGAGCCAATGGCCATTACAAAGCCTGCCAGAAATTTTTTGTTTTTCATCATGATGAAAATCTCCCTTCAAAATAATTATTTTCACGCTATACTTTTGAGGTATGCGTTTATGAACTCATCGATTTCGCCGTCCATAACAGCGTTTATGTCACCGTCCTCAAAGCCGGTGCGGTTGTCTTTTGCAAGTGTGTAAGGCATAAATACGTACGAGCGTATCTGCGAGCCCCATTCGATATTCGATTTATCGCCGCGGATATCGTCAATCTTTTCAAGATTTTCACGGCGTTTTATCTCCGCAAGCTTTGAACGGAGCATTTTCATCGCCGTTTCCTTGTTCTGGAGCTGACTGCGCTCTGTCTGACAGCCGACAACGATTCCCGTCGGCTTATGAACAATTCTTATTGCGGAGTCTGTTTTGTTGATGTGCTGACCGCCTGCTCCGCTTGAACGGTGCGCCGTGACCTCAATATCCTCGGGCTTTATGACAATGCTGTCGTCATCGTCCATTTCGGGCGTAACCTCAACGGAGGCAAACGACGTGTGTCTTCTGCCCGAAGCATCAAACGGAGAAATGCGCACAAGGCGATGTACCCCGTTTTCGCTTTTCATATAGCCATAGGCATTTGTGCCTTCGATAAGTATCGTTGCGCTTTTCAGTCCGGCTTCGTCTCCGTCAAGCCAGTCAAGCAGCTTTACGGTATAGCCGTGACGCTCTGCCCAGCGGGTATACATTCTGTAAAGCATGGAAGCCCAGTCCTGCGCCTCCGTGCCGCCTGCGCCCGGATGGAACGAGAGGATTGCGTTGTTTCTGTCATAGGGACCGGAAAGCAAGGTTTCGATATTCATCGATTCTATGCTCTTTTCAAGATCTTTTACCTCGGAGTCAACCTCGTCGCAGACACTTTCATCATTTTCCTCAATACCCATTTCGGCAAGAGTGAGCGAGTCTTCAATGCGACGGCAGAGCTTTTCATATGCCTCGATTTTGTCCTTTGTCCTTTTCAGCTCCTGCAGTGTCGCACCGGATTTCTCCTGGTCATCCCAGAAGTTTGCCTCAAATGTCTTCTCCTCGAGCGCCTTTGCGCTCTCGCGGAGTTTGTCTATTTTAAGGGCGGAGCCAAGCTCTTTGACGTCCTCCTCCAGACCCTGCAATTTGTATTTTGCTTCTTCAAGTCTTATTATCATTTTGTTACGTCCTTCCGCCGATATCGGCTTTCATGTTTATATTATATCAAAAAGCAATCCGTTTGTAAACCGCTATTTTTTATTTTTACACGGGTCTGCAAAAAATGCGGAAAGATCCATATATAATTTGCCGTCCTTTTCCGAAAAACCGAGCGAGCGGACGAACTCCGTGTCCCCGCCGCCGTAATACGCGTCATGTGCGCCGACGCTGTCTATAAAGTTTTCAACGCCTCTGCCGAGAATAAACATCGCCTCATCATCAAACGTTCCCTTAACGGGCGCAAACTCGCTTATATAACCCGCCCCGCCCTCTATGATAAACTGGCTGACGCCGAGCGGAACCTCATTTTCATATGCGCCGTATGCCATGTGAGTTTCCTTATATTCGACTCCGCACAGCGAGCACATTCTTTCCTGCTCCGATTTTTCTCTTATGGGCTTGATTTTCAGCATTCATTTCACCTCTTTCAGCTTGTCCACCTGAGCGCGGTCAAGCATTCTCCATTTGCCCGTCTGAAGTTCGCCAAGCTTTATTTCGCCTATCGAAACGCGGCGCAGCTCCGTAACTTCGAGCAAACATTTATCGCACATTTTTCTTATCTGTCTGTTTCTGCCCTCGAAAAGCCTTATCGAAAGCGACGTTATCCCGTCGGTCTCGCCCAGCCTTTTCACCTCTGCGGGCTTTGTTATGTAACCGTCCATATTGAACGGGCGGCGCAGTCTCTCAATTGTTTTTTCGTCGACCGTGCCCCGCACCTTCACATTATAGACCTTCGGTTTATGATATTTCGGATGAGTGAGCATATTCGCAAGCTCGCCGTCGTTTGTGAGAAGAAGAAGCCCTTCGGAATCCCTGTCCAGCCTGCCGATCGGATAAACCCGCACGCCGACGTCGGAAACAAGGTCGGCAACGCACTTTCTGCCCCGCTCGTCCTCCATGGTCGTGACATAGCCTCTCGGCTTGTTGAGCATTATGCAAATCTTCCTGACCTCGCCGCCGGTGGGCTTTCCTTTATATAAGATGACATCGCTCTCCGGGTCAATCTTCTCCCCGAGCACCGCTTTTCTGCCGTTTACCGTGACCCTTCCCGCAGAGATTTCCTCGTCCGCCGTCCGGCGCGACATTATCCCCTGCTCGGAAAGGTATTTTGAAATTCTTATCTTTTCCACTGTATCATTTCCCAAATATATTTTTCTTTCTCTGTTTTATTGCACACCCTTCGTCCGCCGCGAGGTCCACTTTTCCGATCGGCTCACCGTCAAGATAAAAAGTGACAAATCCAAGCTCTTTTCCCGCTTCAAAGCCCGCATATACAAACGGCGGAAGCGACACGGACGATGTTATCTTTCCGTGACTCTTCGGCAGAGTCACCGCAAGCCCGTCTTTGCACGAAGTCCTGACGCTCACCTTTTCCCCGCCGCAGACGTGAACCGTGCTTTCCATTTCCCCGCTTTCGCAAAGCGTGACCTTTTCATAAAGGTCAAGTCCGGCGGAAAGCAGCCTGCGATGGTCGCGCCAGTCGTCGCCGTCGCAAAGGGTCACACAGATGACGGTCACCCCGTCCCTTTCCGCAGCAGAAACAAGCGTCCTGCCGCACTTTTTCGTAAATCCGGTTTTAACGCCGATTATGTCGTCATATTCAAAAAGCAGCCTGTTATGATTTCTGAAAACGCGGGAAACATTTCCGTCTGAGAGCTTTATCGCTTTCGTTTTCGTCGAAACGATTTCCCTGAATTTTTCGTTTTTCAGAGCCTCGCGCGCTATCATGGCAAGATCATAAGCCGAGGTATAATGGCTTTCTCCGTCAAGACCGTGAGGATTTTCAAAATGCGTGTCGGAAAGACCGATTTCCTCCGCCCTTGCGTTCATCATTCCGGCAAAGCCATCTATGCTCCCGCCGATATGATATGCTATCGCCGCCGCGGCGTCGTTTGCCGATCCGAGCATCATCGCATATAGCAGGTCGGAAAGCACAACGCTCTCCCCCGCGCAAAGATATGCGCTCGACCCTTCCGTTCCGACAGCGCGCGCGTCGATTTTTACAATATCCTCCGGGTCGCCTTTTTCAAGAGCAACCAGTGCCGTCATGATTTTCGTCGTGCTTGCGGGACCTTTTCTTTCGTGCGCGTTTTTTTCAAATATGATATTGCCCGACTCCGCCTCGATGACAACGGACGCCCGTGCCGAATCGCCGGGAGACGGCGCCGCATATGCTGCAATCGACATAATAATCGCAAGGCACAGAGTCGCCGCCAAAATCTTAGTTTTCATAAAGAACCGCCTTCATTTTTTATAAATGATGTGCGGTTTTCCGCTTTTTTATTCGGCGTCCTCAACGGCTGTTTCTTCCGTTTCGGGAGTTTCTTCCTCCTCTGCCGCCTTCTTTTCGGCTTTTTCGGCTTTCTTTTTGTCGATAAATTCCTTTATCTTGCCGATTATGCCCTTCGCATGCTCGGCAATTTCGCCCATGGAAAGCCCGTCCGCGCCCGTGGGATTGTCAACGCTGATAAATTTCACGTCGCCCTCTGCGCTGACGGTTACAAATCCTATCGGAGTTGCCGAAACGCCCGTGCCGCCTCCGCCGCCGAAGTTCTTTTTATCGTCCTTCTTTGAGCCGAAATCCGTTCCGCCGCCGACAAAGCCGACGGAAACCTTTGAAACGGGGATAATGGTCGTGCCGGAAGCCGTAACTATCGGCGTACCCATGACGGTGTTTGAATCGACAACGTTTTTTACGCTGTCAAGCGTTGATGAGAAAAGATCGCTGATTTTGTTTTCTTCCATTGTTTTTTATTCCTTTCCCGGAGCCTTCTCCGATGGGGTTTTATCTTCATTCTTGGACTTCGGCATGCCGAAATTTCGGACGAATGCCATAAATGTCGGCAGTATCATCGCAAGCGCGCCGAAAACGTTTATGCTGACGTCTATTTTTACGTCCGCCACGGTTTTTTCGCTCGTAAAGTCGACCCATACAAGCGAATTCTTCTTTGAAAAAGCAAAATTTATGTTTTCGCCGAGCGCGGTAAACAGATATGCCGTCGCCTGCTCCGTCGCACCGTAAAGCAGGGCGGTCTTTGCGGCGTCGCCTGTTCCTATTATTATTTTGTACCGCAAAACTCTGATTTTAACGTGCTTTGAAAACTGTCTGAGAAAAACGGAAAGCACATCCGCAACGGAATGGATAAGCTCCGGAATATTCCGCTTTTCCTTCTCCTTTTTTTCTTCCTTCTTTTCGGATTTTTTCTTCTCTGCGCCTTTTTGCTTTTTCTTTTTTTCCTTCTTTTCAGGCTTTTCCTTCATGGGAAACAGCTTTATTTTGATAAAAAGTATCCGCAAAAAGACCGCCGCGTCGTCGCGTATGACCGCCGTCACATGGACGGGAAGAAAAAGTATCAGAGCAATGACAAGAAGGATCGCGCCGATGATTATGAGCGCCGTCATAGGCTGTCGCCCGTCGACGTTTTTATCGGCGGGAGTTCCTCTATCGACGAAAGCCCGAATATGCGGAGGAATTTTTCCGTCGTGCCGTAAAGTCTCGGTCTGCCCGGCACTTCAAGCCGACCGACCTCCTCTATCAGCTCTCTTTCCGCAAGAACGCCGACGGAATACGAGCTGTCCGCCCCGCGCACCTGCTCGATATACGAGCGCGTCACGGGCTGGTTATATGCAATTATCGCAAGCGTTTCAAGCGACGTGCGCGAAAGATTTCCGCCGTCGCGTATACCGAGCGCGGCTTTGACATAATCCGCAAAGGTCTCCTTTGTCACAAGCTGACAAGCCTTTCCGAGCACGAGAAGCTGAATTCCGCGCGGAAAATCACCCTCATATTCGTCTTTGTATTCCAGCACGATATTTTTCACGGTTTCCTCGTCCACACCCATAACCTCCGCCAGCTTTGCAAAGGTAACGGGGTGTCCGGCGGCAAAAAGCACCGCCTCGATTATGCGCTTCATTTCGCTCGTCGTCAGTATTTTTTCGTCATTCATCGGTTTCACTTCCGCTCTTTTCGTCACGGGCGTGAGTATAGCTCAAGCCCAGAATTATATTTGTTCCGTCGACATCGCCTTCGGCTCTTTTCATTGTCACCCTGCCCGTCCGAAGGAGTTCAAGCAGAGCATAAAAAATTGTGATTATCTCCGAGCGACCCTCTGCCCCGTCAAAAATTTCTTCAAAATGCACCGAGCCGCGCCTGTACATTTTGCGGAGGATAAAAATTATCCTGCCGCCGACGGAAACAACCTTTCTTCTCACCATCGGCGCGATTGCCTCCATCGGAGCGAGCTTTTCCGCTTCCCTTCTCTCCGCGTCACGAATAAAAATCTTTGCCAGCGCAGCGGAAAGCAATGCGGAATCCATACGGACGTTATCGTCAAACGAAGGTTTTATCTCGTCCGTATCCTTTTCAAATCTTCCGGCAAATTCGCTCTCCCGCTCCGAAAGCAGCTTTGCCGCTTCCTTTGCCGTCTTGTATTCCATGAGCTTGCGGACAAGCTCCTGTCTCGGGTCTTCTTCCTCGGGCTTCGGAAGGAGCATTTTGCTTTTTATATACATAAGCTCTGCCGCCATAGTGATAAATTCGCCCGCTATCTCCATATCCAGCCGTTGCATCTCGCCGACATACGCCATATACTGCTCAAAAAGCTCCGATATGCGTATATCAAAAATACTCATTTTGTTTTTTGAAATCAGAGAAAGGAGAAGGTCCAGCGGACCCTCATATTTCTCCGTTTTGAACACAAGCTCCAACTGCTTTTTTCTCCTGTCTTTTGATTATCTGAAAACCGGTATGCGCGTTACAAGCCAGTTCATTCCGTAAAAGATTTTGTCCGCCACCCAGCCGATTGTACCGTTGAAAACGCCGAGATAGAGCAGAACGAGCATAGCTATCATTATATATCTTTCGTACTTCATTATGCCGAAATAAATCTTCGTCGGCAGGAAGATATAAACAATTCTCGAACCGTCAAGCGGGGGAATGGGAATGAGATTGAACACGGCAAGGTAAACGTTCATCAAAGCCATAAGATAGAAGAACATATACGCAACGCTGACAATCGTCGCTCCGAAGCTCTCGCCGCCCGTCGGAATGATTTTGACAAGATTCATGAATATCACGTTCAGAAACGCCAGAATTATGTTTGAAAGCGGACCCGCGGCGGCTGTTATCGCCATGCCGCTCCTCGGGTGCTTGTAATATCTGGGGTTGACGGGACACGGCTTTGCCCAGCCGAATCCGAACAGAACCATACAGAGCGTACCCATCGGATCAAGATGCTTTATGGGGTTGAGGGTGAGTCTGCCCATATCTCTCGCCGTGTTGTCGCCGAGAAGGTATGACGCATATCCGTGTGAAAATTCGTGTATCGTAAGCGATATAAGCACTATCGGGATTATTATGAGCAACTGCACCAGCACGTCTCTGAAGCTGACGCTTCCCTTTATAAGTCCCTGTATCAAATCAATAAGCATAAGCTCAGGCTCCTTTGTTTATTTCAGATGCTCCGATATAACGGAGATTACCTCGTCCTTTCCTTCGCCCGTAAGCGATGAAAAGGCAATCACTTTTATTTTCTCCGATGACATCGGAGGGTTCAGCAACGGATGGTCGCAAAGGGCTTCAAAATTGCGTTTTCTGTCCGTTTTGTTCAGCTTGTCGGCTTTCGTTGCGACTATCACATAAGGTATTCCGGATTTGTCAAGCCAGTCAAACATCATGCAGTCGTCGCCCGTCGGCCCGACTTTCAGGTCGACAAGCTGGAGCACAAGCGAAGGAGCGCAGTCGCCCGTAAGATAGCCGTTTGTCAGCGATGACCACACCCTCTTCTCCGACTCCGATCGCTTTGCGTAGCCGTAGCCCGGCAGGTCGACAAGATAGAATTTTTTATCTATGTCGTAGAAGTTGACGGTTATCGTCTTTCCCGGCTCGGAGCTTGTTCTTGCCAGCTTTTTTCTTCCGAGAACCGTATTTATAAGCGAGCTTTTGCCGACGTTTGACCGCCCCGACATTGCAATCTGCGGTCTGCCGTCGCGCGGAAACTGGTTTGCTCTGCCCGCGGAGAGCGCAAACTCCGCTTTCGCAAGGTTGAATTTCATTGTTTCCTCCCGTCTTTTTTATTCGGCGGCAACCGCCTCTATCGTCGTTGCGGCGCCATGGCTTTCGCCCGCGGAAATATATGTTTTTTCCGTTTTTTCTTCCGTCGTGCAGGGCTTTTCCTCAGCCTTCGGCTCTGCGCAGAGCGCGAGCTTTATCGCCTCGTCCGCATTTGATATGTAAACGATTTTAACGTTTTCCTTAACCTCCGGAAGAATTTCATCCTCGTCCTTGCGGTTTTCCTCCGGAAGAATTATCGTCTTTACGCCGGCAAGATATGCCGCCATCGTCTTTTCGCGCAGACCGCCTATCGCAAGCACTCTGCCGCGCAGGGTGATTTCCCCCGTCATCGCAACGTCGCGACGGACGGCTATTCCCGTAAGCTCGCTGATTATCGCAACGGCAATCGCAATACCCGCGGATGGACCGTCCTTCGGGACTGCGCCCTCGGGAAAATGAATGTGTATGTCCTTTTTCCTGTAAAAATCGGGGTCGATTCCGAGTCGCGACGCACGCGAGCGGACAAAGCTCATCGCCGCCTGAGCAGACTCTCTCATAACGTTTCCGAGACTGCCCGTCAGTTCGACCTTCCCCACTCCGTCAAGCAAGAGCGCCTCAATACGCATTATCTCGCCTCCAAGCTCCGTATATGCCATTCCGCAGACCGTGCCGACTTCGTTTTCGGGAAGGATTTTGTCCTTTGTCATTCTCTCCGTACCGACATAATCCGAAAGGTTCTTCATCGTTACGCGGACTGACTTTTTCCCGTCGCAAACGATGTCCTTTGCCGCGCGGCGACAGCATTTCGCAATCATTCTTTCAAGCTGACGCACGCCTGCCTCAGATGTGTATTCGTCGATTATCGCATAAAGCGCGTCATCGTCGATTTTCAGCGTTCTGCCATTCAGCCCGTGACGCTTTTCCTGCTTGGGAATGAGGTGATGGCGGGCGATTGAAAACTTCTCCGCCCTTGTATATATCTTCATTTCGACGATTTCCATTCTGTCGATAAGCGGCTGAGGGATGGTCGAAAGAGTATTTGCTGTTGTGATGAAGAGACAATCCGAAAGGTCGATCGGCGTTTCGATGAAATGATCGCGGAAGGTTTTGTTCTGCTCCGTATCCAGCACCTCAAGAAGCGCGGACGCGGGATCGCCGTGCGAATCGCGCGTGAGCTTGTCGACCTCATCCATGAGAATCAACGGATTCATCGTTTTTGCCTGCGTCAGCGCATTGATTATTCTGCCCGGCATAGAACCGATGTATGTCTTTCTGTGACCGCGGATGTCCGCCTCATCGCGCACGCCGCCGAGCGAAATGCGGACAAATTTTCTGTTCATCGCCCTTGCGATGGACGACGCAACGGACGTTTTTCCCGTTCCGGGAGGTCCGACAAGGCACAGCACCTGATTTTTCAGGCCCGGGTTCAGCTTCAGTGCCGCGAGGTATTCGATTATCCTCGTTTTGACGTCATCAAGCCCGTCATGATCCTCATCGAGTATTTTTCTCGCCTGCGCAATGTCGATACGGTCTTTCGTTTCCTTCCCGAAGGGGATTTCAAGGCATGTCTCTATATAGTTTCTTGTCACGCCGCCCTCTGCCGAGCCGAACGGCATTTTCGAGAGCTTCTTCAGCTCCTTTATGAGCTTTTCGCGCATTTCCTGTGGAAGATTTGCGCGCATTATTTTCTCGTGATATTCGGCAAGATCGTCATCGTCGAATTCTTCATCCTCGCCGAGCTCGCTCTTTATCGCCTTTATCTGCTCGCGCAAAAAGTAATCGCGCTGATTTTTGTCCATTCTTTCATGAACCTTGCGGTTTATCTTTGCCTCCGCGCGCATTATCTGTTTTTCCTCTTCGAGCTCTGTGAGAAGCGCGAGGGCGCGCTGCGCGGGATCGAAGGTTTCAAGCAGTCGCTGACAGCTTTCAACCTCCGCAACCATGTTCGACGACACAAAATCGCAGAGGAGTGAAAGGTCGTTTGCATTGCTGACGTTTGAATAAACGTCCTCCGAAAACTTCGGGAAAAGCATTGAAATATCCGCAACAGACGCCTTTATGCTTTTCAGCAAAGCCGCCTCTTCAATCGGGTCGCCGTAATATGTCACTTTCTTTTCAAGCGCCTCTGCAACCATATGCTTGCCGACACGATAAAAGTCGGTTATCTCGGCTCTTTCAATCGGCTCGATGAGCGCGCGATATATTCCCTTTTCTTCTTTTACGAGCTGTTTTATTCTCGCCGTAACGCCGACGGTATAAAGATCCTCTTTTTTGGGCGACTCAATCGGAGCCATCTTCTGGCAGACGAGAATCACAAGACCGTCCGTTCCGAGAGCGGCGTCGCACGCCGCCTTTGAAGCGTCTCTGCCTATTTCAAGATTGAGTGCTATCTTCGGAAAAGCAACCATGGCGCGCGTGGGTATGCACGGCAAAGTCACTTTGTTTACTACTTCGTTTGCTACTTTCATTTTACTGTCCTTCTGATGTCCTTTTTTGTATATTTTTTATTTCCGCTACCGCGGAGCATAGTAATATATTTTAACTTTGGGATATATTATACCATACTCTGACGGTAATTTCCATATGTTTATTGAAAATTAACGTTTTTGCAACAAAAAAGTGCCGCGGAGGCTTCGCAGCACTTTTATGTTTTTTACTGTCCCGGTATCTGCGGAGTATCATTCGGAAGAGCAACTTCGCAGAGCTTCTGATTGCATGTCTGATAGATGAACTGTATCTTCAGCGCGTCTCTTGTATAGACCGACTCAATATCACTCGCGGTGACATTGTAGCCCGTCGTGTAAAGAATGTAGAGCTGATAATTTTTCAGATCCTCTTTGTAGTCGCTGTTTGTATACTTGATTCCGAGCAACTTTTTGACGGCGTGCGTTATCAGCGCTTCCTTTGCCGACTTCTCCGCGCTCGATTTGACGTATTCGTCAGCCGCGGCGGCACTTCCGTAGACGAGTTTTTTTGCCTCGTCCTCCGAAACGCCGTATTTTGCGGCGGCATTTGCAACAGTCGACGCGATTTCGTCCTCATAGAGCTTTTCATACTGCGTCAGAAGCGATTTCGGATATTCCTTGATTGTCGACTCTTCGACGATGACATCCATCATCTTGTTTTTCATATAGTTTATTACGCGGAGCGCGTTTTTCAGCTCGTAATAATCGGCAAAATCCGTGTTCTTTCTGACGGTCTCGTCCGTGTTATACACCTCTTTGACAGTTATCGAAAACTTTGCCTTTTTGCCCGCGATTGACGTATCCTCATATTTTTCGGGGAATGTCACCTCGACCTCATATGTCTCTCCCGCGCTGCGCCCGATAAGGCTGATGTCAAGGTTTTCAAAGAAATATCCCCCGCCTATGCGAACCTTGTAATTCTCGGCTTTGTTGCCGTTGAAATCCTTTCCGTCGACGGTTGCCGTGAAGTCAATGACGACCCAGTCTCCCATCTCGGATTTGTCTTTTTTGTAGCCGCATTTTTCAAAGAATGCGTTTATTTCGGAATATATCTCGTCCTCCGCCGTACCGGGGAGCACATCCGTGACGGTCACCGTGAAGCGCACGGGCTTTCCGGCAACGGTGTCATCTTCGCATGACGAAGGAACCGTCATTGTGAAGGAAAACGGCTTGTCAATGGAAACTTCTCTTTCCGATTCATATCCGTCGGCAACGTCCTTCAGGTTGTAATGCAGACCGTTGTCAAACTTCTGATTTGCGGGATTTTTGCCTATGCAATAATTTTCTATGCATTTGTCGTCGCCGTCAAAGCACCATTTTTCATAGCGCGTATAGGAAACGGTCGTCGTTGTGCCGTCCTCGGACGCCGCTTCGGAAATTATCTCCGCCGTGACGGACAGGTCGACGGAAAATCCGTCGTCTATGGCAAACGTATAATCGTTGCTCTTTATCTGTTCCGCCAGATACTTGCGATATTCCTCATACCTTCTTTCAAAGTCCGCAAAGGTGAAGCTTTCGTAATCCGCAAGGTCGACGTATTTTGAAAGGTCTTCTTTGTCATAATTGAAGCCGCAACCGCAAAGAAGGGCGGCTGTCATTGCAACAAGCAGTATAAAACCAACTGTTCTTTTCATTTTCTTCTCTCTCGCATTTATTTTTTTCAATATACCACTGAGTACCCGCTCGTTCAACCGTCCGCGGAGAAAGTTTGCATTTTATTCAAACATTATTTAAGGTCGGGACGGTAAAGCGCGAATTTTTCGCGCAGGAAATCAAGCGAACGGTTGAGCGTCGCAATGTCGACGCTGCCGTCCTCCGCAATAACGGGCGATTCAAGCGTCACGCTGCCCTCGTAATGCGGCATATTGGAGATGAGATGGTCAAAATCAACCTTGCCCCCGCCCGGCTGAAGTATCGGGCGGATAAGCCCCCATTCGTTCTTCGCGCCGAGGAACGAACTTGCATGCATATGTTTTACGTTCTTCCATGTCGGGCTTGCGAAAATATCCATGTACTGATCATGGAATTTGCCGAAACGCGTATCAAAAATGAAGCCCATATCGGGAATTCTCGAATATATCTTTTCCCATATGGAAAGAGGGTCGTTATAAACGCAGGGGATGTTTTCTATCAGAAGCTCCGTTCCCGCCGCCTCGCATATCTCCTTCATCTGCGGCAGGAGCTCGATCGAACCGTCGACGGCTCCGTCGGATTTCGGCCCGCCCCAAAGGTGGAACACCGCCTTTTTCGCGCCGATCATTTTTGCCATTCTCGCGTTCTCCCTGAACAGCTCAAGCGCCGCCTCGTTTACCTGCGGGTCGCCCTCCGCCAGCATAACGCCGATTTCCTTTTCAAAATGGATAACGGGCGTATAAACTCCCGCCTCGGCAAGCGCCTTCGCTATTTCGTCAAGTCTTCCGTACCAGGCTTTCAGCATCATAAGCTCAAATCCGTCGGCACGTATTTTTTTGGCGTTTTCGATTATAATGCCGTAATCAAAATTGTTTTCTCTGCCCACCAGCGTTCCCGTGGACGCATAAAATTTGTTTTTGATGTCACTCATAATAACGTACGTTTGCAATTACCTTTCCGAGGATATAGACCTCTTTTGCTATTATCGGTTTCATCGTTTTGTTTTCGGGCTGAAGCCGGAATAACCCGTTTTCTTTATAAAATGTCTTGACGGTCGCCTCGTCGCCTATAAGCACGACTGCAATATCTCCGTTTTCAACGTAGCTCGTGCGGTTGACGATGACGTAATCCCCATCCATAATTCCCGCATCTATCATGCTTTCGCCCTTGACGGCAAGCGCAAAAAGCTCGCTTCTTGCGTCGACGCGCGCCGTCGGGCAGAAATCTATAAAGCCGTCAAAATTTTCTTCGGCAAGAATGGGAAGCCCCGCCGCAACCTGCCCCAGTATCGGAACGCTTACGTTTATCGGCGACGTTTTTTCGCTTTCTCCGCCGAGACGGAGCGTCCTGCTCTTTCCCTGCTCCTTGCGGATATAGTCCTTTCTTTCAAGGCGTTCGAGATACGAATGAACCGTTGCCGTGCTCTTTATTCCGAGCGCGGTTTTTATGTCCCTGACGGACGGCGAATACCCGTTTTTTTCAATGGTTTCGCAGATGTAATCATAAACTCTCCGTTCGCGTTCGGTCAGTTTTTCCATTTGCCTGCCTCCCTTTTGATCATCAATATTATTCACACGCGCATATTATATCACACTTTCAGCAAAAATGCAAACTTTTGTTCTGATTTTTCTGAAATTTTCCGCCTTTTTGCGCAAAAAAGACGGAAATATCCTCCGCCGCTGACGGCGGAGGATACCGGATTGCATATTATTCGTGTGATTTTGCTTTATCGCTTTCTCGCTTTTTTCAGCACGTTCATCAGAACGTAAATACCGATGAGCAGTGCCGTCGAGCCGGCAAGCACGGCATACATCGCACCTTCGGAAACCTTTGTACCGAAGAAATAGATGTTGCAGTCGATGGAGTCCCTTATGCTGTTGATGACCTCCTCCGGAAAGCCGGCGTCGGTCATTTCGGCGTAAACGCCTCGCAGGGCGTGATTGCGGAGAAGACTTGTTCCGTATGTCCCGGGAAGGAATGATATCACCTTCTGAAGTCCGCCGGAAAAGTTCGATATCGGCATATACGCACCGCATATAAAGCCGTACCCCGCGCTGACAATCGTTCCAACGGCGGACGCCTGACCGTTTGTCGAAAGCGGGAAATTTATACATGACGAAAGCGCCGTGCCGAACAGCGTCAGAAGAATGACGTCAAGCGCCATCAGCAGTACGTCCGAAAGCGACATATACCAGCCCATTTTGAGAAGATAAAGAAGTCCCGCGCCGAGCGCCGTAAAACCGATTATGACGGTTGAAAATGCGGAGGCGAGGAAATAGCTTATCGCAAGCGTCGATTTTTTAACGGGGGAAACCGTTATATCCGCTCTCGCGCCGCTCGTTTTGTCCTGTATCATCAGCAGGTTTGAGCAGAATGCGACTGTCACGCAGCAGACGGCGAGAAGCGATGAAATGAGCTGTCCGCCGACGGTGCCGTCTATAATAGTAACATCTATGTTCATTCCGGCGACAGCCGACATAAAGCTGTCTCTGTATACGTTTGCGAGGAATGTCACGTAAAGCACGAGAAGTATAAGCGGCGTGATAAGCGACGAAATAAACATTCCCTTATCCTTGAAAAACAGCTTTGTGTTTCGCCTTGTCAGGCTCCAGAGTCCCGTCATTTCTCGTCACCTCCCGTCAGCTTTTTCCCCGTGACCGAAAGGAAAACGTCGTCCATTTTGCCTTTGGTTATTTCGTAATCCGTAAATATTTCGGGGTGCTTCGTTATCAGAGCCGTTGCCTGCGCCGTATTGCCGACGGCTATCCGCGCCGCGTCTCTTATTTTTTCATACGGAAGTCCGAGCGTTTCAAGCGCGTCCTCCGTCGGATTGTAAAGCGTTATAAAGTCGCCCGTGTACTTGTTTTTCAGTTCAAGAGGGGTACCCTCTGCCGATATTTTCCCGCTGTCAAGAATGATAACGTAATCCGCGTCGGCAGCCTCCTCCATGTAATGAGTTGTGAGGAAAACCGTCATATTATCCGTCTTGCGGAGACTCTGAACAACGTTCCAGAGAAGCCTCCTCGTCTGCGGGTCAAGTCCTGTCGTCGGCTCGTCGAGAATAAGCACCTGCGGACGGTGAATGAGCGCTCTTGCTATATCAATTCTTCTTCTCTGTCCCCCGGACAGCTTGCCGACCGTTCTCCCGAGCAGGTTTTCAAAATCGAGCAGCTCCGCAAGCTCCGAAAGCCTTTTCGCGAAATTCTTTCCCGTTATGCCGTAAAGCGCGGCGCGACTTTTCAGATTGTCGCGGACGGAAAGTGCGCTGTCCAGAGCGGAATTCTGAAACACAACGCCTATCTTCTTTTTGATTTCGCGGCTGTTTTTCTCAATGTTCTCTCCGCACACGAAAACCTCTCCGCCGTCTTTTTCGAGCTGACCGCAGATTATGGAAATCGTCGTCGATTTTCCCGCTCCGTTTACGCCGAGAAACGCGAAAAGCTCGCCGGTTTTGACGCGGAGCGAAAGGTCGGAAACAGCTTTCACGTCGCCGAACGATTTACAGAGATGATTTATCTCAATTATGTTCTCCATACGTTTCCTTTCTTATTGCCCACCCCCGACCGATATCGGGAATTTATATCATGTGTTATATATCAGATTATAGCGTGATTTTGTGTCTCTGTCAATAGTTTTGTTAAAATATGCCGAACTCCCCCGCAATATCGGCGCGGACGTTTTTCCGTCCGCGCTTGACACGGCGCCGCAGGGGTGGTACAATTTAGAAAACAAGCAAAGGAGCCCTTTCACATGGCTGAATACTATATAGATTCCCTTTCGGGACTTGACGACGGCGACGGCAAATCGCCAGCATCTCCCCTGCCCTCGCACACGGGTCTTTCACTCTCTGCCGGAGATACCGTATATTTCCGCCGCGGCAGCGAATACAGATGCGGAATTTTTTCGCCCGACGGAGAGGTCGGCAAGCCCATAACCTTCAAAGCCTACGGAGACGGTCCCGCGCCGAAATTTTTCGGATCAAAAAACTGCTCCTCCGAATGGCTCTGGGAGGAAACGGAGAAAAATATCTATCGACTGCGCATCGGGCTTCAAAGCGAACCGGGAAACGTCATTTTCGGCTTCGGGCGTAGCTTCGGAACGCTCGTATGGAACAAAAATGACCTGAAAAACGGCGGTGACTGGTGGTTTTCGGACTACGGCTGCAAGAGCAACGTGCCGCAGGGCGCGGAATTTCTGATTTATTCGGAAGGCAATCCGGCGTTGACATTCGGCGATATCGAAATCGCGCTTTTCGGACGTCGCTGTCTTGCCGGAGGGAAAAATCACGTCCGCTTTGAGGGACTGCATTTTCTCTGCTCCGGACTTCACGGTTACGCGCAGACAAAGCCGTCGGACGTTGAAATTTCGGATTGCCGCTTCGATTTCATCGGCGGTTGCGTATGGAACAAAGAACGCAGAATACGTTACGGCAACGCCATAGAATTCTGGAACGGCGCGACGGACTGTAAGATTGAAAACTGCGAATTTCTCGAAATATACGATTCCTGCTTTACGACTCAGGGCGGCGCCGATTGCGGCGATTTTGAAAATATAAAGTGCAACAGCAACACCATGTATAATTACGGCATGGCGGCATATGAGATACGAGACAGAATCGGCAAAAACGTCTCTTTTGAGTTCAACGTCTGCGACGGCGCCGGCGATGGCTTCTCCTCCGCGAACGAGGGGGATATCCGCCCGTCCGAAATATTTCCGGAGCCTGTCGGAAGTCATATCCTCGCATGGCGGATACAGGAGCCTACGGACGGCGGGAAAATGCGCATAATGAGCAACATCTTCCGCGGCGTACCGAAGGGCGATGTGTTTGACAAAAGAATCGCCCCTTCCGCCCTTGCGCAGATACAGACAGACTTTTAATACAAAAGTATAAAATCGGAATTTCGGCGCCGTTGCTTGGTAATTCCGATTTTTTGTTTACGCAATATTTTTTTGCAGAAAGTTGCGAAAGGTGTTGAAAATGCGTCGCGCGCGTGATATACTTATCATGTAAAATTTTGCTCAAAGAAAGGAATTTCAATATATGAACAAACTCATCGGAAATGCTGTCATAGGACAGTCGGGCGGGCCGACCGCCGCCATAAACGCAACGCTGTCCGGCGTTGTAAGAGGGTGCATGGAAGCCGATTGCATCGGCAAAATCTACGGCGCGATAAACGGTATCGAAGGAGTGCTCGCAGAGCGCTTCTGCGACCTCGGCGAAAAGCTTCCGGACGAGGCGTCGCTCAGGCTCCTCGAACAGACCCCCGCTGCCGCTCTCGGCTCCTGCAGAAAGAAACTCCCGAAGCCCGAGGACGATCCCGCAACCTTTGAAAAGCTCATTGAAATCTTCAAAAAATACAACATACGCTACTTCTTCTATATCGGCGGAAACGACTCGATGGATACCGTTGCAAAGCTCTCCCGCTATTGCGCCTCCGTCGGCTTTGAAATGCGCGTGATGGGCGTTCCGAAAACAATCGACAACGACCTCGCCGGCACGGATCACACCCCCGGTTTCGGCTCGGCGGCGAAGTATATCGCAACGGTCACGCAGGAAATCCTCCTCGATACGGCTGTTTACACCGTCAAGGCGGTCACGATAATCGAAATAATGGGGCGTGATGCAGGCTGGCTTACGGCGGCTGCAGCTCTTCCCTCTCTTTCCGGCATAGCTCCCGACCTCGTTTACCTCCCGGAAGTCCCCTTTGATTACGACAAATTCTATGAGGACATTGCGGCAGCTTTTGAAAGACATCCGAACGTTGTGGTTGCGGTTTCGGAGGGCGTTCGCACGGCAGACGGAACGTATGTCGGCGAAGGCACGCAGAGCGGTGCCGTTGACGTTTTCGGTCACAAATATCTCTCCGGCACGGGAAAAGCACTTGAGCTTGCCGTAAAGGAAAAGTTCGGATGCAAGGTCCGTTCGGTAGAGCTTAATCTCCCCCAGAGATGCGCCGCGCACATCCGATCAAAGACGGACATCGAAGAATCAGTCATGGTCGGCAAGGCGGCAGCAAATTATGCCGTCGGCGGCGAGACGGGCAAGATGACCTGTTTTGTACGCACGTCAACCGGACCTTACAAATGCGAAGCCGGACTTTGCGATATCGCCTCCGTTGCAAACGCCGTCAGAAGCGTACCGAGAGAATTCATCACGGAGCGTGGAAACAACGTTACGGCGGAATGTGTAAATTACATCGCTCCGCTGATAATGGGCGAAGCGGACTGCACATATAAAAACGGTCTGCCCGACTTTATAACGCTCAAATAATCGGAGATGTACGCATACGAAAAGAAAACGAAATATTCATATGCCTTCCGCACGCCCGAAGAGCTTTCTTATATCTGCCGCAGAAACGCGCTGAACATCCCCGTTTCAAAGGATGTTTCCCCGCTGTCGCGGAAAGTGACAGTACGCACTGGAAACGGCAGGCTGCCCCTGAAAAATGCCATTGCAGTCCATCCGATGGACTGTCTTGACGCTCTGCCGAACGGCTCTCCGTCATCTCTGACAAAGAGAAGATGGCTCCGTTTTTCCGCCTCCGGCGCGTCGATGATATATTGCGGAGTCGCGTCCGTTTTTCCACGGTTCGGTGGCAGGCTCTGTATTTCAAATTATAATATACAAGAGTATAAAACGATAATAAACGAGATGAAAGCAGGATATTCTCCTGTTCTCATTTTGCAACTTTCGGCGGACGGAATGCCCGCAGAGGCGGACAGAAGCCTTCTTCCTTCGCTCTTTGCAAGGTCTGCCGAAGCGGCGTTTGAGGCGGGTTTCGACGGAGTTGACGTAAGGCTTCCCCGCATCGGAGAATCGCAGCCTGAATACAAAGCTCTGCTCTACGAAATTCTTTCCGCCGTGTCAGCCGTGTCGCCGAAGTGCGGCATACTGTCGCTGAGATATATCTCGGACTTTTCTGATGCGGGTCCGGATTTTATATCCGCTCTTTCCGGAGTCGGGCTTTCTGTCATAAGCGTCACGGCGGGATCTCAGGAGGAAGAACCGGATGTCTGCATGCCCGCAAACATACCGCAAAGCAGCATTTCCGTCTCTCCTTTGACAGCTGCCGAAAAACTTCTTTCGGAGGCTCAAAGGATAAAAATACTTGCACCGGACGTCTGCGTCATAGCGTCGGGTCTCAGCTATTTCAAAGAGCTCGCCCCGTTTGTCGCGTCCGGCGCAATTGAAAGCGGCATGTGCGACATGGTCGGTTTCGGAAGAATGGCTCTCGCAAGCGGTAGTTTTGCCGATGATTTCATAAACTGCAGGACGGACGCGAAAAAGTCGTGCGTTGCCTGCGGAAAATGCACAAAGCTATATCTTTCCGGAGAGACTGTCGGCTGTCCCATCCGCGACCAGAGCATATATCTTCCCATTCTGCGCAAGGTCACAGGCAAAAAATAAAAATCTCGAAAAGCCTTGTGCTATCGGGATTTTTGTGATTATATACATCCGTATAAATATATAGAAATAAAACGGCACGTTCCCTGCGGAACGCGCCGTTTTTGTCTGTTTTTATTTGATTTCCGAAACGGTAAAGCCTTCCGAAGCGACAATTAAGCCGACGTCTCCGCTCGCGAAAAATTCTTTTCCTTCGCGATAGATTACATCCGCGCCGTCGATTGAAATATCATCGCCGAGACTGTCCGCGATGAATATATCAGACGCCGAAAGCGCTGTCTCAAAGCACGAAAGCTTCTCCGAATATACAAACAGCATGTCCGTCGCTGCCTTGCAGAGACCGTCCTCGGGGCTTACATATCTCGTCCTTGAAGTGCCATCGGCATAAACATAAAAGTCATACATTTCGCCCGCAGACAGTCCGAAATCGCGCATGCAAACCGACGCACACGCCCTGTTCATTTTGAAAGTCGCGGCGCGATAAAGCGATTTTCCGTCACGCACGACAATATCGGACGAAATCTCCTCCGAGCCTCCGAGATATCTTGTGTAGCCGTCGTAACTGGTGATATAGCCGTTTTCAAAGCCTGCCGCGATTATCGTGTCGGCGATATAATCGATTATAAGCGCATCCTTCAGCCAATAAAAATCAAGATAATTTTTAATGCCGTTTTCGTTCATGAGTGATTTGTAGTCTTCCGATATTGTAAGCTTAACTTTGCAATCACCGAGAAGTTCAAGACGAATATCTCCTGCATTTATAAGCGCGGTCACCTTTGAAAAATAGTTGCGTATTTCATCATTTTCATAAGGATCGTGCGATTTTGCCTCTTCGTCGTCCGTGCTGTCGAGCAGATCCGCATAGTCATAATAAACAGGCGCGAGATAAAGCAGTTTCAGCTTTTCCCCGTCCATTTTTTCAAGCGCCGAATAAAGCAGACTGTCAACCTCAACCTCCTCGCCGACGTGACGGCTTATATAAGCCACATTTTTCACATCATTGCGCAGAAATTCGTCGTCAAAAACGAAATATGCCTTTTCCATCGCGTCCGTATACAGCAGGGAGAGCTGCTTGTATTCCGCGCTTGCGGAAAGATTGCCCGAGCCGATGTCATACATAAACCTGAAATCGTCGCCGCAGGTATACGCTCTGTCACTTCTGATGCTGACCTCGCGCCAGCCGCTTTCGCCCGAAAAAAGCAGATTTGCCGCATAGGCAAAAGCCATTGCCGCGATTATTATAAGCGCAACAATGGCTATTATTCTTCCTGTCGGATTTTTTTCTTCAAGCTCTATTTTTGTAACGGGCTTAACATCCGGAGTGCGTTTTTCGCCTCCGAAAAATCCTCTGCCTTTACTCATATCTTTTCACCGTCAAAGCAACGCCAGAAGCAGGCATATCAAGAACAGCAAAAGCAGTCCGCCGCGCAGAATGAGTCCTATTATCGAGCCCTTTCTGCATGCCTTGAAGTTGCGGATATACTTGTGATGTTTGAATATCGCGCCCGCAATGAGCCCTGTTATCGGGAGGAAAAATCCTCCGACAGAATACCAGAGGCTACCCGTGTCATGAAGAGGCGTTTCGAGAATAATCTCTTTTGCCGCCGCTTCTTCGGCTCTTTCGTCATCAGTTGTTTGGGTTGACGTTGCGCCGGCGGGTGCAATGGTGATAGATTTGATGGGTTCGCCCTTCTCTCTTATCGCCTTGTATTCTTCAATTTCCTTTTTATTACCGAAGATATAATGGTCATGACCGATATACGTCATTTCGGGTTTATCTTCACTGTAATCATGAACGGAAGGATCGTAAGTAAAGAGAACCTTGTTCTTTTCAAGCTCGGGATCCGGTATCGGTATTGCCGATATAAGCGAGCGCGTATACGGATGGAGCGGATAATTGAAGAGCTCCTCCGCCGTCGCAATTTCAACTATATCGCCTTTGTAAATAACGCCGATATGATCAGAAATAAAGCGGACGATCGAAAGGTCGTGCGCGATAAAGAGGTATGTTGTTCCTCTTTCCTTCTGGAACTTTTTCAGAAGGTTGAGCACCTGTGCACGGATGGAAACGTCAAGCGCGGAGATAGGTTCGTCCGCAACGACAAGTTCCGGCTCCATGACCATCGCTCTCGCGAGACCGATTCTCTGTCTCTGCCCGCCCGAAAACTCATGCGGGTATCTTGTCAGATGTTCGGGGAGAAGTCCGACCTCGTTTACCATGTTTTCAACCTTGCGTACTCTGTCAGCCTCGTTTTCAAAGAGGTGGAAGTTGTAAAGTCCTTCTGAAATTATATAGTCGACCGTTGCGCGTTCATTGAGCGACGCCGCCGGATCCTGAAACACCATCTGGATATTACGGATGACCTCGCGGTCAAGCGAATACGGAATCTTTCCGGAAATACGCACGCCTTTATAGTCGATCTCGCCGCCGGCGCAGGGGTTAACCCTGATGACCGCACGGCCGATTGTCGTTTTTCCGGAGCCGGACTCACCGACGAGCGAAAACGTCTCGCCTTTGAGAATGTCAAACGAAGCATTTTTCACAGCCTTCACGGCACGGTCGCCTTTTCCGAATGTTATGTCAACATTTTTAAGAGAAAGAAGTATTTCCTTGCCTTCACTGTTCAGCGGTCCGTGTTCAGGCAAGTGATTTACCTTACGTTCGGTATTTTTATTTTCTTTTTTCACAGCCTGATTCTCCTATATGTTAAATGCTTTTATCAGTTTTTCGTGAATATCACGGATAGCCTCCGGCTTTTCAACCTTCGGCGCTCTCGGGTCAAGGAGCCATGTCTTTGCGTAATGCGTATCGGTCACGCGGAACATGGGCGGCTCTTTGAGCGTATCAACTTTGAGGCAATAGGGGTTTCTGGGGGCAAACGGGTCGCCGACGATACGGTTGTAAAGTGACGGCGGGGTGCCCGTGATCGAATAAAGCTTTGTGTCCCTCTGCGCAAGCTGAGGAAGTGACGAAAGCAATGCCCATGTATAAGGATGACGCGGGTCATAGAATACCTCATCAACCTTTCCCAGTTCAACGACCTGTCCCGCATAAAGCACGGCAACTCTGTCAGCAACGTTTGCAACGACGCCAAGGTCGTGCGTGATGAATACGATTGTATATTGGAATTCCTTCTGAAGGTCTTTCAGGAGCTTCAGTATCTGCGCCTGGATTGTAACGTCCAGAGCCGTTGTCGGCTCGTCGCAGATAAGAATCTTCGGCTGACAGGAAAGCGCTATCGCGATAACTATTCTCTGTCTCATTCCTCCGGAATACTGGAAGGGGTAATCGTCGAAACGGTTTTCCGCATTCGGTATGCCGACTTTTTTCATGAGAATGAGCGCGCGGGCTCTCGCCTCAACCTCCGAGCACTTCTGGTGCTTCATGATGATGGAGGTTATCTGCTTGCCGATTGTAATTATCGGATTGAGGGATGTCATCGGGTCCTGGAAGACCGTTGCGATCTTCTTTCCGCGGATCTGCCCCCAGTCCTGCGAATACTGAACCTTTGCAAGGTTGATAATGCAGGTACCATGGAGCTTTTCATCCGTTTCGTCAAGATATCTGACTCTGAACACCGTTGAGTCGAAGATCGAGTTTCTCACATCCTCCGAGCCGAGATCAGTGCCGATCTGCATTGCCTTTTTCAGGCTCTTTTCAAGCGATCTTATAAGCTTTATGCGCTTGAAAAATCCGTAACGACCGACAGAAAGATAAACTTCCTTTGCGAGCACGTCGTTTCTTTCAAGCGTTTCCCCGCTGACTTCGCCCGAAATTTCATTTGCATATCTGAGCTTCAGTGCAGCCATTTTCTTTTCAAAGCCGCGGAGATAGCCGACATCCGCCTTCGCCTCTTTACGATGCCATTTTGCAAGAGCCGCTTTCTCATCGCGGAGCTTCTTTATCTCGGAATCATAATTCGAAATGCGCTTCGAGACCTCTTTGATTCTGTCTTTTTCCTTCGAAGGGTCGATTGTCTGTCTGAGGTTGAAATCCTCTGTTCTCTTGAACATAAGGTCTGCAATCTTTTCGTCAATCGCTTCGATTTCGTCGCCGCTAAGACCGAGCTTGTCGCGTCTCTCTGCCTTGAGGGCTACCATTTCCCTATAAGCTTCCGAGCCGAGCTCGAGCTTTGAATAGCGGTTCAGTCTTTTTCTTATACCGGATACAAGCATGCGGTCGACTTTGCCCTTCTTTACGCAGGTGTCGGCAAGTTCTTCATCGCTGAATACAATGCTGCCGCTGTCGACAAAGCCGTTTTCATCGAGCATGCCGGCAAATGTTTTTGTAAACACGGATTTACCGGATCCCGACTCGCCGACTATCGCAATCGATTCGTTTTCATAAATATCAAGCGAAATTCCTCTGATGGCGGTCAGTATTCTTCCTCTGACGCGGAATTTCACCACAAGATCCTTTACGGAGAGCAAAACTTTGTTATTTTCCATTCGTCTTTACCTCCCCGATCAGGTATGCGTTCTGGGGTCGGAAGCGTCGCCGAGGTTCTGTCCCACAACGTAGAGCACAACCGTGATTATCGACGCCACTGCAACAGGGCACCAGAATTCAGCCTCAAATCCGGGCGTGAGCATTGAGCCCTCAGCCTCGTAAATGAGTTTACCGAGCGACATATCGGACATCTGAAGTCCGATATACGAAAGGAACACTTCGTATGAAATATAAGAAGGAATTTCCGTTGCGGCAAGCGTAACTATTACGGAAACCATGAACGGAAGAATGTTCTTCATCGCTATGCGGAAGGTCGACGTGCCGAGGCACTTCGACGCAAGGTTATATTCTCTGTCTCTGATGATGATGACCTGCGTTCTGATAAAGTACGCGATGCCGAGCCAGCCCGTGATTGTCAGTGCAAAGACCATCGTCCAGAAGCTGGCGGAAAGTATCATTACAAGCACGGAAATGAGAAGAATATAAGGAACGTTACCGATGATATTATAGACCTCCGTCATAATGACGTCAACACGCTTGGAAAGTCCCCATACGGCGCCGATTATAACGCCGACCGTCATATTGATGAGCGCACAGACAAACGCAAGGGAAAGCGATATTCTCGCGCCGCTCCAGAGAGCGTCAAACGTCGACTGACCGACGCTTCCCGAACCGAATATCCAATGGATACTGAAGCCGAATTTTTCAATCGCGAGCTTAGGCGAAAGGTGCTTCGCGCCCTCAAGCATGAGGTTTGCATACTTGTCATAGCCCGAGAACATCGGGTAAACATATGCGAATATAACAAGCACCGCGAGGATTGAAAGGATTATGATGTTTATCTTCTTTTTGAAGAAAACTCTCATAACCGAGCGCCAGTATGAATAGCGCGGAGCCGTGATTTTTTCCGCTTCCGCTTCGCTGTTGTCCACATGGGAAAACAGCTCTTCGTCCGTCATACCGAATTCATCGAGAGAAACGAGTTCTTTATTCATATCTGTCACCTCGCTTTGCTTGAGAATGAAATTCTCGGGTCAACCAGAGCCATCAGTATATCACCGAAAATTATCGAAAGTATCGAAAGAGTTGCATAGAACATTGTAAGTCCGACTATAACGCCGTTGTCATAGGTGTTGATAGCCGTTGTGAGAAGGTTACCGGCACCGGGAACGAGGTATACACGCTCCGTTATAATCGCACCGGAAAGCGCTCCGAAAACGCTCGCGGGGATACCGTGAACTATCGGGATGACCGCGTTTTTCAGGATATGCTTGGAGAATATCTCTCCCTCCGAAAGACCGCCAGAACGCGCAAACTTGACGTAATCCGAGTTCATCTGGTCAACCATGTAACGGCGGAGCCATTTCATAAGTCCCGCAATCGAAGGAAGCGCAAGAGAAACTATCGGAAGGATATACATCATCTTCGTCTCGCTTTCCATAAGGAACGAGGTCGGAAGTCCGATTTTGCCGCCTATCGCCTTGAACATAAAAATGTAAGCCAAGGACGGCACCGCCAGGATGAACACGATATAAATCGTGCCGATTTTGTCAACCAGTTTATCCTTCTTTCTCGCCATGATTATGCCGAGAGGAATTGCAAGAAAATATGACATTATAACCGCGATTATGCCGATTATAAACGAATATCCGAGCTTTGACCGGTTGTTTTTGACCGAGCCCGTGTTGATATAATCGTCGGCATAGCGGTCGGAATAGATGTCTGCCGTGTCCTTTGCGCCCGCATAGGCATATGTTGCGGAGTGAAGATCATATGCGCTGTCTTCAACAAATCCTGTGGGGTAGACCGTTTCTGATTTTATATAAGCACCCTGAGACTGAGTCATCGTCTGGAAAACGTCAACATTGCGGTTTACGGAAATCGAAATACCGAGGTTGATCTTCACCAGATTCTGATGAACATAAGGGAATTTATTGTCGAAGTAAACAAGATATTTATATTTTGTGCCGTTTCCCATGATTGCGGGCGAGAATTTGTCTTTCACAACTTCTCCCGTTTCCGGCATTGTGTTATATACGGGGTCATAAAGAGTGAAGCTGAGCCCTCTGTTTTCGAGTTCCTGATCTTCAACATAATGAATGTTATCGACAGAAACGATTCTTCCGAAGAAAGCAAGCACTCTCTTGATCATCGGAGTATTTTTATAAGCAAACAGCTGCTGTTTGCCGCCGCTGGCAACCTTTTTGGATGAAACCATCACAGCGTCCAGACGGACAACAGTATACCCCATCGAGTCGCAGTATTCCTGAAATTTTTCCGTATATTCCTTTACGATTTCGGAATCCTTGTCCGCCGTGCGTCCGATTGAAGTCGCCGCGGAACGTGTCTCCTCGTCAATTTCGCCCTCTTTCAGGAGCGAATTAAGATAGTCGTTATATGTGAAATAGTCAAGATAGCCGAATTTTTTCCATTGCGAATATTTATATATCTCACGGTCATTGTTGACTCGCTTTGTGAACGTGCCGTCATTGGCAAATATGAGCTCGCGGTCCATAAAGGTATAAACCAGAAGCATAACTATCGCAACGACGATTACCACGGAAATAACCCCGTGAAGCAACCGTTTCAGTAAGTATTTTGTCATAAGCCGTATTCTCTCATTATATGCATAATAAGGGGACAGGAAAAATCACCGTCCCCTTATTATGACTGTTATTTATTTAATTTTTATTGAGGCAAAAAATCAATAAAGACCGATGCTCTTCGTCATGTAGCCGTCGCCGTCCGGGAGCATTGTATCAAGATAAGTGGAAGGATCGCCGTAGTCAGGACCCCAACCGGAGTTATCCATGATATTATAGTTCATGCCGTCACCCGTGGACGGATAATAGCCTGCGTAGTACCAGTTAAGAGCGTTTGAACCGCCGCACTTGATAAGTCTGATTTCAACAAGTCCTTCAAGAGAAGACTCGATGGTCTGCTTGAGAGCGTTTGCTCTGTTGGCGTATGTCTGGTGTACATCGAAGTAAGGAAGTTCAAGGATGATCGGGTTTTCCTTGGAGATTTCAACGCCTTCTGCCTTGAGCTCTTCGATAGCCTTCTTGAGGTTTTCGCGAGCATAGTCAACGTTGTACCAGCCGTCAAAGCCTGCGGAAGAACCGACGCCTTCGTCAGCCGTAGGATCCCAAACTTTAACCTTTATGCCGTCAGCGTCGAGCTGAGCCTGAAGGATTTCGCCATAGTATGTGCCCTTCTTGAATGTCTTGTCTTCGCCGCCGATCTTGACAGTTACGTCTTCCTCAAGGGATACGAATGTGCCGGGAACGTAAGAGTTAACAAGGTTTGTATACTTAAGGTCGTCGCCCTGTGTCGTTGCGTTGTAAACGCTGCGGTCAAGAGCTGTTACGATTGCAAGACGGAAGTTCTTGTTCTCCATTGCAAGGTTTGTTCTGACCTTATCCATGTCGTTCATCTGAGAAACTGCAACAGTTGCGTCGTTGAAGTTAGCGTAAGCTGCACGGTAGAGGTTGAGGAACATCGGGTAAGCAGTTGCGTCTGTGCCGGAAACATAAGCATATTTATCAAACATGCCGTCTTCCTTAGCCTTCGCGATAGCCTGAGTAACAAGGCCTGCGCCTGCGAATGTGCCATCCTTCATGAGCGTATAAGACTCTGTAGGATCCTGACCGTCAATGAATCTCCAAACGATCTTCTTGAGGTTTACGTTGTCCTTGTTCCAGTATGTGGGGTTGAGGTCGAATACGACGGAGTTCTTCTCTGTTGCGGATGTTACGAGGTACGGACCGCAGTAAGCGATGTTTTCAAAAGAAGTACCGTATGTGTACGTGTCCTTCTCTTTTGCTGCCGCATATTCTTCCATACCGAAAGCGCCGCCCTTTGCACGGAAGTACTTTTCGCTGATAGGAGCGAAGCAACCGTATCCGAGCATTGTTGTGAAGAATGAGCAGGGCGCTTCAAGAGTATAAACGAGCGTGTAGGCATCAACAGCCTTAACGCCAACCTGGTCGAAGTCTGTGATTTCGCCTGCCATGTACTCTGTAGCGTTCTTGATCTTGCCGTCAACGAGGAATTCAAGACCTTCCTGAGCGTCCATCATGTGCTGCATGCCCCTTACGAAGCTGGTTGCCGTAACGTCTTCGATAACGTTGCCCTGATAGTCAACCCATTTAACACCCTTACGGAGGTGGAATGTGTATGTGAGGCCGTCTTCGGAAACTTCATAAGACTCTGCAAGTGCGGGTCTCTGAACGTTTTCAACATCGTACTCAAAAAGTCCGTCATAAGTGTTTACGATAGCTTCGGCATCAGCAGCCTGCGATGTTGCAAGTGCGTCCCATGTCGTAGGATCGGATGTGTATCCGAAAGTATATACGTCGTTGAGCTCATAGCCCTTGCCTGTGAGATAGCTCTTTGCCCAAGCTTCATACGTGCCTGTGCCCTTGAGCTCTGCCCATTTAGCCTTCATCTCGTCACGAACCTCGGGTGTAAGCGGATCGCCCTTGACGATGACAGCCTGATGGAATCTGTCGGAGTCGTTGCCCCAGAGCACGGATGTGATCGTATAGGGAGCAACTCTGGATATAGCATAGTTACCGCCCTTTGAAGACGAGGGGAGCATTACGCCCTGACCGAGAAGCTTAGCCTCTGCAATTGCCATGAGAGCAAATCTTTCGGATGTGCTCTTAGCTACAAGAGCTTTCTGATAGTATTCGTTGAATTCTCCGAGAACCTTCTGATAGAGATCGTCGGAAACTTCTGCGTGGGTCTTGCCTGCGTAGGGATCCGTGGGTGTCTTGGGATTTACTACTGTCGAGCCGCCGGTTGTTGTTCCGTTTGTTGTTGTGCCGTCTGTTGTGCCGGAGGGCTTTTTGTCACCGTTGCAGGACGCAACCGCAAGAGCAACCATGCAAAGAGCGAGGGCAAGAGCCAAAATCTTTGTGATTTTCATGTGTGTTTTTCTCCTTTTCATAATATTTTTTATTCTGTTTCCCTTTGGGAAAACGGAATTACCGCCGATAGCTTTGTTTAGTATGAGCAAAAGGCGGTATATCATTCACTCATTTGTTTTTCAAACCTATGAATAATATTTTATACATTCTAACAAATTGACGGTTGTTTGTCAATATTTTCGCAAAAATAATTTCATAATATAAGCATTTTTATTCAAAAAAACGGAGTTTGAAATAATAATTTTTAATGCATTTGTGCAAAAAATGCAATTTTTTTCTGCATTTCGCGGGCAAAGCAGAAATAACGGTGAATAATAATACATCCAAAACGCATTTTTATAAATATTTATTCATGCAAAAAGCACGGCGGATATTTTTTGCCCCGCCGTGCTTTTTCGTGCGATTTTAATTTATTTCGGTCACAACTCCCATGAAAATCGGAAGATTTGTATTGCAGTCGACAATATAATAGACAAACGGTCTGTCGAGCTTCACATCAACGGGCTTTTTCGGTGCTGCCGATTCGGCAAGTATCTCAACCGCCGTAACAGCCGCCGCCCTCGTTCCCGCCTGCGTCATTTCGATATGTGTTTTGTGGAGTACGTCGCCGATATAGAGATTGCCCCAAGGCGAAGAGCCTATGCCGGAAAGGTCTGCTTCTGAAGAAGAAAATGCCTTTTTCAGTCCCATGGACTCCAGCGCTTTGTAAAGGCTGACGTCATAATCGTATTCAAACTTCGGCAGATATGCCTTTGCACGATAGCCGTAATCGTTTTGCTTTCCGGAAAGTATCTTCCCGAGCTCCTTGCCGGAAAGAGAATTGACATAATCGAAAACGTCGCCGTCCGGCAGCATTGCAACAAATTCATATCCGTTCTTATAATATTTTCTGAAACCGATAGCGTTTTTCGTTCTTATGAGCGTTTCCTCGCTCCTCATAAACGTTGCGTCGCTTTTGCTCTTGTCGTAAGCGTTGAATGTGCCCTTCTGACATTGAAAATTCTCATAAGGCTTGCTCCACAGAGCGTCGAAAACGAGTGCGTTTATCAGCAGCATGACGGTGTCCGGGTCGATTGAGTCTATGATTTGATCAATCATTTTGTCCGTATGCTTGCTCACCCATTTATTGATTTTGTCGACGGTTTTCTGACTGAAAAAGTCCTCCTCATAAGCCTGCGCGTCATAATAATTTTTGTTTACCTGCAAAAAGTCGTCATGCACGGCAATTCTGCCGTCCTTGCCGAACCAGATTGAATTCGCAAGCTCAACCTTCGCTCCGTCACCGTTGTAAAGCGAGTGCGCGAGCGTATAAAGATACGCGTTCGCTTCGTCGACGGAAAAGCCGAACAGCTTTTCAAATTCTTCCTTCGTCTCCCCGTTTGCGCCGTTTGCCGTCATTCCGAGAGCGACTATAACGGAAAGTGGCGAGACAAGCGAGCTCTTTTTGTTTTCATCAAGCGTGCTCTGCATCAGTCTGACGGCAAAATCAAGCATGCCGCTTTTGAATTTGTCGTCTGCATCCTTGCCTTCGACTTCGATTGCGACAAAGTCCTTCAAAAGATCGCCTGCGGCTTTTGCGTTCGTCGGCTCAACCTTTGGAATGTCGCCTCTCGTCACCTTCGGTTCGACTTTTGTCTTTGCGCAAGAGCAAAGCACAAGCGCAAGCATCGAAAGCGCAAGTATCATTGCAAAAATTCTTTTCATTGCGGGAAATCCTCCTCAATATATTATAATATGTTCCGTTCAGCGAATGACGGTGAAATAAACGGCTTTCATTCTTTCGGGATACGGCGTATCCGCATCGCCCGTAAGTTCAAATCTGACCGTCAGCGTGACGCCGTCACCGCATGACCATGTGTATATCGGCGCGCCGAGAGCAACTCTTCCCTCTCCGCCGAGCAATTTGCAAATCTCCGCATACGACATTCCCTTTTTCAAAATGACGGACTTACCGCCGACCGTTATATCCGCGCGTTCGCCGGATTCTGCGCCCGCAGTCTCCGTTTGTTGCGACATCGTCGTGTCGGGGGTGCGCGAAGCCGACGTCTGCACGGTTTCCGCCTTCGTGAAAAGTGGGGTCGTTGTCACAATTGTCGCCATCGTTTCGGTTGAGCTTTCTGTCGGGAAATACGGTCTTGTCGTCGTATATTTTGCGGATGTTTCTCCTTTCTCCGGAGTTCCGGACGCCCCCGATGTATAATCGGTTGTGCCTCCGGCGTTATCGTAAGTCGGCGTATCGGTCGTCGCCGTTCCGTCAGCAAAAAACGTACTGTCCGGCCCGAAAAGAATGTTTTCGTTCTTGTTCTTTGACGCCGTTCCAAGCGCGACAAGCATCGGCGCGATAACAACGGCAAAGCAAGCCGCAAACGTCACGAACTTTTTCAGTCTGAGCTTTCTGACCTTCTCCTCCGCCGTCTTCTTTCCGGCTTTTTCATAAACCGCGCGGCGGAATTCATTCATATCCTTCATACCGACTCTATCCCCCTTTCGGCAAGCACTTTTTTCAGAGCTTCCTTGCCCCTGTAAAGCAGATTTGCGGTCTGCCTTTTATTTTTCTTCATTATAATACATATCTCATCGCCCGAAAAACCGTAAAAATAGGTCAGGCGGAGTATCTGCGCATATTCGCTGTTTATCGTTTCAAGCGCTTCGCGCACGACCTTTGCCCGCTCATCCGATATGAGCTTTTCTTCAAGCAACTTTCCGTCCGATACGCTTTCCTCATTTTCGCTTATATCGGAGTCGGCAAAGCGCTTTCGTTTTCGCAGTCTGTCGATTGCCTTGTTTCTTGCGACGGAGAAAAGATAAGTTTTCAGCGAGCAGCCGAAGGAGTATCTGTTTTTATGAACGATAAGCTCCGCAAAGGCGTCCGCGGCGATATCCTCCGCGTCAGCAAAGTTTTTCACCGTACCGTAAACGAAAAATATCAGCGCGTCATGATATATATCCATTATTTTGTCAAAAGCCTTCTCGTCGCCGCCGAGCCACTTTTCATAAAGCTCTGCGCCAATGTCCTTTCCGGACATTCCGGCTCCGATATTTTCATTTTCCGGCATATTCTTTTCTCCTTTGCCCATTAGTCGCACAAGCGACGAGATTATCTCATCGACCGGCGAAAAATTTTCATTTTTTATATTATATCACACGCGAGCGTCAATGAAAAGGTTTTTATCGCCGAACCTTTCCGAAAAATGCGTGCCCGCCATAAAACAAACCACACGCCCGCGCAAATGCGCGGGCGTATGGTTTTTATCAGTTGTCTCTCCTCCCAGAGGGAAGAGGGCATTTGAAAAAGCTGATTAATTAACGAAATCGGGCTTGTAATCTGTGTCGGTCTTCCACTCAACGCTGAGCTTTGTGCCGTTAAGCGTATTGTCGGAAACCGTGAAGGTTGCGCCGTCAGCCATGGTGATCTGGCTGGGATTAAAGAAGGTCAGCAGGGCGTTTGCGCCTGTAACCTCATTGCCGCTGACCACAACATTGCCAAGCGTACCTGCAGGATTCCACTGTGTCTCTC
>UQUT01000005.1 GCA_900544285.1 uncultured Eubacterium sp.
TTTCCCTGCCCGCGTTTTCTTTCAACTCTGTACGGATTTTCTCCCGAATTGACGGAAAGCAAATCAACCTTGCTCTCCCCGGGCATTTCATTTATCTCCTCCGCCTTGTTTGCGATGTCGTGCATATGGGTTGCATAAATACAGCGACACCCCTTCTCTCTCAAATGCTTTATGACCTCCGTTGCAATCAGTGTTCCGTCATATGCGCTCGTGCTTGAAAACGACTCATCCATAAATATAATACTATCCTTCGTCATAACTCTGAACATTTCGGAAATAGATTTACACTCGTTTTCGAGCCGCCCGCCGACCTTCATCTGCGCCTTTCCGATAAAATGAGTATATATCCCATCGGCGATGTGCATTTTTGCTTTCCTTGCCGGCACGGGCATTCCGAGCTGAAACAGGACATAGCATATGCCGCAAGCACGCATAAACACACTTTTTCCTCCGCTGTTATGACCTGTGAGGACGTATATTTTACCGTTTTCATCAAACGAAATATCGTTTCTGACGATGTCTGCCGATCTTGTGAAATCGGTGAGATTCGGGTCATACAGGTCGGTTATTTCGTCGCCGTCATCCGTTATTTTTGGAATACAGACAGGCAACCCCGCCGATTTCATTCTCAAAACAAAATCCGCGCCTGTTTTCAGAAATTTTATTTCGTCATAAACAAGGTCAAGAAAATTGTTTTCCCGCTCCGCTTTTTTAATTATGCCCTTCATTTTGAGAAGCGACCGACGAAACATCTCGTTCAGGCAATGATAAACCTGCCCGGACAACGTATTCAGCAGACTTGAAGAAACTCCGAACTCGTTTTTGCAGAGCACGGAAAGGCAGACATACTCCTTTGATTCCGCCTTTTCGGCAAACAACTTATCCATTATACCGTTCGCCGTAAACGGTTTTGTATTGAGAGAGAGTATCCCCGCCTCGATCGGGTGGAGCTTTGCGTCCAGATTTATTCCGAGGGTTATGCTCTTTATATCCCGCAGGCTTTCATCGGTATCGGATATAAATTTCAGGACATTGCGATACCAGCTCTCCCCTTTTATCTTTTCCGCATATGAAAACAGCGATAAAAATCCTTCCGAGCGCGCCTTGTCTCCGAATTTTCCGGCAGCTTCGGAAATGAGATCTATACATTCGGAAAAAGTCAGAAGCTCTCTGAAGGAATAAAGAAGAGATTCGTTTTCCGAATATGCGTCGGCATCAACCTTTGATTTTTCAATTTCGGAAAGCTCTGCGAGCTTTTTGCAAAGCGCATCAAGAAAAATGCTTATCTCCGGATTGCTGATTATATCAGCAAATTCTCTTTGTCGCATGATTATCGTGTCTTTCTCGCGGGAAATAAGGGTCGGGATCTTTTTTGAAAACTCTGCATCCGCAAAAAATGACATATTGAGGTCCTTTAAGGCATTATCGGAAAGATACGCTTGTTTTTCGTTTTCGGTATGTATCATATTCAGCATAGTAGCTCCCCCGTTAGTAAAATATAGCTTTGTATGCGTAAAGCAGCAGCTGCCTTATGAAATGAGACGCAACGATTTCTCCCGCTATAACAGTTGCGCTGAAAATCCCGTATTTTACTTTTGATATTCCGAACCTGCCCAGCTTGTTCAGAAATACATAAAAATATTTATAAACCATCATTATCCAGGCGGGCACAAGCGGTATGATAAAAAGATGGAACGACATAAGCGCAAGCGGGAAAAATCGCAAAAGCCATAAAAGCGTTTCGGCAAATATTGCTTTCCAGGGACGGCACAGATACATTCTTTCCGCATTTGCTGATCGCATAGCTTCCCTCGCCGCAGAATATGCGTCTCCCCTCGGATCGACATATGAATTCACTTCAGACATCTGCCATCGATTGCGTTTTCTGCGCTTCATAGCTTTTCCACCTCCCCGAAATATCTTTACATTTTAATTATATACCAAGACCTGGCGTTTTTCAATATGTTTTGCTCCCCTCAAAACCACGGTTTTCCTCATTTTCCTCGCCGATTTAAGCAAAAAATCCCGCTCGCGCGGGATTTTTTGCTCATTTCTTTATATCTTCTTTCCTGAATTTATATTTTTTATCGCAGAAGCGGCAGCAGACCTCGATCTCGTCCGTATCGGAGAAGAGATCATCTATATCTTTTTCCGAAAACGACGATATTGCGGAAAGAATTCTGCCCCTGTCGCAGTCGCAACGGTAAACGGCGGGAATTTCGTCAAAGACGTCGTATTCGATTCCCGCAAAGGCACGGTCAAGGAGCTGCTCCTTTGTCACGCCGTCGGCAATGAGATGAGAAACATTCGTTATAAGCGGGAGATTTTTTTCAATCTTGTCAACAGTCTCCTCAGAAGCATAAGGCAAAAGCTGAATAAGCACGCCGCCTGCCGCCTTGCAGGAAAGGTCGGTATCGACGAGAACTCCGAGAGAACATACCGTCGGTATCTGCTCGCTTTTTGCAAAAAACTCGCATATATCATCGCCGATTTCGCCCGTTGTTATTTCAACGGAG
This sequence comes from uncultured Eubacterium sp., assembly GCA_900544285.1. Classification (GTDB taxonomy): domain Bacteria; phylum Bacillota; class Clostridia; order Oscillospirales; family CAG-272; genus CAG-841. The sequence continues at coordinate 2,517 of UQUT01000005.1, forward strand.
CCTGTCTGCATTTCGCCGGAGCCGAGATCTCTGACAACGGAGAGTATCCCCGCACCGACCGCGCCGCCGACATCCAGTTTTCCGTTTGATTTCAGCGGCAGATCGACGTCCGGATTCTGAATATAGCCCTTGACGTTGCCCTCGTAATCCGAAACGGCAATTATCTTTCCGGCAGGACCGTCACCCGAAAAAGTGAGCGTCAGCCTGTCATTTTTCTCTTTAAGCATCGTTCCCATAAGAGACGCCGCCGTCATCACTCTGCCGAGAGCCGCCGTTGCCGTCGGCGAGGTATGTTTCATTTTAACGGCTTCGTTTACTATGTCCGTCGATATGATTATGACGGCTCTCGCCGAGCCGTCTCTTGTCATCGCGCGGATAATATTGTATTCCATATTGTTTCACTTCTTTCTGCAAACATAAAAAATTCTTTCGCTCGCTCCGGTGACGGGAGCGCCCGAAACATCGGAAACGGTTTCGCAAAGCTCCAGTCCCGCTTTTCCGATGACATTTTTCAGCGTCCTTTCGCTATACATTCTCTGCCTCTGATATTCGTCCGTCCGCTGCCACTTTTCGCCGTGCTTTTCAAAAAAGGTCAGATAAAAATCGCATATGCCGTTGTCCTTTTGATAATAATTCTGCCACGAAAGGAAAAGCCCGTCCGTTTCATAGATAAAGGTGTTGTCGGCGATGACGTTTTCATATTTATATTTACTGTTGACGTCAAAGATAAACACTCCGCCCTCGCAAAGGCTTGCGGAAACTCTCTCAAAGCATGAGGAAAGCTCCTCTCTCTTTGTCAGATAGTTTATTCCGTCAAAACTGCATATAGCCGCTCCGTAATTTTCGCCGCAGTCGAGCTTTGCCATGTCCTGCTCTAAAAGAAGCACCCTTATGTGCCTGTCAGACGCTTTTTTCAGCGCGGCGGAAAGCATTTCGCAGCTTATGTCAACCCCCGTCACTTCATAGCCCTTTTCCGCCAGAAGCACGGAAATGCTCCCCGTTCCGCAGCCGAGGTCAATCAGTCTTTTCGGCAGGGACGGAGCATATTTTTCAATTATTTTTTCATAAAAACCGGCATACGAAGCGTAATCAATATCAGCCATAAGGCTGTCATAATGCCGCGCAAGTATTGAATAGCTGTCCTCCATTTTTCTCCCCTCTTATCTGAAAAGTGTCTCGCCATCGCCGAAATAAACCGCCTTGCGACAGATGAAAACCTCGCTCTCCGCAAGCGCAGGCACCTTTTCCGTTATATATTTTATCAGAAGATTCGGACCGACAAAAGTCAGCTCCTTGCAGGAGAGCTTTGCTCTCAGGGTCAGCATTCCGTTTTCCGCCCTGCACGAAAGCAGACGCATATTTTCCGAGATATTGAATTCATACGTGCCGGCTTTTCCGGTTTTTTCAACGGTTATCTCGCCCGAAAGAGCCTCTGCGACCTCACCTTCAAGGTCGGTCGCCGCAGGCGTTTCAAAGGCAATTTCATAATCCGCCCAGCCTATATCGGAAAACTTGCTCTCCGGCTCATATGCGGAAAGCGCACGCAGCCCCTCCGGAAACGACTCATTGAGTCTTCGGCAGATGACGTCATACGGAACGTCCTCCGTCATCTTGAAATCGACGAATTCGCATTCGCTCGAAACGCCGACGGAAAGCGGCGGAGAAAACACCGTTTTCGGATGAGGATTGAAGCCCTGAGAATATACTATCGGCAGTTTTGAACGAAGAAACACGTTCTGCATTGTGCGGTTCAGGTCGAGGTGCGATATATATTTCAGCGCTCCCGTTTTTGAAAATTCAACTCTTATTTTTTTGACTTCGGGCAACATGACCTTTCACCTCCGAGCTTATTCGCTCCGCAACCGGAGCATGCCTGCCTGCAATTCGGCGTTGTTTTTTCTTCAAACGCCTTGTGTCTTTCGCGCAGGAAAAATTCCTTCGTCATTCCTATGTCGATAACGTCCCAGGGGAGGATTTCGTCCTCCGCGCGTTCTCTGTTTGCATAGAAATCGGGGTCGATTCCGCACGCCTCAAAAACGGAAATCCACTTGTCATAGCTGAAATATTCCTCCCAGCTGTCCAGCTTCATGCCGCGCCTGTGCGCTTCCATAATCGCCTTGCCGAGACGTCTGTCTCCCCTTGCGAACACCGCCTCGATACGGCTGACGGAGGCGTCGTGATAGTTATATCTTATCTTTCTGTCCGTTATCTGCTCTTTCAGATACTGCTGCTTGCGGAGAAGCTCGTCAAAATCGCACTGCGGCTCCCATTGGAACGCCGTGAAAGGCTTCGGAATGAAGCAGGCGGCGGAAATTGTCACCTGCGGAGCCTTGCGTGGCCTGCCTGGGGTTGCATAATATTCTTCGATAACGTCCTTTGCCAGCTTTGCGATACCGTCAAGGTCAGCGTCGGTTTCGGTCGGCAAGCCCTGCATAAAATACAGCTTGACCTGTGACTTTCCGCCCTCAAACGCAACCCTGCACGCACGGAAAAGGTCTTTTTCCATTACGTTTTTGTTTATGACGTCGCGCAGGCGCTGTGTTCCCGCCTCGGGAGCGAAGGTCAGAGTGCCCGTGCGGACGGTTGATATTTTCTCCATAAGCTCTTTCGTAAAGCTGTCCACACGGAGTGACGGAAGCGAAAGAGAAATCTTTCTGTCGTTTGTCCATTCAAGAAGCATATCCGTAAGCTGAGAAATGCACGAATAGTCGCTTATGGAAAGCGAGGAAAGCGTCATCTCTCCGTAGCCGGTGTTGTCCGCCAGCTTTTTCGCCTGCTCGCAAAGCACCTCCGGCGACTTTTCCCTCACCGGACGGAAAACCGCCCCCGCCTGACAGAACCGGCACCCTCTTATACAGCCCCTGTAAACCTCAAGAGTTATTCTGTCCTGAACCGTCTGAATGAACGGCACGATGAATTTTTCCGGATACGGCGCCTTGTCCATATCCTCAACTATTCTCTTCTGTACCTTTTCCGGTACATCCGGATATTTCGGCTCGAAGCGGCTTATCGTGCCGTCGGCGTTGTAATCGACGTCGTAAAGCGACGGAACGTAAATCCCCTTTATATGCGAGGCTTCCCTCAGGAATTTTTCCTTTGAATAACCGGCTTTTTTATGCTTGATATAAAGCTCTGTAAGTTCGATATTGACTTCTTCCCCCTCGCCGATTATGAAAAGATCGACAAAGTCCGCAAGGGGCTCACCGTTATAGGCGCAGGGTCCCCCGCAGATGACAAGCGGGTCGCCGTCTCCTCTTTCGCTTGCGAGGAGCTTGACCTTGCCGAGCTCAAGCATATTTACAAGAGTCGTATAGCAAAGCTCATACTGTATCGAAAATGCGACCATATCGAATTCGCAGAGCGGATCGGACGATTCAAGCGAGCAGAGAGGAATATCATGCTCGCGGAGCTGCTCCTCCATGTCCTCCCATGGCGCAAAGCACCTTTCGCAGGCGATGTTTTCGTGCTTATTGTAAATATCGTAAAGTATTCTCATGCCGAGATTCGACATTCCGATCTCGTATATATCGGGGAAGCAAAAAACAATTCTTGCGTCAAGTCCTTCCTTTTTCTTTACGATCTGTCCCCATTCGCCGCCCGTATACCGCGCGGGCTTCTGAACTTTTTTAAGTATACTCTCAGGAATTTTCATCTTCCTCTTCCTCGTTACCTTTCATTTTTATTATTCTGCATATAGGCTTCATGCGGCAGTATTTGCATGGGTCGACGCCCTGGCAGTCAACGGGGACTGCCTGTGCCGCGCCGTTTTTCATTTCCGCGGCGCAGTCGAGCACCGTCTGAACGACGCTCTCCTTCAGCTCCTCAATCGCGTCAAGCCCCATTGGCTTTTCAGCGTACTTTCTTGACGTCGTCCCGAACGGAAGGAATTCCCCTTTCAGATCCGGCTCCATCGCGCGGGCAAGATCAAGCCTGTCATCTCCCATAGCCGTAACGAATCCGGAAACCGATTTTTTCTTTTCCCGCTCAGCGTCGAGCTTTATTTTTTCCGAATCCGTATCAAGGTTGACATAAAGCACGCCCGCGGGAACGGGCTTCTTCCCAAAGCACTTCTCCCCGTTTTCGCAAAGAGAGAAAAGATATAAAAGCATCTGCATGTCAAGTCCCTTTGAAACCTTACCGAAATCAAAAACTTTTGAGCCCGTTTTATAGTCGATTACGCGCAGATAAAGGTTTCCGTCGTCGGGATTATCGTATGTATCGATTCTGTCCACCCTGCCGAAAAGGCTGACGGCGCTTTTCCCGTCGTCTATTCTGAGCGCCCCGACGTCGCACCCCTCACCGATCGGAAATTCAAACCTTACCGGTCTGAACTTACTTTCCGAAAATTCGCGGCGTATCCTCTGCGCAAATAGCTTTGCCTTTTCGCAGAGGTGATCCGTTATGTGACGGAGACGCGGCGAAAGCTCTCCGAGCGGTCTTCCCGTCACGGAGCGGATATAGCTCTCCGCGGCAAGCCTTACCGATTTTTCGATTTTCTCCTCCGGACAATCCGGATCGCAGGCGTAACGTGCCGCGGCTTCAAGCGCGGCATGCATGAAATTGCCGATGTTGACGGCAGAAAAATCCGCGCTGCCTTCATCCGAAATTCTGAGTTCGTAATCGCAGAAATATTTGAAATGACATTTTATATAGTTTTCGAGCCTTGAATAGCTCGTTTTCGTCTTTTCCCCGAAAAGCTCTTCCGCCGCGTCGCCGGAAATTCTGCACTCTCCCGCCGACACTGACTCCTTTGCATATGCAAGTCGCTCCGAATATTCCGGCTTTGACGAAAGATATTTCGCCATTGCGCGGGACGCACCGTCGCGCTCTGTCAACACATATTCGAGCGCCGCCTCGGCACTGTATATCCTATCGGTTTTCGGAATATCGTCAAATTTCAGTTTCGACGCCTTCGGCAACAGCTTTTTCACCTGTCGCAGAGCGGCGGAGCCGTCCGTCTTTCCGACGGGAGCATATGTTATGAAAAGAATTTCGGAAGGGGCGCACACCGCCTGATAAAAATAATAATTTTCGTCAGAAATGCTCTTTTCAAGTGTTGATGAGAACTCAATTCCGCGCTTGCGGAGAAGATTCTTCTCAAACTCGGAGATAATTCCCTCCTCCGATATTCTTTTCGGAAAGACGCCGTCCGTCGCGCCGAGAATATAAACGATTTTCACTTTCGGGTGCGTGTTTGCCGCCCCGCCAATGACAACCTCGTCGACAGAGGTGGGTATCGAGCCTATGTCCGTTTCCGAAAACGCGAGTTTCAGAAGTCTCAGAAAGCCTTCCGCGTCCGTATTTTTTTCTCCCGCACTGCCGACGGTCTGGTCAAGAGCGTCCATCAGCGCGCGCCAGAGCTGGGCGAATTCCTCCGCGCCCTTCGCGTCGCCGACCTTTGCCGCAAGAGCGGCGTCACCCTTCAGCTTTGAAGGGATTTCCATGCTCATCAGAAAATCGTAAAGCGCCGTTGCGTGATCCTTGACCGTTGTGCAGTTTCCGATGAGTCCCGCAAAGGCAAGAAGCGGCTTGCGAACGGTCTCTCTCAAAGCATTCAGCGTTTCAAGCGCTTCTTCATCGCCATCGCGTATCCTGTCATCATAGCCCCGCAGGGGTGCCGTCCACGTCTCGTCCGACGTGAATTTCTTTCCCTGGAGCTTCCATTTTATAAGGTAATTTTCGAGCATATCACACTCATCGCCCGATATTCCCGCGTAGTCTGTTTTTATGTATTCGATTATGTCTCCGAGCCTGAATCCTCTTACGATGCACGCATAGGCGGAATAAATGAATTTGACGATTCCCCTCTCGTCTATATCCGTCCGATGGGAAACATAATAAGGTATGTCCGCCTTTTCAAGCTCCGAATCGATTATTCCGGCATAGCTTTCGGTATCGCGCGCGATAACAGCCATATCACGGTATCTGTAACCCTTCCGCACCCGCTTTGCAATATCGGTTGCAACGGCTTCCGCTTCCTCGTGCCTGTTTCGACATTCCACGATAAAGACCCCGTCGCCATATACGTCCGTTTCGCCGTCGCTCTTCCGGAGCAGAAACAGCCTGTCCGCAAGATATTCAATGCTCTTGTTCTTATATCCGAGCCTGCGGGAAAATTCAAGCGGCTTTGCGATTTCCGTCCCCGCTTCTTTTGCGACGGCATGAAGAATCGCATCTGTTTTCGCAAGTGAAACAAACGCCGTACTGTCCCTGTCGTCCGCAGGCACATAGCCGAGGGTTATATATGTATCGCAGGCGCGGGAAAATATAAGCGAAAGCATGCCGTATTGCTGTTTTGTGAAGCTGATGAAAGAGTCTATGAAAACGTCGCTTCCGTCAAAAAAGTCGCCGCAGACCTCGCACGCCTTCGATATCGCCCCGTCCGGCTCCGACCATCTCTTTGCGATTTCTCCGTCATAAGCGGCGAAGATTTTCGCAAGATCACAGAGCTTTGCGCGGGTTTTCGGCGTTTCGGAAATGTCCTCAGCCGCCTCGGCAAGCTGCTCCGGCGTTATCATGTTTTTATAAAATTCCGAACGCTCCCCCGTCAGCTTTTCAACAGTTGAAAGGTCGGAAGGCGAGACTTTGCCGAAGCAGTCAAGCTCGGCTTTTATATCGCGCAGAACGCCGTACATTATGATTTTCTTTGCGCCCGCTCCGATATAGCTTTGGCAAATGCTGCCCTTCTTGCGGAATATATAGTTTACGAGGCGGGAAAACGTGACGACGTCGATATTTTCTCCGCCTTCGAGCTCTGCGCATTTTCTTTCCGCCGCAACGGCTTCTCTGTCCGGCACGATGATGAAAACACGGCGGCTCTTTGCGGACTCGCTCGCCTTTGCATACAGCCAGTCGCTCTTTCCGGATGACGTTCTTCCGTATATGAAGTGAAGCATTTTCCCGTTCTCCTTTCAGAAAATTTCAACGATTCTTATGTTCTCCCGTGAAGCAAGCGTCTTTACAAGCGAGAAAACAAAGCTGATATGAATATATATTTTTCCGTCATTCGGCTTTGACGCGCTGAGGAAACCGCATTTGAAAATCGAGGCCGAAACGCACATCAGCGTGCCCTTCTTCTTCAGCTCCTCCGCATATCCTCCGTCGACATCCTCATAGACTATATAAACCGTGCCGGAAAGGTCGTCAAAGCGCTTTCTGCAATGCTTTCTTGAAAAAACAGCGATAAGCGCGCCGAGCAGGGAAATCAGAAAAGCCGCCGGCAGGAGCAACAGCGCAAGCACCGCCGCAATGGCGATAGTCGCACCGCTCTGAATAAGGATAATTATAAGATACGCAATTCTGACAACCGACGACGCCAGAAGAAATCTTTTCAGTCCGAAAAATATTTTGGAGCATATATCCGCCGTCGCGGACATGTTTATCGCGTTTTTCAGATATCCGACATAGCCCGAATTTCTTTCCGCGTTTGTTCTTCGCAGAAACTCCTTGACGGGCTCGTTATTTCTGCCCGTCAGACTTGCAAGCCTGCGCTTGTAATATGCGTTTTCGGTTTTCAGTATCGCATTTTCTATTTTCAGCTTTTCGTGACTCATATTCATCCCCCTCCTTCCGTGCATATTCCTTTGCAGTCGCCGCCCGATTTAATCTTCCTCAAAGAGCAGCCGCAGGTTTCTTTCGACAGTCGCCCGCCCTCTCCATGAGAAAGCGCGCTTTTTGAATTCTTCATCCGTCATTTCCGAAAGCGCCTCCGGCGTCAGATTTTTTATTCTGTTCTCTCTGAAAAATTCAATCGGCGTTTCAGCCCCGCCGTCAATCGCTTTTTTCACAAGCGGACAGACAAGCTGGCAGATATCGCAGCCCCACGCGCTGCCGTATTTTTTTATGTAAGCCTTTTCGTTCTCCGAAAGGTCGCCCTTTTTCTGAGTGACAGCCGAAAGACAGTCCATTCCGCTTTCCGTCATCGGGCAGGCGCGGCGGCACGCACCGCAATGCGGGCAATATGAAAGCGGAAAATCGCCCCGCGGGTCACAGCCGAAGTCTTCGGGAGGATTGTCCGTAAACACCTCCGCAAGGAAAACAAATGAGCCGTATTTTTCGTTTATGATGACGTAGCTGTCACCGACGACGCCGAGTCCCGCGCGGCAGGCGGCGTCCGCCTCTTCAATCGGGGACTTATCCGAAAAGCCAACAAACCTTCCGCCGAACTTCTCACCGAGCTTTCCGCAAAGCCGCGGAAAAAGCCCGTCGCAATAGGCGTGATAATCCATCGGGCGCGCATAGAGCGAAATATTGCCTTCCCCGTCACCCATATAATACGGAATGAGAAACATTATCGCCGTTTTTGCTTGTTCAGCCGGAAGACCGGCTCTCAAAAGAATATCCGGGCGGCGGACTTTGCATTTTTCAATCGGGAGCGGAGCAAAACACTCTATGTTTTCCGAAAGGAATATCCCGCGAAGCTCGTCTTTCATATACTTTATATCCTCATCATGCGTTTTTGCAAATTTTTCTTGAATAAAACATCAATATATGGTATAATAAATCAGATTGAAATAAGTTGCGCGTTCTGCGCCTATAAAGATATTATAACAAATTTTCATAATAAATCAACAGAAAATTCAGTAAAACATTGAGCGGAGTGATAAAATGGCTGTCAAAAACAACACTTACAACGACAACAGTATAACCATGCTGAAAGGGGCGGAACGCGTTCGTGCTCGTCCTGCCGTCATTTTCGGTTCGGACAGTATCGAAGGGTGCGAACATTCCGTTTTTGAGATTCTCTCAAACTCGGTCGACGAGGCACGCGAGGGCTACGGAGACAGAATAAACATAACCGTTTTCAGCGATCGCACCATCCGCATTGAGGACTTCGGGCGCGGCGTCCCGCTCGACTATAACGAAAAGGAGCACGCTTATAACTGGGAGCTTGTCTATTGCGAGCTTTATGCCGGCGGTAAATACAACAATAACGAAAGCGGCTCAAACTATAAATATTCTCTCGGACTGAACGGTCTCGGCGCGGCGGCGACGCAGTGTTCATCGGAATTCATGAAGGTGCAGTCGTATCATACGACGGAAATGCTCGAAATGAACTTCAAGAAGGGCGAGCCCGACGGCGAACTCATCCGCACCCCCCTTTCAAAAAAGGAGCAGAGGACGGGAACCGTTGTCACGTGGCGTCCCGACCTTGAAGTGTTCACGGATACGAACATCCCGAAGATATTCTTTGAAACAATGCTTGAACGTCAGGCTGTCGTCAATGCGGGACTGCATTTCGTTTTCCGCTGGCAGACGATGGAGGGCGATTTTGAAGAAAAAGAGTATTACTATGAATCCGGCATAAAGGATTATATCGCCCGCATGGCGGGAGCGGAAGCAATCACTCCTCCGCAGTATTATCAGATGGAGACAAGAGGTCGCGACCGTGCCGACAAGAACGATTACAGTCTGAAAGCCGAATTCGCGTTCTGCTTTTCAAATTCGTTCCAACTCATCGAATATTATCATAACTCCAGCTTTCTTGAACACGGCGGCTCGCCCGACAAGGCGGCAAGGGTAGCGTTTGTATACGCCATCGACAAATATATAAAGCAGACCGGCAAATACAATAAAAACGATTCTAAGATAACCTTTGCGGACATTGAGGACTGCCTTGTCCTCGTCATAAACAGCTTTTCGACCGAAACGTCATATGCAAACCAGACAAAAAAGGCAATAACGAACGAATTCATAGCCGAGGCTATGACAGACTATCTCAAAAGCACGCTTGAAGTTTATTTCGCGGAAAATCCGCTCGACGCAGACAAAATCGCGGCGCAGGTGCTCGTCAACAAGCGCAGCCGCGAAACGGCGGAGAGCACCCGTCTCAACCTCAAAAAGAAGCTCAGTACTTCAAACGACATAGCGTCCAGAGTTGAAAAATTCGTTTCGTGCCGCTCAAAAGACCCCGAAAGGCGCGAGCTTTATATCGTTGAGGGTGACTCGGCTCTCACATCCTGTAAGCTCGGCAGAGACGCGGAGTTTCAGGCGATAATCCCCGTCAGGGGCAAGACGCTGAACTGTCTCAAAGCGGGCTATGACAGAATCTTCAAGAGCGACATTATAACCGACCTTCTGAAAGTCATAGGCTGCGGAGTTGAAGTAAAACAAAAAGGCGAGGCAACCTTTGACCTCGACTCTCTGAAATGGAGCAAAATCATCATCTGCACCGATGCCGACGAGGACGGCTTCCAGATAAGAACGCTCATTCTCACAATGTTTTATCGGCTCCTGCCGACTCTCATAAAGGAAGGCAGAGTCTATATTGCGGAGTCGCCGCTTTTTGAGATTGCGTCAAAGGACAAGATATATTTCGCATACAACGAAAAGGAAAAACTCGAAATACTGAAAAATATCGGAAACGCAAGATACACGCTGCAACGCTCAAAGGGTCTCGGCGAAAACGAGCCCGAGATGATGTGGCAAACGACGATGAACCCCGCAACCCGCAGGCTGATAAAGATCTGCGAGGCGGACAGAGCGCAGACGGAATACATCTTTGAAACGCTCCTCGGAGACGACATCGTCGAAAGAAAGGATTTCATAGCGCGCAACGGCAAATTCTATCTTGCCGATGCGGATATTTAATGAAAGGGAGGTAAAAAAACAATGGCAAGAAAAAAGAAAAGCGACCAGATCACATTTGACGACCTCCCGCCGGCAGAGCCGACGAATCAGCCCATAACGGAGACGATAGAAAAGAACTATATGCCATACGTTATGTCTGTCATAGTTTCCCGCGCGATACCGGAAATTGACGGCTTCAAGCCGTCGCACAGAAAACTCCTTTACACAATGTACAAGATGGGACTTCTGACCGGCGCAAGGACAAAGAGCGCAAACATCGTCGGTCAGACAATGCGCTTAAACCCTCACGGCGACGCCGCAATCTACGAAACGATGGTCAGACTGACGCGCGGAAACGAAGCGTTGCTTCATCCCTTCGTCGACTCCAAGGGCAGCTTCGGAAAGCAATACAGCCGCGATATGGCGTATGCCGCTTCGCGTTATACCGAGGCAAAGCTCGACCCGATATGCGCGGAAATTTTCGGCGGTATAGACAGAAACGCCGTCGACCTTGTTCCCAACTACGACAACACGACAACCGAGCCGACCCTGCTCCCGACGTCGTTCCCGAATATTCTCGTTTCATCGAATATGGGTATTGCCGTCGGACTTCAGAGCCAGATATGCTCGTTCAATCTGGGCGAGGTCTGCGACGGAACGATTGCCGTCCTCCGCAATCCCGCTCTCCCGACGGACGAGCTTATGGACATAATCAAGGCGCCCGATTTTCCCGGCGGCGGAAGCCTTATCTACAATCGCGAGCAGATGCGGGACATTTTTGAAACGGGCAGAGGCAAGCTGACGCTCCGTTCAAGATATGTTTATGACAAAAACTCCGGCTGTATCGAAATCGTTGAAATTCCTTATTCAACGTCGATTGAGCTGATTTTCAAAAAGCTGACCGATATGATAAAAGAAGGGCAGCTCAAGGAAGTCACCGACGTGCGCGACGAAATTGACCTGCACGGCTTCAAGCTCACCATTGACGTAAGGCGCGGAACAGACCCCGACATGCTGATGGCAAAGCTCTTCAGGAAAACGCCCCTGCAGGACGACTTTACCTGCAATTTCAACGTCCTCATCGACGGCGAGCCGAGGCTTCTCGGCGTTCGGGCGATAATTGAAGAATGGATAAAATTCAGAATGAAGTGCGTCGGCAGGACGCTCTCCTTTGACCTCGACAGAAAGTGCGAAAAGCTCCATCTGCTCCTCGGTCTCGGCGAGATACTGCTGGATATCGACAAGGCGATAAAAATCGTGCGCGAGACGGAAAAGGACGCGGACGTCGTGCCGAACCTTATGGAGGGCTTCGGAATTGACAGAGTTCAGGCGGAATACATTGCGGAGATAAAGCTCCGTCATCTCAACCGCGAATACATCATCGAGCGCATAAAGGAAATCGAAAGCCTCAAACGCGAAATCGAGGATCTGCGCGAGACGCTCGGCTCCGAAAAGAAGCTGAAAAAGCTCATCGCAACTCAGCTTGAGGAGGTCAAGAAGAAATACGCCGTGCCGAGAAAAACACGTCTCATCACGGACGATACGGTCGTCGAATACAAGGAAGAGGACTTTGTTGACAATTACAACGTCAAGTTCTATTTCACGAAGGGCGGATATTTCAAGAAAATCACGCTCACTTCCCTGCGCGGAGCCGACGAGCAAAAGCTCAAGGACGGAGATGAAATAGCACAGGTGACGGACGGAGAAAACATCTCCGAACTGCTCTTCGTTTCGGATAAGCAGCGCATTTACCGCGCGAAAGCCTCCGATTTCGATACCTGCAAGGCGTCCGCCCTCGGCGATTACATTCCCGCAAAGCTCGGCTTTGAAAAGGATGAAAAAGTCATCGCCATGGACGTCGACACAAAGTATGACGAAAAGCATTTCATAGTCTATATTTTTGAAAACGGCAAGGGCGTCAAAATTCCGCTCTCGCTCTATGAGACAAAGGCGGCGAGAAAGAAGCTCGTCGCGGCTTATTCCGCGGCTTCGCCGATAGTTGCGGCGTTCTTCATTTCCGAAAATGAAGATATAATTCTTGTGAATTCGCAGAACAAAGCGATTGTCATAAACACAAAGCTCGTTCCCGAAAAGGCAACAAGGACGGCGGGCGGCGTCACCCTGTTCACCCTCAAGGCGGGACAGACGATAACCGAGGCGAGTCGCGAAATTCAGAAATACAAGGGCTCCGACCGTTGTAGAAAGATAAAAATTCCGGCAACCGGCACGGCACTTGATACGGCGGAAAAGTCATGACGGATGTTTATATTGTTTGTTCGGACAGGATTTTTCGCCGCATGCTCTGCCTTGAGCTTTCGGAATGCGGAGCGAACGTCATGCCCGAAAAAAGTACTCCCGTTCCGCCCTGCGCCCTGCTCATCTCGGCGCCGGACGCGGGTAGCGTGACAATTCCGGAGGGCGACTGCCTTTCCGTTGTGTTCGGATATGCGGAGGAGCTTTCGGATATCGGCGGTCTTGACCCGACTGCGGTGCTTTCCAGACCTTTTGACACGGATGAGCTTATGCGCGTGCTCTTCGGCGACAGCGGCTCTTCTTCATCGCCGACGATAAGAAAAATCACGGCGACGGGAAGGCTTTCCGTCGACAAAGAAAAGCGCACCGTCGTCTATCACGGGAGCTCATCGCGCCTGACAAAGCGCGAATTTGCCCTTTTTGAATATCTCTATTCCCGCAGGGGAACGGAGGTATCGCGCAGCGAACTCTATGACAATGTCTGGGGCGGAGGCGACGGAGAAAACGTCGTCGACGTTTACATCTGCTATCTGCGCGAAAAACTTGAAAACAAATTCGGCATAAAGCTCATACGCACCGTCAGGGGCAAGGGCTATATGTTTGAAGAATAGAGGAAAAATGAAACCTATCTCCCGTGACGAATATTTTATGAGTATAGCGCTGAGGGAAGCCGAAAAAGCGGCTGAAATCGGCGAGGTTCCCGTCGGGGCGGTTATTGTCTGCGGAGACAAGATTGTCGCGAGGACACATAACACCCGCGAAACGGACAAAAACGCACTCTGTCACGCGGAGGTGAAGGCAATCGACCTCGCCTGCAAAAGGCTCGGCGGCTGGAGGCTCTTTATGTGCGAGCTTTATGTCACGCTTGAGCCCTGCCCCATGTGCGCCGGCGCGATAATAAATTCGAGAATAAAGCGCGTCATTTTCGGCGCAAGGGACGAAAAAGCGGGCGCGGTTGTATCAAGGGAAAAAACGTTCTCACTCGGCTTCAATCACACTCCGGAGGTGACGGAAGGCGTCATGCGGGAGGAATGTGCCGAAAAGCTATCCCGTTTTTTCTCCGCATTGCGCGAAAAACGGAGAAAACGTTAAAATTCACAGAGAACCGAGCCGATTTTTGTACCTTTTTGCATGCAAATTGTATTTGACTTTTCGGGTGATGTGTGATAGTATATAAAGTACATCATGACACATATAAAAATCGGTGGGTAGCACCCGATATTATTCGCAAAGGAAAAAGAAAGGAAGTCCGTCAGATGAAGAAAGAATTCAAACAAATTATACTCATGATCCTGACTGTGGCAATCATCGCGTCAATCTGCGCATCCGTCATCGGCTGCGGCGGAGGCAACAAGGAAACGTCAACAGACCCCGTGCTTACGCTCAAGCCCCAGACATCGGAAACAACAACAGTAAACACACCCACGACAACAACTCCGGGTTCAACCGCCCCCATTCAGACAACAGCTCCGACAACAACGACAACAACGACGACGGTCAGACCTCCGGTCACAACAAGCCCGATAACTCCTCCCGAAACAGGAGCATACATAAATCCTCTCACAGGACTTAAAACAAGCAAGACCAATCCTTCAAACAAGCGTCCCGTTGCCATAGTAGTCGACAACATTCAGAACGCTTACAAAAACCAGAAGGGTATCTATCAGGCAGACATTCTTTATGAAGCGCTCGTCGCTCCCGGCATCACGCGTTACCTCGCCGTAATCGAGGATTACGAATCCGTTAGTGATATTTGCAACGTCCGTTCCGGCAGAGATTATCACATCGACATCGCTCAGGGTCATAACGCAATTCTCGTCTGCCACGGCGGTTCCATAAATGAAACATACGATTTCTATGCAAACGTCAAGGCAAGACTCGGCGCGCGCTATGCCTTCGTCGACACAAAGGACGAATACATAACAAGCTGGGCAGGCAAGGACTACAGCGATAAATACGGCACAATCCAGAACAAGGGCTCACGTTCCGACCTTCTTTACGATACAGTCGTAAACGGTTCTGCTCTCAAAGCAATGGTCACGGGCAAGTCCTCCAGATTTGCAAAGAGCGGCGCAGGCTACACAGGTGCACCGAACGGCTTCAAATTCGGAACAAGCTCCGCAGTCGCGTCAAACATCTCCGCAAAGACCGTCAAGATCGACTTCACAATGGACAACAACGAGAGCAAGAAGGAAGTCACCTTCAATTATGACGCAACCTCCGGAAAATATATCCGTTCGCAGGTTGAAATAAAGGGTACGAACATTTCCGGCGAGGAGCTTTCGTTTACAAACGTTATCTTCCTCGGCGTCGGCGTGACACAGGGCAAGGGTCCCAAAGAAGACCCGAAGATGGCTTTCATCTCCGTAACGGGAACAGGCAAGGGCTATTACTGCTGCGGCGGTAAAATGATTGCCATCAACTGGACAAAAACAGCAAACGGCTCCCTCATCCTCACAACCGAAAGCGGCGCAGAGCTCACTCTCGCGGCAGGCAACACTTACATCGGTTACCTTGAAAAGGGCTATGTGAGCGAGTTCCCCGCAAAGGGCTATCACGCAAACTGAACAAATAAAAATCCACCCGCAAATCGGGTGGATTTTTTCTTGTCTGACGAAGCCCGCGCGGCTATCGTACGGCTTTCTTTTCACAACAAAAAATCCCCGCCAGAGCGGGGATTTTTTCACATATCAAGAACGATGGGAAGAATCATCGGGCGACGCTTTGTTTGCTGATAAATGAATTTGGAAAGGTCGTCCTTTATCTTGCCGCGGATTTGCGGAAAATCGCAGTTTTTGTGATCAAGAGCATCATAAACGGAGCCGCGGACGACCTCCTTTATGCTGTCGATAAGCTCGGAGGAGTCCTTCTCGTAAACAAAGCCCCTTGAAACCACCTCAGGTCCGGAGACCATATCGCGGATATCAAAATCTATCGCGACTGAAACAACGATAAGTCCGTCCTGCGAGAGATGACGTCTGTCGCTCAGAACAACGTTTCCGACATCGCCGACGCCGCTGCCGTCCACCATAACGATACCGCTCGGCACCGTGCCGGCAAATCTTGCGCCCGCAGAGTCAATTTCAAGCACCCTGCCGACATCCATAACGAAAATATTTTCGGAGGACATACCCATCTGCTCGGCAAGCTCCTTGTGATGATAAAGATGACGGGCTTCACCATGTATCGGCACAAAATATTTCGGTTTCAGTAGCGCATGAAAAATTTTTATTTCCTCCGCGCATGCGTGACCGGAAACGTGAACCTCGGCGATTGCGTCGTTGAGAACAGTCACTCCTCTTCTGAACAGCTCGTTTATAATGTTTCCGACGAGCTTTTCGTTGCCCGGTATTGCGGAAGCAGAAATTATCACAAGGTCGGAGGGACCCAGCTCGATTTTATCGTGCATACCGAAGGTCATTCTGTAAAGCGCGGACATCGGCTCGCCCTGACTGCCCGTTGAGATAATTGTCGTCTTTTCGGGGGGATATTTCTTTATCTCGGAAATGTCGACAAGCGCCCCTTCGGGGAATGACATATATCCAAGCTCCTCCGCCGCTCCGACAACGTTTATCATGCTTCTGCCCGTTATGGCAACCTTTCTGCCGTGCTTATGGGCAATGTCAATCACCTGCTGAACACGGTGAACGTTTGAAGAAAAGGTTGAAATGACTATGCGCTTGTCTTTGTATTCGTCAAAGAAGCGGACAAGCGACTGCCCGACCTTCTTTTCGGACGGAGTAAAGCCGGGACGCTCAACGTTCGTCGACTCGCACATAAGCAGCTTTACGCCCTCTTTGCCTATCTCGCCGAGACGCGTAAGGTCTGTCATTTCTCCGTCGACGGGCGTAGCGTCAATTTTGAAGTCGCCGGAGTGGACAACCGTTCCGACGGGGGTTCTTATCGCGACGCACACAGCGCCGGCTATCGAATGGTTTACATGAATGAATTCGACGTCAAATATGCCGAGCTTTATTCTTTCTCCTGCGGAAACGCAATGAAGCTCCGGCTTGAAATCGAAGCGGAATTCCTTGAATTTGTTTTCAAGAATTCCGAGCGTCAGCCTTGTTCCGTAAACGGGGACGTTTATCCTCTGAAGAAGATACGGAACGCCGCCTATATGGTCCTCGTGACCGTGCGTAAGAATTACGCCCTTTATTTTTTCTCTGTTGTTTACAAGATATGTCACATCGGGAACAACGAGGTCAACTCCGAGCATGTCGTCGCTCGGGAAGCCGAGACCGCAGTCAATAACGATTATATTGTCGCTGTATTCAAGCACAGTTAGGTTCTTTGCAATCTCGCCGAGACCTCCCAATGCAAACACTTTCAGTTTTTTAGCTTTTGATCTTGCCATAGCACACCAAGCCCATCCGAAAAAGATGGGATCCTTTCAAATAAATATTATGTAATCCGGACAAAAAGCAGTCCACCCCCATAAAAACGGAAAAGTCCTCTTCACGATCCCGTCTTTCTTTGGGGAATATTAAAATAGAGTTTCCGCTTATCTCACCGCCGCCGTCCGGCTCGATATACGGAAAAAATATATATAAAATAAAATTACATTTCAAAATTACGGGAATGATATCCACATCCGCGAACCCGAAAAAAAGGAAAATATATCGGGCGAAAAATATCCGCCGCCGTCCGCGATTGAAAAGTCGCTTATGTAAGTGACCTTATATATTATTATAACACAAAAATTTCCTGTGGGCAATAGTTTTTTGAAAAAATGACCTCTGTTTTTGATTTTAGCCCGTATTTGCGCACGGAAGGCGTTTTCTGCATAAAAATTTTTTCGGAAGGCAAATAATCTTGCATATAAAATTCACGCAGGAGAGCCTTTTATGATAACAAGAGCATATAAAAAGAACATGGTGATCGTCAGCGATATAGAAAGCGACACGGTTGAAGAAGCATATCTTTTCATACGGGAGGACGCGCCGAGCCCCGATGAAAGCGAGCTTGTGAAGGAAGCAGGACGGATAATCCGCGCCTGCGGCGGAGCAGGAAAGCCGAAACCGAAATTTCCCGCCGCACTGCTTTGGTTTCTCGCGGGAGTAAGCGTCACGGCACTCGCCGCCTCCGTTATATACCTTTTTATTCTGTGACCCTTTTGTTGACGGCACAGCCCCCTTTTGCATATTATAAAGCAGGGAGGGATTTATTTTCTCCCCATTAAAAAAACAAGGGCGTGAAAACGATGGATAAATGCGTCATAACAATACCGTCGCCGACAATGGCGACAAAAGCGGCGCGATTGCTGAGCAAAAGCGGCATAAGCGCAAGATCCGTCCGTCTGAGCCCCGAAAAAAACAAAAGGGGCTGTACGTCGGGCGTTGCCGTCGGTGATTCCGACTGTGATACCGCAATGCTCATTCTGAAAAGAAACGGCATTGAGTATTCGGGCACGGTGACGCTCTGACGGTCACGGAGACGGCTTTATGATATATCTCGACAACGCCGCCACAACCTTCCCAAAGCCCTCCTCGGTGGTAAGGTCGATGGCGAAATGTATAAAGGAATACTGCGGAAACCCCGGAAGGAGCGCGCACGCGCTTGCATTGAAGTCCGCCGAGGCGGTATTTGATACGAGAAGCGGAATATGCGCCCTTTTCGGAACGTCAAAGCAGGAAAACGTAATTTTTTCATATAACGCGACGCATGCGATAAACAAAGTTCTTTCGGGACTTATACGTCCGGGGGACGGCGTCATAACAACAAATATGGAGCATAACAGCGTCCGTCGACCCGTGGCAAACATATGTGCCATGCGGGGCGCGGAATATTCCGTTATAAACGCGCTCGCACCTGATGACGCTCTTATCTCGGAGCTTGAAGCAAAAATCACACCGAGGACGAGAATCGTCGTGACGGTGCACGCGTCAAACATCTGCTCCCTCACCCTTCCGATTGCGAAAATCGGGGAGGTCTGCCGCAGGCGAGGGCTGATTTACGTTGTCGACGCGTCGCAAAGCGCGGGAATATACGATATAAATATCCCCCGTGACGGAATAAGCGTGCTGTGTGCTCCGGGACATAAAGGGCTTTACGGTCCGCAGGGAACGGGCTTTGCCGTTTTCTGTGACGATTTCGATTTTTCTCTTCTTTCTCCTTCTGAATTCGGCGGGAGCGGCTTTGCTTCCGCCGATATAACGATGGGTCACACGCCTCCCGAATCATACGAGGCGGGGACTGTGAACGTGCCCGGTATTGTCGGGCTGGGAGAAGGGATAAAATATATCCGCTCCGTCGGCACGGAAAATATTCTTTCACACGAGAAAAAACTTTTTGCTCTTGCGAGGGATGGACTGTCCTCCGTCGACGGGATAAAAATTTATCTGCCGGAAAGGGCGGGCGGAGTTCTGCTTTTCAATTCGGACGGAATGAGCGGCTCAGCACTTTCGGCTTCTCTTGCGGAAAGCGGCATATGCACCCGCCCGGGGCTTCACTGTGCACCGACGGCTCACACCGCCGTCGGCACGGGTGGCGACGCTGTCCGTATCAGCTTCTCGGCTTTCACAAAGCCGGAGGATATTTATTCGCTCACCGCAGCTGTCAGACGGATAACAACAGACAACTGAAAAGCCGCCCTGAGGCGGCTTTTTGTTATTTGGGATGATAAAGCTTTTTCGTCTGATACTGAGGCTCGCATGTGACGTTGACGCCGAGCTTTTTGAAGACATTTTCGTCAACTCTCGAAAGGATGACCGTCGAATGAGCCTCCGTGCATTTCAGCTTTTCAAGCTGGTCAAGTGCCTTTGCGGCAATCGGAGCCGTGACGGCACAGATTGAAAGCGCAATAAGCACTTCATCCATATGCAGACGGGGGTTCGTATTGCCCATATGCTCCGTTTTGAGCTTCTGAATCGGCTCGATGACAGCGGGAGAGATGAGAAGAATGTCATCATCTATGCCGGCGAGCTTTTTGAGGGCATTGAGGAGTGCGGCGGCAGACGAGCCGAGGAGAGACGATGTCTTTCCCGTAACTATCGTGCCATCCGGAAGTTCTATCGCAACTGCGGGAGCGGAAGTCTCCTCCGCTTTCTTTCTTGCCTCGATTGCGCAGGTGCGGATTTCGGGAGTTATACCGAGTTTGCTCATTATCAGTTCAAGACGATAGATTTCGTCCTTTCCGCCCATGCCCTGACGTGCCGAGCAGAGAGCATTATAATAACGGCGGACAACCTCCTGCTTTGACGCTTCCCTTACCGCATCGTCATCGCATATGCAGTTGCCGACCATATTTACGCCCATATCCGTTGGGCTTTTATAGGGTGAGGAACCGAAAATTTTAGTAAAAATAGTGTTCAGAACGGGGAAAATTTCTATATCGCGGTTATAGTTTACAGTAGACACGCCGTATGCTTCGAGATGGAACGGGTCTATCATATTGACGTCATCAAGGTCTGCCGTTGCGGCTTCATAAGCAAGATTGACGGGATGGCTTAAGGGGAGATTCCATATCGGGAATGTTTCAAACTTTGCATAACCGGATTTTATTCCGCGCTTACTCTCGTGATACAGCTGTGAAAGGCAGGTTGCCATTTTGCCGCTGCCGGGGCCCGGCGCTGTCACCACTACGAGCGGGCGGGTGGTTTCGACGTATTCGTTTTTGCCGTAACCCTCGTCCGAAACGATGAGCGGAACGTTCGCGGGGTAATCGGGAATGATATAATGACGGTAAACCTTTATGCCGAGAGAGTCAAGCCTTTTTGAAAAGTTGACCGCGGCAGGCTGATCCTTGAAATGCGAGATGACAACCGAACCGACGTAAAGCCCGATGCTGCGGAAGGCGTCAATCAAGCGGAGAGCGTCAAGATCGTATGTGATGCCGAGGTCGCCTCTTATCTTGTTCTTTTCAATGTCGTCTGCGGAGATGACGATGATTATTTCCGCGCTATCCTTGAGTTTGAGCAGCATTTTGACCTTCGTATCGGGCAAGAAACCCGGAAGGACGCGCGCCGCGTGGAAATCGTCAAACAGCTTGCCGCCGAATTCAAGATAGAGCTTGCCTCCGAACGAAGCGATACGGTCACGAATGTTTTGCGATTGCATCTGAATGTATTTGTCATTATCAAAGCCGATTTTCTTCATAAACACCCCTTGGGAAAAAATATTACAGCGACAATTATATCATATATTTCGGCACGTTTCCACATATTTTTTCGTTTTTTTCAAAAAATTTTCCCGCAATTTCCGGCGGGAAATTTTATATTGGAAACAAGCCGCGGAATGCGACGCTTTCCCCGTTTTCCGGCAGCGAAAAACACGCTGTACGTCGCCAAAACTTTCCGAAAACTCGTTTCCCTTATGCACTTTCTTTTTTGAAAAGAAAGTACGAAAGAAAGCAATTCGGACGTTCCTTCCGAAACCTCCCTGTTGTTCGAGGCGGAACATTTCTGTCACGTCGGCTTTACCAAAGCAAAGGTGGGAGTACAGTTCGAATCTTGAAGTGCTTTTAATTGTGCGGGTCTTTGTTATCTGCAGTAACGGAGGAAAGCAAGAGGCTTTTAGCTTCTCTCTTTGAAAGAGAAGGCAATATAAAATTCGCACAAATAAATAACAAAAGCTTCTTTTGCCTTCTTTTCTTCTCGAATTGAAAATCAAAAAGGAGCGGAGATCCGCCCCTTTTATGATAATATAATATTTACACAAAGCAATTTATTAAAGTTTCTTTTGCCTACTTTTCTTTTCAAAGAAAAGTACGGTGCCTGCTTTTCTTTTCCAAAGAAAAGTAGGTCATTTGAGGATTGTCAGGACTTCAAATATGCTCTTTATGGGGATAAGCGTAACGCCGTCCGGCACCTTGCGGACAGCCTTTGCCGAGCGTGACGGCAGGATTATTTTCTTAAAACCCAGCCTTGCCGCCTCCGTAACTCTGCTTTCGATATGCGAAACGGCGCGAACCTCGCCGGAAAGTCCGAGCTCGCCTATGCAAAGAAGCTCGTCCGGAACGGGAATATCACGCACGGAGGAGATCAGCGCGAGCGCAACGCCGACGTCAGACGCGGTTTCCTCAATTCTTATGCCGCCGATAACGTTCAGGTAAACGTCAACAGAGGAAAAACGCAAGCCGAGCCGCTTTTCAAGCACGGCAAGGATGAGCGCCGCGCGATTGTAATCAATACCGTTTGACGTTCTTCTCGGCGCGGGGAAAACGGTGTTTGTTGCAAGCGCCTGAATCTCCGCAACAATGGGTCGCGTCCCTTCCACAACGCAAACGGCGCAGTTGCCCGAAACGTTCTGCGGGCGGTCGGAAAGGAGCATGGCGGAGGGGTTGTCCACCTCGCGGAGTCCTTCGTCCGTCATTTCAAAAACGCCTATTTCGTTTGTTGAGCCGAAACGGTTCTTTATCGCGCGGATAAGCCGGCAGTTCTGCCTGCGCTCGCCCTCAAAATAGAGCACGGTATCAACCATATGTTCAAGCACCTTGGGCCCCGCAATGCTGCCCTCTTTTGTGACGTGACCCACCAGAATTACCGATGTGCCCTCGGTTTTTGCCGTGTTTATAAACATCGAAGCGCACTCGCGTATCTGCGTTATGCTGCCTGGGATTGTCGTGCTTTCCGTGTGATACATTGTCTGAATGGAATCGACTATTATCATATCCGGAGAGAGCTTTTTTGCACTTTCAAGTATCTTTTCGACATTTGTTTCCGTCAGCAGATAGACGCTTTTGCTCTTTATGCCGAGCCGCTTTGCACGCAGGGAGATCTGCGCCACGGATTCCTCGCCGGAAACGTAAAGCACCGTTTTCTCCTTGGACATTTCGGCGCATATCTGAAGGAGCAGAGTCGACTTTCCTATTCCCGGCTCGCCGGAAAGCAGTATGACCGAGCCGCAGACAAGCCCCCCGCCGAGGACTCTGTCAAACTCGCCAACGCCTGTCGACGAGCGCATATATTCGGGAATGTTTCCCTCTCCGAGAAGCACCGGCTCACTGTTTTCGCTCGCACGGACAAGCATATTCTGCCGTCCCGCACCCTTTTTCGGTTCCGTGACGGGCGCCTCATAGGTTTCCTCCGTCATTGTGTTCCACGCGCCGCACGACGGACAGCGACCGAGCCATTTTGCGCTCTGATAGTCGCATTCCGAGCACACATAGACCGTTTTCTGACCTTTCAATTGACTTCCTCCGTAATAGTTTCTGACATATAATTTGCCGTCGCCGTAAAAATGCATGCGGCAACCTTTTTTCTGTATTCCTCTGTTTTGAGCATGGCAAGCTCGGTCGGGTTTGAAAGGAACCCGCATTCGACGAGGATTGCCGTGCACGGGGCATTGTCAAGAACGTATATCTCGCTCCCCGCTCCCTTTATCTGCCTGCCGTTTTCCTTTTGAAGATAAGTTGCAACGACCATGCGGACATCCTCCGCAAGCGCCGCCGAGCCCGCCGTTTTCTTTGAAAAATACACGCAGAGCCCCGAATATTTCGGGACGGGAAATTTGTTCATATGTACGCTGATAAAAATCGCGTTTTTATATTGCTTTGCAAGCTCAACTCTCGCTTTCAGGTCTTCAAGCTTTTTATGGGACGAATTCTCGTCTCCGAGAGCGACATCCTCTGTTCTGGTCATAACCGTATCGTAGCCGGCGCCTTCAAAAAGGTCGCAGAGTTCCTTTGCGACTGCGAGGTTCAAGTCCTTTTCAAGCGTGCCGTCGTCAGCCGAGGCGCCGCCGTCCCTTCCGCCGTGACCGGCGTCGATTATTACAGTCGGCAGCGGCTTTTTATCTTCGCCCGCCGCCGCGCTCTCCGCTTCGGAGATGAATATCCTCGCGCTGACAGTCGCAACGGCTGCCAAAAACGCCGATATGACAAGAAAACAGGAGACGAGAAAAGCCGCCCTTCCAAAACCGTATTTATTCAAAATATATCCTCCGCATAAGAGTTTTCGCTTGATACTATGCGCGGAGGACGATTTTTATTCCTTTACTTTTTCGGTCTGGGGATAATGGTGAATTCCACCGTGCCGCAGATATATGAAAATCCCGCAAACGCCGCAGCGATAAAGGGAGTGACAAGATAAAACCACGCGCCGCCGCTCTTACCGATAAGCGCCATCTTTACCCCCATAAACATTCCTTCCCACGTCTGCGTGATAAGGGCAAAAACGCCGTTTGCGGCAGAAAGCCCGTCGCTGTATTCTCTGAAATGATTCAATACAAAGAAAGCAATGCCGAGCACAAGATCCGGTATTGCGGCGAAAAGTCCCGCGACAAAGCCCTTTAAGGGGCTTGGCTTTGTGCCCGCGCCTCTCGCACTGACAGCGTCCCTTGCGCCCACATCCCACATATAAAGGTCGATGAGATAATAATAAAAAATGATTGTGAATATGCTGAAAATAAGGGTCAGTATCTGTCTGCTTTTTGTTTCAACGCCGACGGGAAGATACACCATCACGCCGAATATCATCATAACAATGTGCGTCTGTATCAACTTCCAGACGCCGCCCCCGATTGATTTTATCATGCTTCTGTTTTCCATTTGCTATCCTTCCGTAGCGGAGCTATTGACTATATTATAGCTTTTATTTTGCCTTTCTTCAATATAAATAACATTTTTTTCGCCGAAAGTTTACATTTTTCTTTTTCCGTGATATAATCAGCTTGTGACAGTATCATCAAAAGAGAAAGGAGAGCCGCAATGGAAGAAAGAAAAGCGAATGAGACCTCGCCCCTGCTTGAAAGATTTCTGCGCTATAAGCTCGTCATTCAGGGCAGATCAAAAACGACGGTCTTTGAATATCACCTCGATCTGTATCTGTTTTTCAGATTTGTCATTGCGAGACGGAGCGGCATACCAACGGACAGCGAGGAATTTGAAAAGATAGATATCTCCTGCACAAACGAAGAATTTTCAAAGAGCATAAAGACGATAGATATTCTTGAATTCATGGCGTATCTTGCC
The DNA here is from genome assembly GCA_900544285.1 of uncultured Eubacterium sp. Taxonomy (GTDB): domain Bacteria; phylum Bacillota; class Clostridia; order Oscillospirales; family CAG-272; genus CAG-841. The sequence goes on from UQUT01000005.1 coordinate 27,250, forward strand.
TCGGAAAGGGGTTGCGGAGCGTCAGCCAGAAGCCGTAAACTCTCGGCAATAAAGGCATTTTTCAAATATCTGACCTCCGTTGAAAGAGTGATGGAGAAAAACCCCGCAGTCGATATAGAATCGCCGAAGATAAAAAGAGCCCTGCCGAAGTTTCTTTCCCTTGACGAAAGCGTTTCCCTTCTGGACAGCGTCTATGCGGACGAGGAGTCCAAAACGAAGGAAAGGGATTACTGCATACTGACCCTCTTTCTCAACTGCGGAATGCGACTTTCGGAGCTTGTCGGCATAAATCTGACGGATATCGACCCGCAGATGAGGTCGCTGCGCGTTGTGGGAAAGGGCAATAAGGAGCGCATTGTTTACTTAAATGACGCCTGCCGCACCGCCATAAGAGATTATATTCCCGTCCGCGGGCGTGACGGAAAGGAAATAAAGGATAAAAACGCGCTGTTTCTTTCGCGCCTGCATAAAAGAATAAGCGTAAAGACGGTGCAATGGCTTGTCTATAAATACCTCGGCGAAGCAGGACTTGAAAACAAGCATTATTCAACCCATAAGCTACGTCATACGGCAGCAACGCTGATGTATCAGGAGGGCGGAGTCGACGTGCTCGCGCTGAAAGAAATTCTGGGTCACGAACAGCTCAATACCACCCAGATATATACCCATATAAGCAACGCTTCGCTTGAAGAAGCCGTCAGCGCAAATCCGCTTGCAAAGATGAAAACGCCGAAAAAATAACCTGCCCGATGTTTAAGGACAGGCATCCTGTGGCGCAGACTCAAAAACAAAGTGACCGCGCCGCAGGCGCACCGCTTCTCTTCGAGTTGTCCGTTTTTATTATACAACTTTCCGCTTTTCAATTTTAACTCTTCACTTATGAATAACTCTCCTCCCGCATGGCGAAAATTCTGTTACATAGATTTTTGCTATCCGGGAGGAATTTTTATGAAAAAATTATTTGTTGTTCTGTACGCGCTCTGCCTTGTTTTCTGCATTTCGCTGACAGCCTTTGCCGTCAGTCTTTCGCCGGGGCTTGATGCTATCCGTTCGTCGATGAAAATGGTCAAAACGAGCGTCGGAGAAAATTCCGTTTCGTTCACAGCCGCCGATTTTGAAAGCTTTCTCGGCGTGAAGCCCGAAAAAATCAAAATCGTTTCCCTACCGAGCGAAAAAGCGGGCAAGCTGATGTTCGGCGAAAAGGAGGTCTCGGCGGGAGACGAAATCGACATTTCGTCCGTTTCCGCCCTGCGGTTCGTCCCCGCGGCAAAGGAGGTTTCATCCGGATTTGAGTTTTCTGCGGGAAATGATGACGAAGCCTTCATCTGCTCCGTCAGCACCCTGCCCTCGCTAAACTTTGCGCCGACCGTAACCGACGGGGCGCTCTCCGTCGAAAAGGAAATTCCCTGTTTCGGAACTCTTTCTTCCGTTGACAAAGAAGGAGACGCCGTAACGTATTTTCTCACCTCCGAGCCGAAGCACGGCGAGCTGACCCTTGATAATATCACAGGCAAATTTGTCTATTCGCCGGACGAAAGTTTCAGCGGCAAGGATCGCTTCAGATTCGTTGCAAAGGATTATTACGGCAACATCTCCGGCGAGGCGGAAATCAAAATCACCGTCTCGAAAAACAGCATAAAATACAGCGATATGGCGGGAAATGACGCATATACTGCGGCATCTGTTCTCGGTGGGAAGGAAATTCTTCTCGGAGAGACGATCGGCGGAGAAAAATATTTTTATCCCGAAAAAACCGTCACAAGGGGCGAATTTCTCGTTATGACAATGAGTGCCCTTGACCTCCCGACCGCAGAGGCCGCCGCAACAACCTTCGCCGATGACTCCGACATTTCCGCATATCAGAGAAAATATGTAACGGCGGCGGTGTCCGGAGGAATAATCTTCGGCGTTGATTATGAGGACGGCAAACGCTTTGACGGGAACGCCCCGATAACCGCGCGTCAGGCGGCAACAATCGTTTCAAGGCTGATGTCAAAAACATCGCCTTCTCTTTCCGAATCGCTTCCCGTTGCGGCGTCCTGCGGCGACGAAGTGACAGACGAGGGGCTTGCGGCAATGGCGTCGCTCGGATATTTTTCGGGTATGAAAGCGGACGACACCATCACCCGCGCCGACGCGGCAAAGATAATTTATAAGATGATGAAATGAATGCAAAAAGAAAAGCACCCAAATTGGTGCTTTTCTTTTTTATTTTTGGCTTTCAGTTATTTCTTCCCTGCCAAGTAAATAATCCAATGACACGTGAAAATAGTCGGCAAATCGAATCAGCGTTTCATAATCCGCTTGTCGCTCCATATTTTCATATCTGGATATGGTATTCTGATTCATATTCAATTCCGTCGCCAATCTCAACTGCGATATTTTTCGCTGTTTACGCAATTCTTTGAGCCGAAATTCCATAAAACTTTCTGTCTCCAAAATAATTTTTTAACCCTCTTGACAAAATTATACCAAAGCGGTATAATCAAAATATCCCATTTTGGTATATATGCGGCGGTATGATATTTTTAAGATGCGAAAAAACTTTTGAACAAAATGTCAGTATGCCTACAATGTCGCAATCTGTACGAAAGCAAAACACTAGCAAGAAAATGTTCATTTTGTTTCAAAGACGATTAAAAGAAAGGACTTATGAAATGAAAAAAATATCTTTATTGGCGATTTTATTGGCTATTGTAGTATTATTTGCAGCGTGCGGGACAACTGCTCAAAATTCAGTTGCAGAAACAGAACTCAAGCTATATAAGACTTTGAACACAATATACTCTGCCGAAGCACTCAATATGCAATATATTCTCCGTGCGTGGGAGTTCACCAATAGTTATAGCAACAGCTCGTACTATGACGATTATGAATATTGGAAAGCATACGCAAAAGAATTATCAATGAGCAAAAACGATATAAAGGAAGGCATACGCTTAATACTGCCAAATGCAAAAGTTGATAGCTTTGATGATAAAACTTTGTCGCAGTGTCTCAGAGTTCTTGATTGTGCAATCACAGTTGCGGCAAATAAAATAAACAAAGGCACATCAGAAACGATTACTTCTCTTATGACAGATGCCAAAACATATCTAAAAGAAATCAAGGGTAAATCCGAAGCTTATGAAACCTTTCAAGATTATTACATAATGATATGCGAAATGAACGATTGGACGACATCTCCGAGCGGCACATATGTAAGCTCATCGGCGAAATTTTCAGGGTATAATAATAAGGCTTCGGCATATCAACGGGAGCTCCAGTTCATCGTAGAATGAACCGCTTTATAAACACCTCAAAGCAAAAATTCATACGAAAACATTCTACGCATCCATATATACCATACAGTACAGTCAAATACGCCCGATGAGAATCGATTCCCCCTTTATGATTGCAAAAAGAAAAGCACCCCTTTTGGGTGCTTTCCTTTTTGGTGGACCCGAGGAGAATCGAACTCCTGTCCGAAAAACGATCCGCGGGGCTTTCTCCGAGCGCATTCCGTCTTTTGAAATTCCCTCCTCACAGCGCCGGCAGACAGGCTCTGTGTTTCGGTAGCTTTTTAATGCGTGACGGCGTCAAAAACTAAAAAGCCGTTCACGTTCATCGCTGTGTTATGCCCAAACCGAAGCCGCGATACTCATCGGCAGGACACCCGCGCCCTTAGGCAGCGAGAGCTAATTTATTATTGTTAGCGTTTAATTTTAGGTTGCACAGTTTTTGGGAGCTTGTGCGGCTCCGCTCGCTTACCCTGTTTCATATTCCCCGTCGAAACCTTTACGGGCCCTTGATTATTTTGTTCTTTGCCGTTCAAAGCGGTCGACGTAGCGCGCCTCCGCCTTTTTGGCTTCGGTTTCGCGCTTGTCATAGAGCTTTTTGCCCTTGCAAAGCCCGATCTCCGCCTTTACGTTCCTTCCGGAAAAGTAAAGCGAAAGCGGAACAAGCGTCAACCCTTCCTGACCGATCTTCGCAAGCAACCGGATGATCTCCTTCTTATGCATCAGCAGTTTTCTGTCTCGCATAGGATCTCGATTGAAAATGTTTCCCTTTTCATAAGGACTGATATGGACGCCCGTCATAAAAAGCTCGCCCTTTTCAATATAACAATACGAATCTTTAAGGTTTACCGCGCCCAGCCGCAGGCTCTTTACCTCCGTACCGAGAAGCTCAATCCCCGCCTCATATGTGTCAAGGACAAAATAGTCGTGGCGGGCTTTTTTGTTCTGCGCTATTATTTTATGAGCATAATTTTCGCCTGCCATAACATTTTCTCCTTTCCTTTTTGTGCTTCATATTTTATCACATCGAAGAGGGCTTGTCAAGCGCAAACCAATCGACGTTTTTTGCCGATTTTTTCAGCTCTTGCCCTTGTTTTTCGGGCTTATCTGCGAAAACAGTGTGCGGAAGAACGAATCGATTTTGTCATCAATTGTTGTCGGCTTTTCGCTTTGAGTCGGTTTTTTCTCTGCTTTTTCAGTTGACTTGCCGCTCGCGGCTGTCATTTCAGCGGTCAGCTTTCTTATCTGCTCGCAATAATCCTCCGCCGCCGAACTGTACATTTTCTTTATCTTGCCCTCCTCCGCTCCCGCGCGGACTCTGGCATCGTTTATAATCGCGTCCGCTTTTTCGCTCGCGACGGAGACCATCTCTGCGGCTTTTTCCTCGGCTGTCGAAATTATTCTTCCCGCCTCTTCTCCTGCATGACGGAGCAACTCCTCCGTTTTATTGCGGATTTTTTCCGCAACCTCCTCGGAAAGCTCTTCCCCGCTCTCGCGGCTTTCGTACCCGGCAATGCGGTCTGCCATGCCCGCGAGTGCGGCTTTCAGCTCCTCTTCGCGTTTTTCCGCGGCATAAAGACGGCAGGCAAGCTCATCAAGCATTTGCGAAAGTTCTTTTCCGTGCTCCTCTGCGGCAACTTTTCCGTCATTTGCGAGGGACGCGGCGTTTTCGGAGGAATACGCCTCGCATGCAAGCTCGTCCAGCATGCGCGTAAGCTCGTCTATGCGGCTTTTCGCCTCCGAGACCTTGCGCTTTTCGCTTTCGATGTCGCTCTTCAGTTCTTCCTCTCTGCGCGCAAAATCAATACTTATCTGTTCTATATATTTGTTTACGTCCTTTTTTGAGTAACCGCCCATTGCGCCTCTGAATTTGACCATTTTCACGTCGCTCATAAAAACCTCCGAAAAGCTGTTCTTTCATTTCATTATATCATCATCCGACCCCGATTGTAAATATAAACCGCAAAATTGTTAAAAACTCTTTACATAAAATCGCTTTTGGGCTATAATTAGCCCGTAACAAAACTCAAAAAGAGAGGTTATTTTTTATGGAAAAACAGGTTATCCGCGTTATGTTCACGGGCGACAGCATTACAGACTGTCAGAGGGCGCGTCCCGTCGGCGACGGAGTCGGCACGCTCGGCAACAGCTATGTCGGCAATCTTTTCTGTATGACTTGGGCTGAAAACCCGGAGTGCAGGGCTCGTTTTATGAATTCCGCAACCTCCGGCGATACGAGCCGTCAGCTCCTTGCCCGCTTTGATGACGAAGTTCTTGCGTACAACCCCGATTATCTTTTCATAATGATCGGCGTAAACGACGCCTGGCGAATTGCGGAGCTCCCCGTAAACACGGAGGTGCATATTTCCTCCGAGGAAACCGCCGCAAATATGGAGAAAATGATCTTAAAAGCCCGCGAAAAGGGCGCAGAGCCGATAATCCTTTCGCCGTTCTTTATGGATCTTGACAAAAATGAATTCATGCGCTATCACGTCGACGAGATAAACGCTCTTTATAAAAAGCTCGCGGAAAAATATTCCGTCGGATATATTGATATTCAGTCCGCGATAGACGGTTGGATTTCCAAAGCAAGCTCGTATATCCTTTCAAGCGACCGCGTTCACCCGAAGGCAATCGGCGTTTCGCTCATAGCAAGAACGATCTTCGAGCATCCTGTCTTCCGCGGAGTTATTGACAGATGACAAGAACCGTTTTCGGTGAAGAAGAGCTCTGGTCGGCTCTTGCAGACACCTCCTCGCCCATTCTTCTCTACGGCACGGGCGACGGAGCGGACAAAATCCTCTCCGTTATGGAGAAAAAAGGACTGCGGGCAAGCGGATTTTTCGCCTCGGACGGCTTTGTACGCGACAGATATTTTCGCGGCGAGCACGTTATGTCCCTCTCTGAAGCGGAAGAAAAATTCGGCGATTTTACGGTCATCGTTGCGTTCGGCTCCTCGCGCGATGACGTGATTGAAAACGTAAAGCGTATTGCTTCCCGTCACCGCCTGTTCATCGCGGACGTTCCCGTTTGCGGTGGCGAGATTTTTGATGCGGATTTCTATGAAAATCATCTTTTTGAAATCAACGAGGCGCGCGGGCTTTTTTCGGACGATGAGTCGAAAAGGGTTTATGACAGTATCATAAAATTCCGTCTTTCGGGCAAGCCGGAATATCTTTGGGACTGCTCTTGCAATGAAGAGGAGACGTTTTCGCTCCTTTCCGGCGGCTACGGCGCATACGTCGACCTCGGCGCATACACGGGAGACACCGTCAAAAAGGCAATATCGCTTTGTCCGTCGATTAAAAAGGTCTGCGCCTTCGAGCCGGCAAAAAAGCCTTTTGAAAAGCTGTCAGCTTTCTGTTCCGGCACGGAAAACGTCGATTTTTCTCTCATAAACGCCTGCGCCCGGGACAAAACGGAGTCAATCGTCATCGCCGACGGCGGCGGCAGAGGGACGCACATTTCATCGGACAGCTCGCTTTCCGGCGCGAAAAGCCGCACGGTTGACTGCGTCTCCCCCGATGAAGCCTGCAATTTTTCCGGCGAAAAGCTGCTGATAAAATATGACGTTGAGGGTGCGGAGCGGCAGGCTCTCCTCGGCTCGCTTTCCCTTATAAAAAACAATGACACCGAGCTTGCGGTGTCACTGTATCACAGAAGCGGTGATATTTTTTCGCTTGCTGCACTTGTTCATCAAATTCTTCCCGAAAGGGCGCTTTATCTGCGACGTCTGAAAGGCTTTCCCGCATGGGACATAAACCTTTTCGCTTCAAAAAAGCTCATATAGACGAAACCAGAACGGTTGCGTTGCCGGAAAGAGTAACTTTTCCGGAGGCGGCGGCGACAAAAACGCTTCCGCCTTTTTTCGCGCTTATTATTTCGTTTCCGCAGGAAATTATGCAGTCTCCCGTCGCAACGAGCAGGTGAAGAAAACTGTCATCTCCCGCAAAAACCTCAGCCTCGCCCGCGACCTTCTTTTCGCGGACGGAAAAATACTTGCAGGACGCGATAACCTCGCCTTCGTGCTTTGCCTTGACGGCAGACGGGTCGAACCGCTCGATAACGTCAAGTGCCGGCTCGATATGAAGCTGGCGGAGCGAGCCGTCCGGCTGGCGGCGGTTATAGTCGTAAACGCGATACGTCACGTTTGAATTCTGCTGTATTTCGGCTATGAAAATTCCCGCGCCGATAGCGTGTACAAGTCCGGACGGGATAAAATACGTTTCCCCCGCCTTCACCTCAACATAGTTCATGAGGCTTTCAAGCGTGCCGTCGGCAATGGCTTTTTTCAGCGTTTCTCTTGTGTATTTTTCTTTCATTCCGTATATAAGCCTTGCGCCGGGTGCGGCGTCGACTATATACCACATTTCCGTTTTTCCCATATCGTCCGTATGCTCTGCGGCATATTCGTCGTCCGGATGGACCTGAATTGAAAGGTCCGCCTCCGCGTCTATCAGCTTTATGAGCAGCGGAAAGCGGTCGCCCTTATAATTTTTTCCGAGAGCCGACGGATTTTCGCGCACGAATTCCGAAAGCAGTCTCCCGTCATATTCCCCGCCGATTATCGTATTATCGCCGTCGGGACGGCACGTCAGCTCCCATGCCTCCGCGATTTTCTCTCCCGATTCGCCCATTCCGTAGTCACGGGAAAGTCGTTCTCCGCCCCAGATTATATGCTTTGTTACAGGCTTCAGTTCAAACATCATTTCTTTCATTCCTCCGACTGATTGCTTTTCATAAGCATCATATCACAACGCTCCCCTTTTTTCAACCTACTTTTCTTTGAAAAGAAAAGTAGGCAAAAGAAACTTCAGTTATCGGGGAGCATGTGCAGATTTTTAATTATCTGCACAGACAGGGCTTTTGCAAAAAGGCAAAAGAGACTTCAATTATCGGGGATGATATACAGATTTTTAATTATCTACGCAGACAGGGCTTTTGCAAAAAGGCAAAAGAAACTTCGGTTATCGGGGGTGATATACAGATTTTTAATTATCTGCACAGACGTGGTTTTTGCAAAAAGGCAAAAGAGACTTCAATTATCGGGGAGCCTTTTCAATCAATCCGCGCCGCAGACGCACCGCTTCTATTCGATCTTCTCTCTTATCTTTTATCTCAAAAAAGCCGCCCGAAGGCGGCTTTTTTCATCCTATATATACCGTTAAATTCATCTTTTCGCCGACAGGCGCGATAATATTTCCCTGCGGATTTATTTCTTTTCCGTCAAGCTCAATTCTGCTGACCTTATCGCTCTTTCCGGAGCAAATGAATTTTATATCGTATTCGCAACCGCGGAAAATCTTCTTTATCGAACACTCTCTCCACGAAAGTGGCAGGCACGGCTCGATACGCAAGCCTTCAAGCTCCGGATGCAGTCCGAATATATATTCGACGGTGCTCTTGAGCAGCCACGAGCTTGCCGCCGTTCTCCAGCTCTGCCCGGGCGTTGCGTAACGATAGCCCGTTTCGGGAGCAAAATATGAGTTGTAAAGCGCGTAGGGCTCGCCGCATTTCGTTTCGTATTCGGTGTTTGTCACGAGTATCTTCTTCAGCCCCTCTTCAACCTTGTCCGGACGATGGAGCATACTGTCCGCCGCCAGCTTCCACGCGGAGGGGTGCAGATAGATACCGCCGTTATCCTGAACGCCGGGCGCCTTCTCCGCCATTGAGCCTATGTATGAATACTGATGCGAATATGCGGGATATGCAAGGCGGGTGCCGAGCTTCGTTTCAAGCAGTCTGTCCGCACTTTCCATAGCGATTCTGTCCTTGCCGTCCTTTGCGGCACCGGAAAGCACCGCCCAGAGCTGAGAAATGAGGAATATCTTTCCCTCCTCGCAGTCCTTTGACCCCATAATTATATCGTCGTCTGTGCGGGCATAGATATAATATTCGCCGTCCCAGCCGTATTTATCGATACGCTCACGCATTGTCTCTCCTCTTTCGGCGGCGGTTTTTGCGTCGTTATCTCTGCCCATAGCCTTTGCGAGCCTGCCGAAGGTTGCATTCGCTCTGTACCACGCAAGCGTAAGCCAAACGGAAACGCCCTTGCCTTCAAGTCCCGCATAGTTTACGCAGTCGTTCCAGTCGCCGCCCCATATGCGGACGAGCCCGTAAAGCCCGGTAAAATTCCAGAGGAAGTCGACAGAGCGACGGAGATGCTCATACACGCTTGCAACGGAGCCGTTATTGAAGGCGACTTCTTCGTTTAAGAGGTTTATATCACCGATTTCCTTTATTATCGTGTCTGCGGCAAACGTCATCCAGACAGTGTTATCCGCAAATTTTCTGTCGCGCACCGCGCCGTCGATTATCGTTCTCGGTGCATAGCCGTTCTCATACTGATACGAAAGAATTCTTTTCAGTCTTTCCCACGCGAGTCGGGGATTTACACAGGCAAGACATTCCGTATCGCTTGTCAGGTCTCTGTAACCGTTGTGACGGACTCTTGCCCATCTGCTGCCCATATCCGCCGCGTATTTCATCCAGCCGTTTATGAGCTTGTCATAGTCGCCCCACGGGGTCTTTATTTCAACGCCGCGGAGTCTCTCCGCATATTTTGCCTCCATACGGGCAAATTCCTTTTCCGTTTCCTCTGCGGAAAGTGCGCGGATTTCTCCTCTGTCATAAGCCACACCGACGGTTATATGAACCGTCCTTTTTTCGCCGGGGAGGAGGGTCATATCGTTCTGCAAAACAAGGCAGAGCTTTTCGGAGTTGCAATCGGTATTCTGACATTTCAGCCCCTTTTCGAGTGCCGACGGGTGCTGCTCGTCACCGTAAGGACCTATGAACGCATTGCGCCTTGAATCAAAGCCCGAAATTTTGTCGCTCGACGCCATAAAAGCGAACATCTCGCGGTTTCGGGGAAGGTCGGGGTCGGGATAGAATTCCGTATAAAACCGCCCCCAGACAGCATTTTTATCTTCGTCTCCGCCGCCGATGCAGGTGTTATATCCCTGCGGGCGATACGTTCCGTCAACCTCTGTTTTTGCATAGGAAACAAGCGAAAGATGTCTCTCTTTATCTGATACGTTTTCAAGCGTTACGCTCCATACCTCGTGCATACCCTCGCACGGGACGAATATCCTCAGCGCGCTTTTTATACTGTTTTTCTGCTGACTTATAACGGTCGAGCCGTTTTTATGGGCGCAGAGATAGTCAGTATAGCCGGAGTGCATGGGCAAAGCGCAGATGCTGAAATATTTTCCGTCCTCACAGACAAAAAGGTTTCTGTTTGAAAGAAGAAACACCCTCCTGCCCATATCGTCCTGCGCGATACCTTCTCCGTAGCCGACCTGCGAGGTAAACGTTATGTATTCGTCGTTATACATATAGTTATACCAATGGCGCGGAGTTTCGGGCTCCGTTATGAAAAATGTTTCTCCTTTTTCGGAAAAATGACCGTACTGCTTTGTTCTGTCCATAAAAGCGAGTCCTTTCAGAAATGTTTATATAAATTTTTCAGTTCGGGTACGGCAGGTAGTCCCTCGGATTTACTCTGACATATGAACCTGAAATATATTTCCTTATCTCGAAATGCAGGTGCGTTCCCGCATAAGGGTTTGATGTTGTCGGCGACGGGCTGACCCTTCCCGTGTTTCCGCTGTAACCGATGATATCCCCCTGCGAGACCCTGTCTCCGACGGATACCGTTTTCGATTTCAGATGTGCGTAATATGTAAGGTAGCCGTTTCTGTGGTCGATGACTACATACGTTCCGTATGTCCAGCGGAGATCGGATTTTGAAAAATATCCGTCGTTATAAGCACAGATGACCGTACCGCTCATCGAAGCGGTTATAGGCGCGCCGTAATAAACACCGAAGTCGATGCCGCCGTGCGAGTTTGAGCCGCCGTAATACTGGGTGACGCCGTAATTTGCGCCGCCCTGAGCGGCTGTCCGGAACGGCATTGCAAAAGTTTCCTCTTTTTTCTTTGTGCCGATTGCGATGACCTTTGCGACGGGCTCCGTCACGGAGGAGGAGACAAGCTCGCTCTTCGTCTCGACCCCGCGCTCATAGGTTATTTTATATGTATTTTCCGTGTATCCGTCCTTGCCCTTTGCGCGCGTCCTGCGCTCGCCCTCGGGGATGGTATCGTCATAGACGTATCTGACGGGATAAGCGACCGTGTTTTCCTTTTTGGTTACTGTTTCGTATGTAAAAACTGGCTTTGTCCCGACGCGAACCTTCGCCGCTTCCGGGGAAAGTGTTTTTTCGGATATCACCCTGCGGGAGATTTCCTTCCCCCTCTCATAGGTGACCTCATAAACCGCGGTTTTTCTTCCGTTTCTCCCTGCGGACACGGTTATCCGATCGTCCTCATAAAGTGAAGAGTCCTTTATGAGCTCCGTTTCAAACGGCACTTCCTCCGTCTCCGTGACGGTCTCACTTGTATAAATCGGCTTTGTGCCGATGATAATGACTCTCTTCTCCGCCTCGGATATCACGGTTTCAACCGTCTCCGTGCCGATGAGAATTCCGTCCTCGTAAATGCTCTTCTCGGTTATCTGCAAAAGCCCCGATCTGCCGTTCACGGAAACATACCGGAAGTCCTCATATTCCTCGTCCGACCGGACATATTCGGTATCAAAAGGGATTTTTTCGATGCGGGAGATTTCCCTCTCCTCGGTCACGGGCGTCCTCGCCGTGGTCGTCTGCGCGGGCTCTGCCGGCTCGTCTTGCCCTGCGGGCGCTGTCGACGTAAACTGCGCGTCCCTTTCGGGCTCGGTCGTCGCAGGGGTAACCCTCTCCGTTGACGCAGTCTGCCCTGCTCTGTCCGTAAATTCATGCGCGCTCTGCGTCTCAGTCATGCGTCCCGAAACGTCCCTACATGATGCAAAAACCGTCGCCGCAAGCATGGCGGCGGAAAACAAAAGGAATATCCTTTCCCGTTTTTTTCTTTGTTCTGACATAATAAAATACCGCTTTCCTTCCGTAAATACAGCACAACCGTATTTACCTGCTCTGACAAAATTATATAATAGCGCAGAGCACCTTTTCAAGCGATAAATTGAGGGTGCGGAGGCACAATATTCCTTCTCCGCGGTATCCCGCGGGAGTATCCCCTTCCGCGGCACATATTATATCACATTTCCTTCCGAAAATCAAGACTTGTATTTTCCCCCTCGGCGATTTATAATCTAAAATACTATAATACGATCAGAAAATATAAAAGGACGTGATGAAAATGAACCGCCCACCGAAAGACCAAGGACTTATGAAAAGTCCCATGGACAAAATGCGCGAGCCGAAGCCGAAAAACATAAAAGAGGTTCCTGGGTATCTGAAAAGAGTAATCTCCAAATTCTTTTACAGACTCTTCTATATTTTCACCCTCGTCTGGGAGGCAAAGCCGAGCGTCCTGTTTCTTATTTCGCTCTTCTCGATAATCCTCGGAATTCTGCCGGCGGTGTCTGCGTCGATAGCAAAGGACATCTTAAACCGCCTTGCGGTCGATTATGCGCTGGTTAAAGCCGGAGAAGGCAGCGCCGACGCAATGCTCAATGAAATACTTATGCTGCTCGTATGGCAGTTTGCGATAATCTTCGCAACGTCCGTCGTTTCAAGCCTGAAAACCTACACAACGAGAATCGCAAGCGAGCTCGTTGCGCACAGGACAAACGTCAAAATAATGGAAAAGGCAAAGAATATCGATGTTTCGAGCTTTGACCGCCCCGATTTTTATGAAAAGCTGGAAAATGCTTCGCGCGAGGCGGGCAACCGACCGATGCAGATCCTTTCCGCAACGTTCTCCTGCATCTCCGCCGTAATCAGTATGGTTTCGTTTATCGTTATCCTTGCCGGAATTCCGGGCGAAATACATATTGCGGGCCTGAGTATGAAAACGGGCGGCTTTGCGCCCGTGGCAGTTGCCCTCGTTGCGATACCCTCTGCTGTCATTTCCTTTGTTTACAGGCGCAAGGTGTTTGATTTTGCCCGCCGCCGCTCAAAGGACAGGCGACAGTTCAATTATTATAAAGGCCTTATGACGAACAAGGATATGGTCAAAGAGATCCGCCTTTTCGGTCTTTCGGATACCTTCATTGAAAGATATAAAAGCATCTTCGGGCATTATTTCAAGGGGCTGCGCCACATATATTTTTCGGAGGGCGCATGGAATCTTCTGATGTCGATGTTGTCTTCGGCTGTCAACTGCGTGCTCTTTCTGCTGATTGCAAAGGGCGTCATCGCGGGCGACTTTGAAGTCGGTAACTATTCGCTTTATACCGGCGCGCTGAACTCGATCGCAAGCGGAATTTCAACCCTCATAAACGCCACGGCGTCTATTTACGAAGGCACTCTCTTCATCGACAATCTCATAACATTTATAGACGAAAAAACCGAGATAGTGCCTTCGCTTCCCGTCCCTCGCCATCCGCAGCGTCACATCGCTCATAAAATCGAGCTGAAAAACGTTTCCTTCCGCTATCCGGGCACGGAGCGGGACGTTATAAAGAATATGTCCGTTACCTTCGAGCCGGGGGAGACGGTCGTTTTAGTCGGGCTGAACGGCGCGGGAAAGACGACCCTCATAAAACTCATAACCAGGCTTTACGACCCGACGGAGGGCGTCATTCTTCTGGACGGGCACGACATAAGAGAATACGACACAAGCGAGCTTTATTCGATATACGGAATAATATTTCAGGATTTCGGCAGGTACGCCGTTTCCGTGCGCGAGAATGTTTCGTTTTCGGATATAAACGCCCCGACAGACGAGGAGAGAGTTTCAAAGGCGGCGAAGGAAAGCGGCGCCGAGGACTTTATAAAAAATCTGCCCCACGGCTACGATACGGCTCTGATGAGATATTTCGAGGAGGACGGCATCGAGCTTTCAACGGGTCAATGGCAGAAGCTCTCGGTTGCGAGAGCGTTCTATTCGGATTCCGATATTCTCATTCTTGACGAGCCGACGGCGGCTCTTGACGCCATTGCGGAACAGGAGATATATTCCCAGTTTGACAGTCTCCGCCGCGACAAGACGACGGTTTTCGTTTCACACCGTCTTTCCAGCGCAACAACGGCAGATAAGATCCTCGTCCTTGAAAACGGGCAGATCATCGAGAGCGGAACGCACCGGGAGCTTATGCAGAAGGGCGGCAGATATTGCGAGCTTTTCTCAACTCAGGCGCAGAGATATATCGATTCTGAAAGCGAAATCATGAAGTAACGAAAAATCGGAGAAAGCCGAAAGCCTTCTCCGATTTTCTTTTTTATTGTTTGTCTCCGCCGTTTTTCGGCTTTGTCAGCACTCCGAGGAGCACGACTGCGAGAATTATCACGATTGTTACGATAAATATTCCCGCCATCCCTTTTGCCATAATCGGCAAGGTCTTGAGAAACGCATTAAAATCTATATTCATACCACTTCACCACCTTAACCGAGCAATGTCAGCAGAAGTCCGCCTGCGATGACGGAGGCAATCTGCCCCGAAACGTTTACGCCTATCGAATGCATAAGAAGGAAGTTCTGCGGATCCTCCTTAAGCCCCATTTTGTGAATTACTCTTGCGGACATCGGGAATGCCGAAATGCCCGCCGCGCCGATCATCGGGTTTATCTTCTTACCATGCGGCAGGAAGATGTTTATCAGCTTTGCGATTATAACGCCGCCAGCCGTATCGAATATGAATGCGACAAGTCCGAGCGCGATTATGATCAGGGTGTCTGCCGTGAGGAAATATTCAGCCTGCATCCTTGATGCGATAGTGATTCCGAGAAGAATCGTCACAAGGTTTGAAAGCACCTTCTGCGCCGTTTCGGAGAGCGAATCGAGCACGCCGCATTCGCGGAGCAGGTTTCCGAACATAAGAAATCCGATGAGCGCAACGCTTCTCGGAGAAACGATGCCCGTTATCATCGTTATGATTATCGGGAAAAGAATTTTGGTCGTTTTTGAAACGGACTTTTCCTGATAAGGCATACGGATGAGACGTTCCTTTTTCGTTGTCAGCAGCTTGATGACGGGCGGCTGAATGATCGGAACGAGAGCCATATAAGAATACGCCGCAACCATTATCGCGCCGAGATATTTCGAGCCGAGGAAGTTTGCAACAAAGATCGATGTCGGCCCGTCCGCCGTACCGATAACGCCGATGGACGCAGCGTCCTTCAGATCAAAGCCGAGGAGCGCCGCAAGGCTGAACGTAAAGAAAATACCGAATTGCGCCGCCGCGCCGAAGATCATCAGCTTGGGGTTTGAAAGAAGCGGCTCGAAATCGATCATCGCTCCGATGCCGATGAAGAGCAGGAGCGGAAAAAGCTCGTTCGCTATGCCCGATTCGAAGAGAACGTCGATAACGCCGATTTCTTTTACGCCGTCATAAATCTGCGTGACCGCGCCGGAAAGCGGCAGGTTGACGAGAATCGCACCGAAGCCCATCGGCAGAAGAAGCGTCGGCTCCATATCCTTTTTTATTGCGAGGTATATCAGCACCCCGCCGATTATCCACATAACGACCATTTGCCACGTTATGTTTGTAATGTTTGAAAACAATGCTCCCATGAATGTCCTCCGAATATTTTGTCAGGGAATTGAAAAATGATGAGTGAATATTATCATATTTCTCCGTATTTTTCAAGTATATTCCGGACAATATTTTTTATCCGCCGGATTTATTTGAATTTTATGTAATGCCGACGTCCGAAATGAGGGAAAATCAGTGCATAATGAACAAATTTCCCGTTTAAAAAACCTTCTCCGCGGCGGATTTCTGTGATTAAGCCCTCTGCATATCGATATATGCATAACCGATATGAAAAATCAGCAATTGCATAATCGCTCGATTTATGATAGAATATGTAAAACAAATATTTTGGGAGGTATTTTTTATGAACAAAATCTCAATCATCGGAACCGGAAGCGTAGGTTCCACAATCGCGTATTCCCTTGCGATACTCGGAATGGCGTCTGAAATAGTCATGATAGACATAAACAGCGAGAAGGCTCTCGGCGAAGCGCTCGATATCAGACAGGGCACTCCCTTCTGCAGTCCCTGCTCCATTTATGCCGGAAGCTACCCCGACGCGGCAGGCTCGAACATCGTCATTCTCACATCGGGCATTGCAAGAAAACCCGGTCAGTCGCGCCTTGAGCTCGCGCAGACAAACGTAAACATAACAAAGAGTATTATCCCCGAGATAACAAAATACGCTCCGGACGCAACATACATAATCGTAAGCAACCCCGTGGATATCCTTACTTATACATTCCACAAATTTTCGGACCTGCCCGAAAACCGCATAATCGGCTCGGGAACAATCCTCGACACCGCACGTCTCCGCGCAAGACTCTCCGAATATTACAACATCAGCCAGAGCAACGTTCACGCTTATGTTTTCGGCGAGCACGGCGATTCCTCATTCATTCCGTGGTCGGTTGCGAACATCTCAAACGTGCCGATTTCAAAATGCAATGAACTGATTTCCCTTCCGGGCATGGAAAGCCCCGCTCTCAATTTTGACGAAATCGAACAGTACGTAAGAAAGTCCGGCGGCAGAGTCATCGCGCGCAAGGGCGCAACCTTCTATGCGGTATCGATTTCCGTTTGCCACATATGCAAATGCCTGCTTGCGGGAATAGATACAACGATGACCGTTTCCACAATGATGCACGGCGAATACGGCATAGACGACGTCTGCCTCAGCACTCTCAACCTTGTCGGTCACGACGGCATAAGAGGCAAGGTAAACGTACCGCTGACGGATGAAGAAACCGCAAAGCTCCGTTTCAGCGCGGACACCCTCAAGGGCGTAATCAAGAACCTCAATATCTGATAATATCCGGTAAAAGGACGGTAAGCAAAGATGGAATATCGCATTGAACACGACTCTATGGGCGAGGTCAAAGTCCCCGCCGACCGCCTGTGGGCAGCACAGACGGAAAGAAGTCATGAAAACTTCAGAATAGGCGTTGACATCGAAACAATGCCGAGAGAAATAACACACGCATTCGGTATCCTCAAAAAGGCGGCGGCAATGGCAAACGCCGAGCTCCGCCCCGAAAAAATGACGGCGGAAAAGCTCGCTGTCATCTCGCAGGCGTGCGACGAGGTGATATCCGGAAGTCTCAATGACCACTTCCCTCTCGTCGTATGGCAGACGGGCTCGGGCACGCAATCGAACATGAACGCAAACGAGGTCATCGCAAACAGAGCAAACCAGCTCGCCGGAGCAAAGCTCTGCCACCCGAACGACGATATAAACATGAGCCAGTCGTCAAACGACACCTTCCCGACGGCGATGCACATCTCCGCCGTCACCGCAATAGAGGATAAGCTCCTCCCCGCCATTGAAGCTCTCATCGCAACCTTCAAACGCCTTGAAGAGGAAAACGAAGGCATAGTCAAGTCCGGCAGAACGCACCTTCAGGACGCAACGCCGATTAAATTCAGCCAGGAAATTTCGGGCTGGAGGTCAAGCCTTGAAAGAGACGCGGAGCTTCTCCGCATGGCGGTAAAGCCGCTTTATGAGCTTGCTCTCGGCGGAACGGCTGTCGGCACGGGACTCAATGCTCCCAAGGGCTTTGCGGAGCTCGTTGCGGAAAAGGTTGCTCTTTTGACGGGCAAGCCCTTTGTGACGGCTGAAAACAAATTCCACGCGCTCACCTCAAAGGATGAGCTTGTATTCGCTCACGGCGCAATAAAAGCCACCGCATGCGATATGATGAAAATAGCAAACGACGTCCGCTGGCTGGCATCCGGTCCGCGTGACGGTCTCGGCGAGATACACATTCCCGAAAACGAGCCCGGCTCGTCGATAATGCCCGGAAAGGTCAACCCGACGCAATGTGAAGCCGTAACGATGGTTGCCGTTCAGGTCATGGGCAATGACGTTGCCGTCGGCATGGCGGCTTCGCAGGGCAACTTTGAGCTCAACGTTTTCATGCCCGTCGCCGCATATAATTTCCTTCAGTCCGCCCGCCTGCTCGCGGAAGCAATAGTTTCCTTCAACGTAAACTGCGCTGTCGGCATAACGGCAAACAAGGAAAAAATGTATCACAATCTGCACAATTCCCTCATGCTCGTCACGGCGCTCAACCCTTACATCGGTTATGAAAACGCCGCAAAAACGGCAAAGAAGGCTTTCAAGGACAACATTTCGCTGAAAGAAGCGTGCGTTGAGCTCGGCTTCCTCACGGCGGAAAAATTCGATGAGGTGTTCCATCCCGAGCAGATGGTATAACAATTGACGGAGGTAAATATGAAAGTAAGTTATTTCCCCGGCTGCACTCTCAAAACAAAGGCGAAGGATCTTGATCTTTATGCCCGCAGGAGCGCGGAGGCGCTCGGCATTGAGATGTGCGAAATTGAAAACTGGCAGTGCTGCGGAGGGGTATTCGTTTCGGCAAAGGACGAAATCGCTTCAAAGTTGTCAAGCGTTCGCGCGCTTATTGCCGCGCGTGACTCCGGCACTCCGCTTGTAACGGTATGCTCCGCGTGTCACAACATCATAAAGCAGACGAACGCCGCAATGCGGACGGATGAAGACTTTGCAAAAAAGGTCAACCTTTATATGTCGCAGGACAAAAACCCTTCCGAGCCTTATCACGGCGAGACTGCGGTATATCATTATCTTGAACTTCTGCGGGACACCGTCGGCTTTGACAAAATAAAAGAGGCTGTCAGAAATCCGCTCACCGGAAAGAAAATCGCCGCATATTACGGCTGTATGCTTCTCCGCCCGAACAAGGTAATGCGTTTTGACGACCCCGAAAATCCGACGCTTATGGAAAACTTCATAAGAGCTATCGGTGCGGAGCCCGTCATCTATCCGCAGAGAAACGAATGTTGCGGCGGATACGTTGCTCTTGAAGACGCAGAGCTTGCAAAGAAGAAGAGTCTTTCCGTAAGCGAAGGCGCAAAGGATCACGGCGCAGAGATGATTGTCACCGCATGCCCGCTCTGCAAATACAATCTTGTAAAGAGCGGAAGCGAAATTCCCGTTATATACTTTACCGAGCTTCTGGCAGGGGCGCTCGGCGTAAAGGAGGATAAAAATGCAGAACAAAAATGAGCTTGTGCGCGAGCAGGTTCTCCGCATGAGCGGAGTAAATCCGAGAAAATGCATGCGTTGCGGCAAATGCTCGGCAACATGCCCGTCGTATGACGAAATGGAATATCATCCTCATCAGTTTGTCTATATGGTCGAAAACGGCGATATCGAAACGCTGATGAATTCCCCCTCCGTTTACAAATGTCTTTCGTGCTTTGCCTGCGTCGACCGTTGTCCGAGAGACGTTGAGCCCGCAAAGCTGATCGAGGCGCTTCGCCTCTGCGTCATTCGCGAGAAGGACAAAAATCATATGACGGCGGACGACATTCCGTCGCTTATAGACGAGGATATGCCCCAGCAGGCACTCGTCAGCGCTATGAGAAAATATTCAAAATAAGAGAGGAGAAAACGATAAATGCAGAGAATCGGAGTTTTTGTCTGCCATTGCGGCACTAACATTGCCGGCACGGTGGACGTCAAAGCCGTGGCGGAAGCACTGAAAAACGAACAGGGCGTTGTTTTCTCCACGGATTATCAGTATATGTGTTCCCAGTCGGGACAGAACATAATAAAAGAAGCAATCGCAGAGCACCATCTGACGGGTATCGTCGTATGCTCCTGCTCGCCCCGTATGCACGAGGTAACCTTCCGCAAAACGGCGGCTGCCGCAGGACTCAACCCCTATATGGTTGAAATTGCAAACATCCGTGAGCAGTGCTCGTGGGTACATAAGGATATGCCTATCGGAACGGAAAAGGCAATCATCCTTGCAAAAGCGGCTGTGGCAAAGGTCAACCTCAACGCTCCGCTGACACCGGGAGAAAGCCCCGTGACAAAGCGTGCGCTTGTTATCGGCGGCGGTATTGCCGGAATTCAGACAGCGCTTGACATTGCCGACGCGGGCTTCCCCGTCGACATTGTCGAAACAAAGCCGACAATCGGCGGCAAGATGGCGCAGCTTGACAAAACCTTCCCCACCCTTGACTGCGCGGCTTGTATCCTCACACCGAAAATGGTTGACGTTGCGCAGAATGAGAAGATACGCATTTTCTCATATTCCGAGGTTACGGACGTAAAAGGCTTCGTCGGCAATTTTGACGTAACGATAAAGCGCAAAGCGCGCTATGTAAAAGAGGATATCTGCACGGGTTGCGGACTCTGCACGGAAAAATGCCCGCAGAAGAAGGTTCCGAACGAATTCAACCTCGGTATGGATAATCGCCATGCAATCTATATTCCCTTTGCGCAGGCAGTACCGAAGGTTGCAACAATCGACCCCAATTACTGCACAATGCTGAAAACAGGCAAATGCGGCGTATGCTCCAAGGTCTGCACCGCGGGCGCAATCGACTACAACGCAAAGGACGAATTCATTGAAGAAAAATACGGCGCAATCGTCGTCGCAACGGGCTTCAACCCCATTTCAATGGAAAAATTCGACGAGTTCGCATATTCGCAGTCAAAGGACGTCATCACCTCGCTTGAGCTCGAACGTCTGATGAACGCGGCAGGACCCACTGGCGGCACGCTTCTCCGTCCGTCCGACGGCAAGCACCCGCACACGATAGTTTTCGTTCAGTGCGTCGGTTCGCGTTGCGCGGCTTGCTCCGAAAAGGGCAAGGAATACTGCTCAAAGATATGCTGTATGTACACGGCAAAGCATGCCATGCTCATACGCGACAAATATCCCGATACGGACGTATACGTTTTCTATATAGACGTCCGTACACCCGGCAAGAATTTTGATGAATTCTATCGCCGCGCCGTTGAAGAATACGGCGTGCATTATATAAAAGGTATGGTCGGCAAGGTCTGTCCGGACGGCGACAAGCTGAAGGTTCAGGCTTCGGACCTTATCTACGGAAAACAGCTCCATATCGACGCCGACCTCGTCGTTCTTGCGGCGGCTATCGAACCCGATAAGTCCGCAAGACACCTTGCAACTCTCCTTACGGCGAGCATGGACACAAACGACTTCTTCACGGAGGCTCATCCCAAGCTCCGTCCCGTTGAAAGTCCGACGGCGGGCGTGTTCCTCTCCGGAACATGTCAGGGCCCGAAGGACATTCCGGAAACGGTCGCTCAGGCAGGAGCCGCGGCTTCAAAGGTAATCGGGCTTCTCTGCAAAGACAAGCTGACAGGTAACCCCTGCGTCGCCCATCCGGACGAAATGATGTGCAACGGCTGCTCGACCTGCGAAAAGGTCTGCCCTTACGGCGCGATCTCGTATATCGACAAGGAATTCCGCATGCCGGACAGAACAACAAAGGTTCGCCGCGTTGCAACGGTAAACGAGGCGGTATGTCAGGGCTGCGGCGCGTGCACGGTCGCTTGTATGTCGGGCGCGATGGATCTGAGAGGCTTCTCAAGCAAACAAATAATGGCGGAGGTTGACGCAATATGCAAGTAAACGAATATAAGCCCCTTATCGTGGCGTTTTGCTGTAACTGGTGCTCATATGCGGGAGCAGACCTTGCGGGAAATAACCGCCTGAATTACCCCGCCGATGTCAAAATCATCCGTGTTCCCTGCTCGTGCAGAGTAAACCCGATGTTCATTCTCCGCGCTTTTCAGAGAGGCGCGGACGGAGTTATAATCTGCGGTTGCCATCCGGGCGACTGCCATTACACCTCCGGAAACTACTATACCCGAAGACGTATGTCTCTGCTCTTCTCCATGCTCGATTATCTCGGCATTGAAAGAGAGAGAACAAGAGTTGAGTGGGTATCGGCGGCGGAAGGCGCAAAATTCGCCGCAACAATGAACGATTTTGCGGAAAAAGTCGCCGCACTCGGCGAAAACAAGAGATTGGAGGACTTAAGATGCAAGAAATAAAACGTGCAGCTCTTATAAAAAGAGCTTCTGAACTGCTTTCAGACGGCACAGCGGACAGAGTCCTCGGCTGGAAGGCAGGCGAATTTGACTATGACGTCACCCCTGCGGTGTTCCATAGCGCAGAGGAGCTTGAAAAGGATTTTGTATGGGGCGACTTCTGCGGCGCAAACTTTTCAAAATATCTCATAAAAGAAACTCAGAAGGGCGACGGAAAGGTTATCGTTTTTCTCAAGCCCTGCGACACATACAGTTTTAATCAGCTCCTCACCGAGCACCGCTTTGACCGCGAAAAGGTCTATGCAATCGGCATCCCCTGCGACGGTATGCTCGATATCACAAAGATAAAGTCCATGGCGGACGGCGTTTTATCCGTAAAGAGCGAAGGCGACGAGGTTGAAATCGAAACGCTTTATGACGGCGTCATAAAAGAAAATAGAGAAAACCTCCTTCCCGACAGATGCGTTCATTGCAAGTCCAAAAAGCACGTTTCGTATGACGAGCTTATGGGAGAGGACGGAGAGGTTCTCGACGGCGGACGCTTCGACGAGGTTGAAAAGCTGGAAAAAATGACGGCTGACGAGCGCTTCGCGTTCTGGCAGGAAGAGCTCTCCCGTTGCATACGCTGCAACGCCTGCCGCGACGTCTGCCCCGCATGCACATGCGAAAAATGCGTTTTCGACAATCCGAATTCCGGCGTTGAAAACAAAGCGGCGGCAAACTCCTTTGAGGACAGCATGTTCCACATCATCCGCGCGTTCCACGTTGCGGGAAGATGCACGGACTGCGGCGAATGCTCCCGGGTATGCCCTCAGCACATTCCGCTTCACCTCCTCAACCGCAAATTCATAAAGGATATAAACAGCTTCTACGGCGACTATCAGGCGGGAGAGACCGTCGGCAGTCGCGCGCCCGTCGTCAACTATTCGCAGGACGATATCGAGCCCTCGGAGGCTGTCGAAAGGGGTGGCGACAATGCGTAAAATCTCAATTGACAAACTGAATTCGCTTTTCTCCGCCATTGCGGAAAATGAAACGCTTTATCTCCCCGTCGACACGAAGGCGGGCGCGAGATTTGAAAAATGGCATGACGGCGCAGTCCTTTCGGACGCGCTGAACACAGTCCGCAGCGCAAAGGACTTCTTCTTCCCGCAGACGGAAAATCTCATGGATTTCAAGGTCGACGGAAAGAATATAGAAATTATCGACACGAGAGAGGAATGTGAGGATTTCGTCCTCTTCGGCGTGCGCGCGTGCGACGTCAAAAGCTTTGAAATTCTGGACAGAGTATTCCTCGCCGAGCCTGTCGACAGTTATTATAAAAACCGTCGCGAGCACGGCGTGATAATGTCGCTCGCATGCACAAAGCCGCACGAAACGTGCTTTTGCGGAACGTTCGGCATAGACGCTTCCTCCCCCGAGGGAGATATCGTCTGCCACATGACAGGCGACGCCCTCTGTATGGACGCAAAAACCGAAAAGGGCAAGGCTCTGCTTTCAAGGCTCGATTCTCTCACGGAGGAAACGGACGGAAAAGCCGTCGAAGAGCAGAAAAAGGTCACAAAGGAACGCCTTGCAAAGCTCCCGCTCGCGAGCCTTTCGGCGGACAGCTTCGGCGCGGGCAAAACGGAGAAATTCTTCGGCGCTCCCGAATGGAAGGAGCTTTCGCAGGCGTGTCTCGGTTGCGGAACGTGTACCTTCGTCTGCCCGACGTGTCAGTGCTACGACATAAAGGACTTCAACACCGGTCACGGCGTAAAACGCTTCCGTTGCTGGGACTCGTGCATGTATTCGGACTTTACGAAAATGTCCGCAGGTCAGCCGAGACTCACCCAGCTCGAACGCTTCCGTCAGAGATTCATGCATAAACTTGTGTATTATCCCACGAACAACGGCGGACTCTTTTCGTGCGTCGGCTGCGGAAGATGTCTTTCCAAATGCCCCATTCAGATGAACATTGTAAAGGTAATGAAAAAGCTGGGAGGAAAAGAAAATGATTGATGTAAAAGAACCTCTTATCCCGAAAATCGGCGTCGTTACCGATATCCGCATAGACACGCCCGACGTAAAGACTTTCAGAGTCGTTACGCCGGACGGCAAAAAGGCTTTTGAACACAAGCCCGGTCAGTGCGCAATGCTCTCCGTTCCCGGTGTGGGCGAGGCGATGTTTTCGATAACCTCCTCGCCGACAAATGAGGAATATATGGAATTCTCCATCAAAAAATGCGGCTGTGTGACAGAATGGCTCCATTCAATGGAAGTAGGTCAGCAGATAACAATCAGAGGTCCCTACGGCAGACCGTTCCCCGTCGATACGGAATTTGTCGGCAAGGATATGCTCTTTATCGCGGGCGGTATCGGTCTTGCTCCGCTCCGCTCCGTCATAAACTACTGCCGTCACTACCGCGACCGCTACGGAAAAATCGACATTGTTTACGGCTCCCGCAGCATGCAGGACCTTGTCGACTATAAAGAAATAATCGACGAATGGGCAAACGACGCAGGCGTGACCGTACACCTGACAATCGACCGCGAACAGCCCGAGTGGACGGGCCACGTCGGCTTTGTACCGAACTACGTAAAGGAGCTGGCATTCTCTCCGGATAAAATCGCAATTCTCTGCGGTCCCCCGATAATGATCAAGTTCACCCTTGCGGGACTTACGGAGCTCGGCTTTGAAAAAACGCAGGTCTATACAACGCTTGAGCTTCGCATGAAATGCGGTATCGGCAAATGCGGAAGATGCAACGTCGGCGCAAAATACGTCTGCAAGGACGGTCCCGTATTCCGTCTCGACGAGCTTGACGAGCTTCCCGACGAATATTGATAAAAGGAGATATGCCATATGGAAAACATGGTTGATATATATCTGTTCGGCAAAAAATATTCCGTTCCGGACGATCTGACTATTATGCGCGCAATGGAATATGCGGGCTATCAGCTCGTGCGCGGTTGCGGCTGTCGTAACGGCTTTTGCGGCGCGTGCGCAACAATCTATCGCATAAAGGGAGACAGAACTCTCCGCACCTGCCTTGCATGTCAGACGAAGGTTGAAAACAACATGTATGTTGCAACTCTTCCCTTCTTCCCTCTCATAAAGCAGGTTTACGACATTGAAAAAATCAAGCCGACAGAGCAGATAATGATGCAGCTCTATCCGGAAATATACGCATGCGTCGGCTGTAATGCCTGCACAAAGGCTTGCCCTCAGGGACTGAACGTAATGCAGTATATCGCTTACGCTCAGAGAGGCGAATACGAAAAGTGCGCGGAAGAGTCGTTTGACTGCGTAATGTGCGGAATATGCTCGTCACGCTGTCCTGCCGGAATATCTCATCCGCAGGTTGCAATGCTCGCGCGCCGTCTCAACGGCAAGTATCTCGCGCCGAAGTCCGAGCATCTTGAAAACCGCGTAAAAGAGATAAAGGACGGCACATTTACGGAGCTTCTCGAATCGCTCATGGGCAAGCCCATTGAAGAGATGAAAGAGCTTTACAACAACAGAGATATTGAAAAATAAGGGAGGGCAAAAAGATGTATCCGGAAAAATTTCAGAAATCGCTTGCGGCTGTCGAAGCGGCAAGAGAAGCAAACACAGCGTATGAGCCCGCCCGTATGACGGCAAAGGAAAAGGAAGATCTGCTTGCGGCATATCATCCCGACTATAAAAAGAGCGAGTTTGCCACACTCAAAATCGGCGCAAACAAGGGAGAGTCCGTGCCGCACGAGCTTTGCGAAATGCTTCAGGCTCACAGCCGCATTTCCGCATCGGACGTCGACCTTTCGGACGTTGCGTATGACGTCGACGTTCTCATAATCGGCGGCGGCGGCGCGGGTGCCTCCGCAGCTATCGAAGCCGACAATGTCGGCGCAAAGACGATGATTGTCACAAAGCTGCGCATAGGCGACGCAAACACAATGATGGCAGAGGGCGGAATTCAGGCGGCGGACAAGCCGAACGACTCGCCCGCAATTCACTTTCTCGACGCTTTCGGAGGCGGTCATTTTGCCGCGAAAAAAGAGCTTCTCGAAAAGCTCGTATGCGACGCACCGGAAGCAATTCAGTGGCTCAACGACCTCGGGGTCGAGTTTGACAAGGCTCCCGACGGCACAATGATTACAACTCACGGCGGCGGCACGTCGCGCAAGCGCATGCACGCGGCAAAGGACTATTCCGGCGCAGAAATTATGAGAACGCTCCGCGACGAGGTTCTCAATCGCGGAATTCCCGTTGTCGACTTCACATCAGCCATCGAGCTTATCCTTGACGAAAACGGCAAGGCGGCAGGCGCGGTGCTTATGAATATGGAAACAAAAGAGCTGATGGTGGCAAGAGCAAAGACTGTCATCATCGCGACGGGCGGCGCGGGACGTATGCATTATCAGGGCTTCCCCACGTCAAACCATTACGGCGCGACGGCGGACGGTCTCGTTCTCGGTTACAGGGTCGGCGCAAAGCTGCTCTATGCGGATACGCTTCAGTATCACCCGACGGGCGCGGCGTTCCCCCAGCAGATTTTCGGCGCACTTGTGACGGAAAAGGTACGTTCTCTCGGCGCAAAGCTCGTCAACCGTGACGGCAAGGTGTTCATGCACCCGCTTGAAACGCGTGACGTTGCGGCGGCGTCGATCATCAGAGAATGTTCCGACCGTGACGAAGGCATAGACACGGGCAACGGCAAGGCTGTATGGCTTGACACGCCGATGATTGAAAAAATCGGCGGCGAGGGCACGATTGAGCGCAGAATTCCCGCAATGATGCGTATGTTCGGAACATACGGCATCGACATAAGAAAAGAGCCTATTCTCGTTTATCCGACGCTCCATTATCAGAACGGCGGACTTGACATTGACGTGAGCGGAATGACGACGAACGTCGAAAATCTCTTTGTCGCGGGAGAGGCTGTCGGCGGAATACACGGCAGGAACCGCCTTATGGGCAACTCCCTGCTCGATATAATCGTTTTCGGAAGAAGCGCCGGAAAGAACGCAGCCGAAAAATCAAAGGACGTGAAGGTCGGCGCGCTCACGCTTGACCATATCGCAAAATTCGACGCGGAGCGCGAGGCGGCAGGCATTGTCACAGACGCTGTTTCACCCAAACTCCTGCCCGATTACAGAAGAAAATAATCCAACCGGGGGAATGAAAAAATGATAGTTGATCTTCTTGAAGCACTCACAATTTTCTGTTTCGGTCTTTCATGGCCGATATCGATCCGCAAGTCGCTCGTTTCACGCACAGCGAAGGGCAAAAGCCTCTTCTTTGAGGTATTCCTTCTCGTCGGTTACGCATGCGGTATTGCAAAAAAGATTATTGAAGCAACAGGCGCATTCGGTGTAACGCCCAAATCCGGATTTATATTCATACTCAGCTTCTTCTTCTATGTGCTCAACTTTATTGAAATTTCAATTGACGTTGCGCTCTATTTCAGAAACAAAAAGCTGGACGAAGAAGCCGATCGCCTTGTAGCAGAAAATAAATAAAACAAAGCGTCCCCGCATTTCTGCGGGGACGCTTTTATTTTATTCCGTTTGTTTTTTCTCTCTGAAAATCACCTTATAGATTATCACCCACCAGATAAATCCGAGGGGAATTGCGGCGAAAATATCAAGTATGGAATGTTGCTTTACGAAAACCGTCGACACGCATATGAGCACGCCGAGGACTATCGCCGCCGCAAGAAGCCACTTGTGCCGGCGGAGGGACTTGCAGTCTATGACCGCAAAAACTATCGCCATTGCGCCGAAGACGTGCGCACTGGGAAGGACGTTTGTATATGTATCGGCTGTGTAAATGCGCTTCATCATGAAGCAGAAAATGTTTTCTTTTCCCGTTATATCGGGGCGCATATCCTGATAGTTCGGGAAAATCGCGCAGATGAAAATCATCGTGAAAAACGTCGCGCCTATGTATATCATATATTTTTTGAAGCCCTTTGCGTCGCGGAAGATGAGATAAAGTCCGATAGCCGCAAGCGCGGGATACCAAAGCGAATACGGTATTGCAAAGTATTCGCAGAAAGGAATCTTGTCATCGAGCGGAATATGCGAAAGGAACATTTTGTCCGCCGGAAAGTCGTTCGGTATCAGCTTTTCAAGGATGAAAAAAGCGATGAGGTATGCGGGGAATATCAATACATACCAAATGTGCTTATAATATTTGTTTTTTATCGGATAAGAGTTTATTTCTTCTGTCATTCGGGTTCTCCTTCTCGTTTGGTGCAGTATAAGAATATCATATTCGGGAGCGGGATGTCAATAGACGATTTTTTTCTTTTGCATATTGTAAATAAAGGGGCATTGTGTTATCATTATTCTGAAAGGAAGGTGCTTTTATGAAGATTACGTTTATCGGTGCGGCTCATGAGGTCACAGGCTCGTGCACGCTCATCGAAACGGGAAAAACAAAATTCCTCGTCGACTGCGGCATGGAGCAGGGTCCCGATATGTATGAAAACCGCAACCTGCCCGTCTCACCTACGGAAATCGACTTCCTATTTCTCACTCACGCACACATAGACCATTCCGGAAAGCTGCCGCTTCTTGTGAAGAACGGCTTCCGCGGAAAAATATATTCGACAGACGCCACCCGTCGCCTCTGCTCCGTTATGCTTTCGGACTCCGCGCATATTCAGATGTCGGACGCGGAATGGAAAAACAGAAAGGCAAAACGCTCCGGCAAGGGCGCATATGAGCCGCTTTATGACCAGAACGACGTCGACGCGACGATGTCTCTCTTTGAAAGCTACGGTTATAATAAGGATTTCGCCGTCACAGAAGGTATCTCGGCAAGATTTTTTGATGCGGGACACCTGCTCGGTTCCTCCTCCGTCAAGCTCCGTCTGACAGAGGACGGAAAGGAATGCACCGTCATCTTCTCAGGCGATATAGGCAATTCCGAGCGACCGCTCCTGTGCGACCCGCAGATGCCGGACGAGGCTGACGTCGTTATAACCGAATCGACCTACGGCGACAGGGCACACGACGCTGTCCGTCCCGATTATGAAAAAAAACTTACGGAGCTCCTTACCGAAACCTTTGAAAAGGGCGGCAATCTCGTCATTCCGTCGTTTGCCGTCGGCAGGACACAGGAGCTGCTGTATCTTCTGCGGGGAATAAAGGAGCGTCATGCCGTAAAATATGATTTTCCCGTCTATCTTGACAGCCCGCTCGCCGTTGAAGCGACGAAAATCTATGCTTCACCCGACATGCGCGACTATTATGACGAGGAAACCCTCACTCTGCTTTCCCGCGGCATAAACCCGATAACCTTTGACGGTCTGCACGTCAGCGTTACGACGGAGGACTCAAAGGCGATAAACACAGACCCGACGCCGAAGGTCATAATCGCGTCGTCCGGAATGTGCGAGGCGGGCAGAATACGTCATCACCTAAAATATAATCTCTGGCGCAAGGAATGTACGGTTCTCTTCATCGGTTATCAGGTTGAAGGGACGCTTGGCAGGCGACTGCTCGACGGTGAAAAGACCGTAAACATTCTCGGCGAGGAGATAAATGTCGCGGCGAAGATAGACCGTCTGGACGGCATTTCCGCCCATGCGGACAAGGAAGGGCTGCTTCATTGGCTCGGCTCGATGAAAAAACGCCCGCGCAGGGTCTATGTCAATCACGGCGATGACACCGCCTGCGAGGCGTACGCAAAGGCTGTCGGCAGGAAGCTGCTGATAAATGCCGTCGCGCCTTACAGCGGAGGCTGCTATGACCTTTTAAGCGACGTCTGCTATGATCCCGGCAACATGCAAAAGCTACAGAAACGCACTGCGCTCCCCGCAAAAAACAAGCCGTCCGTCGCATGGACAAAGCTATTCGCCGCCGGCGTGCGACTCTCCGATCTGATTGAAAGATCGCGCGGAATGAAGAGCAAGGAGCTCATGCAGCTGACAAATCAGATAAACTCCCTCTGCAATAAATGGGGAAAAACCGTGAAAAACAAAAAGAAAAAACGATAAACTCCGAAAATCCCGCGTTTTTGCGGGATTTTCTGCTTTTTTGCGGTCATTTACCCGTTGACACGGATTTTTATATATGATATAATTCACTTAATTACAATTTATCGAAAGGATTTTTCAGAGTGGAAAGCAGTACGGGCGACAGTCCTTACCGAAGTACATATTCGGACAGATATTCAGCATAACCCGCTCACTTTTGTGAGGCAAACGGGCTATGCTTTTTTGCGTTTCACAGAAAAATTCACATAACAAAATTTCTCGGAGGAATTCATTTTTTATGTCAGACCCTTATCCCTTATCCAATCTTATAACACCCGTCCTTCTCGACGCGTCTGCTTCGACAGCCAACGGCAACGGGAACACACTTATCCTGCAGATACTTTTTCAGATACTTCTGATATTCCTTAA
Organism: uncultured Eubacterium sp.; assembly: GCA_900544285.1. GTDB lineage: Bacteria > Bacillota > Clostridia > Oscillospirales > CAG-272 > CAG-841. Next base: position 57,738 of record UQUT01000005.1, read on the forward strand.
CGCCGTTTTCGCATGCGCGGAAATTGCCGTTATTTCAATGAATCAGACAAAGCTTGATCAGCTCGTCGCAAAGGGCGATAAAAGAGCGAAAAAGCTTTCAAAGCTGACGGAACAGCCCGCAAAATTTCTTTCGACCATTCAGGTTGCGATAACACTCGCAGGCTTCCTCGGAAGTGCTTTTGCGGCAGACAACTTCGCAGGCTATATAGTCAACTGGCTTTATAAAGAAGGCGGCCCCGTTTCAAAAGAGGTGATAAATTCCGTCTCCGTCATTCTCGTAACGCTTATTCTTTCATACTTTACTCTCATCTTCGGCGAGCTTGTTCCGAAAAGAATCGCGATGAAGAAAACAGAGCAGCTTGCGCTCGGCATGTCCGGCATGCTCCGCTTCGTTTCGATAATTTTTGCCCCGATAGTATGGCTTCTCACCGTTTCCACAAACGGCGTTCTCAAGCTGCTGGGTATCGATCCCAACGCAGAGGAAGACGAGGTGACAGAAGAGGAGATCCGCATGATGGTTGACGCCGGCAGTGAAAAGGGCGCAATCGACGTTGAGGAAAAAGAGCTCATTCAGAACGTGTTCGAGTTTGACGACCTCACAGCGGACGAAATCGCAACCCACCGCACGGAAATCTCCCTGCTCTGGATGGACGAAACCGCAGAGGAATGGGAAGAGACCATTCACGATAGCCGTCACACGTATTTCCCGATATGCGAGGAAAGCGTTGACAACGTTATCGGTGTGCTCAACGCAAAGGATTATTTCCGCCTGACGGATAAGAGCCGTGAAAACGTGATCAAAGAAGCGGTCAAGCCCGCATATCTCGTTCCGGAAGCCGTCAAAGCCGACGTACTTTTCAAAAATATGAAAAAGACGCACAATTATTTTGCGGTTGTTCTTGACGAATACGGCGGTATGAGCGGCATTGTCACAATGACAGACCTCATCGAATGTATCGTCGGCGACCTTGAAGAAAACACAGAGACAAATGCCGAGCCCGAGAAGGATATCGAACCCATCGACTCGAAAACGTGGAAAATAAGCGGCAGCGCGCCGATGGACGACGTTGTCGAGGCGCTCGGAATAACGCTTGAAGAAGAGAGCGACTGCGATACCTTCGGCGGTTATGTCATGGGCATAATCGGCACAATTCCCGAGGACGGCACGACCCTGACAGCCGAAACCGAACACCTTTCCATAAAGGTTACGGAGATAAAAGATCACAGAATTGAAAAAACCGTCGTCTGCCTGCTGGATCCTCCCGCAGATGAAGACGAGGAAAAGAAAGATAAAGAATAAAACACAAAGCCCCCGCCTTCCGGCAGGGGCTTTTCTTTTCAATACGTTTCAACATTCTTGACGGTTCCGTCAGGATTATATTCCGTGACTCTGTAAAGCGCGCCGCCGACATATTCATACATCACGCAGAGCACGCCGCTTCCGTCATATTCTCTTGCGACGTCGTTTCCGTCGCCCGAACGTTCGTAAACGATATATCCGTTAAGAACGCCGTTTTCGTCATAATATTCTTCTCTTATTCTGGAATTCCAATAGCTGTCCGTTTCGCCCGTGTATTCGATCACCGTCTGCAAAACGTCCGCCGAATTATATATTCTTTCTATCTTGCGGAAGCCCTTTTCGCTGTATTCATAGGCATAGGTTGTGGATTTTTTGCCCTCTTCGTCATAGATGATACATTTCATCATATGACTCCAATAATCAAGACTGTCGCCGGAATATTCCTTTCTCGTCCTGATTATGCCCGCCGGACTGTATTCGCTGTCGGCAATTCTGAATCCCGCGTCATTATATTCATAAACATAGACGGCTTCCAGCTCGCCGGAAATACTGTATATCTCCTCCCGCGTGATTGTGTTTATGTCCTCGCCACCCGTGCCGTCAAACTCGATTGCACTGCGGATAATTCCGCTCCCGTTATACCTTTTCTGCGAAATTTTCTTGCCGATTTCGTTATAGCCGTAAACGGTTACGCTTTCAACCGCGCCGCCATAGCCGTATTGCGTCTCTTTTATGACGTTTCTGTCCGTTCCGCCGGTGTATTCGCTTTCGGAGACAAGCGTGCCGTCCGCCGAATACGTCTTTTTGACGGCAAGCAGATTGTTTTCGTTATATTCAAAGAGCGAATAAAATGTCAGATTTCCGCTTTCGTCATAAAACATTTCCTTTGTCTCCGTGAGAGTGCCTTCTATGCTCAGCCCCGGAAATTCATATGCATGACGTATAACTCCCTGCGGAGTATATTGCTTTTCGCCTGTTCTGTGATTGTTTTCGTTGCGTTCGATGATTGTGTATCCTGTCTCGGCACCGCTCTCGTCGTAATGCGTTTCCTTCTTTGCGTAGCCGCTTTCGTTATATTCCGTGCAAAGTCTGACGCCGCCGCCCGGATAATATTCAAGGCTCTTTATCTTTGCGCCGCCACGATAATCGGACGACGTTCCGGAATAGATAATCTCGGTTTTGAGCGTGCCGTCCGCAGAGTACGTCTTTCCCGACGTTATATACCCCGCGTCATTCCATTCCTGCGTTGAATATGATACAAGCGCGCCGTCCGAGCCGTAGGTCTCGCTTTTTATAATTCTTCCCTTTTCGTCGTGCTCATAGGTAAATACCTTTTCAACAGAGCCGTAGATTGAATATACCGTATACTTGACGGTATTGCCGTTCTCGTCCTCCTCAACCATATAGTTTCTCGATGAAGAAAACTCGTCCGGATAGCGCACAGCCCGCTTCTGCTGCCCGTTTTTCTGGTATTCGATTATATACTCAGTGCCCGTAATTTCGCTTGTCTTTTCCTCTTTGATTATGTCCCAATCGCTGTCATAATATCTTTCGGTCACGCTTTTTTTCTCGCCGGAGCGGTATTTTTCCGTTTCGGTGATTTTTCTCGCGACCTCGTCATAAACAAATTCGCCGTAATAGAGGGGGTCTGCGTCCTCGCCGTAGGTATATGAAATCCGGATGACCTTGCCCTCTTCGTCATATTCGCATCTTTCAAAAAGCGGGTCGCCGCCGGAATAGACAATCTTCCGCTCGGTCATTTTTCCGCGTTCGTCATAAGAAAAATATCTTGTTTCCTTATAGCCGTATATCCCGTTTGACCGTATCATGGAGGAGACCTTGTCTCCGTCATATGAGTATTCATGATAGATCGGGCGATCGGAGGAAAGCGTGCTGTATGTCTGCTTTATCAGCTTCCCGTCCGCGTCAAACGTGCTTGTGACGGTATATTTTCCGCGCTTTTCTTCGTATGTTCCCGCCTCTTTTTTCGGGACGTTCGGGTCACCCGAAAGCTCAAATGCCGCCGCAAGGAGCTTTTCTCTGTCCGTTTCGTTCTTCGTTTTTCCGCAACCGCAAAGCAGGATTGAAGACAGCAAAATCACAAAGCAAAGAATAAAAACGGTTGTTTTTTTCATATTATCGTGTTTCCTTTCGGTAGGTTTTTGCATTCTTAAAGCCTTTCTTTAATTATATCGTAAAAATATGAACTTTTCAAGAACGGCTCCGAAAAAGCAAAAAGCGGCGGTGAATATTCACCGCCGCCGTGTTATTTGTCCTCTTTTTTTCTTATATCGGACAGCTTTTCGATTGTTCCGTCCGGACGCTTTATGACGGTGTTTTCAAGCTGACCCGCAAAACTCGCGCGGAAACGGAGACGGAATTCGTTGCGGAGCTTTGTCTGTTCCGCCTTTTCTTCCTCCGTCAATCCTTCGGATTTTTCTTTATGAGCAAGCTCGTTTATTCTTCTTGTAAGTTCGTCTTTCATAAAATCATCTCCTTTTACCCTCCGGCATGATGATTTATTATATCACGTTCCGCAGAATTATTCAATCCCCTTCGACGCAATATATCCCGCAAAAAGATATGTGCAAAATATCAGAAGGGTGACGTTTTCCGCCGTATAAAAAAAGATATAGACGGCAAGTATCCATAAAAAGAACAGTGAAACGGAGGTCGTAAACCTCACAGCCTTCTCTCCCGCGCCTTCGCCGAACGCAAGAGATATCAGCGCCGAAAGTATCCGTCCGCCGTCGAGGGTCGCCATGGGAAGGAGGTTCAGAATGAGTGTTATCCGGGAAAAAAGCCGCACCGACCCGCCGCACGGCAGAAGCGGGGAAAGCAGAATGAGAAGAATATTTTCAAACGGGCCCGCAAAGGCTATCAGTATCTCCTCATAATATGACGCCGCCGCACTTATCTTCATGCTTATTCCGACGGGCATAAGAGTTACTTTTTCAATCCTTTTTCCAAGAAGAAGCGCCGCCGTCCCATGCCCGAGCTCATGCAGGACGGTAACCGTTATGACCGCAAAGCTCTGCGACCGCGGCACGGCAAAAATCAGGAGAAATATCCCCGCCGCGGCAAAAGGGTGGACAGAAAATCGCGTTGCCCTCATTTTCTCTCCCTCCCCGCCCCGATATATACGGAGGCGACCGTCAAAAACAATGGAGAGACGAGCGCTCCCGCCGCCCCGAACAGCTTTATGCAGGCGTACATCACAAAAAGCGAGACCACCGCGGGCACTCCCAGCCCCTCGCCGACGAGCTTCGGTTCGGTCAGCTGCCTGGCAAGGGACGTCACCGCCCAGATAATGAGCAATATTATTGCCGTTTTTCTTTCGCCCGTAAAAAACATCACCGCCGCATACGGCGCAATGACTATCCCCGTGCCGATTGCGGGGAGCGCGTCAAAAATTGCCGTAATGAGCGCAAGCGCAAGCGAATATCTCACCCTCGCAAGCGAAAAGCCGAGATACAGCACCGAAAAAATCAGGAATGATATCAAAAGCTCGCTCTTCGCCGTTTTCATCACAGCCGCCGTCATTCCCCGCCCGAGCTTCCCCTCCGGAAAATATTTTCCGAAAAACCGGGGCAGACTGTCATAGCAGAAGCAGAACAGAATTCCCGAAAAAACAGCGACAACGGAGAAAAACAGCGCGGATGGCACCTGCGCCGCCGCCTTTCCGAGAAATGACGAAAACGCGGAAAAGAGCTTTTCCGTCAGACTTTTTATTATAAGAGAAAGCGTCTCGCCCGTGTCCTCCGAAAAACCCGGAAACAGCTTTTCGGATATAAAATCCGGCACAAGACGGAGCTTTTTTATCAGTCCGATTATCTTCCCCTCGTCGCGCGACCAGGCGATATAAAGCTCACTTATCTGGCGGTATATCAGCTTTCCGAGAAGGGCGAGGAGCGCAATCGAAACGGAATAAATCAGCACGGAAAAAGCGGCGGCAAGCCTTTCCCCCGCCTTTTTCCTCTTTACGCCGAGCTTTCTCACGGCTTTTACGGAAACCGTGGACACTGCAAGCCCGATTATAAACGGCGCGCAGGGCGCAAAAAAATATTTTATCCCGACAAGCACGCAAAAAGCCCCGATAATCGCCGTCACAGCTGATTTTTTCGCCTCCGCCATATGCTCCGTCCTCCCAATCATATTTTAACTTTTGGTTAACTTCCTTGACAAAATCCTTTGTTTGTGATATTATTTATAAGCACACGAGCTTTCGGCTTAAATAACTTATAAGGATAGATAAATATATGAAAAAGATTATTGCTTTATTTCTCGTTCTTACTCTCGTAGTAGCTTTTGCGGCGTCATGCGGAAAGGATCCCGTAAATCCTCCGGATGTGACAGTCGGCACAACGACCACCGCCTCGACAGACGGCACCGGATCGACATCCGGCACGGAGACGACAACCGGAACGGAAACAACAGCACCCGACCTCGATAAATATAAAGAATTCAAGGACGGCGCCTTCCTTTACAGAATCGTCCGCGATGAAAACGGCAACTTCTCCCATGTTGAAATAAACAAGTATTACGGAGAGGACGAGTCACTCATCATTCCTTCGACATACAAATATAAAGACTCATATTTCAACGTTACGGTTATCGGTGTTCTCGGAAACATCGGCGCTCAGCAGGGACTGACTTCGGTCAAAGAGCTCACAATCCCCGGAACTGTCAAGGTTATAAATTCGATTGCCTTCTTCAGCGCAATCAATCTTGAAAGAATCAACTTTGCGGAAGGTCTTGAAACAATCAGCGATATGGCATTCTGGTGCTGCACGGGACTTAAGGAATTCACCCTTCCCTCAACGCTCAAGGAAATCGGCGCGAATGCGTTTTCCGGTTGTGAATCGCTTGAAACGCTCGTCATTCCTTCCTCCGTTGAAACAATCGGTGCAGGCGCGTTCTCCGGTTGCACGGCTCTCAAAACCGTAACAATCCCCGAAAAGTTCCGCGCTCAGGAAGCAGAAATCTTTAACGGTTGCCCGAATGTAACAATAACCTACGTCGGCTGATAACAGAAATCTTCACCCCTTCATAGTATGGTATAAACCATGTTATAAAGGGGTGTTTTTTTGACCTTATATATAGTTACAGCAGGCGACTCGCTCTATTCAATTGCGGAAAAATTCGGCGTCACTGCGGCTTTTCTTGCCGAATGGAACGGTATCTCCCCGCCATATCCGCTGACGGTCGGTCAGTGTCTGCTCATTCTTTCGCCGACGCTTACCCACACCGTTTCAAGAGGCGAGACGATATTTTCGATATGCTCGCGTTACGGTATAACGCAGAACGACCTTTTCCGTCGCAATCCATCCCTCTGCGGCGGCTATGTTCCGCTCTCCGCAGGGCAGACGCTCGTCATCGACTTCGGCGAAACGCCTGTCGCGGATTATTTTTCATACGCCTATGCTTACACCTTCATCGAGGAACGTATTCTCCGACAGACCCTGCCGTATCTTTCGTCGCTTGCGCCGTTTACATACGGTTTCACGGGTGACGGCACGCTTCTTTCCCTTCCGGACGCAGTTCTCCTCTCCGCCTGTCGGGATTACGGAGTCATGCCGCTCATGCACCTTTCAACCCTCACCGAAAGCGGCAACTTTTCAAATGAGCTTGCAAGCGAGCTTTTTTCATCGCCCGAAGCGGAGGACAATCTCATCGGCGAAATCATCGCGGAAATGACGGAAAAGGGTTACGACGGGCTTGATATCGACTTTGAATTTGTCTATGTGTCGGACGCGGAAGCATATGCGGACTTCATTGCAAAAGCCCGTCGCGCCCTGAGTCCCTACGGATATACGGTCTATGCCGCGCTTGCGCCGAAAACCTCCGCCACTCAGCCGGGACTTCTTTATCAGGGTCACCTCTATGACAAAATCGGCGCGGCGGCAGACAAGGTTTTTCTGATGACCTATGAATGGGGCTATACATACGGCCCGCCGATGGCTGTCGCACCGATAAATTCCGTGCGCCGCGTTCTTGACTATGCCGTCACGGAAATTCCTCCGGAAAAGATAATCATGGGTATTCCGAACTACGGTTACGACTGGGCACTGCCGTACAAATCGGGAGAAACCCGCGCGACTCTCATTTCAAATGAGGACGCGCCGCGCATAGCCGCTGAAAACAATGCCGAAATCAGATTTGACGAAGCGGCACAGTCACCTTATTTCAATTACTATAAAAACGGCATCATGCACGAGGTCTGGTTTGAGGATCCGCGCTCCGTAACGGCAAAACTCGCCCTGCCGCAGGAATACGGCTTTTTCGGAGTCGGCTATTGGAACGCCATGCGCCCGTTCAATTCAAACTGGCTGATTCTCTCACGGCTTTATCGCTCCTCCCCCTGACCTACTTTTCTTCGAGAAGAAAAGTAGGCAAAAGAAACTTTAATTATTGGTTTGCACAAGATTTATATTCTCATCAAAAAGGGCAGTGGCGCACGAAATGCGTCGGAGTGGGATTTGCAAATGCGCAAGCGTTTGCAGGCGCACCTCTTCCGCTTTTCTCTTTTCTCTTAACTTAAAAAAGCCCCGCCGGAGCGGAGCTTTTTGCTTTTATTATTTTCTTTTTATCTTCATAACGCCCTTGCGCAGCATATCAAGAACGGTATACATCGTGATAAGTCCGAGCGCTATCGCCCCCGCGACCATAAGGGTTAAATTGAAAGCGGAAGAGGCAAGCGGGTCGCCGCTGATGAGATAATAGACGGCTCTGTAAATACCCGCTCCGGGCACAAGCGGAATTATTCCGCAGATGAGGAAAATCGTTTCGGGTGCTTTCAGCGCTCTTGCGAAAATGTAAGCAAGGAGCTCCGCAAGCAACGCGCCGAGGAACGCACCCCAGACGTCACCCATGCCGTTATAAAATCCGAAAAGGTTTGCCGTCCAGCCGATTGCCGCCGTGAAAGCTGACGCAATGATGAACTTCTTCGGCACTTCAAGTATAAACGAAAAGCCGACGATTGAAAATGCCGCCGCGGCAAAACCGACCGCGTAACCGACAAAACCGCTCCTTGTGATGTTCGTTATAAATCCGATTGTTTCGGGTGCAAAGCCGACCTTCTGCCCGAAAAATATTCCCGCGCCGACGCCGACAGCAACCGCCGCCGCTATCATAAACGCCTCAACCATTCTCGCGCATGCGGAAATAAAGTCTCCCTGAAGCACGTCACGGACAGCGTTTGTTATCGCAACGCCGGGCACAAGCGGCATTATTCCGCCGACGATTATGTACTGCGGGTGAAGTTCTATCCCCGCCTTCATCGACCCGAAAACGCACAAAAGCGAAACAATCGTTATCGTTGCGGCGCAGAGCACATCCGAAAGAAAGTCCATTCCGATGAACTTGCGCAGATAGTAGTTTTCAAATGACATAACAAGTCCGGCAATGAGCGCAACCGTTGCGTCAAGAAGCGAGCCGCCGTAAAGCAACGCAAACATGCTCGTTGCAAACATAACTCCGATTATTTTCATAACCGTGCCGTAGATATGCTCGTTTTTTATCTTTTCAAGGCGTAATTTTGCCTCTTCAATCGTAATCTTTCCGCTGCAGAAATCGCGGGAAACATTGTTTACAAGGTATATCCTCGAAAGATTGTTCGACCCCGGCATTATTCTGCGCGTGACGGACAGCGTTTCCTTTTTATCGTCCGAAAGGGTGACGGTTATTCCCGTCGGCAGAACAAAAGCGTCCGCCTGAGAGAAACCCGTCGTCTGAAGTATTCTTGATATGGTGTCCTCAACACGGTGCGTTTCGGCGCCCGCGCTCATCATTATCTGCCCCGCAAGTATCGCCATATCGACAAGTTCGCGGTAATAAAACGAGTCCTCCATAATTCCTCCGATTTATTTTGTGTTTTTTCTTTCTTCTATCATTTTTGCGACAAATCCCTCGCGCACGCCGGCCCCGCTTATCACGAGCCTTTCGACGCCGCAATAGCGTATGACCTCGCACAGTGCGCACGCCCCGGGAGCGACTGTTGCCGTTCTGTCCGGAGAATATTTCTTTATCGCCGCGCCGCCGTCGGAAAGGACTGTATCGCGGACGGAGAAAAGGTCGTCTGCCGTCATTTCAAAGCCGTCAAGCGAGGACGGTCCCGAGCGGACACCCATGAATATCTTTGCGACGGCTCTCGCCGTCCCGCCGATGAGATATGCCGTCCCGCCGATATTTTCAAATTCAGGATGTGTTGAAAGCTCCGAGAGAACGTAATTTTTTATATCGGCAAGCTCGCCCTCCGCAACCGAAAGAGGATTTTCGGCAAACCGCTTTGAAAGCGCAAGACAGCCAATCCGGAAGCTGTGCCCGCAGGTTTTCCGTCCGTCCTCAAAGCCGACTATCTCCGTGCTGCCGCCGCCCATATCGACGGTTATTCCCTTCTTTGCAATGTCCGCGCCGAAGCGCTTTACCGTTGCAAAAAAGTCAAGCTCCGCCTCCTCGTCTCCGGAGATAACGTTGACATCCACTCCGAGCCGCCTTTTTATCGACGCAAGCACCTTGTGCGTATTTGAAAGCCCGCGCAGGCTTGCCGTCGCAAAGGCATAAAAAGCATCCGTCGGCACGGAATTCGCCCGCGCAAGATATTCGCGCAGCACGGCAAAAAGCCTGCCTTCGCCGTCCGGCGATAGTCTCCCGCCGACCGAATACGCCGCAAGACCGAGCATGCTGCGCGCCGAATCGCAAACGGAAAATTCCCCCGTCTCGATATTTATATCGTATATGTTCATTCTGACGCTGTTCGCGCCGATATCGACCACCGCAATTTTTTCGGTGGACTCTGAAAATCTGTCATTCATATCACAAAAGAAATAAACTCCGTTCCTCTGACCGTCACCGTGCCCTCGTCGCCCTCGGCAAAATAAAGATAGGCATCGTCCGACACGCGATATTCCGACCTGTCCCCCGTTTTGAATTCAAACGTCATGAAATAGGCTTTGCCTTCCTTTGACATTGAAAACGTTCTCTTTGAAACAACCTTTGCGGGAGCGGATATTCTGGGCAGGTTCACATTCTTTTTTGAAAAGCCCGCCGCGCGGGAAACTGTCACCGCCATTATAATCAGCAAGACGGCAAATGCGGAAAACATAAGTATCCCGCCCAATGTGAAGTTCATTTCAAACCTCCGGAAAATTATTGCTATATGATTATACACCATAAAATCAAAAATCGCAAGAGGATTACGAAAAAGTACTTGCCCTGCGGAATATAATTTTACAAACCCCTTGAAACGGAGGCATTTTACACAAAATGATGGGCTTTTTTTCGGCGCTTATGTCGAATTTTCTTTATCTTTTCCTCAAAATATCATATTCGCAGAGCTTTCCTCCTCCCCTTTCGCCGAAGGAGGAAGAAGAATGTTTTGAAAAAATGCGCTCCGGCGATATGGCGGCAAGAGGAAAGCTGATAGAACACAATCTCCGCCTTGTGGCGCATATCGTCAAAAAATATTATTCCATGTCCAAAAATCAGGATGACCTCATCTCCATCGGCACGATCGGGCTGATAAAAGCAATCGACTCTTTTGACAGTCGCAACGGCACGCGCTTTGCAACCTATGCGAGTAAATGCCTGCAAAATGAGATACTTATGTATTTCCGGTCGCAGAAGAAAACGGCGTGCGAGGTCAGCATAAGCGAGCCGATAGACATAGATAAGGACGGCAACCCGCTGACTTATATCGACGTTATCAGCACGGAGGACACAATCGCAGACGATATCGACTGTAAAATAAAAACGTCGAAAGCCAAAAAAGCGATTCTCACGGTGCTGGACGAAAGGGAGAGGGAAATAATCATCCTGCGTTACGGGCTTTCCGGCTCGCGCGCGATAACACAGCGCGAGGTTGCGGAAAAACTGGGAATATCACGCTCGTATGTTTCGCGGATTGAAAAATCGGCGCTGAAAAAAATGAGCGGTTATCTTTCCTCCGGCATATTCTGAGCGTCGTCCGCATATATCTTTTATCGGATAAATAAAGCTCTTGCCGTCGGCGGCGACAGGAGCCGAATATCACAGAAAAATCCGTCGGGAAAGAGGTTACACATTTATGTTCAGTTACACAGACGACGGCGCAAAAAACTGCGTCGTGATAAAGACCTTTGAGGACACAGCGATAAAGGAAGTGAGCGCGGAATACAATCTGCCGGATTATCTCCCCGATGTCAGCCGCATACTGCGCACCGACGCAAGGGTCTGCCGCGCGGGAAAATACATAAACGGCTCGTCGCTTGAATATGACGGCACAGTGACGTTTTCCGTCATTTATTCCACGGCGGACGGGATTATCAAAACCGCGGAATTCTCCTCCGATTACGGCGGCAGTATGCCCATAGGCGATTTTTCGGGCGACTGCTCTGTCGATGCCGACACCGAGCTCGATTCCGTAAACGTCCGTCTGCAAAGCCCCAGAAGGCTGACAGCAAAGGCAAAAATCGCGGTGACCGTCACAATCAGCTGTCTCAATTGCGCCGCGCCCTCCGTCACCGGCAGAACAGGCAGCGGAGACGATATAATGTGCAAAACGGAGAGCATCGACTGCTGTTTCGGAATTGAGGCGCAGGATGCGGACGTTTCCGTAAGCGAGGATATTTCCGTCGCCGCTCCGCTCCCCGCGATAGACGAGGTCGTCAGCGTTTATCTCGACCCGTATCTCTCCGAAATGAAGGCAGGAGATGGTGTTATAAATTACAAAGGTAACGTCGTTGCAAACATTATTTACAGCGCGGCAGGCGATGACCCGTCAGCCCCGAAAACATATGTTTCGCTCATCCGCAGAATTCCCGTTTCGGGAGATGCGATCGCCGAAGGCGTGACGGAGAGCTGTCTTGTCACGGGTAACGTATGCATAACAAGCACGGAGTTCCGCAAGGCGGCGGACGAAACAGGCGAAGACCGCACGGTTGAGATTGATTTTTCGTATTCCGCATATTTTGACGCATATAAAAACGTCCGCAGCGAAATAACAACGGATATGTATTCGACGGAATACGAAGGCGAAACCGAGATAAAAGCCCTTGAATACCGCTCGTGCGCCTGCGCAAAGAGCTTCAATTTCTCCGCCTCCGCCTGCACGGAGCTCCCCGACGGAGAGCTTACGGACGTCACGGCGATAAGAGCGGCGGCAACCGTCACAGGGGCGGAAAAATCGGGCGGCAAACTGATTTTCACAGGCAACGTCGATATTTATGCAATACTCTCCTGCGGCGGCGTCTATATGGGCAAGATATTCTCTTCCCCCTTCCGTGCCGAAACCGACGCGGCTATGACCCCTGACAATTTTGATTACTCCGCGGACGCTTCCGTCATTGACATAAAGGGCAGAACGGCGGACGGCAAACTCTGCGCCGATATGGAAATAATGATAAACTATATAACCTTCGCAAAGAAGGAATCGGATGTCGTTTCCGTGCTTTCGCTTTGTCGCGACAAACCGAGAAAAACGGATAACGGCGCAAAAATCACGCTTTATTATCCGTCAAAGGGCGAAACGCTCTGGGATATAGCCAAAAAATACGGCACGACTGAGAGCGAGCTTGCGCAGGCAAACGGTCCGGACGGAAATCCCGAGGGCGGCGTGCTCATGATTCCCTCCCGCAAGGCAAAAACCCCGATATATACGAAGATAATATGAGAAAAACCTCCCCGAATCATCGGGGAGGCCTTTTTGTTGAATAATTTCCGATTGACCGCTTTTTAATTGCCTGTCAGTCTTTTTTTATAAGCTCGGAAACCGAGGTTGCAAGTCCCGCAAGCGACTGAATTTCGCTGGGGATAATAATTTTTGTCGCTTTTCCGTCGGCGGCTTTTTCAAAGGCTTCAAGACCCTTTATGGCGATAACCGCTTCCGACGGTGCTGCTTCGTTTATCATTCTGATACCTTCGGCGGTAGCTTCCTGAACCTGCTTGATCGCTTCTGCTTCACCTTCTGCCTGGCGGATTTTGGCTTCCTTTTCCGCCTCTGCGAGAAGTATCTGACGCTGCTTTTGCGCTTCCGCATCAAGTATCATAGCCTGCTTTTTACCCTCTGCAACGAGGATTGTCGAATTCTTTTCGCCCTCTGCGCGGAGAATCTGTTCGCGACGTTCGCGTTCAGCCTTCATCTGCTTTTCCATCGCGTCCTGAATTTCCTTCGGGGGCATAATGTTTTTCAGCTCAACGCGGTTGACCTTGATACCCCATGGGTCGGTTGCCTCGTCCAGAATGGCGCGCATTTTCGTGTTGATTATGTCGCGCGAGGTGAGCGTGCTGTCCAGCTCAAGCTCGCCGATTATGTTACGAAGGGTTGTAGCGGTGAGATTTTCGATTGCCGACATAGGATTTTCAACACCGTATGCATAGAGCTTGCAGTCGGTTATCTGGAAGAAAACAACCGTGTCTATCTGCATTTTGACGTTATCCTTTGTGATAACGGCCTGCGGCTCGAAATCGGCAACGCGCTCCATAAGGGAGATGCGCTTTGAAATTCTGTCAACAAACGGAGTTTTCACGTGAAGTCCCGTGTGCCACGTCGCGTGATACGTTCCGAGACGCTCGACAACGTATGCGTGCGCCTGCGGTACAATGTGAATGTTTGCGATTATGATTATGAGAACCAGTGCAACGAGTACTCCCAAAATAATGAGTCCGGTCATAAAAATTTACCTTCTTTCTTCAGTTTTCTTTTCTGCATATGAGCTTTACGCCCTCGATTGCAACGGCGCAGACCAACGTTCCCTCGTCGATTGTCAGGCTGTCATCATCGGAGCGTGCAGTCCAAACCTTGCCGTCCACTTTGACGGCGCCGGTGGCGGCGATATTGTCGATTTTCTCGATTACCGTTCCCGTCTTGCCTATTACGGTATCCGCGTTTGTGGGCGAATACCTGACCTTCAGCACTTTTTTCATAAAGGGCTTGAGGAAAATCATAAGCGCGAGGGAAAGCACGAGAAACGCCGTTACCTGGAGCCACAGGGGGAGATGAAAAACGGAAAGCACGAGCGAAACGAGCGCGGACGGAATAAACCACACCGCGACGAGAGCGAGCGTCGATGCTTCAAAAACGATTGCCGCAACGGTTACGCCGAGCCATATCCACGGCATTACGGAGAGAAGTTCTCCCATAATAAAATCAGTCCTCCTTTTTTGAGCACGCGTCGGTTGCGCGCCGATATCTGTAATCATTATATCACAAAATGCGTCGGCTGTAAATATATTGTCGCACGATTTTTCATTTAACTGTTGAAAAATACGGCGCAATGGAGTAAAATATATGTAAATCCATTACGCTGAAAGGATACGAAATGCATACAGAAAGAAAACAGATAGCCGCAGGGACTTTTCTGACAGTCATCCCCGCGGACAAGTTCAAATCAAATTATATCCAGATCAGATTTGTTATGCCGCTGAAAAAAGAGACGGCGGCAAAGAATTCGCTTGTTTTTCCCGTTATTCTGAGGGGAACGGAAAAATATCCGACCCTTGCCGATATCCGCCGCCGCAAGCAGGAGCTTTATGCATCGGGGATATGGTCGGGACACTGGAAGCACGGCGACAATCATATAGTGACTCTTGAAGCAAGCTCCATGCGCAATTCATATGCGATAGACGACACCGATATAACCGGCGGCGTGCTCGACCTTATCGGGCAGGCGGTGCTTCATCCCGTGACGGAAAACGGCGTTTTCAAAGCCGAAAGCGTTGAGGGCGAAAAGAAGATAGCGGCTGACACCGTCCGCGCGACAATCAATCAGAAGGGCAGATACGCAAGGCTGAAAGCGGTTGAGGAAATGTTCTCCGACGACGCATACGGCATAAGCGACGGCGGCACGGTTGAAGAAATCGAGGCTGTCTGCCCGAAGTGCCTTTTCGAGGCTTATAAAAATATGCTCCGCACAGCAAGAATTGAAATTTTCGCCGTCGGCGATTTTGACGGAAACGAGCTTGAAAAGAAATTTTCGGAGATTTTCTCATCCGTCGAAAGAGGCGGAATTTACGAGCCGATACCCGATACAAAAGGCACGGCAAGAGCCGGGATTCAGAAGATATATGACAGACAGAACGTCACACAGGGCGTGCTTGTTCTCGGATTTTTCACAGGAAGCGTAACCTCCGATGACGATTACGCCATCACAAAGGTGTTCAACACCGTTTTCGGCGGAAGCGCGGCAAGCAAGCTGTTTATGAACGTCAGAGAGAAGCTCAGCCTTTGCTATTATTGCTCTTCCTCTCTCATTCCCGAAAAGGGCGCGATGACGGTCGCCTCCGGAATTCAGTTTGAAAACGAGCAGAAGGCTTTTGACGAGATAATGCTTCAGCTGGACAATATGAAAAACGGCGAAATAACGGATGACGAAATCGAAATGGCGAAAAAATTCCTCTGCGACGACGTTATGAGCGCCGATGACAGCGTCCGTGCGCTTGCGGCAACCGCATTCGGCGAGGTTATGTATGGCAAAAGACTTACGGATGAAGAGAAGATCGCAAAGATAAACGCCGTCACAAAAGAGCAGATAACCGAGCGGGCGAAGGCTGTGCGTCTTGACACGTACTACTTCCTCTGCGGACAGGAGGAGAGCAAATGAGCGAAATAATAATGCGCGAAGACAAGGCGATAGGCGAAAGATATTATTACACAAAGCACAAGAGCGGACTTGATATTTACGTCGTTCCGAAAAAATTCCGCACAAGCTATGCGCTGTTTTCGACAAAATACGGCGCAGCCGACAACTGCTTCAAGCTTGAGGGCGATAAGGATTTTGTAAAGGTTCCGGACGGAATTGCGCACTTCCTTGAACACAAAATGTTTGAAAACGAAGACGGCAGCGATACCTTTGCACGCTTTGCAAAATACGGCGCGGATGCGAACGCATTTACGTCCAGCGAGATGACGGCTTACCTTTTCTCGTGTACAAGCCATTATGATGAAAACCTTGAAATCCTGCTGGATTACGTCACAAAGCCGTATTTCACCCCGCAGACAGTCGCAAAGGAACAGGGGATTATAGGTCAGGAAATAAAAATGGGCGAGGACAACCCCTCAAGAGCCCGTTATTACAACACGATGGAGGCTCTCTATGCCGACAGTCAGATAAAGATAAACGTCGCCGGCACGGTTGAGTCAATCGCGGAGATAACGGCAGACCTGCTTTACAGCTGCTATCGCACGTTCTATAACCTCTCCAATATGGTTCTCGTCACAAGCGGCGACATTACAATGGAGCAGGTGCTTGCCGTTGCGGACAAAGTCCTTCCCATGCAGGAGGAAAAGAAAATCGTCCGCTGCTATAACTCCGAAAAGGCGGAGGTAAACAAAAAGAGAATAAAGGTTCAAATGGCGGTATCGAAGCCTATGTTTGAAATCGGCATAAAGGATATTGATATACCGGCAGACCCGAAGGAGCGACTGAAAAAGTCAATCGCCGGCGGCGTGCTTTATGACATGCTTTTCGGCGGCACCTCCGATTTCGCAATCGACGTTTACGAGAGCGGACTTGTCCGCGGCTTTGGCGCGGGCTATTCGCTTGACCATGTTTTCGGCATGGGAGAGCTTGTCGGCGAGAGCGACGATCCGGAAGCCGTTTACGATAAATTCGTGAAATACGTCGAAGAAAAGAAGAGAGCGGGACTTGACCAAGGCGAATTCGAGAGAACAAAGAAAGCAAATTACGCAAGTCTTGTAAGAAGCTTTGACTCAACGCAGAACATCGCTGACAATATAACCTTCATGCTTCATGACGATATTGACATTATGGATTACAGCAAGGCTGTTTCGGAGGTGTCGTTTGAGTATACGGAGGAGCTGCTCCGTAAGCTCTTTGACGAAAAATATTATGCGATGAGCGTGGTCGAGCCGCTTGAAAAATAATCGAAAAAGGAACTGAATATGGGACACACATCAAACATTTCGTTTCCGGGACTGGGAATAGGCGAATTCAAGCTCAACAACGTGGCGTTCACGGTTTTCGGCAGACCCGTCATGTGGTACGGGGTGATAATCTGCATAGGCATAATCCTTGCGTTCGCATACGTTGCGTATCGCGCGGGGAAAGCGAAGATAAAGCTGGATGACGTTGTCGATACGGCGCTCATCTGCGTACCGCTGGCAATCGTCGGCGCAAGGCTGTATTATATCATTTTCTATGGCAACGTTCATTCCTTTTATGACGTCATCGCCATATGGAACGGCGGACTTGCGATATACGGCGGAATAATCGGCGGTATGGCGGCGGTGATACTCGTTGCAAAGCATAAAAAGATTGACTTCTTCAAATATGCCGATATGATAATCCCCGGCGTCATGATAGGTCAGATACTCGGCAGATGGGGCAACTTCTTCAACGGCGAAGCCTACGGAGGACTTGTTTCACCCTCTCATCCGCTGTATTTCCTCCGCATGGGACTTCAGAACAGCAACACCTTCAGTGATTTCGGCACGACCGATATGGTTTTCGTTCATCCGACATTCCTTTATGAATCCGTCTGGAATCTTATCGGCTTCATATTGATAAACGTATTTTATAAAAAGAAAAAGTTCGGCGGAGAGGTCTTCCTCTGGTACCTCGGCTGGTACGGCTTCGGAAGATTCTTCATCGAACAGCTCCGCACAGACTCTCTCTATATCGGTAATACTGGAATAAGAGTTTCGGCATTGCTCGGCATTATCCTCTTCATAATCGCCCTTCCGCTTACAATCGTCTGTCATGTAATCGCCGTGCGCGACGAGAAAGCGGGCAAAATAAAGGCGGGGTGCGAGGTATCGATTCCGTATTTCCTCGGCATAGGCAGGGACAAATACGCTCCGACGGAAACAGGCGCGGCTGTCGACTTCAACACCGAAGAGTTTGAGAAGGCAGAAGACGAAAATGACGAAAAGCTCGTCCGCGAGAGCAAAAAGAAAAATCTCTTTGAAAAGGAAACGCCCGCCACTGATGAAAAAAAGCCGATGAAAATTTCCTTTGAAAAGCACGAGCCCGCAGATGACGGAAAAACGGAAGAGACTCCTGAGGAAACAGAAGCTCCCTCGGACGAAGACGGGGAGGCTCCGGATGGCAAGGATAATTGACGGAAAGGCGATTTCCGCCGAAGTCCGCGCGGAAATAAAGAAGGATGTCGCCGCGCTTGCGGAAAAAGGAATAAAGGTCCGTCTTGCGGTTGTCATCGTCGGAGACGACCCCGCTTCGCAGATTTACGTCCGCAACAAGAAAAAAGCCTGTGACGAAACGGGCATCGACTCGGAAATCATTGCCATGCCGGCGGAGACAACGGAGGAAGAACTCATCTCCGTGCTTGACGGATTGAACAGTCGACGGGAAATCAACGGTATTCTCGTCCAGCTTCCGCTCCCGAAACACATAAACGAGAAAAATATCATCGCTCATATCGACCCGAAAAAAGACGTCGACGCCTTCTGTGACGAAAACGTCGGCAGGATTATGACGGGAAAATTCAGCTTTCTGCCGTGTACTCCCGCAGGAATAATCGAGCTTTTGCACCGCAGCGGGATAAGCGCGGAGGGAAAGGAATGTGTTGTTATCGGCAGGAGCAATATTGTCGGCAAGCCCATGGCAATACTCCTTCTGCATGAAAACGGCACGGTCACAATCTGCCATTCCAAAACGAAAAATCTTTCCGAAGTGACGCGCCGTGCGGACATTCTTGTTTCCGCAGTCGGCAAGGCGGGCTTTGTGACGGCGGATATGGTCAAATCGGGTGCCGTTGTAATCGACGTCGGTATGAACCGAACGCCGGAGGGCAAGCTCACGGGCGATGTTGATTTCGCCGCGGTTGAGCCGATAGCGTCATTTATTACCCCCGTCCCGGGCGGAGTGGGACCTATTACGGTCACAATGCTGCTGAAAAACACCGTTACGGCGGCGAAAATTCAGAACGGAATAAAATAGCCAACCCTGTAAACAATTATGAAAGACGGTAAACAAAAATGATATTCAGCGAAGAATATTGTAGCAGAATAGAGGACTTCGGCAGAGGCGGACTTATGACTCCGGAAGCCGTCCTCCGCATATTTGAAAACACGGGCAGTCACCATTCGGACTCCGTCGGCGACAGCCTCATTTCCGGCACCGCGGCGGGGGTTGCGTGGATTGTTGCGGAATGGAATGTCAGAATTCACCGCACGCCCGCATATGGAGAAAAGCTCATTCAGTCGACATACGCCGTCGGGCTGAAGCCGTCAATTCAATGCAAAAGAAGAATGGAAATAAGAACTGCGGCGGGCGAACTCTGCGCCGAAGGCAATGCCGTTCTTGTGCGCGTCGATGTGTCGACGGGAAGACTTGTAAAACCTGCGGAGGAGCTCATTGCTCTTTACAGGCCGGAGCCGGAGGATGAAACGAATGAAAGGCTTCCGCGCCTTGTCGCGCCGAAGGAATTCGACGCCGAAGTCCCCGTTTTTCTCCGTCGGAACGACATAGATTATAATGGTCACGTTCATAATGCGAATTATTTCACGCTTGCGCTCGAAGCCATGCCGAAGGAGCTTTACGAAAAACGACAGATCAGCGCTTATCGCATTTCATATCGCTCGCCGATAAAGGAGTCAGACGTCATAACGGCAAAGCTCTCCGCTGACGAAAACTCGCTCACCGAATGTTTCTTCTCCTCGGACGGAACACTCAAAACAATCGTCAGCCTTGAACTCTCCCCTACTTTTCTTTGACCGTACTTTTCTTTGAAAAGAAAAGTAGGCAAAAGAAACTTTGGTTATTGGTTTTGCGCAAATTTTATAAACAGCAAACAGAGATGATTTTTCATCCATGCTTTTTGTTTTGTCACTTACGAAAAGAAAAGCAGGCAAAAGAAACTTTGGTTATTGGTTTTGCGTAAATTTTATAAACAGCAAACAGAGATGATTGTTCATCTCTGTTTTTGTTATACTTGAAAAAAGCAGGAACCGTACTTTCTTTTCAAAAAAGAAAGTACACAAAAACCGTTGCTTGCAGAAAGCTCTTCCCGTCGACGCCTGCAAACTGCAACATCCTCAAATGTGCAATGAATGCCTTCTCCCGCCCGGGAAACAAATCAAACGTCTCAAAAATCGCAATAAAAATAAATAAATTCGTTTTTTTCGGAAAAACTCTTTACAAGCGGAAATATTTATGCTATAATCTTGTCTGCGAAAATTCGGCAGCGCAGCCTGCGGATATAAGGTTTTTTCAAAAACGCTTCACCCGCCGCCCGCTTCGATGCCCGAACGCAGAAATATTTTTATGAGGTGAAACACAATGCTTAAGGAACAGAAACAGCAGATTATCACAGAAAACGCTATGCACGAAGGCGACACAGGCTCGCCCGAGGTTCAGATTGCCATTCTCACGGCAAGAATCAACCATCTCAACGAGCATCTCAAGCTCAACAACAACGACCACCACAGCCGCAGAGGTCTTCTCAAAATGGTTGGTCAGAGAAGAAGCCTTCTCTCTTATCTCCAGAAGAAGGACATCAACCGTTACCGTGCTATAATCGATAAGCTCGGCATAAGAAAATAAGCTTCTCCGAAAGGGACGGATATTCTCCGTCCCTTTCACAAATTACAGCGTCTTTTATGCGGCGGAAGCGGATTTTGTATAGCAGTTAATAAAGTCCCCGAAAAAATGTCGGAGATTTCGTTAAATGCTAAACAAAAGCCCCCGCCGCAGAAGAATAAATAATAATTCAGGAGGCAAAAAATGTTTGAAAATTACAAAGTATTCAATTATGAATACGCAGGCAGACCTCTCAAAGTTGAGGTCGGCAAGGTTGCAGGGCTCGCAAACGGCTCATGCATGATAAGCTATGGCGAAACAGTCATCCTTGCTTGCGCAACAGCATCACCCAAGCCTAGAGACGGTATTGATTTCCTTCCCCTTTCCGTTGACTACGACGAAAAGCTCTATGCCGTCGGCAGAATTCCCGGCAGCTTTACAAGACGTGAAGGCAGACCCGGCGAAAAGGCAATCCTTACAAGCCGCGTCATCGACCGTCCCATCCGTCCCCTTTTCCCGAAGGATCTTCGTAACGACGTAGCTCTTACTCTTACGGTTATGAGCGTCGATCCCGATTGCTCACCCGAAATAACGGCTATGATCGGCGCGTCAATCGCTCTTTCCATTTCGGACATCCCGTGGAACGGACCTATCGGCGGCGCATTTGTCGGAATGATCGGCGACAGATTCATCATCAACCCGACAGCCGAAGAAAGAAAAGAAAGCGTTCTCGAGCTGACAGTCGCAGCTTCCGAAAAGAAGGTCGTTATGATTGAAGCGGGCG
Source organism: uncultured Eubacterium sp. (assembly GCA_900544285.1). Classification (GTDB taxonomy): domain Bacteria; phylum Bacillota; class Clostridia; order Oscillospirales; family CAG-272; genus CAG-841. The sequence goes on from UQUT01000005.1 coordinate 79,297, forward strand.
CAAAGGAAGTATCGGACGACGATATGTACAACGCGATTATGTTCGCTCACGAAGAGATAAAGAAGCTCCTCGTATTCATCAATGAAATCATTGCAGAGGTCGGCAAGCCGAAATTTGATTATCCTTCCTGCGAGCTTGATCACGATATGTTCGATAAGATTTTCGACTATTGTGAAAAAGCCGTTATGGAAGCTCTTGACACGGATGACAAGACCGTTCGTGACGCAAAGATGCAGCCCATTCAGGACGACATCCTCGAAAAGTTCTCCGAAGAATATCCGGATCTCCCTGTTGTTCTTCCCGAACTTATCTATAAGATTCAGAAAAAGATTGTCCGTCGTTGGCTCCTTGTTGACAAAAAGCGTGTAGACGGAAGAAGAATGGATCAGATCCGTCCGCTCGCAAGCGAGGTTGCCGTTCTTCCCAGAACACACGGCTCGGGTCTCTTTACAAGAGGTCAGACGCAGGTTCTTTCCGTCGTAACTCTCGGACCCATGAGTGACGCACAGCAGCTTGACGGTCTTGACGACGAAAAAGAAAAACGCTATATGCATCATTACAATATGCCCGGCTATTCGACGGGCGAGGCTAAATCCCTCCGCACACCCGGACGCAGAGAAATCGGTCACGGTGCGCTCGCAGAGAGATCGCTCATTCCCGTGCTTCCCTCAAAGGAAGAATTCCCTTATGCTATCCGCGTCGTAAGCGAGGTTGTTTCTTCAAACGGTTCAACATCGCAGGGTTCTGTATGCGGTTCGACTCTTGCTCTTATGGACGCAGGCGTTCCGATAAAGGCTCCCGTTGCGGGAATTTCCTGTGGACTTATCACAGCCGAGGACGGCTCATGGGACACAATGATAGACATTCAGGGTCTTGAAGACTTCTATGGCGACATGGACTTCAAGGTTGCCGGAACACACAAGGGCATCACCTCCATTCAGATGGACCTCAAGATCGACGGTCTCACACCCGAAATCATAAAGAACGCTCTTGAAACAACTCACAAGGGCAGAGATTACATCATCGACGAAGTAATTCTCAAGGCAATTCCCGAACCCAGAGCAGACGTCGGCAAGTATGCTCCGAAGATGATCTCCATGAAGATCAATCCCGATAAGATCAGAGAAGTTATCGGCAAGGGCGGCGAGGTCATCCAGAAGATTACGGCAGAAACAAATACGAAGATCGATATCGAAGAAGACGGTTCAATCTTCATTCTCGCCGTAAACAAAGAGGACGCTTACGTTGCGAAGGGCATAATCGACGCCATCGTATTTGAGCCCGTTGAAGGCTGCTGCTACACCGGCACGGTCACAAGAATCATTCCGATCGGCGCATTTGTTGAAATCGCTCCCGGAAAAGAAGGTCTTGTTCATATCTCCAAGCTCGACACAAAGAGAGTTGAAAACGTTGAAGACGTTGTTTCCGTCGGCGACAAGGTGACGGTCAAGTTCCTCGGCACGGACGAAAAAGGCAGAATCAACCTTTCTAGAAAAGACGCTCTTAAAGAGGAATAATTGTAACAGAAAGCACCCTTCGGGGTGCTTTTTGAATTTACGGACATCTCTCTCCCGCCCGACAGGCAAAATAATGTATCTAAAATATTAAATTTTCAAATTTGTATTGAAAAAATCGGTAAAATGTTATAAAATATAAATTGCAGAAATTTGTATTGCCGCTCAGGCGGCAGGAAAGGATTTATAAATGGCACTTGTAACAACAAAAGAAATGTTCAAAAAAGCTTATGCCGGCGGATATGCTGTCGGCGCGTTCAACATCAACAATATGGAGATAATTCAAGCCATCACAGAGGCGGCGGCTGAAGAAAAATCCCCCGTTATCCTTCAGGTATCGGCAGGCGCAAGAAAATATGCAAAGCCCGCATACCTTATGGCTCTCGCAAAGGCAGCCGTTGAGGACACCGGCGTTGACTTCGCGCTCCACCTTGACCACGGCGCAGACTTTGAAATCTGCAAGTCGTGCATCGACGGCGGCTTTACCTCTGTTATGATCGACGGTTCAAAGTATTCCTTTGAAGAGAACATCGCTCTTACAAAGAAGGTTGTTGACTATGCCCACGCTCACGGCGTTGTCGTTGAGGGTGAAATAGGCAAGCTCGCCGGCATTGAGGACGACGTCCACGTTGCCGCCGAAGACTCAACTTATACACGCCCCGAAGAGGTTGAAGAGTTCGTTTCACGCACAGGCGTTGACTCTCTCGCAATCGCTATCGGCACATCGCACGGCGCATACAAGTTCACTCCCGCTCAGTGCACACGCAATGCGGACGGTATCCTTGTTCCGCCCCCGCTCCGTTTTGATATTCTCGAAGAGATCGAAAAGAGACTTCCCGAATTCCCGATCGTTCTTCACGGCGCTTCCAGCGTTGCTCAGGACTGCGTAAAGGAAATCAACGCTCTCGGCGGTCACATGCCGGACGCTATCGGTATTCCCGAAGAAGAGCTCCGTCAGGCAGCAAAGATGGCTGTATGCAAGATCAATATCGACTCCGATATCCGTCTCGCAATGACAGCAGGCATACGCAGAGTACTTGCAAACCAGCCCGAAGTTTTCGACCCCAGAACTTATCTTTCCGTCGGCAGAGACGAAGTAAAGAAGATGGTCAAGCACAAGATCGTCGACGTTCTCGGTTCAAACGGCAAGGCGTAAAAAAGTAAATTACGGCAGAGGGGATATCCTCTGCCGTTTTTTATTTTTTGTTGACATAAGCGCCGAAAAATTATATAATTACTGTATGCATATAAATTCGCAAAGGAGGAAGGTCAATGGGAGAGATCAACTGGACGCAGGCGCAATCGGACGCCATCAAGGCAAACGGAGTTTCGATTGCAGTCAGCGCAGCCGCAGGCAGCGGAAAAACCGCCGTGCTGACAAGACGTATCACAGAGCGCATATGCTCGGGCAGCGTTGATGTGTCCCGTATTCTCGTGGTAACGTTTACGCGTGCCGCCGCCGCGGAGCTTGTCGAAAGGATTGAAAAATCTCTCAGCGATGAGTATTCAAAAAATCCGAAAAACAGTCTTCGGCGGCAGATGCTCCTCGTTTCCTCCGCAAAAATAAGCACGATAGACAGCTTCTGCATCGACCTTATAAAAGAAAACTTTCAGGAAACCGGCGTTTCCGGCTTCGGAATTATGGATGCGGATGCCGAAAAAATACTTAAAAATGAAATTGCGGACGAGCTCATCTCCGATTATTTCGAGGGAATTGTCCGCGGGAGCGGAAAAATCGATGATTTTGCTCTCTTTGCTGATACTTTCGGTTCTCCCTCGTCGGACAGCAAGCTGAGGGAGACGCTTGTCGATCTTTACGATTTTTATTCCGGTTGCGTAAACCGCGAAAAAGCGATAAAAGGCGAGCCTTCCGGCGGCGATTTTGAAGTCTCCTTCTGGGGAAAAGCAATCTACGGTATCATCGCGGATTTTTTGCGTCATTATATAAATTTTTATAAAATCGCCCTTGACGAAATGTACGGAGCCGAAGGAACGGAAAAGCGCGTTAATACCTTTGAAACCGACCTGCGGTTTTCATCGGCGCTGCTCGACAGTATTGAAAGCTCAAAGCCATATGCGGACGTCAGAAACGCTTTTTCATCGCTCTGCAAGTCATTTTCGGACGCAACCTGCGGGAAGATAAAAAGCGGTTGTGAATGCGAACTCTATAAATGGCATAAGAGCGTGCGCGATGAATTTGTAAAAGAGGCGCGAGGTCTGTTCAAAACATATTTTTCCCTCGACGAAAGCACCCTTTCCGATATGCTCATCCGCGCGGAACACCTCCGCGATGACCTTTCGTCATTTTTCGATGAATTTGACCGTCGACTCATGGACGAGAAAAAGCGCAGGCATATGATCGGCTTTGCGGACGCGGAGCGCATGGCATTGAATCTGCTTTATGACGAAGAAAACGACTCGCCGACAGCCCTTGCAAAAGAGCTTTCCGAAAGGTTTGACGAAATATATATAGACGAATTTCAGGACACAGACGAGCTTCAGAACAAAATATTCACGCTGATCGCAAAAGAGGACAACCTTTTCACCGTCGGCGATATGAAGCAAAGCATTTACGATTTCCGCGGCGCCGAACCCGCGATATTCGCCCGTCAGCTTGAAAGCAGAAAAAAATACGAAAAAGGCACGGACGAAAAAGCCGTCAAGATGTTTCTTTCCGAGAATTTCCGTTCCGGCAACAAGATAATTGACATTGTAAACGGTGTTTTTTCCACCCTTATGAATACAGACGGAAAAATCGTTTACGGAGATGACGAACGTCTTCGCCGCGGCGGAGACGAGGTTCCCTGCCCCACGCCCGAAATGCACATAATATGCACATCGGACGACAGTCCGTCGCTGACAGAGGAAGCATATGTGGCGGAAAAGATAGCTTCAATGATTGCGGACGGAGAGGCAAAAGCAACGGACATCGCCATTCTTCTCAGGTCAAACAAAATTGCGCAGGACATTGCGCTTGAGCTTTCAAAGCGTGGCGTTCCCTGCCGGAATGCGTCGGTGAAGGAATTTTTCAAGAGCCCGGAGGTGCTTCTGACGCTTTCCCTCCTCAACACAATAGACAATCCCTCGCGTGACGTTTACCTCGCCGCGACGCTCAAAAGCCCGATATACGGGGTGACGCTGGAGGAGCTGATCAGAATCAGAAAATCGGACGAGTCCGGCTCGCTTTATTCCGCTCTCAGAGAATATACCGAAAAAACAGGCTTTGAAAAAGGGAAAAGATTTCTTTCAGACCATGAAAAGTTCCGCAGCAGAGCAAAAATATGCACCTGCGGCGAGCTTCTTAAAACCGTTTATGCGGAGACGAAAATCATGTCCCTTCTCGGGACGGACGAGCGTAGCCGCGTAAATCTCCGCCGGCTTTATGACTACGCGCTTGACTTTGAAAACGGCGGCAACCACGGGCTGTATTCGTTTACGTCATTCATAGACGAAATGATAAACACAGACGCAAAAGTCGATATGACGGGCTTCGGCGGCGGCGCGGACGCTGTCACAATAATGACAATGCACGGTTCAAAAGGGCTTGAATTCGACACGGTCTTCCTGTGCGATACAAACAGGCAGACAAGCTCCGAGCACACAAGAGGAAATGTTCTTGCCGTGCGCAATGCGCCCGTCGCTTTCGACCTTTATGACGGAGCGGAAGGCGGAAAAATCATCGAAACACCCATGCACCGCGCGGCAATTGAGCTTCAGAGCGGCAGACTTGCCGAGGAGGGCTGTCGACTTCTTTATGTCGCCCTCACCCGCGCAAAGCGCCGGCTGATAATCACAGCGACCGTAAAGGACAACACGCGGTCAAAGGATTCCCCGAAGGATCAGGAGCAGAAATATGACTTCGGCGACCCGTCGTCGGATGTAAGCATGAAAGCGAAGCTGTTCTCGTCATACGGAAGAAAAAAAAGCAAATCAATGCTCGAGTGGCTCTGCATAGGGCTTGCAAAAGACCCCTCGCTCTGCAAACTCGACTTTGTGCGCGAGCTTCCGAGGCGCGAGACCGTCACAGGTGCGGAAAGCGACACCGTCGACAATTATGACGAAGGCTATGCAATCGCCCGCGATCGGCTCGGCTTTGAATATCCGCACGCAATTCTGAGCAAGGTACCGTCCAAGCTGTCCGTATCAAAGCTGTATCCGGACGTGCTGGACGATGACGACGGCACGGCAGTAAGTATAGACAACGAGAAAAATGACGAATATCCCGCGCCCGTGTTCATTGCGGGAGAAAGCGAAAGCGGCGCCTCACACGGCACGGCAATGCACACGTTCATGCAGTTTTTCGATTTTGAAAACGTCGATAAAAACGGCGTCGAAGCGGAAATACAGCGTCTCGTAAAGAACAGGTTCATCTTTGAAAGCGACGGCGAAAAGCTGAACGTTCAAAAGCTCAAAAGGTTCTTTTCATCGCCCCTTGCCGCTGTCATGAAAGAAGCCGACCGGATTTACAGGGAAAAAAGATTTATAATTTTCTATCCTGCGGAGAGCTTTTCCGAGGACGAAAAGACAAAAGAGGCGCTCAAAGGCGAAAAGCTGATGGTGCAGGGTGTCATTGACTGCGCCGTAAAGACAAAAACGGGCGAGCTTATCCTGATCGACTATAAAACCGACTTCTTCCCCTCCGGCACAGGAGAGGACGAAATAAAAGAGACGCTTATAAAGCGTCACAGTCGCCAGCTCGGTTATTATAAATACGCCTGCAAAAAGCTCTTCGGCAAAGCGCCGGAGCATACTTATATTTATTCCTTCGCGCTCGACAGCACGATTGAATTATGAAAGGAAACGATATGAAAAAAGAAAAAAAGTTCAATGCGTCATATCTTCTCTGTCTCGTCCCGATTTCATCCATTCTGATATTTTTGGGGCTTATGATTATTCCGGATAAATTCATTTATCTCGGTTCAATCCCGATATGGGTTCCGATAGCACAGCAAGGTCTGAGCGGAATATCCGTCATCAGCGTGCTTATAGTAATCGCGGCTGTGCTTATATGGGGCTGGTGCGGGGCAATCGCGGCAAGAAAACGCGGAAAACTCCTTGTGTCAACCCTTGTTGCGCACGCAATACCGATAATCTCCATGGTTTTATACATCATATACAAGCTCATAGCCGCTTTCGGCGGCGGAAACTTTTATTCCGAAACGGCTGATATTTTCGCCACGGGCTTTGGTCTTTTCAATATCGCCGGCAGCTTTATTTTCGGCATAGTCAATGCAAATGCCGCAGAAATCGTGTTTGATGCGGTTCTTATGTTCGGAACGTTCGTCATAGGATACTCAATCGGCGCAACGGAAAAAAAGAAGAGCAAATAATCGGCACGTTTCGACAACATCCTCATAGAATAATATCAGGACGGGGAAATATCCGGTTTGCCCCGTCTGTTGAGAACACTATTCATATTTGCCGCAAAGCGGCGAAGGGAGGATATTCATGAACAACTGTCTTTGCAACCTTTTCGACGGAAACAACACCTGTCTTTGGGTTATTGTTATAGCTTGCGTAGTTCTCTGCTGCTGCAACAGATAACGGGATTTTACATTTTCCCCCTGCGGGAAGATTTCAATAGCGGCTCTGCCGCGGTAAAATAAAATTACAGAAGATAAAAGCAAAAAGATTTTTTCATATAAAGGCTTTTCTCAAAAGAAAAATCGGGAGCGGAAAACCGCTCCCGATTTTTTATATCTTTTCAAATTCGTCAACGGAGAGGGTGAACATAACGGCGCCGCCGATTGTCACCTTTTCCTCAACGGAATGATTGAGCAGTCCCCTGCCGAAGGCTTCAACGGAAGGGTTTGTTTTCTCTCTCGTCACGCAGTATTTTCTAAGAATTTCTTTGAGCTCGGGAAGTCGTTCCTTTTCCGTACCGATGAGCAAAGTCGTGTTACCGACCATAAGAAATCCGCCGGTTGTGGAGAGCTGGGTAACGAAAAAGTCTCTCCCCGTCAAGGCTGTTATGGCTGTTCTGCTGTCGTCGTTGTTTATTACCGCAATTACAAGTTTCATATTTTTTCTCCTTACATATCGAATTTCAAAAAGCCGAGGCTTTCTTTGTCGAGCTTGTGAACGTCTTCAATTTCATAGCGGTTGTCGTTTGAGTCGCGGATTAAAATCCTTCCGTCATAGAGCGTTTTTATGTCTATGCTGGTATTGAGTATCGAAAAGCTGTGGTTGCCTCTGTCCGTCTCGACCGTCCACGTTATGTTGCCGTATTTTTCAACGCGGGAAAGTATTTTCTTTATTTTCGGCACGATATAATATGACGCAAGACATGACCTTATCGCTTCTGCGGAGTCCGGCATAAGGTGGTCAATATCGCGGATTATCGCAACCTCCTTGCCTGTTTCGTCCGTCAGAGAAATATATTTTGTTATTCCGGAGACGGGGAAAAGCCGCATTGGCTCAAGATTTTCAAAACGACGTCCGTCATAGGTTTCAAGGGTTACCGTGGTTTCCCCAGCCTTTTTTATACGAACCTCGTCGCCGCTGATAAAAAATCCTATCATCTTCCGTCACCTCCTTATTCAAGATGCTCGCGCTCTTTGTCGCGCGTGACGCTCTCCGCCATGGACTGAATCTTCACGAGCCTGTAATACTTGCCCTTCTTTTCCATAAGCTCATCTGGCGTGCCGAATTCAAGAATTCTGCCCTTGTCGATAACGACTATCTTGTCCGCCTGTTTGAGAGTTGAAAGACGGTGCGCAATCATAAGAGTTGTTCTTCCCTTGACGAGATTGTTTATTGCGTCCTGAATGAGCTTTTCCGTTTCAGAGTCGACTGCGCTCGTCGCTTCGTCAAATATGAGCACGCCGGGATTGTTGAGTATTGCGCGCGCGATTGATATTCTCTGTCGCTCGCCGCCGGAAAGTCCGACGCCGCGCTCGCCGAGAACCGTATCGTATGCGTCGGGGTGACGGAGAATAAATTCGTGCGCGTTTGCGATGTCCGCCGCTTTGAGGACCTCCTCAATGCTTGCATTGGGCTTGCCGTATGCAATGTTATTGAAAATCGTATCGGAAAACATCATCGCTTCCTGCTGAACATAACCGATTCTGGAGCGGAACCAGCTCATATCAAGGGTTTTTATGTCCTGACCGTCAAGCAGAATCTGCCCGTCGTAATTATCATAAAAGCGGAGGAAAAGATTTATAAGGGTCGTTTTACCGGAGCCCGTCGTGCCGACAATGCCGACAGCCTCTCCCGGCTCAATTGTCAGGTTGATGTCCGAAAGGACGTTTTTCGTCTTGTCAAACGAGAAGCTGACGTGACGGAATTCGACCTTGCCCTGCAATCTCTGCGGAATATTGCCCTTTCCGTCGTCGTGCTCCGGCTCGGCGTCGAGAATGTCCATAACTCTTTCGGCAGATGTCAGCGCGCTCTGATACGAGTCATTGAGTCCCGCAAAGAAGTTGACGGGGCCGTAAAACATCGAAGTATATGAGATGAACGAAACGAGCAGACCGAGAGATATTCTGCTTTTGCCCTCTATGACTTCGAGTCCGCCGACGTTCCATATTATAAGCGATCCGCACACAATGACAAACGACACCGCCGCCGTGAAAATGCTGGACATTCTTCCCGCGCGGACGCTGACTTTCAGCCATTCGTCATTCTGCTTTTCAAGTCGCTTTGACGCGCGTTTTTCGCCAGAAAACGATTTTACGACGCGTATGCAGGGTATTGAATCCGTCAGAACGGAGGAGACCGCCGTCCATTTTCGCCATATGCGGCGGTAAAACGGGCGGATTTTGCGCCCAAATTTTCTCGAAGCATCAACGACAAACGGCACCGGAATGAGCGAAAGCAGAGAGAGCTTCCAGTTCATCGTTATCATTATAACAATTATTCCTATAAGGAGGAACAATTGAGTCACAACCTCCTGCGTGATACGCAGAATGAACGCCTGAAGGTTGTTTGTATCACTACTGATGCGGTTTATGACGGAGCCTGTTGACGTTTTATCATAAAACTTCATCGGCAGATGCTGTGCTTTTTCAAACACGTCGTTGCGCAGATCCGCGACGATACTGTCACCCGCGCGACGGAGGAGTGCCCCTCTGACCGCCGAAAGCAGATACTGCACAAGATACGTTCCGAAAAGAAACGCAACAATTATGTAAAGCATTTTTTTATTTTTATCCGGAATTATGTCGTCGACGAGCATTTTCGTAACGTAAGGCGGCACGAGACTGAGCGCCGTTATCATAACTGACATCATAACTGAAAGAATTATTGTCTTGATTTCGGGCTTTACGTATTTCGCCAGCTTTGAAACGAGCTTGCCCTTTGACGCACAGTTGAGGCAGTCCGCTCCCGGGCGGACAAGGTTTCTTCCGCATTTCGGGCAGACCGTGCAAAAGCTTCTGTACGCCGTTTCGACGCCTCCGATGGCGTCATCCGTCGACGTTCCTGAGACGACTTTGTCCACGAACAGCACCGCCGCATTGAAAAGTGCGGTTACGGCATATGTCGCTCTCGCAAGCGACACCTTTTCTCCGCTTTTCATTATCGCCATAAGAAAAGCGTTTCCGTACATACGCTTTATCGAAAGCCCGTCAAGCTCGGAATATGACACCGTCACAGCTTCCGTGCCCTCCCCGGACCGATATACGGAAATGATTCTTCCGTCCGTAAAGGTGACGAGGGGCTCGCCGTAGTTTCCGCCCGGCAGAAGGTCTGTTGTTATTCTGAAAAGCTCGCGCTCCCCCTCGGAAAGCTCCGTTTTCAGCCTTTTCAGAATATTTTCATCTGTGATTTTTTTATTTTCCAACGGTAAAATAAAATCCATAACGTTTTCCTCTCTTTTTTATTCCCGTTTTTAATAAAGTCCCTGTATCATATCATGGCATTCTGCTTTTGTCAACATCATTTCGGACTTTTCATAAAACAATTTCCGTTTTATTATATAAAAATCTCCCGACGAAAAATTCCGTCGGGAGATTTGATTCCGGATATCAATTATTTGACTTCCGTTTCGTACATATTTCTGAGGTCAACAAGGTGACGATATTTCTCTTTTGCAAGCTCGCTTGCTTCTGCGAAGAGCTTTTCTGCTCTTTCGGGGAAGGACTGAACAAGTCTGCTGTAACGTGTTTCGCTCTTGATGAACTCAACATAGTCAGCCGTCGGCTCCTTGGAGTCGATTGTCAGCGGGTTCTTGCCCTCTGCGACGTTTGCAGGGTTGAAGCGGAACATCTGCCAATAACCTGCGTCAACAGCTTTCTTCATTTCAGCCTGACAGTTGCTCATGCCGCCCTTGAGTCCGTGCATTTCGCAGGGAGCGTAACCGATGATGAGCGAAGGACCGTTGTATGCTTCTGCCTCTGCAATAGCCTTGACAGTCTGGTTCATATCTGCGCCCATAGCAACCTGTGCAACGTAGACGTAGCCGTAGCTCATAGCGATTTCGGCAAGGTTCTTCTTCTTGATTGCCTTACCTGCTGCCGCAAACTGCGCAACCTGACCCATCTGGCTTGCCTTTGACGCCTGACCGCCTGTGTTTGAGTAAACCTCGGTATCAAATACCATAACGTTTACGTTTTCGCCGGAAGCGAGGACGTGGTCAAGACCGCCGAAGCCGATATCATATGCCCAACCGTCGCCGCCGAAGATCCATACGGACTTCTTTGCGAGCATATCCGCATTTGCAACGATCTCCTTTGCGAGGTCGCAAGCGCCGCATTCGCAGCTCTTTGCAAGTGCTGCTTCGCAAGCGGAAACGAGCTTCTTGCCTGCCTCTGCGGAAGCGTCTGTATCAATATTTTCAAGCCAGTCATTGCCTGCCGCCTTGACTGCTTCGTCGCAGCATTCGGTTGCAACAAGTGCCTTTACAACGTCTGCAAGGTGTGCGCGACGGTGCTTAACGGCTGTAAGCATACCAAGACCGTGCTCTGCGTTATCCTCAAAGAGTGAGTTTGCCCATGCCGGACCGTGACCGCTCTCGTTGTTGACCGTGTACGGTGTGGAGGGAGCGGAGCCACCCCAGATGGATGAACAACCCGTAGCGTTGGAGATATACATCTTCTCGCCGAAGAGCTGTGTGATAAGGCGGGCATAAGTTGTTTCCGCACAGCCTGCGCAGGATCCGGAGAACTGAAGCAGCGGCTGATTGAACTGGCTGCCCTTGACTGTTGTATCCGCAAAGGGAGTAGCCTTCTTTGTTACGTTGTTGACAGCGTAATCGAAAGCGGGCTGCTGATCGAGCTGGGTTTCCGTGAGAACCATTTCAAGCGCTCTCTTCTCGGGCTTTGTCGGGCAGACGTTCACGCAGAGCGAACAGCCCATACAGTCGAGAGGAGAAACAGCGATTGTGAATTTATAATCTTCGCAGCCCTTACCCATCATCTTAGCCGTGAACTTTGTGCAAGCGGGAGCCTTTGCGGCTTCGTCTGCGTTCATAGCGAAGGGACGGATAGCGGCGTGAGGACATACATAAGAGCACTGGTTGCACTGGATGCAGTTTTCAGCGTGCCATACGGGAACCTTGACTGCAACGCCGCGCTTGTCATAAGCGGATGCGCCCTGAGGATATGTGCCGTCTGCGCAATCCTTGAATGCAGAAACGGGGAGCGAATCGCCCTTCATAGCGTTTACGGGACGTGCAATGTCGTTTACAAACTTGACAAGGTCAGCTCTCTTGCCTTCTGCGGGAGCCTTGGCAGCTTCCTTTTCAGCCGTCTTCCAGCTTTCGGGAACGTTTACCTTGACAGCTGCGCCTGCGCCTGCGTCGATAGCGGCGTAGTTGAGGTTGACGATAGCTTCGCCCTTCTTGGAATATGACTTATAAGCCATCTTCTTCATATATTCTATTGCCTCTGCTGCGGGAAGAACCTTTGCAAGAGAGAAGAATGCGGACTGAAGAACCGTGTTCTTAACCTTGACGTTGCCGAGCTTCATAGCCGTGCCGGTAGCGTCGATAACGTAGAAGTTGATACCGTTGTTTGCGATATAAGCCTTTACGGAGCCGGGGAGCTTTTCATCAAGCTCTGCCTCTGTCCACGGGCAGTCGAGGAGGAATACGCCGCCGGGCTTAACGTCGGATACCATGTCGTACTGTTCAAGATAAGCGTGATTATGGCAAGCGACAAAGTCAGCCTTTGTGATATAGTACGGGCTCTTTATGGGAGTATCGCCGAAGCGGAGGTGAGAAACCGTAAAGCCGCCGGTTTTCTTTGAGTCGTACTGGAAGTATGCCTGAATGTATTTATCGGTGTGGTCGCCGATGATCTTTATCGAGTTCTTGTTTGCGCCGACTGTACCGTCGCCGCCGAGACCCCAGAATTTGCATGCGATAGTGCCTGCGGGAGCTGTGTCCGGAGCGGGCTTCTCTTCGAGGGAAAGGCCTGTAACGTCATCGGTGATACCGATTGTGAAGCCGTTCTTCGGAGCGTCCTGTGCGAGGTTTTCATAAACCGCAAAGATAGATGCGGGAGGCGTATCCTTTGAACCGAGACCGTAACGTCCGCCGACAACCTTTACAGTCTTTCCTGCCTGAGCAAGAGCCGTAACAACGTCAAGATAGAGAGGCTCGCCGAGAGAGCCGGGCTCTTTTGTTCTGTCGAGAACGGCGATCTTCTTGCACGTTTCGGGGATAGCCGCGATGAGCTTGTCCGCACGGAAAGGACGGTAAAGACGAACCTTTACAAGACCGACCTTCTCGCCGTGAGCGTTCATATAATCAATAACTTCCTCTGCAACGTCGCATACGGAGCCCATAGCGATGATAACTCTGTCTGCATCGGGTGCGCCGTAATAGTTGAAGAGCTGATAGTTTGTGCCGAGTTTTTCGTTGACCTTGCCCATATATTCTTCAACGATAGCGGGGAGAGCGTCATAATATTCGTTGCACGCTTCTCTGTGCTGGAAGAAGATATCGCCGTTTTCAGCCGAGCCGCGGAGAACGGGATGTTCGGGGTTGAGCGCACGTGCGCGGAAAGCCGCAAGCGCGTCCTTGTCTATCATGGATTTGAGGTCGTCATAGTCCCAAGCCTCGATCTTCTGGATTTCATGAGATGTTCTGAAACCGTCGAAGAAGTTGAGAAACGGTACTCTGCCCTTGATTGTTGAAAGATGGGCAACAGCGCCGAGGTCCATAATTTCCTGCGGGTTGGATTCAGCGAGCATAGCAAAGCCTGTCTGACGGCAAGCGTATACGTCGGAATGGTCACCGAAAATGTTGAGTGCGTGAGACGCCACGCAACGCGCGGAAACATGAATTACACAGGGAAGAAGTTCTCCGGCGATCTTGTACATATTGGGGATCATAAGGAGAAGTCCCTGAGAAGCGGTATATGTTGTTGTAAGTGCGCCTGCTGCGAGAGAGCCGTGAACAGCACCTGCCGCGCCTGCTTCGGACTGCATTTCAACAACCTTTACCTTGTCTCCGAAAATGTTTTTGAGCCCGCCCGCAGACCATGTGTCGGTGTTTTCCGCCATAGGGCTGGAAGGCGTGATGGGATAGATTGCGGCAACCTCCGTAAACGCATACGAAACGTGTGCGGCAGCGGTGTTACCGTCCATGGAAATCATTTTTCTTGCCATGTTTTTTCCTCCGTTTTTTATTTGCATATAATGAAAATTATATATATTTTGCATTAACTATTATATTATCACAACTGTTGCGAAAAGTAAATAAATTTATTGTAAAAAATAATCCTTAAAATAAATTTTTTGTTTTTCAGTTGTTATCCGCAAGGCATGCGTCTATGACGATAAGCGCGCAAAGGCACGGGATAACGTCGCTGTCGCGCATGACGCGAAGGCGATAAGCGTCGCCGAAGGTAAACCATTCCTTTGAAACCGTCGCGACGGTGCTCCCGTCATCCGTTATTTCGTATTCATGGGCAAAGAATTCGCCCTCTATCTCCCACCCGAGCGGGTCGACCCTGTATGACGGACAGAAAAGCGATATTCTCTTGCAGACGGTCATCTCTTCCCCGCCAGCGGAAAAATCGTATTTGAGCGGGAACGAAAAAAGTCTTCTTGAAATTTCAGCGACCTCTTCTCCGTCAGCGGAGGTTATGTGAAACGTTTTCGGCAGAGACAAAAACTCGCCGGAGACATAATATTTTTCGCTTCCGTCCTCCGAATAGACCGTGAACCTTTCGCCGATGGTGAAAACGTGCTGCTTTATATAAAGGTCTGTCATTTTATTTTCCTTTCGGCTTTGCGGGATTTACATATGCCGTGTAATAATCCGTATAAATTACGTGACCCGGCGCCGAGCCCGACGGCTTTTTGACAAATTTCGCAAGGGTATAATCGACTGCGACGTTTGCGGAAGCCCTCTCGTCGGAGAAAAATGCCGCCGCCTGCGCCGCCTCAGTAAAGTCTCTTGCGTCGGGGTCTTCATCAGGCCCGCAGCGCATAATCACGTGCGACCCTGCCCCTCCCTTGACGTGAAACCACCAGTCGCTCTTTTCGGCGAGCTTTGTTGAAAGGAAGTCGTTCTGGGTGTTGTTCTTTCCGCAGATTATCTCCCTGCCGAGCGACGTATGAAAATACATCGGCTCCGTCTTTTTCGGCTTCTGCCCTTTCACCTGCACGGGACGACGGAGATAGCCCGTTTTCATCAGCTCTTCCCTTATCTCGGAAACGTCCGCCGCACATTCGCAGAGCGCAAGCGACGCTTCAACGGTTTTCAGATATTCCAGCTCCGCGCGGGCTTTTTCCGCCTGCTCGGCTGCAATCGTCCTCGCCGTTTTGAGCTTGTTATACTTCTTATAATATCTCGCCGCATTCTGGGACGCCGTCAGCTTTTCGTCAAGCGGGATGGTTACCGTCCGAGGCGGGTCGGAATAATAGTCCGTGACAGTCGCCTCGCCGGCTTTGCCCGTCAGCATATAAAGCGAGCCGGTTATAAGCTCGCCCCAACGGCGATATTTTTCCGCGTCCTTACATTCTTCAAGCTCCGCAGAGAGAATATCCAGCTTCTTTGTCAGTCGCTTTTTCGCCGTGACTATAAGCGCTTCCGTCGCGCCGACGCGGTTTTTCAGCGCCTCGGCTTCCGCTTTTTTGCCGTAGAAAGCCGAGAGAAGAGCGGAAAAGCTCTCAAACCTTTTCCCCGCTCCGGGCAGATATGTTATCTCCGTATATGAAAATTCTTCGGGCTCTCCACCTGTGCCGTAAACAGCGTAAGGAACGAATTCCCCGTTTTTCACTTTTTCCATGAGTGCAAGGAAGTCAGAGGCAAGCCTTTTTGCGTCGGCTTCGCCCGCCGTCATTCCGTCACAGCCCGCCCGATGCACGATTTCTCTTGCGACAACGGGAGAAAAGCCGAGATATGTGTCAATGAAAAATCTTTCTGCGTCCTTTCCCTGCGGGTAATTTTCAAATCGGGAAAGAAAGCCCTCCTCCGTTTCGTCAAGAGGCGACGCCTTGTCCTGCGGCGGCGGTGACTGATATATCATTCCCGTCAGAAGCTGACGACGACTGCTCGTCGTCATATCGACGGGCTTTGTCACGCCCAGAATTTTCATTTTCCCGTCATCGTCGCCGGTGAAGATGATATTGCTGTATTTGCCCATTATCTCCGCTATGAGATATCGCCTGCACTCAAAGCCGAGCTCATCCCGGCAGGCAAATGTTATCTTTATCGCACGCTCAAAACCGACCGTCTCCACGTTATCTATCTGTGCTCCCGCAAGGTGCTTGCGCAAAAGCATACAGAACATCGGCGGGGCGGCGGGATTTTCTCCCGCGGTTTCCGTAAAACACACTCTTGCCGAGGCGGGAGAAGATGAAACAATCAGCTTTTTTGTTTCCCTGCCGACGCGGCAGAAAAGCAATATCTCTTCTTTTGACGGCTGATAAACCTTTTCGACTCTTGCCCCCGCAAGGGCGCCATCAAGCTCCTTTGCAACAGCCGTCGCAAATATAACGTCAAATGCCATATTGTCCTCTTTCATTAAAACAAATCGGGAAAGCTACCCCCTCCCGATTTGTCCGTTTTAATTTATTTGTTTTCTTCTTCCGCGGAAGGCTCTTTCTCGGAAGGCTTTTCTTCCTCTGCGGGAGCGACCGGCTCCGGATTTTCCGGCTCCGGCTCTTTTATCATTCCGGCGGTTGCGGGAACATCGTCATCGTCCGCTACGTCCTCCGTTATGAATATCATATCGCCGGAAACGCCGTATGGAGCGTATTTTTTGCCCGCAAGCTTATATACAAATCGTCTTACCTTGTCGACCTTTATAAAGATGATAAAGCAGATGAACACAACAAGCGAAATCGCGGTGATTATCATGGCAAGGACGTAGCCCTTGGGCATATAGCGGAATTCGATATCATGATAGCCCGCCGTCGATTTCACGGCAAGGAGCGAGTCGCACACCATGAGCGTCTCAGCCTTTTCGCCGTCGATATATACGTTCCAGCCCGCGTCATAGGGGATGGAGGTGAATATCAGCTCCTGACCTGCCGGCAGGTCGATTGTACCCTTGAGATAGTCGTTGCCGTAATCCTCAACATACATTTCAGCGGCGGAGAGCTGGTCGAAGGCTTCGTCAAGCGCGGTGTGATCTATATAGTAGAAGAAATATTTCGATTCCTTGGAAAGATAGAGCGCGTCGTCCTTCAGGCGCAGTTCAACCGTCACCCTGTCGCCCTCCTTGAAATCGCCCAGCTTCATTATGCGCTTTGTCTCGTTTCCGAAATAATCTGAAACGAAGGACGTCGCGCCGTTGTTCTTCTTCACATAAACGCTGAATGTCTTTCCGAAGTTTGCCGCCGTGAAATGGAAGTATATCGGCCCGTCCGCTGGAGCGGTGAAATCGAGCTTGGCTTTCGGGTCATTTCCGGTTTTTTCAAAGCAGTAATAGGGGTTTATAGCTTCCTTTTCCTCGTCGCCGACGTTGTATTTATGCGTCTGGTTGAAGGTTGAGCGGGAGCAGTCCGTCGCGCTTATCGAAGCGGTTATTCCCTTGAGAACGTCGCCCGTCACGCCGCTTTCGGAAAGCATGGATTTGATGAGTCTGTTCTGATAGTCAAGTCCCGAAATATATGGCGGGTATGTCAGCTCGTTCATATCGTTTATGACATTTTCGCTGACACCGTATGCAACGGAAAGCGCCTTTGTGTTCTGCATTGCATAAATGATGTTGCCGGGCTTGACAATCTGATAGCCCTCTTCACCCTGCGCGGCAATCTTGAAGATGTTGCCGTCAAGGGTGTCGTTTTTGGTTATTACGTATTTGATACCGAAGAGCGCGTCCGAAACGGGCGTTCCTCCGAGGTATTTCGTCCAGTGCGAGTCGGATGAATAACCCATTCTCGCCATCATTCTTATGACGTTTGCGTTGAGGGTCGAGGTCGAATGGGAAATGCCGTTATAGCCGAGAGCCATCGGCTCGTTTACATTGCAACGGTATACCGTGCTTTCCATTCGATAGAAGGTTTTGTCGCTGTCGAGTATCTTGTCGACAACGCTCTGCGTTCTGATTATGCCGCCGGTATATGAGGAATAAACCTCGTTGCCGTTTGAATCGAGATAGTTTGCATATCTCGTCACGCCGACCTCCTCCTGAACGCTGACCGCGTTGAGGAGCGAACCGACAAACATTTCGATGCAGACGACCGCCGCAAGCGTGAACGCCGCGGATTCCGCCTTTTTGTTATCGCGCAGGGACTTGAGCACAAAGGTGTATATGAAGAACACTATGAGCGAGAACATTATACATCTGAGAGAGCTGAGCGTGATTGTGTTGTCGCCCTGCTGGAAGGTGACCTTCAGCTTTTGGATGATGAGCACGAGCACGGAATATGAAATTCCCGTCGCGATTATATATGAAAGCTTGACCTTCCGAATTCCCTTAAGCGCATCCGCTGCCATGGTCAGGACGAAGAAGGAGAATACATACGCATATCTGTAATTGAGCCAGTTGGGCTCTGCAAAGCCGTGCCATACAAGGTCGAGAGTGTTTATCGTAAAGCTTGAGATGAGCACGAGGAGAAGTCCCGTCGCCGCGATTTTCTGTCTCTTCGGGATTGACTTTGAAAGATAGAAAATCGGTATGCACATGAGCGCGACCGCGCCGCAATAGATTTCAGGCTGACCGCCGCGGTTGAGCGACGTATACGAGCCCGGAAGCATATTTATAAACAGATCGAGGTAATCAAAGCGGAGCTTAAAGGAGAAATCGACGTTCAGCCAACCCATTTTACCGAACCCCAGCGAATACCATGCCGCATAGAGCATAAATGACGAAAGTCCTATCGCGAGCAGCGTGCTGAACGCAAAGCGCATGAACGTCTTAAAGCCCACACTGCGGAAAAATCTCTTTTCGCCCTTATAGATTTCGGGGCGGACTGTGTAATAATAGTAGCAGAAATAAAGGAAGGTGAAAATTCCGCACATATAGCCCATGTAATAGTTAGAAATGAATATCACGGAGAGGGAAACTATATAGAGAACGACCTTCTTTTTGCGGATGAGAGATTCCGTGCCTAAAATGAGAAGCGGCAGGAAAACGACAGCGTCGAGCCACATGGGGTCGATCGTCTGGATAACGGAAAACGCGCAAAGCGCATACATCATAGAAAGGGCTATCGTTCTCATCTGACCGAGCTTTCTCGTCTTATGCAGGTAAAGCCCGAAGTTGAGACCCATCGTACCTATCTTGCAGAGCTGGATAAATGTGACCGCGTCAACAATGTTCTTCTTCGGGAAGAGAACGAGCAGGAGGTTGAACGGGCTGCCCATATAATACGCGACTATGCCCATGAATTCCCCGCCGAGCGTCCTCTGCCATGAATAAAGCCAGCTCCCGCCGTTCACAAGCAGATCGCGGATTTTTTCATAATAATAAATGTACTGCGCCTGAAAGTCAAGCGTAAGAATGGAGCTGTTGCCGAAGGGATGAAATTCCATGCAGGCAAAAGCTCCCGCCATTATGACGAAAGGAAGCAGAAATGCAGAGGCGAGATAAGTATACTCGCTGTTTTTTATACGGAGCCATGTCCGCACAAAGAAATTTTTATTTTCTTTGATGGTATTCTGTTCAATGCTCATATTTTACCTCTCAAAAAAATAATTTGTGTAAAATTCAGTCGCAAATGATGACTCAAAATCTCATATGTATGACTCATTTTATCATCATTCAACAAAATAATAAAGGGTATTTTTGAAATTCGGCGCGTTTTTTCGGATTTTTCTTTGATTTTGCCCCGCTTTGTGATATCATAAGATAAAGCGAGGTGAAGATTATGTCCCTTTTCAAGCGAAAAAAGCCCGAAGAGAAGCTGTCGTTCAAAATCAAAATGGCGGAGAAAATGGTTCGCAACCGCCTCCGTTACGCAACCGAGCGCGACGGCGATACCGATTCCGTCATCGGGAAAAACGGCGGTTTCAACATAAGAAACGGTCAGCTCATAGTCTCTGCGGACAATCGCGTCATTTTCCGTTGCAATATTGAGGAGATGACGGTCTCCGAGCTTATGTCGCTCGAAGGCGTGATTATCACCGCGCCCGATATAGAGCAGGGCGGCAAAATCCGCACGATTATCTGTTATTACGTTTATTACAGATAATTAAAGTATAAATCCGCCGTCAACGCAGAGCGTCTGTCCTGTGATGAAGGTATTTTCAAGCGACAGAAATGTCACTGCACGCGCCACATCGGCAGGTTCTCCGAGCCTCCCGAGCGGCGTTCTTTTTTTCAGCTCTTCCATGGTTTCTTCGTCATAACATGAGTTCATTTCCGTGTTTATTACGCCGGGCGCAACGCAGTTGACGACGATGTCCGCCGTAGCAAGTTCCTTTGCAAGCGATTTTGTCAGGTTTATGACAGCCGCCTTCGAAGCCGAATAAACAGCCTCTCCCGCCGCGCCGCATATGCCCCACATGGACGAAACATTGACGATCGCCCCGCCGCAGCCCGCGCCGATCATCTCTCTTGCCGCCGCGCGGGTACAGAATAGAGCGCCGTCAAAATTCGTTCCCATGACGCGGCGAAGCTCGTCCTCCGTAATGTCGATAAGCGCCTGCGGGCTTGCAACCCCCGCATTGTTTACGAGAATGTCGAGCCTGCCGAATTCCATAATCGCTTTGGAAATCAGCCGCCTTGCACCGGACTCATCCGAGACATCGGCACAGAACGGTATCGCCCTGCCGGCACCGAGCGCGTTTATCTCGCGACAAAGCGCTTTCGCACTCTCGGCAGACAATCTGTAATTGACTATAACGTCGCAACCCGATCTGCACAGGGCGCGCACGATTTCCGCGCCTATTCCGCGCGAGCCGCCGGTTACAACGGCATATTTTCTTTTCATAAATCAACCTCCGGAAAAAGAGAAAAGATAAGAGAGAAAATTGAAGAGAAGCAAACCGCTACGCGGAGAGAAAAACGAAGAGAGAAGATCGAAGAGAAGCGGTGCGCCTGCGGCGCGGATTGATTGAAAAGCCTCCCCGATAATTAAAGTTTCTTTTGCCTTTTTACAAAAGCCCTGTCTGTGCAGATAATTAAAGTTCTGCGCATACTCCCCGATAACTGAAGCTTCTTTTGCCTTTTTGCAAGCCCTGTCTGTGCAGATAATATAAAATCTGCATATCGTCCCCGATAACTGAAGTTTCTTTTGCCTACTTTTCTTTTCAAAGAAAAG
>UQUT01000006.1 GCA_900544285.1 uncultured Eubacterium sp.
ATGATTTTATCATGCCCACCGGCAATCAAAAGGCACGAATTTTCATGCCCTTTGACTGCCCCACCTTCCGATACGGAAGGTGAAAAGCCGCAAAATCATCCAATATACTACAATGAATTATACATCAAATTTGCGCTTCTGTCAATATTTCCCGCCGATTTTATTGCAAACACCGATGCTTTTTGCCGGTAACGGCACAGACGCCCCTTTGTGTACAGTAACAAAGCTCCCCGCCGAAGCGGGGAGCCCGTATAAAGACTATATCTTAGTTCTTTTTGTCCTTGATAGCTGCCTGAGCTGCCGCAAGACGTGCGATCGGTACACGGAACGGTGAGCAGGAAACGTAATCAAGACCGATGTTGTGGCAGAACTCAACGGATGTCGGGTCGCCGCCGTGCTCGCCGCAGATACCGATATGGAGGTTCGGGTTTGCGGGTCTGCCGAGGCTGATCGCCATCTTCATAAGCTTGCCTACGCCGACCTGGTCGAGCTTTGCAAACGGATCGTTTTCAAAGATCTTTGTCTCATAGTAAGCATTGAGGAACTTGCCTGCGTCGTCACGGCTGAAGCCGTAAGTCATCTGGGTAAGGTCATTTGTACCGAAGCAGAAGAAGTCTGCTTCCTTTGCGATATCGTCAGCTGTGAGAGCCGCACGGGGAATTTCAATCATCGTGCCGACTTCATAATCAAGCTTGACACCTGCCGCTGCGATCTCAGCGTCAGCCGTTTCAACAACAACCTTCTTTACGAACTTAAGCTCTTTTACTTCGCAGATAAGCGGGATCATGATTTCGGGCTTAACGTTCCAGTCCGGATGATTTTTCTTTACGTTGATTGCCGCGCGGATGACAGCCTTTGTCTGCATCTTTGCGATTTCGGGATATGTTACCGCAAGACGGCAGCCGCGGTGACCCATCATCGGGTTGAACTCGTGGAGCGAAGCGATAAGCGCCTTGATGCTCTCAACGCTCTTGCCCTGTGCTGCTGCGAGAAGCTCAATGTCAGCCTCTTCTGTCGGAACGAACTCATGAAGCGGCGGGTCAAGGAATCTGATGCATACGGGGGTTCCTTCAAGAGCTTCATAAAGAGCCTCGAAGTCGCCCTGCTGATAAGGAAGAATCTTATCAAGAGCCGCTTCTCTCTCTTCAACTGTGTCTGCGCAGATCATTTCTCTGAACGCCGCAATTCTGTCAGCCTCAAAGAACATATGCTCTGTACGGCAGAGACCGATACCTTCCGCGCCGAGCTCTCTTGCCTTCTTTGCGTCTCTGGGTGTGTCTGCGTTTGTACGGACTTTGAGCTTTCTGAATTCGTCTGCCCAAGCCATGATTCTGCCGAACTCGCCCGCGATCTTTGCGTCAACCGTCGGGATAAGTCCTGCATAGATGTTACCTGTCGTACCGTCGATGGAGATTTCGTCGCCCTCGTGGAATACCTTTCCTGCAAGCTCGAATTTCTTGTTTTCTTCGTCCATCTTGATGTCGCCGCAACCGGAAACACAGCATGTTCCCATTCCGCGTGCAACAACGGCTGCGTGGCTCGTCATACCGCCTCTGACGGTGAGTATGCCCTGAGCTGCCTTCATACCCGTGATATCCTCGGGAGAGGTTTCAAGACGTACAAGAACGACCTTCTTGCCGGCTGCCTTCCATTCAACTGCGTCCTCGGCTGTGAATACAACCTGTCCGCAAGCTGCGCCGGGAGAAGCTCCGAGACCCTTGCCGAGAGGAGTTGCGGCTTTGAGAGCCTTTGCATCGAACTGCGGGTGAAGAAGTGTATCGAGATTTCTGGGGTCGATCATTGCAACTGCTTCTTCGGGAGTTCTCATTCCTTCGTCAACAAGGTCGCAAGCGATCTTGAGAGCAGCCTGAGCCGTTCTCTTACCGTTACGTGTCTGGAGCATATAGAGCTTGCCGTGTTCAACTGTGAACTCCATATCCTGCATATCGCGATAGTGATTTTCAAGTGTTTTGCAGACGTCCTCAAACTGCTTGAACGCTTCGGGGAACTTCTGTTCCATCTCTGCAATCTTCATAGGCGTACGAACGCCGGCAACGACGTCCTCGCCCTGAGCGTTTGTAAGGAATTCGCCGAAAAGACCCTTTGCGCCGGTAGCGGGGTCACGCGTGAATGCAACGCCTGTACCGCAGTCGTCGCCCATGTTGCCGAACGCCATCATCTGAACGTTTACGGCTGTACCCCATGAATAGGGAATGTCGTTGTCACGACGGTATACGTTTGCACGGGGGTTGTCCCAGCTGCGGAAAACGGCTTTGATAGCCTCAAAGAGCTGAACCTTGGGATCGGAGGGGAAGTCCGTGCCGATCTTGGATTTGTATTCAGCCTTGAACTGCATGGCGAGAGTTTTGAGGTCGTTTGCGTCAAGCTCTATATCCTGCTTTACGCCCTTCTTTTCTTTCATCTCGTCGATGAGCTTTTCAAAATACTTCTTGCCGACTTCCATAACGACGTCGGAGAACATCTGGATAAATCTTCTGTAACAGTCCCAAGCCCAACGGGGATTGCCGGATTTCTTTGCGATAACGTCAACAACCTCTTCGTTGAGACCGAGGTTGAGGATTGTGTCCATCATACCGGGCATGGACGCTCTTGCGCCGGAACGGACAGAAACGAGAAGGGGATTCTCGTGATCGCCGAACTTCTTGCCGGTGATCTCTTCCATCTTTTCGATATAGCTCATTATTTCAGCTTCGATGGAAGGATTGATTTTCTTGCCGTCTTCATAATACTGTGTGCAGGCTTCTGTCGAGATTGTGAAGCCCTGAGGAACGGGAAGACCGATGTTTGTCATTTCCGCAAGGTTTGCGCCCTTGCCGCCGAGAAGCTCACGCATGTTTGCGTTGCCTTCGCTGAACAGGTAACAATATTTTTTTGCTGCCATTGTGTGAAATTCCTCCACTTTTTATTTATTAAAGTTTTGCTAACTTTATTCGATTAGATATTATATCACAACAAAATCGCAATATCCATAGTTTTTTCAAAAAATTTTATGAAAAAGATTTATTTTCCGAAGATTTATTTCAAAATCGACGCTTTACCCTTGCAAAACGGTTGTATTTTGTGTAAAATATACCTTGCAAAGCGTCTGCCTGCACGCGCAAGCCGACGATCACGGAGGAAAAACAAATGTCGATATTCGACCTTTTCAAAAAAACAGAAACAACCGCGGTCTCCGGTCCCCCGACGTTCATCGTCGTCGGGCTCGGAAATCCCGGCAAAAAATATGATAACACCCGCCATAACGCAGGCTTCCGCGCGATAGACTATATCGCCGCGAAACTCGGCGCAAAGATCGACCGCGCGAAGTTTGATTCGCTCGTCGGCGAATGTGAAATCGGCGGTACGAAAGTGCTTTTAATGAAGCCGCAGACTCTTATGAACGCTTCCGGAACGGCGGTGAAAGCGGCGGCTGATTTTTATAAAATTTCACCGGACAATATAATAATTTTAAGCGACGACGTCTCCCTTGATCCCGGTCATATCCGTATCCGCAGAGAGGGCAGCGCCGGCGGTCACAACGGGCTGAAAAGCATAAACGCGTGGCTCGGAACGGAGAAATATCCCCGCGTGAAAATAGGCGTCGGCAAAAAGCCGTCGCCCGAATATGACCTTGCGGACTGGGTTCTCGGAAATCTGCCGGACGGCGATATGAAGCTGACGGAAGGGCGCAGGGACGACATTTTTGACGCTGTGCGCCTGATAATATCGGGCGAAACGGAGAAGGCGATGTGCCTTTACAACAGAACGGAGAAATAAAATGAATATACTTTCAAGCCGTATCCGCGCGGAGCGCGAATACGGTCAACTGCTTGAAAACCTGCGGGGTCAGCTACGGATAGAAAATCGGGCGCCCGCGATGGTAACGGGACTTTGCGAGGGGGCTGAAAATGCTTTCCTCGCCGCTTTGGTTTCCGAAAAAATAACGTCGTCCCCCGCTCTTGTCATAGCGCACGACGAAAAAACCGCCGCATCGATAAACGCTTTTCTTTCGGGCGTGGGACTTCGTTCTATGGTCTATCCCGTCCGCGACCCCGTGCTTTATAATATCGTTTCCTCGCACGATACGGAGCACGAACGGATTGCCGTGCTTACGGCGATAGCCGAAGACGACATCGACGTCGTCGTGACGGTGCCGGACGCGGCAATACAATATACAATTCCGAGAGGACGTCTTGAAAAAGCGACCATGACGGTATCGGAAGGCGAAACGCACGATATCGCCGCCCTATCCGCCTTTCTTGTTTCCGCGGGATATGTCCGCGGGAACCTTGTCGACGGCAAGGGGCAGTTTTCCGTCCGCGGAGGCATTGTCGATATTTTCCCTCCGCAGCTTCCCTCCCCCGTCAGGATTGAATTTTTCGGGGACGAAATCGACTCCGTATATTCCTTTGATATAATGACGCAGCGCCGCGTCGCCGACGTGAAAAAAGTGACCGTAACGTGCGCCCGCGAAATTCTGACGGACGAAAAGGCAAGGGCAAAAATGTCCGCCGCAATATCCGCCCAGCTGAAAAAGACGATAACCGCCGAGGCGAGAGAGTCGCTTATGCACGAAAAGGACGCCATAGATAACGGCCTTGAGCTTCCCTTCGCGGATAAATATATTTCACTCGTCTATCCCGAATGTACAGCCCTCATCGACTGGTTCTGCGAGGATACGCTCGTCGCTATGACGGAGTCGTCATCGGTTGAGGAGCGGCTCAAAGCCTATGCATGGCACTATGAGGAGACGATAAAGGAGCTTATCTCGTCGGGCGTTATGATATCAAAATACAGCGCGTTTTCAGAGGACGCAGAGGATTTTTATGCCTTCGTCGGCAGAAATCCCGCCGTGCTTATAAACAGCTTTATTTCACAATACAGAGAGCGGATTTCGGGGATTTACTCCTTTGAAAGCCGAAAAACCGCATCGCCTACGGGAAATTACGGCGCGCTCGTCGAGGACGTCACCTCCTATGTGACGGCGGGCGAATCGATACTCATCCTCTGCGAAAACGAGGTTGAAATAAACAATCTCGTAAAGCTGATGGGCGAAAGCAACATAAGCGCGGCGTCCGCTCCCGACTTTACGAAAATAACGGATATCCCGCGCAGGTGCGTATATATAAGCTGTTTTGATGCGGAGGGCTTCGAGCTTATCCGCTCCGGCTTTGCCTGCATTTCCCTGCGCGAAAATCAGAGTCTTGCAAAGCGCAAGCTCGCGATAAGAAAGCTGCGCAATGCAAAATCCGCACGTTCGGCAAAGGAAAAAATTCTCTCTTATGCGGATCTTGAAGTCGGCGATTACGTCGTCCACGTCACGCACGGTATAGGGCGGTATATGGGGCTTGAAAGCATACGCAATTATGACGGCGTCTGCCGCGACCATATGAAAATTCAATACGCCGGCACCGACGTGCTCTATGTTCCCTGCGAGCAGATTGACCTAGTTTCAAAATACATCGGCGCAAGAGCGGACGACGGAATGCTTCATCTTTCAAAGCTCGGCGGAACGGAATGGGCAAGGGCAAAGTCGCGCGTCAAGGCGGAGGTAAAGGAGATGGCAAAAGAGCTTATAGAGCTTTATGCCGAAAGGCTCCGCCGCCCCGGTTACGCCTTCCCCGCAGACGGAGAAATGCAGAGGGAATTTGAATCGACCTTTGAATATGACGAGACGGACGGTCAGCTTGCCGCCGCAGAGGACATAAAAAAGGATATGGAGCGTTCTGTCCCCATGGACAGACTGCTCTGCGGAGACGTCGGCTTCGGAAAGACAGAAGTTGCCCTCCGCGCGGCGTTCAAGGCGGTTGAAGCGGGCAAGCAGGTTGCAATTCTCGTCCCGACGACAATTCTCGCAATGCAGCATTATCAGACAGCCGTTTCAAGAATGAGAGCGTTTCCGATAAAGATTTCGCTTATGTCCCGCTTCCGCACGGCAAAGGAGCAGGAGGCAACGCTCCGCGCGCTCAAAAGGGGTGACGTCGATATAATAATCGGCACGCACAGGCTACTGTCGTCGGACGTGCAGTTCAAAGATCTCGGGCTGCTGATAGTCGACGAGGAACAGCGATTCGGCGTTGCACACAAAGAAAAGCTCAAGCAGTTTTCAAAGAACGTCGACGTTCTGACGCTGACGGCAACCCCCATTCCGAGAACGCTGAATATGGCTATGAGCTCGATACGTGATATGTCCGTGCTGGACGAGGCGCCGAGCGACAGGTTGCCCGTTCAGACATACGTTCTCGAACACGACGATATAGTAATAAACGAGGCGATACGCAGAGAGTTGCGCCGCGGCGGACAGGTGTTTTATCTGCACAACAGAGTTGACACGATCGTTCAGAAGGCGATAAAACTGCGAAAGGAATTTCCGGACGCGGTCATTGAGGTCGCACACGGGCAGATGGAAAAGGACGAGCTCTCCGCCATATGGCAGGGGATGGTCTCCGGTGACATTGATATTCTCATCTGCACGACGATAATCGAAACGGGAGTCGACGTTCCGAACGCAAACACGCTGATAATCGAAAATGCGGACAAAATGGGGCTTTCACAGCTTCATCAGATACGCGGACGCGTCGGCAGGAGTTCCCGCAGGGCTTACGCCTATTTCACATATCCCCGCTCAAAATCCCTTTCGGAAATCGCAACTAAGCGCCTTCAGGCAATCCGCGACTTCACCGAGTTCGGCTCAGGCTTCAAGATAGCCCTGCGCGACCTTGAAATACGCGGCGCGGGTGACCTTCTCGGCGCACGTCAACACGGGCACATGGAGAGCATCGGCTATGACCTTTATATAAAAATACTCAATGAAGCCGTGCTCGAAGAGAAGGGCGAAAAGCCGAAGGAACGTGCGGACTGCACCGTCAACATCGGCAGGGACTCATATATTCCCGAAAGCTATATAAGCGATTCCGCCCAGCGTATCGACGTTTACAAGAAAATCGCGACCGTCGAAACGGAGCAGGATATGGACGATATCGCCGCAGAGCTGCTCGACCGCTACGGAGACCTTCCGCCGTCCGTCGAAACGCTCCTCTCCATCTCCCTCCTCCGCGCGCTCGCAATCGACTGCGGGTTCGTCCAGATAGACCAAAGCGAGGACGGCGCCGTCATCTATCCGAGATACCTCGATATCCCCGCGTGGTCGGAGATGATTTCCCTCTATCCGAAGAAATCAATCACCGTCATAGCGTCGACAAAGCCCTCAATAAGGTGCAAAAACAAGAGCGGAGAACCGATTTTACCCTATATTTGCGGGTTGTTAAAAAAATATATACAAATAAAATCAAAAAAAGAGTAGATTTTATTGAAAAATGTATGTATAATGTTACACAGGACTTTTTAATTCCGCTTTTTACAAATTACAAGGAGAATCAAAAATTATGAAACGCACAGCAAAAACAGTAAAGACGGTTGCCTTTGCATTGGCACTTGCAATGCTCATGGCAACTCTCGCGCTTACTCTTTCCGGTTGCGGAGCGAAAACAGTCATGACATTTGAAGCCGACAACGGAAAAACCTACACGGCAGACACAAACTTCTTCAAGTTCATGATGACCTATTCAAAGCAGACCTTCTATACACAGAACGTTCTCAATTCGTCAGTCGAAAGCACCATCTGGGATCAGAAAACAGATGAAGGCATCACCTATGACAAGGTCTATACAGACCGCGCGATAACCCATGTCAAGTCCGTTCTCATAGAGCAGTATCTTTTCGATAAATACGAGCTCACAATAAGCGACGAAACAATCGCAAGTATCAAAAAGAACGTAGACTCCGCCGTCAAGAGCCAGCGCGGAAAGGGCTATTACAAGCAGTACTTCGGATACACGTCAAACCAGCTCTATGATTATCTCATAATGGCTGAAAAGTCCAAGGCGGTCGTTGAATACCTCTATGGCGACAAAGGTATCGACCCCGTTACAGCCGAAGAACTCGACAAATATTATAAGGATAATTACGTAGGCTATCTCTTCATCATGCTCGACATGAACAACAAGGTAAAGACGGACGAAAACGGCAATCGTGTTGTCAAGACGACAACCGATAAGGACGGCAAGGTGACCGAGCAGAAGGCATATGAAACGGAAAAGCTGACGCAGGAGGAAAAGGAAAAGAAAGCAACCCTCGCGGCGGAAATCCAGCAGGATATCAAGAACGGCGTCGATTTTGAAGAGCTCGTTCAGAAACATTCCGACAATTACTATTCCGTAACGCTCAAGCGCGGCGTGTTCATCCCCAAGGACAACAACCTAACAAACGCTTCGAACGTAAACGAGGCTATAAAGAAGCTTGAAATCGGCGAATGCACGGACGCTCTCTCCACAGGCGACACAAACGATTACACATACTTTGTAAAGCGTATCGAGCTCGTAGACAAGGTCTATGAGGACGAAGAATACGAAGATTGGTTCTCGGATTACAATGACAACGTAAAATATGACAAATATGACGGCGTCATCGAAGGCTATGACGCTTCCGTCAAGGTCGATACGGCAGCCATCTCCGGCTTTACAATGAAGAATACCTTCCTCGCAAAAGATTACGTCAACAGCTATTATAACCTCGTCCGCTATTACGGATATTCGTCATAAACAATGTTCGGATTTGTAAAACCGCTTGTACCGGAGCTTAAAGTCAAGGATAGCGATTTTTACAGAAGCGTATACTGCGGACTGTGCCGCTCGATGTCAAAGCATACGGGCGGCATTTCCGCCTTTACACTGTCATACGACATGACGTTTTTCGCCCTGTGCCGGATGGCTCTTTCGGATACGGAACTTTCGTTTGAAAGGATACGCTGCAAAGCGCACCCGATGAAAAAACGAACTGTCTGCCGCGACAATGCCGAACTTGAATTTGCGGCAAGAGCGAGCGGTATTCTCGTTTATTACAACTGTAAGGACGATGTCCGAGATGAAAAAGGCATTAAACGCATGATTGCGAAAATGCTCCTTCCGTATGCGAAACGGATAGACAAAAAAGCCGCCCTGCCGGATATATCGGCAAAGACGGAGGAATACCTTTCGAAGCTTTCATTGCTCGAAAGAGAAAACTGTCCCCGTCCGGACGAAGTAGCGGACGTTTTCGGAAGGCTGCTCGGAGAGCTTCTCTCCGTCGGCTATGAAGAGGCGACTGCCACAGTCGCGCGGGAAATCGGTTATCATACGGGACGCTGGGTCTACCTTGCGGACGCCGTGTGCGACTATAAAAAAGACAAAAAAGAAAACAAATACAATCCGTTTATCTTCGCTTTTGAAAGCGATGAAGAAGCGGAAAAATATCTCTCCTCGGACATATCGGACATACTGACGCTGGAGCTCCGCTCCCTCGACCGCGCGATCGCTCTCATCGAGCCGCCGAGGTCGGACGCGGTAATGCGTTGCATAACTAACATTGTCCGCGGAGGAATGGAGAATTCGCTTATTATGGCGATGAGAAAGGAGGCGGAAAAATGAGAAAAGACCCGTATAAGGTGCTCGGCGTCGATAAAAACGCAACGGACGAGGAAATCAAAAGCGCATATCGCGACCTTGCGAAAAAGTATCATCCCGACAATTACGTCGGCTCTCCCCTGGCGGATCTCGCGGGGGAAAAGATGAAGGAAATAAACGAAGCATATGACAAGATAAACCGTCAGCGTCAGCAGGAAAGAGAGCGGGATGAATCCTTCGGCGAAAGCGAAAGCTATTCGCAGTCATACAGGGACGAAAGCCGCTTTGCGGATATACGTCAGCTCATAAACGAGCAGAATTTCTATGAGGCGGACGTTCAGCTCAACGCCGTCGATCCTTCCGAAAGGACTGCGGAATGGTATTATCTCAAGGGTCTCGTTTTTGCCGCCAGAGGCTGGTATTTTGAGGCTTCGAGAAACTTTTCGACAGCCTCCGAAATGGATCCGGGTAACCCGGAATACAAGCAGGCTGTTGAAAAAATGAAGGAAGCCGCCGGCGGATACCGGAAAGAAAACGATGGCGGCGGATGCGGCGTCTGCGACGTCTGCTCGACCCTCATCTGTATGGACTGCATGTGCGAAGCATGCGGCGGAGACTTTATCCGTTGTTGCTGATATGAAAGGAACAAAGAAAATCGCCGTCTGCGGAATACTTTCCGCTCTCGGCACGATAATCCTCTTCATCGGCGGACTGCTCGGCGTGCTCGATATTTCAGCCGCATGCATAGTTTCGTTCATCGTGCTTTTCTGCTCTGCCGAAATCGGTCTCGGATATGGCTTTTCCGTCTACGTGATAATTTCGGTGCTGAGCTTTCTCATCTGCGGCAATAACCTTTTTGCGCCGATATGCTTTGCGGCGCTCTTCGGGCCGATGGCGGCGACGAAATTCATTTTCGATAAGGCGGGAAAAATCTTCGGAACGATTCTGAAGATTGCCCTTCCCCTTGCACTTCTGACAGTCGGCTTTGTGTTCTTCTCTGAGCTTCTGGAGCTGCCGGAAAGCAAATGGCTTTCAGCTCTGTATTTCGTCCTTTCGATGGTTATCGCGCTGATGACTCAAAAGCTTTACACTCTTATGACGCGGCAGTATATGCTCCGCTGGAGAGACAAAGTGAGAAAATTTCTCAAATAAACCGAAAAGGCTTGCGCTGTGCGCAAGCCTTTTGTTTTTCGGGAAATCAACACATTGAGTTTACGGTTTTGTATCTGAACATCATTTCCGCATGGTTCTGCTCTTCGACCTCAATATCCGCAAGGAGTTTTCTCGCCTCCGTGCTGCCGAACTGAAACAGATCAAAATTATATGCGGAGGAAACGTATTTCTCCGTTGTGATCGCGTCCGTGCAGAGGAAGGAGTCATTGTCCTTGTCAGCCTGAACATAATTGCCCGTATAAGTTGCCGCGGGAGAATATGTCGCGCCCGCGCTGTCGTTTACGTTGACATTCGCCGAAACGGTGCCGTTCATGAGGTCGTTCAATGATGAAAGGTGCTTTTCCTCATCGGATTTGAGCATTGTGAAAAGATCGCAAAGCACTTTGTCCTTCGCCATGGACGCATACTTTTCATACTTCTGAATACAGAGCTTTTCCTGATCCGCAAGATCCTTTACACAGTTTTTTTCTTTTTCGTTCAATGTTATATTCATGATTTTTTTACGCCGCGCCGACGGCTTTTTTCATTACCGCCGTGCGCTTTTCCTTTCGTTTTTTTCGGTCACATATATTGTTTCCGCAAAAAAACGCAAATATTCCTCAGATGTAATATTCCGTTCCGACGCCGTAAATTTCAAAGTCACCTCCACTGACCTGAAGCGCAAAGCCGTAAAAATTTCTGCCGGGGATTGACACCGTGTAGACAGTCGGTTTTTCTCCTGCGCAAAGTGTGTATGTATCCGCCTGCATTTCGTCGTCGAGCTTTATGCGGAGCACCGCGCTTTTTCCGAGTCTTGCGGAAATACAGACCTTTGATATTCTTTTTTCGACGAACATCCCGTCCGGATAAAGGGTTTCGGTTTCAAATATTCCGTCGCCACCGCCAAAAGCAAATCCGAAATGCTTTATCCCGCCCGTGCAGAGATAATAGATTCTGTCTCCGACGGCGCGCACCGCTCCCTCAAATCCATCGACTTTCGCCCTGTACCATACGAGCTTCCGTTCCTCCGGCGCCGAAAGCATCGTCGACGGTCTCTTTTCGTATGCGTCCCATATGAGAACATCGTCGTCGGCAAAAAGATAATATTTTCCGTCACAGCAGATCCCGCTCATCTCTTTGCCGCTGCTGACCATTGCAAAAAACTCGTCGTGCACCGGGGCTGAAACGCGCCTGCAAACGTCGACGGAGCTTTCTCTGTCCTTATCTATATAGTAGACTCCGCCGTATGTGTTCGCAAAATAAACACCCTCCGAAAAGCAGACAGCACTGCCGGGGATGTCACAGCCGAAACCGTTTTTCACGGGTGTTACGGAAAGCGAGACGCCGTCAAAGCCGACTCTTTTTATCGACTTTTCTGTGAAAACAAATCTCTCCTCTCCGGAGCTTACAAGCGCGGTGACGGTGTCTCCGGCAGAGACGGAAAGAACATTCTCATCCGCAATTCCGACGTCCGTAAGCGTTATGACATAGATTTTGTCCGCGTATGTGCCCATCAGCTTTTTTTCGGAGCCGCTCTCGCCCTCATCAAAAAGCACGCCGCCGAAAAACGCAGACCGCACGCCGAAGTTCTCCTCCGCATCCGCGTCCGAAATTCTGACTCTGACCGTCAGCTTTGACGAGGTCGCCTCCTTCAGCGTCACTTCAAGCGCGCCGTTGTGTTTTTCGGTCGTGTAAGCGGATGACGGAACGAGGGTTCCGGAGTCATCATATATTTCGCAGAAATCCGTCCGGTGACCGATTGCATAAGGAATACTTCTCGTAAGCTCCGAGCTTATCCCGAAGGTGACGTCCGCATAAACGGAAAGCGGATTTTTCTTTCCGGCTTTGTATGACGAGCCGTTGTACGTACAGTTTGTATATTGCGTCGGCTCGGCATAAATTTCATCGCTACCGAACTCCGAAAAACGGAGAATTCTGTCTCCGTCGGCAAAATACACGTCCGCGCCGAACGTGTAAAACGAGCCGCCCGCTCCGTGGCGGCTTTTACATAACACATATACCGCCCCGTTCTTCATGCGGTATACGGATTTTTCCGTTGCGAAATAGAGATTTCCGTCATGCTCACAGCTTGCGCAGATACGCTTTCCCGTAATTGCGAAAGGCAGCGAATAATCATAATATCTGCCGTCAAACTCCATACTTTCAAGCCAGTTCTGCGTTATCCCGCTTTTCAACGCCGCGGCTGTGTCAAAAAGATACATTTTCATTATTTCCGCCCTGTAACACTCGTCGGGGTCAAAATCCGCGTTTTCGTATACGGGTCCGAAGCACATCTCGTATGTTCCCGCGGAGGGTACGTCAAACGAGATAAAAACATCCTGCTTTTCGTGTCCGTTCATTATGCCCGCCTCAACCAGAGCATAATTTCTTCCCGTCGGACTTTTCAGAGTAAACATCAGTCCGCCCTGCATGGTGTCAGAAGATATTATGAGGTGAAGAAAATAGCTCTTTTTTTCGAGCGACTGATTGAACCAGACATAATCGCTTGCGTCATCGCGTTCGCTTTCACCGTCCTTGGATTTATCGAAAATGATCGTTTTCATTGTCAGCTTGCCGTCGGATGAGAATGTATCCTCCATCTCTCCCCTGCCGTGACAGAAAAATTCGTTCTTTCCGACATCCGTTCCCGGCCCGATTTCATAGAGCAGGTTTTCTGCGCGCGATACGGAAACCGCCTTTTGGGCGTAAGTCTTCGGTGCGCCGACCGTGCAGACCTTGCCTCCCGAATATATCACGTTTGTCAGCTTCCTGCCGACAGTCCCCGTGCCGCTCTCAAATCCGCTTGCAAAGAGTGACCTTCTGCCGTCCGAAGCGGTGCGAAGGCTTGTCCTGAGACCGGAAATCCCATAATCGCTTCTTTCAAAGCTCATTTCAGTCTCCTCCCCGCAAACACCGCCGGCTTTATACTTTTCACACTGTCAGCGCATATGCCCGCCATGCGCTCGTCATATTCCGTCATCAGCTCCATATAACGTCTCACGTCCCCCGGTCGCACCGAGGAGCAAAGCTCCGCCGCCGCACAATAGACAGCGGCGTCAGCCGCCGTTCCGTCGATGGAAAGCTCCGTCGCGTCAGGCGTTTCATCAGTCACCTCTGCCGGATAGGCATAATACGTCATTATAACAGTTTTGTTCTCTCTTGGGGCAAGGGTGAGCCTGCCGTCAAAAAAGTCGACAGAGGGCTCATCGCCCGCCGGACAGATAAAATCCGCAGGAGCGTCAGCCTTGCCGAGGACAAAGGTTATTTCAGTCTCCTTTCTTATGCACTTTCCGAGCACGGCAACTTTTCTCTGCGCCGAGTCGATCGCATAGCAAAGCGCGGGGACTTTTGTTTTTTCATCAATCGAAAGCAGGGCGTATATTTTCTTTTTCATATTTTCAAGTGTCATAGTTTTCCTCCTTTATAAGCAAAGAGGAGCTTTCGCTCCCCTTTTTATATTTTTCATCAGGTGCCCGAAGCCGTTGCGAGTGCGGGATCCGAGAAGATGATTGCTCTTGCGTCGCCGAAGCCGATTGCAAAATCAACATATGCAACATAATCCGTTACAAGAGGATTTTCTCTGGGGGAGACGAGAACCGTCGGCTCGGAGAGGTAAACAAGTTTGAGCGCTTCCGTAAGAAGCGAGCTGTCGGCAATCGCCCATTGACCGCTTGCAAAACCGTCTGCTCCGCCGATGACCATATATCTCATACCGTAAACGGGATTGCCACCGAGACCTGTTTTGGGATTTGTCAGCGGTGCCGCCTGCGCATTTACGCCGCAAAGCGTCTTTGCCGTCGATTCGAGATCGGGGGAGACGAGAAGCAGATCATAATTTGCATCAAAGGGCAAACCGTCTGCTGTTGTAACGCTTGCAAGCGACGCCTGTGCCGCACAGATCGCATCAAGCGAAAGAGCGTCGTCCATAAGGTTTGAAAATTTTGCGCTGCCGACGGACGAAACAGGGTGCTTTGTCGAAGCCCAGGCAACGCCGTCCGCACCGATAGTTGTCTGTGCACTGCCAAACAACTTGCAGAATGCGTGCCATACCGTCATATATGCGGAATCTGCAAGGCGGATACCGACCTTGTTTGCCGCAAAGAGCATATCGGTCTTTGCGTCTTTATATGAAACGGGCATTGCAAGTGCGTGTTCCTTCGGAGTTATAACCTCCGTAAAACCGCCTGTGCCGGACGAAACGGCAAGGGTGCCGTTATAATCGGAAAGAAGTCCGTAGCCGCCAAGTGAATCCAGCTTATATGAAGTATCCTTGCGGGAAACTATCCCGGCAACCTCGCCTATGTAATTTATTCTCTGTTTGTATCTTTCGTCAAAGCTCTTTTTGACGAGGGGATACATATCGTTTGACCATGTATAAATATCTTCCATTGTTATATAATTCTCCTTTTTGTTATCTGTTGTTTTTTCTTGTGTGTTCGGGTATGCCGGAAATGAGATCGTAATATTCCCTGTATGACATTCCCGCACTTCTTGCGAGCGCTCTCTGCCTTTCCGTAAGCACGACGCCTGCGCCGTAATTTCCGCCGCCGGGGGTTACGCGGGCAAGAACGGACTCGGAAAGATTGCTCTTTTCCATTGCGTTCTCTCCTTGCGCAAGCATTGTGCAAAAGTCTCTGCAAAGAGACGCAATATCCTGCGTTTTACCCTTTGCAAAGCAAACAAACATCGGATCGGCTATGATCCTCCGCATGTCGGCGTCCGAAATCTCCGTCTGCATTTCCGGGGCGCCGCCCTGCTCAGCCTCCGGCTGAGCCTGCCCGCCGGTCTTCGGATTTTCTTCTTCTCCGGAGGGAATATCGGTTTCTTCCGTATCCGCTTCGTCTTCGGGCACGGCACCGGCGGGCGCCTCAGCCGCTTCACCAAGGGGGAATGGGGCGGCGCCCTCCTCTTCGCTTCCCGTTTTCTCCGCAGCTTCCCGTTCTGCGATGTCGGACGCCTCGCCCGCGTTTGCGACATCCGCAGAAACGATTTCGTCCTCTGCCGGCGAAACACCGATTTTATTTTCATTTTCGGAATTCATTCTTTCTCCTCCTTGCCACCGTTTTTATAAATCCCGTCAAGTTCAGAGAGAAGCTCGGCACATTCGGGCAGCTCCATTGTGCGGATATATTCTCTGACTACGGGGTAATTTTCCTCCGTTATATCGGAATCCATAATTGTTTTGAGAGCCGACATTGCAAGCGAACGCGAATATTCCATAGCGTCGCCGATATGAATTCTTATATCGACCTCCGGAACATAACCGTAACGATTGATATAATCGATTCCGTCGCAGGGCATATCCTCCCCGACTACGCCGATCGATTCCAGCTTCTCTCTGCCGTAAATTTCAAGAGCAAGACAGTCAATCAAAAGATACAGCCTTGAAAATCCTGCCTTTTTGCAGGCGTTTTTGGAGTTTACTCTCTTGTTTGCAAAATCCGAAAGTATTGCAAGTCCCGTTGCCGTCGTGACTTTGGTTGCCGAATCGCCGAGGAGGAAATCGTAATTTCCGAGAGCCTCCTTCATAAGCGCGCGGTAACGCTCGACTATCTCGTAATGCCCGCTGCTCTCGCAAAGTCCGCCGAGCCTGTTCACCTTGCCCGTCATTCCCGGACGCAGTTTCCAGACTGCGCCCGGTCTGCTTTCGGGGTAACAGTCGGGCGAGAAAGCGTTTTCCTCGCAAACGATGATGTCGCTTGCGGAAAATGCGGTATTGAGCTGGGCAAAGGCGAGCTGGCGGTCAGCCGCGTCAATGAGCGG
Source organism: uncultured Eubacterium sp. (assembly GCA_900544285.1). Lineage (GTDB taxonomy): Bacteria > Bacillota > Clostridia > Oscillospirales > CAG-272 > CAG-841. Next base: position 16,356 of record UQUT01000006.1, read on the forward strand.
AATTATCTGATCTATCTCGCTCCGCCCCCAGACCGAGCCTTCCCTCGGAATTCTGTTGTAAATGACAATCGGATATTTTGTGCAACCGGTGCTCTCCCAAAACTTCGGAATATAGCGTATTTCCCTGCCGCAGATAAGTATTGAAAGCGCAATATCGCCCGCCTTATAGGAATAAACATAATTTTTTCCGTCAGCACCGACGGCAACGCACGTCCCGTCCTCCGGCTGACGGAACCAATATTCCGTTACGTCGATAAGCTCACAGTCGTCCCCGCCCTTATCGGGAGCAAAAACGCCGCCCCTGCGGTTGCTCTCCCTGATTATGTCGTCAAGCGACGTGTTTTCCCTGCGAATGTCCTCCGCAAACACCCTGCGTGCCTTCATTTTGCTCATCTTATAAGTATAAATGATATATTCGCATTCGTCTGTCGAAACGGCGGAGGGGTCTGTGAAAATACATTCGGGAGACGGATTTTCAACCTTGATTTCCGCGTCGCCCGCGTCGCTTATGCCGACGGACAGCTTCCATACCGCACTGCCGTAAAGCCCGAGCCTGCGCTCGTTTACGGCATTTTTTGTCTCCATATCGTTGATATCGCAAACGTAACGCACAACCTTTTCTCTTTCGGAGGCAAATGCTCTGTCGTCGTCACCTCTTCCCGAAAATTCAAAATCGGGAATGTGAGAATCTATCTGACTTTCAACGTGCATATATGCGTCGGGGACGGATGCGGGAACCCACGGCAGATCTATCGACGAAAGAAAGTCTCCCGTCTGTCTCGCCGTCTCGTGACAGCCATCATAATACGCCCGCATCTTCTTCCAATAATCGTCGGTTGTGCTTCTCTGCGCCCGCGCCGACGAAAACAGGCGCTCCGCCTGTTCTTCGCGGGTCTCTGTATAAAATGTCTTTTTGTCCTTCAAGTAAATCGTCCTTTCCTTTTGATTTTTTCAAATAACCGCCTCTTGCCGCTCTCTTCGTCTCCGCAGGGGAAATATGAGGCAAAATAGCGGAGTGCGTCCGGCGCGTGTGTTATTTCGTGCGGGACGGTTGCCGCGTCGCACGGGTTTTTCGGGTCGTGCGTCAGCTGACCGAGACTGCGGATAAGATTTTTGCACCTCCGGCTTATGACAAGCCTCGATTCACCGTCCGACGCTTTAAGCCATTCCTTTGTCGCAAGCCAGCCGTCTTCCCTGCGGGGATTGAGTCTTGTAAAATAAACTCCCTCCCTTGCGAAAATATCCGCAATGGAAAGTCCGCTGTCCTTTTGCCTGCTCCAAAGATCCGCAGGAGCAATGACTATTGCGTCCGCCGGCAGCCTTTCCCTGATTTTTGCGGCGGCGTCGCTTGCAATGAGTGACGGCTCATATATTTCGTCATAGACGAATGCCCTGCCGTCCTTCACCGAAACGAACTCCGCGGCGAGCATATCAAGCCCGTAGTCAACGGCGCAGAAATGCTCCCCTTCCGGTATTTCGGGCGTCTCGGGACAGGTATGAACGGAATAATCGAATTCCTCAAAAAACTGACCCGAAAGCGCATCCCAGTTGCCGAAAAGCCAAGCGTTTTTAATATCCTCCGGAAGATTTTCAAGACGGCGGATATAATCCGGATCGCTTTTCAGCAGTGCGTCGTTATCATAAACCGACGCAAAAATAAATTTATAATCATCGGGATTTTCACCCGCTTTGCATTCGCGACTGATAAAAAGCCGCTTGACCCAACCATGTCCTATCCCGCCGGGGTTGCAGGAGAGGTACATTCTCTTGGGAAAATTGTTTACGCCCCGGACAGATGCCGAGAGCATTTTGAACATTTGTTCGGAAATTTGCGTAGCTTCGTCTATGGCAACAACGTCATATTGTTGCCCCTGATATTGCCCGACATCGTCCTCGCTGCGGAAATATCCGAGCTTTACGGACGAGCCGTTTATAAAATCAAACCGCCGTTCCGTCGCGACGTACTTTGCAAGCGGAATCTCGCCGCAAACTGCGCTCTGAATCTCTTTTTTGTGATTTTCCATCACCTCGTGATAACTCCTGCGCACCAAAAGCACGGAAATTCCGGGGTAATAAAGGCACATCAGAATCAGCTTATTGCGAAGCGCCCAGCTTTTTCCTCCGCCCCTCGCGCCGCCGTATGCGGTGTATTTCGCGTCGGAGAGGAAGAATTCCTTTTGCTTTTCGGAGGGTGAAATGTCAAGGCGGAGCTTTATGCTATCCCGCAAGATTTTCCGCGTCTCCTCCGAGCACTATTTCTATCGACGGCAAAGCCTTCTCTTCTCCCCAGCCGAAGTTTTCCTTCAGCTCGGCAAGAGCAACAGCGCCGGCAATATCTCCGGAAACGCCGCCCTCTTCAATATAGGCTTCAATCTTCAGCATCGCCATTTCGACGGCTTCGCGATACGTTTTGTCATCGCGGAGCGAATAAAACGCGCTCTTGGTTATGCCCAGCGCAACGCAAAGTCCGGACAGAGTATAAGGTCGCGACTTGTTTTTTCCGCATTTGACGCAATGTTCTCTTTCGCCGTCCTTCTCGGGGCAATTTCTGCATGCGACAGAGGAATACGGAGTGTCGCAAGCGGAAAAATAGTCCCTTGCCTTTTCGGCAAAGCGCTCAGGCGAGAGCTTTTCTTTTTTTGCCACGTTATACGTCGGAATAGTCGACCCTTTCCGAAACCTTTATCACAAAATCAAACATATGTTCTTCGGAATATTCTTCCCAGCAACCGACGTGAATAATCTCGTCCGTCGCCTCGACAATAACCGCCTCATCCGGCGAATATATCGGGGAGCCGCAGTGGTCGCAACAGGCGATCACGCCGTCATGACTGCGCCTCTCCCCGCTTCTTGTTTTGTTTGGTACGTTCATATGACCGCCACCCTCCTTTTTGATTGGTTTTTCCCTTACCGTGCCCATATTATACCACACAAATGTTCGTTTGTCAATAATTTTCCGAACAATTGTTCGCATTTTTGCTTAAATGACGCAAAACAAGCCCTTAAATCCGCAATCCGCAAGCCGGCAACCGCTCCGCGAACAAAAAACGCACCCCGAAGGGTGCGCTTTCATATGTATTCAAACCGAAAAGTCTTTTATGACTCCGGATTCTGCAAAGTGAAATATCCGCAATCGCTGCACTGATATTTTTACGGAACGGTTACATCCGATACTCTGCCATAGCCCTTGAGATACTTTGGTGACAAACTGAAATTCGGATCAACCGGTTCTATAACAAAATAATACTTCTTACCTTGTTTAATATTTGTAAATGTACGTCCGCCATATGTATTGTCGGCATTGCCAACATATGATCCAACCGCAGTTGATATGAATCCGGCGCGATACAACGTTACAATAAATTGCTCAGAAGCATCGGTATATTCTCTGCCTGTGCCGTCATAAAGCTGTATAACACAAGCTGTCTGAATTGTGATTTCAGTGCCGTTCGCTATAAAATCGTCTGATTGCAAACGGTAATGCAAATCAAAAATAAATGAGCCGTCAGAATTCATTCTTGCTTGTCCGGGAACAAATTTTATATAATTTTATCCGCTTCTCCTTGCGTAACATCCGCCGCCAAAAGCCCAGCAGAGCAAGTCAAACTTCACATTACAATCGCCAAAATACATATAAAGATTTTTGATAACGCTTTTTTCATTTTACTCTTCCTTTCAAAACTGAAATTTCACCTGTATCTTCCCACAAAATTATATATCGGTCTGATTCTGTAAATGGCATAACCTAAAACACTTCCGGTTAAATTCAGGATTATATCATCGATATCAAAACTGCCCACAGTCGTGACCAGCTGAACAATTTCAACGCAAACGACAATTGAAAAGCAAATCAAAAGATTTTTCAGAAAGCTGTTTGCCCTTTTGAAAATGCATGGTATAAAAAATCCCATCGGAATAAACGCGAGAATATTTCCGAAAATATTTGCAAGGAACGACGAAAGGTTTACCTTGCCGTCGGCAAAACGTTTCGTATAATCAACTATCGACCTGAGCGGAACAAGATTGACCGACCTCACTGCATGTCCCGCCCACGAACCGCCTGCCGGTCTCGAACCGAGAAACAATACGTAGCACAGTATAAAGCAGTATAAACAGAACAATATAATAAACGCCACGCGTATAAATTTCTTCATTTTACCCTTTCATCAACTTTTTCAAACTGTGCGAAATCGCCGTAATTGATTCCGGTGCCATGGAGAATATACATATTGCGGTTTTCGTCATAGACAAAAACCGTAACTCCTCCGTCGCAGTCAACATACAGCTTGGGCGCATACCCGCCATCCGTTTTGGACTGCTCCTCGCCGAATATCAGCGTTATTTCGTAATACTTATACGACGCGTCTTTGCTTATATACGCGGCGCTTCCGGCTTCAAATTTGTCTATGTTAAGATTTTTGCAAACGTCAAAAAACTTTTGTTTTGTTTCGGAATTGCAGAGATGCCCGCAAACCTCCGACATATGCACCTGATCCGAAAGATGAGCTTTTGAGATATCGATTTCACCGGGATTATAGTTTACACATATCTCGGCAGGCACCGCCTCGCCGCTTGTCATCTCTTTCCATTTGTCCGAAAAGAGCTTTTTTGCCGTTTGTTCGGTCTCGTTTTGAGCGGGGCTCGGCTTCGCCCCGCATCCGACCAAGACAAGTAAGACGGAAAAGCAGAGCAAAATTGCGGCGATTCTGAAAAATTTGTGTTTCATGGGTTTCTCCTTTCGGTATATACAATTTTCAAAACAAGGCTGCGGCTTTCAAAATCCAATCAAAATGGCTTTTGGTATATATTTGTGTTTGAAAGGAATTTGTTCCTTGCCTTGCTCCGTAAGTAATTATATCATAATTTTCCTATTTCGTCAAGCATTATTTCAAATTCTACAAAAAGCGGACGTGCATACATATAATATAACCGACTGTTTCCCTCTTTCCCCTGCTTTATTGTATGTTGCATTTTTCCCATAAACAAAAAAATCATCCGGATTTTCGGATGATTTTCTTTTATTCTGTTTCGTCTTCGACCTTCTTCGGTTTCGGCTTACGCAGCTTTCTGCCGCCGATACCGAGGCATGCCCAAAGCACAACGGAGGTCTGCCCGGGAATTCCGAGAAGGAATATTGTCCATATGTTATATTTGAGAAGAAGCACATAGAATGTAATCAGGGTCGACCACATCAGAACGGAAATGATGATATAGTTTGCGCGCGTTCTTCCCCATATCGAATTGAACACCAGCGCCACTATCGACGATATCGGCACCGCCACAAGATATGCCTGCCAGAGGAATTTTCCCGTAACGGAGTTGACGAGAAAATAAACAAACACCGCCAGAAACCAGACGATGACAATCGCCATCAGTGCGATTATAAAATGGTTGCGGTCTCGGATTTTCTTCTCCTCGCCGACCGCCGGCTTTTCGTCGTCTCCGTGCTCGGAAAGAAGATAATCAACGCTGACGCCGAACATATCGGCAATTTGTTTCAGCACGACGATATCGGGAAGCGACTCGCCCCTTTCCCATTTGGACACCGCCTTGTCCGTATAATTCAGGCGCTCGGCAAACTCCGCCTGCGTCAGATGTGAAACGGTTCTGAGACGCGTTATATTCCTGCCGATAAGCTGTTTTATGTCCTGCACGGTGGGTCGTTCTCCTCTCTACTGCCGGTAGAGTCGCATTTTGTCGTTCTACTTCGGCGTGTTTTATCGGTTTACAAGCGCGGCTTTCCGGTTTATTGAAATTGACTTCCCGCCGCGATATAATTAAACCGCGGTTGCGTATGCTCGCCCGCATGATATTATTATATCATATACTTTTTCAAATTACAACAATGTTTTTTGCGGGTATTTTACCCGAAGCATTTTTAATTTTTCTCAAAGGAGATGTGTTTATGTCAAGAAAGAACAAAGAAAAAGCGCCGATAAAGTCCTTCTCGTCCATACGGGAAATGCTCCGGATGGCTGTAAACGAGGATGGCGAGAAAATCGCGTACAAGTTCAAAAATCCGGACGGAACCGTTCGCGAGGTAACCTATATAGAATTTCACCAGACCGTCGAAGCACTCGGCGCCGCGCTTACCGAAATGGGATTCGGCTCATCGCACATGGCAATAGTCAGCGAAAACCGTTACGACTGGATTGTTGCCTATCTGACAGCCCTCTGCTCTGCCGGAGTTTTCGTTCCGATAGACCGTCAGCTCACAACAAAGGAAAAGTTGCACCTGCTGACAGACAGCGAAAGCGAGGTTGTATTCTTCAGCAAGCAGTATATGCCGTGGTTTGTCGAAAACAAGGCGGCACTTCCGAACATAAAAGCCTTCATCTGCTTTGATATCGACGAGGATACAGACGGTATCATTTCATATAAACGTCTCATAGCGGACGGCGCAAAGCTGGACAAAACCGCCTATGACAGCCTCAAAAGTGACGAAAATGAGCTCAAAATGCTTGTTTACACCTCCGGTACAACGGGAATCGCAAAGGGCGTTATGCTTTCCGAGCACAACCTTGTCAGCGGCGTTTATTACGGACTTCAGGTGTCAAGGATTTACGATACTGCGCTTTCCATCCTCCCCTATCATCACACATATGAGTCCGTCTGCGATATTCTCGTAAACATCCATTCCCATGCTACCCTCTGCATAAACGCCGTCATGCGCGAGCTCGTCTCCGATATGCAGCTCTATCACCCGACAAATATATATATCGTGCCCGCAATCGCGGAATTCATATATTTCCTCATAATGAAGAACTTAAAGGAAAAGGGCAAGCTGAAAACCTTCCGCAAGGGCGTCAAAATTTCAAGAGCCGCGCTCAAAATAGGAATTGACCTTCGCCCCAAGCTCTTTGCCGAGCTTCATAACCTTTTCGGCGGCAAGCTGCGCAAGATCGTCTGCGGCGGTGCTCCGATACGTCCCGAAATGGGCGAGTTCTTCAATGACATCGGTATCCCCATGACAGGCGGCTACGGCATAACGGAGTGCTCTCCGCTTGTATCCGTAAACGATGAAAGCTCAAACGACTTCCACACCGCGGGGCACCGTCTTGCGTGCCTTCAGTGGCGCATAGACGAACCGAACGAGGAAGGCATAGGCGAGATCGCCGTAAAGGGTGACGTTGTCATGCTCGGCTATTACAAAATGCCCGAAAAGACAGCGGAAGTCATTCGCGACGGCTGGTTCTTCACAGGCGACTATGGCTATATCACACCGGACGACCAGATCTGCATAACGGGCAGAAAGAAGAACATAATCGTCCTTTCAAACGGCAAAAACATCTATCCCGAGGAGATTGAAAACCTCATAATGAATATTGACTGCGTCTCCGAAGTTGTCGTCCGCGGACTGAAAAACAGCAAGGGCGACGAGCACGCGCTTGAAGCCGAAGTCTATCTGAACGAGGAAAAAACGGAGAGCGAGGTCAAAGCGCTCATTTCCGAAGCTCTTGCGGAACTGCCGAACTATAAAAAGGTAACGAAGGTCGTCATCCGCAAGGAGCCCTTCCCAAAGACCACAAGCAACAAGATTATCCGCGGTTGATTTTATCGGACATTTTCCGAACACAAAAAACGCACGCACCCTTCTTTCCGGAAAGGGTGCGTGCTTTTTCTTTATTTTTTGAGGGCTCAGACTCAAAAAACGGAGGAAAAATCAAAATAAGGGGAACGGAGAATTCGTCCTTATTTTTTTCTGAATAAACCGAAAAGTCCTGTCTTTTCGGGCGCCGACTCCGACCTTATGCCTTTCAGCTCGTAGCCTGTCTGCGCAATGACCTTTTTCAGCATTTCTTCATCGGGGGCGGTCTCCGAGAGGATGACCGTCTCGCCCTTTGCATGGGACGAAGAAACCTTTTTAACATTAAAATTCCGGCGCAAGCAATCGTTTATGTGACTTTCGCACATTCCGCACATCATTCCGTCAATTTCAAGAGTTGTTTTAATCATTTTGTTTCTTCCTTTCCCGACGTGCCGCGACCGAAGCCGACACGCCTCATATAAGCTTTGACAGCGCATACAGCCGCCGCAAGCGCCGCAGCTCCCGCCGCCGAAATCAGTTCGCCGCACATAAGAAATCCTCCTGACTTTGTTTTTTTTATATACCTTTTATTCGGCGCCTTTGAGCGCCTCGACCATATCTATTTTCTTGTTCTTTTTCGCAACGGCAAAGCTGACCGCAAGCGACATTCCGACAGTCAGAAGAATTGTTATCGCTATACTTGCAAAGCCGAGCGCCATTTTCATTTCATATTCGCCCGCAAGCGCGCGGAGCAGATAACCGAGCAGTCCCATTCCGCCGGGAAATTGCGGAGATGATCCGAAAGCCCGACCTCTTCGAGCATTTTCGTTGCGGAAAGGGCATCCTTTGAGATTTCCTTCACAAGCGAGACGTTCTCGTGGACGGTGAGCGTCGGGACGAGGTTGTAAAACTGAAAGACAAAGCCGACTTTCTCCGCTCTGTACTCCGCAAGCTCGTCTCCGGAAAGTGTTGAAATATCCCTTCCCTGCACATAAATCTTTCCGCTCGTCGGACTGTCAAGCCCGCCGAGAAGGTTTAAGAGCGTGCTCTTTCCCGCGCCGCTCGGCCCGAGAATGACAACGAACTTTCCCTCTTCAAGCGACATATTTACGCCGTCGAGGGCTTTCAGCTCGTGGTCGCCGCTTTTGTAAACACGGCTGACATTTTTGAATTCAACTATCGCCATCAAAAATACCTCTGTCGTTTTTTCTTCCGGCACTGCGATAACCGTGTCGGTCTCCGTTGGAATAGTTAGCGTTGGCTAACTCGTCGGGAAATTTCTAGGGAGACGGGCGTTTGCCTGCCTCCCGCAGAAATCATTTGTCTTTTTTGACGTTGTTGTGGCAGGAGCCTGCCATAGCGCAATGGGCACAGTTACATCCACAGGACGATTTGCCCTTTTTCTTGTCCTTGACGAGTCCGATTATTATCGCCGCAACTATAATCAGGAGCACGGCGCATATAATTATCGTTCCGATATTAGCAGATATCCACGCAAACATAAAACACAGCTCCTTTCACATAAGTGTTTTTTTATTTTGCAGAAACCTTAACCTTTTCTGTGAGCTTTGTAGCTTCCTTATAAGGACGGACAAGCATATAAACTATGAGTCCGAGCAATGCAAATGCCGCAACAAGGCTTACGATGTTGACAACTGTCGTGCCGACGTCGCCGGAAACAACGAGGTTACTTGTGATAAGGTTACCGAACTGGTTGATCATAAGCGCGATAGCATAAGCAAATCCGCACTGATATCCGATTGCAAACCAAGTCCACTTTGCGCTGTTCATTTCACGCTTGATTGCGCCGATAGCCGCAAAGCAAGGAGCGCAAAGGAGGTTGAATACGAGGAAGGAATAACCCGTGATACCGGTGAATGTCTTTGCGAGCGTAGTCCAGACGGGGCCTTCGGCACCGTAAAGAATACCCATTGTACCGACGATGTTTTCCTTTGCAACAAGACCTGTGATGGATGCAACAGTCGCCTGCCATGTTCCCCAGCCGAGAGGCTTGAAAATCCAGCAGATAGCTCCGCCGACAGCAGCAAGAATCGATTTATCAAGCTCATCCTCGGCGAGCATACGGAACGTGCCGTCAACAACGCCGAAGTAAGATGTGAACCATACAAAGATCGTTGAAAGAAGGATGACCGTTCCCGCCTTCTTTATGAACGACCAGCCACGCTCCCACATTGAACGGAGAACGTTGCCGACTGTCGGAAGGTGGTATGCGGGAAGCTCCATAACGAACGGAGCGGGGTCGCCTGCAAACATCTTTGTCTTCTTGAGCATAATACCGGAAATGATTATTGCAGCCATACCGATGAAGTATGCACTTGTTGCAACGAGAGCAGAACCGCCGAAGAGTGCGCCCGCAATCATTCCGATGAACGGAACCTTTGCTCCGCAGGGGATGAAGGTTGTCGTCATTATTGTCATACGGCGGTCACGTTCGTTTTCGATTGTACGTGATGCCATAATTCCGGGGATACCGCAGCCCGTACCGATGAGCATCGGGATGAAGGATTTACCGGAAAGTCCGAATTTACGGAAAATACGGTCAAGCACGAATGCGATACGTGCCATATAACCGCACGCTTCAAGGAATGCAAGAAGCAGGAAGAGGACGAGCATCTGAGGAACAAATCCGAGAACCGCGCCGACGCCGGCAACGATACCGTCGAGAATAAGTCCGGAGAGCCATTCGGGAGCGTTTGCAGCCTCAAGTCCGTTTCCTATGAGAACCGGAACGCCGGGAACCCATACGCCGAAGTCAGCGGGATCGGGCTCTGCGAATTCCGTATTTTCCCTCGAGAAATACTCAACGGCTTCAAGGTAAGTCATACCGATTGTGCCGGCTTTTTCAGCTTTCGTGAGATTTTCGGGGATTTTGTCGTAGTAAACTGTCATTTCCGTCTGTTCGAGAGTTTCCTCATCTTCAACGATAACAGTTCCCTTGTTTTCGCCCTCTGCGGGCTTGAAGTTCTTTATTGCTTCAAGAGCAGAGCCCGGTTCAAAGTCATCTGCACCGGGATCGATCGCGACAAATGCGTTTACAGCGTTCACAGCGTCCGAATATCTGCCGGACGCCGTTTCGTACTGCTTCGAACCTATGCCGAGGAGGTGCCAACCATCGCCGAACACACCGTCGTTCATCCAGTCGGTTGCAAAAGCACCGACGGTGACCATCGAAAGATAGTAAACGATGAACATGATAGCCGCGAAGATCGGAAGTCCGAGCCAACGGTTTGTGACAACCTTGTCTATCTTGTCGGAGGTTGTCAGATGGCCTGCGCTCTTTTTCTTATAGCACGATTTGATTATCGAGCCTATGTAAATATATCTTTCGTTTGTGATGATCGATTCAGCGTCGTCATCCATTTCCTTTTCCGCAGCGGCGATATCGTTTTCGATATGAGCCATTGTCTCGGGAGCGATATTGAGAGTTGAAAGAACCTTGTCGTCTCTCTCAAATATTTTTATCGCATACCATCTCTGCTGTTCTTCCGGAAGGTTATGAACAGCAGCCTCTTCGATATGAGCGATGGCATGCTCAACACAACCGGAGAAGGTGTGCATCGGAACGGTCTTTCCGTTTTTTGCAGCATCGATCGCCGCTTCAGCCGCTTCCATAATGCCCGTGCCCTTCAGCGCGGAGATTTCGATAATCTTGCATCCAAGCTGACGTGAAAGCTCTTCGGTATTGATCTTGTCGCCGTTCTTTCTGACAATATCCATCATATTTATGGCAATGACGACGGGTATTCCAAGCTCTGTGAGCTGTGTTGTAAGGTAAAGGTTTCTTTCAAGGTTCGTACCGTCGACGATGTTGAGAATCGCGTCGGGACGCTCGCCTATAAGATAGTTTCTCGCAACAACCTCTTCGAGGGTGTAAGGAGAAAGCGAATAAATACCAGGAAGGTCCGTGATGATAACGCCGTCATGCTTTTTCAGCTTACCTTCCTTTTTCTCAACCGTAACGCCCGGCCAGTTACCTACGAACTGGTTGGATCCGGTGAGAGCGTTGAAAAGCGTTGTTTTACCGCTGTTCGGGTTGCCCGCAAGGGCAATTCTTAAACTCATGATCCAAAAATCCTCTCTTTCTTTCGTTAGCCAAAGCTAACACAAAGTCTTGAAAAACGGGGATTCGCTCCCCTCAAAAAGTTTATTCAACCTCGATCATTTCCGCGTCGGCCTTTCTAAGGGAAAGCTCGTAATCGCGCACCTTGACCTCAATCGGGTCACCGAGAGGTGCAACCTTGCGAACGTAAATCTCGACGCCTTTTGTAATGCCCATGTCCATTATACGGCGTTTGATAGCGCCTTCGCCATGGAGCTTCACAACCTTGACGGTATCTCCGATTTTTGCGTCTCTCAGAGTTTTCATCAGCCCATATCCTCCTTCATTCAGATTTACTGATTTTGTTTCCTTAAATATGTATAGACGCTGACCGCGCCGTTATACCATAATCTTTCTCGCCATCTCTTCGCTGATGGCAACGCGTGCTTCTTTTACATTAACAATGACATTTCCGCCGAGAGCTGTGACAACCGTCACGTTTCCGCCGACAACAAAACCGAGATTTTCAAGGTGTTGTCTGACCTCGGGGCTTCCGCCGATCTTTTTTATCGTGTTTTCTTCGCCTACAATTGCAAGGCTGAGCGGCATCATAACATCCTCACTTTTCCCAATTAGCTTATGCTAATATGTTGCGCAAAATATTGGTTAGCGCTCGCTAACCGTATATTATAATACACATAGAGTCGGTTTTTGTCAAGAGGTTTTTTCAATTTCCAAAAAAAATTTCACTGTTTCGGCAGAGTGTTGCAATTTGCGTTTTCCGTTCGGCTCCGGTCTGTGCAATTTTGCGAAAAATCACACAGAAAAACGAAAACAAGTCAACCGGCGCTCAGAAAGCAGACGAAAAATAAAAGGAACGGAAACCCGTCCCTTTTTGAAAGCATTAAGTTTTTGCAAAACAATTACCGAAGCCTCTTTTGCCTTCTTTCTCAATAAAAATAAAAACAGAGATGAAAAATCATCCCTGTTTTCTTTTTGCAAAGTGCGTTCAAGCCAAATCAACAAAGCTTCTTTTGCCTTCTCTCTCAATCAAAATAAAAGCAGAGATGAAAAATCATCCCTGTTTTCTTTTTGCAAAGTTCATTCAAGCCAAATCAACAAAGCCTCTTTTGCCTTCTTTTCTTCTCGAAGAAAAGAAGGTCAGTTTTGCTTCTGAACGCTTTTGTATTCGTCGTAATAGCGATAATACGGACAACGTTTTGTCTGACCGCAGATGAAATCCGCCATTTCGTCCTCGTCAAGACTGACGTCACAGATATATTCATCGGTTATGTCATCATAGATATAAAATTCGCACGTCTCGCACGACGATTGCATAGGCTTTTTCTCTTGTTTTTTGTTGTCTGTCATCATTTTTCAATATATGCGTAGTCGCGTCTTGCGGGAGCGCAGACAAACGCCCTTGCGTCATTTTCAATTTCTTCTTTTGCGGCTTTCGCCTCTCTGACCGAGTTAAAAATCCCGAAAACGCCCGCTCCGGAGCCGGAAAGCATCGCCGCGCGCGCACCGAGAGAAACGAGACGGTTTTTCAGCCTTGCCGAAGGACTGTCCGCACTCTGCACGCTTTCAAAATCGTTTCTCATCGCATCGGATATCTTTTGAAGGTCACATTCGGAAAGCGCGGAAAGCATTGCAGAAAGAGTCGACTTCCCGTCGCCATCGCCTATCGCGGCATACGCCTCCGCCGTCGACGTTTTCTCCCCGTTCGGCACGGCAAGAAGAATACAGCAGTCCGGCATGGGAGCGCAGCTTTCGAGCATTTCTCCGAAGCCCGTCGCCTTGACGGTGCCCTTTTTTATGCAAAACGGTACGTCCGCACCGACGGAAGCCCCGATACCGAAAAGCTCCGCCATTGAAAATCTGTCGCCGGAAAGAGTGTTCAGCGCGATAATCACAGCCGCCGCGTCGGATGAGCCGCCGCCGAAGCCCGCCTTGTCCGGAATTTTCTTTTCGATTGATATTTCAACCCTTATATTTTCGTCATCTGCGGCGGAAAGGAACGCCTCCGCCGCCTTATAGGCGAGATTTTTCTCCTGCGGAAGATCCGCAAGCTCCCTGCAGAGGACGGAAATCTGCCTGCCCTCGCCCGCCGAAACGGCGACGGTTATCCTGTCAAAAAGGTTAACCGTCTGCAAAACGGTCTCAATCTCGTGATAACCGTCCGCCCTTATGCCTGTAACCCCGAAATAAAGGTTTATCTTTGCAGGTGCCAATATTGTGATATTTCCGTTTTCCATAACTATGTATCTCTCCGGATTACTTGATTTTGCTTATTATTTTCGTAAAGAAATTGCGTTTTATCTTTATCGCCAAAAACGGGCAAAGCTCCTGACAGCAATAACATCTTATGCAGTGTGACGGATTTATTTTCGCCTTTGACCCGTGCCCCGTTTTAACAAGATCTATCGTCTTTTGCGGACACGAATGCACGCAGTCGCCGCAGCCGCGGCAGATATCGACATTCACCTGAGGCTTCGGCATAAACATTCTGCCGATTTTTCCGCGCGAGAAAAATTTCAGAGCCTTCATGCTGCTGTTGCTTCCCTCTGCAACCTTTACGTTTTCAACAGACGGAGCCTCGTCTCCGAGAATGACAAGCTCCTCCGCCTTTTTCGGACAAAGCCCGCGACGTATGCTTTCGGAAAGTGTCGTCACCTTGTCATCAAAACCGAGAACCCTTGCGGAGAGAAGGTCGGAAGCAAACGGGTTTACGCTCGTCGATACAAAGCCGAATTTTCTCGGCTCGCCCGCCGTCGGACCGCTCCCCTCCATACCGATTATCGCGTCCGTAACGGCAATGACGGTCTTGCTTTCGCAAAGCATAAGACAGAGGTCGCAGAGCATTGCGGCAAAATCGCCGTATTCGGGATATGACGCGTGCGCTTCAAATTTTTCAATGCCGGGTATCGTGCCGAAAAGATTTTTCACCGCACCGCTCATAACCGTCAGCGAATGTGTTTTCAGTTTGCAGAGGTCGATTATCACGTCGGCGTCCGCGATGGGCGTGATTATATTGAAGCTCTTTACGAGCCTGCCGCTCTCCGACGACATTCTTTTCCAAGTCGTGTCAAGATTGAGCATCGTACCGTGCTTTTTGCAGACGTCCGTAATGCCGCAGACCTTGTAAATTCCTTCAAGGCGCGACGCGCTGTAAACTCCGCCGGGGCTTTCGGCAACCGTCGGTTTGCAGCCGAAAATGTCAAGCACGGACAGAAGCCCGTCCAGAACGGCGGGGGCAATCGTCGCCGCATATTCCGGCGATTTTTTCATGACGAGATTCGGTTTTATGACAACCTTTTTCCCCTCGAACGTCGATTTATCAATTCCGAGAAGCTCAAAATGACGCATAAATATGCCGCAAAGCTCCGTAGGGTCATATTTTTCCGTCCGTGACACCGCAACAGTATTCAAAGCGTCAAAAGCCATAAGACAACCGCCCTCCGTTTTTTAATTCAAAGATTATTGTATCACAGTCGTCTTTATAAATCAAGAAAAATCTGTTATTTGAGCTTTTTTTCCGCCATCGACCGGACAGCCGAAAACGCGTCGGCAATTCCGCCCAGCTCATCTATAAGTCCGATTTTGATTGCCTCCTCGCCGCTTATCACACTGCCGACGTCCGTCGTCAGCTCTCCGGTGTTCATCATCAGCCCGTCAAGCACGTCCCTTTTTATTCTGCTGTGACCGACTATGAACCCGCTGACGCGCTCCTGCATTTTTTCAAGCGACGCAAACGCCTGCGGCACTCCGAGCACCGTGCCGGAAATGCGGACGGGATGAATTGTGAGCGTCGCGCTGGGAACGGCAAAGCTCTTTTTGCATGCGACGGCTATCGGCAGTCCGATTGAATGTCCTCCGCCGAGAATGATTGATACCGTCGGAGTTTTCATTCCCGCCAGCATTTCCGCTATCGCAAGTCCGGCTTCAACGTCGCCTCCGACGGTGTTTATCATCACGATTATCCCCTTGACGTTTTCGTCCTGCTCGGCAGACGCGAGAAGCGGCAGGACATGCTCATATTTGGTTGTTTTCTGCGTTTCCGGCAGAAGATAATGCCCCTCAACCTGCCCGATTATCGTCACGGTGATTATCCCGCCGTGCCCTCTGACCGCTCCGAACGGTATAATATTTCCGGATTTTTCGTCTGTCAACGTCTCGTTTTCTTTTTCTTTCATAAAATTTCTCCCCGCAAGCCTTATTTATATTATTTTTTGCAAAAAAATTTTTATCTAATCATTTACAAAGGAAAGAATTTATATTATAATAGTTCCGAATGGAGAGAATACATTGCGGACGTTCCGCAAGCCTTCCAAAGATAACCTTCGGCTTACAGCCGGGAAAGAGAGAAAAAACATGGAAAACAAGATTCTTGTTGAAACAAGCGCGCGTCACATCCATCTGACGCAGGAAGCGGTTGAAGCGCTTTTCGGCGCGGGTCATACCCTGACAAAGAAAAAGGATTTGAGTCAGCCGGGACAGTTCGCTTGCGAAGAAAAAGTTACCGTCGTAAACAAATGCGTCGACAGAAGAACGGGTGCAGAGGTTGAAAAAACCCTGACAATGAGCGTTCTCGGTCCCGTTCGCCCCGAAACACAGGTTGAGGTTTCGTTCACGGACGCGCGCACCCTCGGCGTTTCCGCTCCCGTCCGCGAATCGGGCGACGTTGCGGGTACACCCGGAGCAAAGCTCGTCGGTCCTGCGGGAGAATATGTTATCGACCACGGCATAATCGTTGCGAAGAGACACATCCATCTCACGCCCGAAAACGCAGCCGACCTCGGCGTTGAAAACGGACAGATCGTAAAGGTTCTCGTCGACACCGGCGCAGGTCGCAAGACAGTATTTGACGACGTTGTTATCCGCGTCAAATCCTCGTTCGCTCCCGCAATGCACATAGACACGGACGAATGCAATGCGTCGGCGGCGTTCGGCGTTGTTTACGGCGAAATCATAAAATAAGAAAATAAAATTAAAAGGAGATATAAAATGGCAATTCTTTATTCAAAAGAAGTCGAAAATATGTGCTCCGTTGCCAAGGGCCCGCATCACGGTCCCGCTCCCATTCCGGAAGAAGGCAAATGGATACAGGCAAAGGAAATATCGGATATTTCCGCTTATACGCACGGCGTGGGCTGGTGCGCACCTCAGCAGGGTGCATGCAAACTCTCGCTCAACGTTAAAAACGGCATCATCGAAGAAGCTCTCGTTGAGACGATCGGTTGCTCCGGTATGACGCATTCCGCTGCTATGGCGGCAGAAATCCTTCCCGGAAAGACTATCCTCGAAGCGCTCAACACAGACCTTGTCTGCGACGCTATCAACACAGCTATGCGCGAGCTCTTCCTCCAGATAGTATACGGCAGAAGCCAGTCCGCATTCTCCGAAAACGGTCTCGTTGTCGGCGCGGGAATGGAAGACCTCGGCAAGGGCGCGCGCTCAATGGTCGGCACGATGTACGGCACAAAGGCAAAGGGCGTCCGTTATCTTGAAATGACAGAGGGCTACTGCACAAGAATGGCTCTTGACGAAAATGATCAGGTCATCGGCTATGAATTCGTATCTCTCGGCAAAATGACGGATATGATAAAGAAAGGCACAGAGCCCAACGAAGCATACGAGAAGGCAAAAGGCACTTACGGCCGTTTCAAACCCGAAGACGGCGCCGTCAAGTACATTGACCCCCGTAAAGAGTAAGGAGGAAGAATAAATGGCACAGTTTGAAGGCTACGAAAGACGCGAAGCGAAAATTCTCGCAACGCTTAAAGAATACGGCATTTCGTCCATCGACGAATGCAAGGAAATCTGCGATAAAGCAGGAATCGATCCTTATACAATAGTTCAGGAAACACAGCCCATCTGCTTTGAAAATGCAAAATGGGCATACACCGTCGGCGCGGCTATCGCAATCAAGTCCGGCTGCAAAAAGGCTGCCGACGCCGCAGCTGCAATCGGAATAGGACTTCAGTCCTTCTGTATCCCCGGTTCCGTTGCCGAAAACCGCAAGGTCGGTCTCGGACACGGAAACCTCGGCAAAATGCTCCTCTCCGAAGAAACGGAATGCTTCTGCTTCCTCGCAGGTCACGAGTCGTTTGCCGCTGCCGAAGGCGCAATCAAAATCGCTCTCAACGCAAACAAGGTAAGAACAAAGCCCCTCCGCGTTATCCTCAACGGTCTCGGCAAGGACGCTGCGTTCATCATCTCCCGTATCAACGGCTTCACATACGTTGAAACCGAATTCGACCCCTACACGGAAGAAGTCAAGGTCGTTTCGGAAACAGCTTATTCAAAAGGTCCCCGTGCGGCTGTCAAATGCTACGGTGCAGACAACGTTCCCGAAGGCGTTGCAATAATGCGTCTTGAAAACGTCGGCGTTTCAATCACCGGTAACTCCACAAACCCGACGCGCTTCCAGCACCCCGTTGCAGGCACATACAAGAAATGGTGCGTCGAAAACGGCAAGAAGTACTTCTCCGTTGCTTCCGGCGGCGGCACAGGACGTACTCTCCATCCGGACAATATGGCGGCAGGCCCCTCCAGCTACGGCATGACGGACACAATGGGCAGAATGCACAGCGACGCTCAGTTCGCAGGTTCTTCCTCCGTTCCCGCTCACGTTGAGATGATGGGACTTATCGGTATGGGCAACAACCCGATGGTCGGCGCGACGGTCGCAGTCGCAGTTGCTGTTGAAGAAGCAATGAAATAACCTACTTTTCTTCGAGAAGAAAAGTAGGCAAAAGAAGCTTCAATAATTGTTTTGCACAAATTTTATATCCTTATAAAGAGGGGCGGATTTTCCGCTCCTTTTTGCTTGTGCCTTGCTCTTCCGAGAAGAAAAGCAGGCAAAAGAATTTTCAGCAAATCGTATCGCGAAAATCTTATATTTTCAAAAAAACAGAGGCGTCTCCGCCTCTGTTTTGGTCTTACCGGAAGATAACCCAAGGATACGTCCCGAGCAGATTGCCGTTCTTATCGTACTCGTGCGTTTTTCCGTTACCGTTTTCGTCGGTATATTCGATTTCGTAATAATTGACTATACGGTTATATGCATCGCATGCTGTGACTTTTATAAGTCTTCCGCTTTCGTTGTAATGATAGCTTTTATAGCCTTCAAGACCGCCGTTATTATAAACACTGCTCTTTAATTTTTTTCCGTTTTCGTCATATTCGTCTTCTGTTCGACGTATAAGCTTGCCGTTTCCGTCATATCTGCTTTCGGAAAGTATGCGCTCGCCGTCGTACTTTGTCTCAGTATACTCAATCAGCTTGCCTTCTCCGTCGTATTCCGAAATCTTTGTTCTGTTTCCGTTTTCGTCATATTCGTATTCGGTGCGATGTTCAAGTTTGCCGTCATTATATGTTTCATGCGTCTTTATGACTGCTGAAATTCCTTCATATCCGTTGTGCTTGACCTTCAAAGTAACATATTCTTCATACAACTTCTTGTTGCCCTCTCCGTCATATGAAATCAGCTTCGTCATTCTTCCGTCTTCGTTATATTCCCTGAGCTCTGCGAGTTTGCCGTTTTCATATCTTTCGTATCTTTTTGTGCGAGAATATGTATTGTAGTCAGGCGTATTTTCAAGATATTCGGTGTATTTGGTTTTGTTGCCGTCTGCGTCATATACGGTTTCGGAAAGTATATAATCGCCATTGCGCTTGATCTCGGTATATTCCGTAAGTGTTCCGCTTCCGTCATATTTAGAAATCTTTATTCTTTTTCCGCTCTCATTATACCCGTAAACGCTATAACTCGTAAACTTGCGATCGGCGTCATATGACGAGCTTTTTATCAGATTACCGCTCTCATCGTATTCGTATTCTTCGGCACTCCAAAGTTTGCCGTTACTACTATAGTTCTCGGACTTCGTCGTTTCACCGTTTCTATTGTACTCATAGATGTAGGACAAACTACCGTCGCTGAAATAACTTTCGGTTCTGCGCCGTCCGGCGTATTTGTTTGCATATGTAGTATTTTCAAAATACTCTGTATATCCCGTTTTAACGCCGCCCGCGTTATACTGCGTCATTTTCAATACATATCCGTTTTCGTCGTATTCGTAAACCTCATACGCCCGCAGCGTCTCGGTCTCGTCGTATCTTGCTTCCTTTGTGAGATTTCCCTTTTCGTCATATTCGTATCTGTAAATCATGGAGATTGAGCCGTCTTCTTTATATGACGTTTCTTTTATCTTTTTTCCGTCTTCGTCGTATTCGTATCCATAGCTCCACGAGGGCTTGCCGTTCTCGTCATAGTTCGTCGATCTGATCGTGTTACCGTTTCCGTCATATTCGGTGACATAAACAGGCGTCCCGTTTTCATCAAAGCGCTCGTTCTTTATCGCCTTCCAGTCTTCGTTATATGTCGCGACGACTTTGAATCCGGTCTTTGAATATTCCCAGTTGCCTGTCATTGTTATGACTCTTGCTTTCTCGTCATATGTAACTTCAATCAGCTGGACGGTCTCGTCGCTTTTGACAATCTCGTTCTTTATGACTCTGTCCTTTTCGTCATATACAAAAGATGTTTTTCTCGAATATTGACTTTCGTCGTTCGCTATCTCTCCGGCTATCTCGGAAATAAACCCTCTGTCCGTATATGTCATGACATACGTAGCAGTGCTTTTCCCTTCTGCGTTCTTTACGGAGACCTTTGCGAGCCTGTCTTTCTCGTCATATTCCAAAATTGCGGTGGCTTTGCCCCGATACACTTTAACAAGGTTTCTGTTCTTGTCATACTCATACGTCGTTGCAATTCCGTATTCGTTTTCCTCGTAAACGCCCTCGTCCTTTTTCTCCGGCGCGGAATAGAGGCTCTTCATAACCTCGTCCACAGCGGCTCTCTCTTCCGGCGAAAGCTTATCCTTCGATTGTGTTTTCCCGCATGACACCACCACAAATGCCGTTGCAAAAGCCATGCAAAGCAGGAGCAGAATTGATAATGTCTTTTTCATGTTGTTTTCCTCCGTTTTGTATATTTATTTTTGACTTTGTACGGCAAAGCGGATCGCCGCTTCAGCCTTCGTCATATCCATTATATATCATTTAATTCGAAATGTAAACATTTTATGAATTTTTTTGTCAAAAAATCTCCAAGACGGTCGTCAAGGGGATTTCAGGCTCACATTCTCCGCAGTTTTTATCAAAAGCGGGGCTGCAGAAATAATAATTTTTGTCGTCCGAATGCTCGCAGACTATGCCGAGCGCCTCCGATGACGTATAAAGCTCTCCGAAGGTCTGGCTGGGCACATATGCAATCGCAAGTGACGGTCCTGCCGTCTGCGATGCGTATCCGCAACCGCCGCTCTGCATGTATCCCCTCATTCCGCATGACCGACATCCGCCTGTATTTGCAAAACTTCTGTTCATATATAAATCGGGAAAATTTCCCGTCGCCTTTTTTGTTATTGCGGGTCGCCACGCTGATATTGCGGGCTGTTTGTGCGGACTTGCCGGCGTATTGTCATGTAATATAAGGTAAAACAAAAAAGCTCTCCGCCGAGAGCTTTTTATCTTATTTCCTGTTCCATTGAGTCAAATGCGTCCGAGCTGAAAAATTCAATAACCGAGATATTGAGTCCGTCGCAGATTTTCTTTATCGTTGCAATAGTCACGCTGTTGTTTCTTCCGTTTATGATATTGTTCAAAGTCGACTGGGTTATCCCGCAGATTGTGGCGAGCTTGTTCAAGGTTATTCCGCGCTCGTCACAAAGCTCGAGTATCCTTTTTCTGACAGCCTCACCTATTCGCACCCACGTCTCCCTCCTTGTTATATCTCCTTATATATATAATATCTGATTTTTTTCGAAAAAATTTAACTCTTTTGAGTTGACTTTTGAAAGAATATGTTGTAATATATTATTGACGCTGACAATAGCTGTAAAAAAGAAGAAAATCTAATTTCTCGGTTAGTTTTTCACATCTGCATTCGGCATGTCAAAGCGGTTATGAAAAGGGAAAGTTTTGGTATCCAGACAAAAAAGTTTTCCCCCAAAGACTTTCGGAGTACCCCGCTCCGAAAGTCTTTTCTTTTTGCAGTCGTCACTGTCTGCCTTGCAAAATAATTCAAAAATATGTTCCCGCGACAAAAAACATCTCGCCCGGGCTGAAAAAGTCGCGCGGCTTTTTCCCGAGCTCAATTTCTCCTTTCGGGGTTTACTTTTCAGCATTGTTGTGATATAATAATCTCCACCGTTTATAATCTCTATTTTCGCATATCAAAAGGAATTTCAAATGGAAAACATATTAAAAACCGAAAAGAAAACGTCGGGCGATAAGGCTCCACCTCCGAAAAAGCCCTTGTTTTCGGATAAATTCAAAGGAAAGCTGTTAGCCCTCTGGAATGACGACCGTCGTTTTTCCGAAAGGCTCATAACCTCCGGAGCAGCCGTGCTCGCGTTCGTTTTCACATTTCTTATGTTCGGCCCGTTTGAGCTTTTCGTCTCAAACATGTCATATTTCGTATTCAGCGCAAAGCAGCTTCTTCCGCCGATAATCATCTTCGGAATAGCAGTTCTTGCGGTGGCGACGGTGCTCTTTGCCCTGCTCCGCGGCAAGATTTTCAATGCCGTAATCTCGCTTGTCCTCGGAATAACCGTTGCCGGGTATATCCAGGGAAACTATATAAACATCGATCACGGCGCCCTCGACGGAACAGCCGTCGCCTGGCACGATTTCAAGTGGCAGATGCTCGGAAACCTCCTTATCTGGGCAGTTATCATTCTTATACCGATAATTTTCTGTTATTTCAGCCGTGATGTCTGGAAGAGTTTTGTGCGGATAGTCTCCCTTGTACTCGTCGTGATGCAGGTGTTCGGGACGGTATATCTCGTCGTCAAATCCGCATATCAGATAAAAAACGACGTCTCCGGCGACGGATATTTTGAATGCAGCGAGCAGTTCAAGGTTTCAAAAAACAAAAATACTATCGTTTTCCTTCTGGACAGAATGGATAAAAAATATATGGACAAGCTCCTTGCAAAGGATCCCGAGCTCCGCGAGAAGCTCTCCGGCTTTACATATTACAAAAACTTCACAGGCAGCTATTCGAGGACCTTCCCCTCCGTAACATATCTGCTTTCCGGAAAAAAATATAATTATGATATGCCGTCGGGAGAGTATATGGAGAAGGCTATGCGCGAGTCAACCTTCTTTTCCTCCCTTGCCTCTGCGGGTTACGAAACAAGACTTTATACAGACACTCAGTACGTAGCGGGAAACGTTGAAAACTTCGGAGGTACCGTCAAAAACGCCGCAACATCGAAGGGAAAAGCAAAGCCGATGAAGATTCTCTCCGCTATGCTTGACCTCTCCGCATACAGATATTCTCCGGAGGCGATGAAGCCGTATTTCCATATCTATACGGACAACATAACGCAGAAATACATCTTCGGCGATAAAGACGGCAGCGTTTATACAATGGATGACGCAATATTCTATAAAGCGTTCCGCGAAAAGGGCGTGACGCTTGACGATAACGCCGGCGACTTCATTTTCTATCACCTCCAGGGCGCGCACGACCCTTTCACAATGAACGAAAAGGGCGAGGAAGTCATGTTTGACTACATAAATTATGGAGAGGCAATGTATAAGCAGATCCGCGGCGATTTCAAAATGATTTTCAGTTATATAAAGCAACTCAAAGCCGCAGGCGTATATGACAATACAACAATAATCATCACCGCAGACCACGGCAGAACCGGCACCGCCCCCTCTCTTGAGGAAGCAACAGGCGAAAACTACGGCGAGCGCGTCCTGACACTGCTTATAAAGGAAGCGGGAGCAGACACATCAACGCCGCTGAGAACTTCAATGAAGCAGATATGCCAGGCAAACCTGCATAAGACCTTTCTTCGTTCCATGGGCATAAGCTATGAGGACGACGGCATC
Source organism: uncultured Eubacterium sp. (assembly GCA_900544285.1). Lineage (GTDB taxonomy): Bacteria > Bacillota > Clostridia > Oscillospirales > CAG-272 > CAG-841. Next base: position 39,854 of record UQUT01000006.1, read on the forward strand.
CGCGCAATTGAGGATATCGGCGAGGACGAAGAAATGACAAGATATTTCTATATGAGCGGCTCAAACAAAACAGGCACAAACAGGGATACAAATCTCGTCACCTATGAAATAAAAGGCGACGCAAACGACTTTTCAAACTGGAAGAAGGTCAAAACGGAGAAAATGCAGTATCCGTTCTATGATTGATATTTACTTAAGCGAGGTAAACTATTATGAAACAGCTTACGGCAATTTGCATAGGCGCGGGCGGCAGAGGCAGAGGCTATTCAAATATAATGGCAGAAATGCCCGAAAAATTTAAGCTCATCGGCGTGGCTGATCCCGTCGACGCGGCGCGCGAGGTTTTGCGCGAGAATTTTAATCTTCCTGCCGAAAACTGCTGCAAAAGCTGGGAAGAGATTCTTTCCCGACCGAAATTTGCGGACATCGCAATAATCGCAACCATGGACGATATGCATTACGGTCCCGCAATGAAGGCAATCTCCCTCGGATATGATATTCTCCTCGAAAAGCCCATCGCGCAGACCGTCGGGGAATGTGCGGACATTGCAAAGGCGGCGCACGAAAAGGGCGTAAAGGTCATAGTCTGTCACGTTCTGCGCTACACGCCTTTTTATAAAAAGGTAAAAGAAATCGTTGACAGAGGCGATATAGGCGATATAATGTCCGTCATCGCGCTCGAAAGAATCGGCAATATTCATTTCAGTCACAGCTATGTCCGCGGCAACTGGCACAGCGAGGAAGAAACAACTCCCATGCTCCTTGCTAAAAGCTGTCACGACATCGACATAATCCAATGGATCATCGGCAAGACTTGCAAAAAGGTATCGTCGTTCGGGGATCTGACGTATTTCAGAAAAGAAAATGCGCCCAAAGGCTCGCCGAGAAGATGTGCGGACGGCGGCTGCCCGATAGCGGAAACCTGCCCTTATAACTGTATAAAGCTCTATTATGACGACAAAAATAACCTCTGGTTCCGTCGCGCGGCGACAAAGGGCATTTCGCAGACGACCTATCCGACGGATGACGAGGTTATGAAAGCGCTTATGACAACGGATTACGGTCTCTGCGTTTTCCATGCGAACAATGACGTCCTCGATCATCAGATTGTCAATATGCTCTTTGACGGAAACGTCACCGCAACTCTGACGGTCAACGCCTTCAACGGCGGCGGCAGAGCGATTCATCTCTTCGGCACGAAGGGAGAGCTTGTCGCCGAGGCAAACGACACGGAGATAAGAGTTTATAATTCGGACATAAGAAAATGGTCATCCGTACCCGTAAAGGAAACGGAGGAAAGTATTCTCGGCGGTCACGGCGGCGGCGATCAGGGCATCATTGCCGACCTTTACGACTACCTCTGCGGAACATACAACGGCTGCTCCGTTGCGGATATTTCCGTTTCCGCCGCAAATCATCTCATCGGCTTTGCCGCGGAAAGAGCAAGACACACCAATACCGTTGTCGACGTTGACAAATACTTTTCCGAATTCGGTCTTGAAAACAAATATATATAAAATAGTGCGGGGTTCTCCCCGCATTATTTTTTATTTACATTTACTATGTTGACATTTGCCCCGGACGGTAGTAAAATAGTTGCGTTAAAATCAAAGAAAAGGAGATATTTCTTATGGATATATCAGCAAAAAGAATGTATGATTTTCTTAAAAAGATGAATTTTGTCCGTCTTTCGACAACCGAAGGCGAAACAAAAGCGGCAGGTATGATAGCGGACGAAATCCGCGCAATCGGCGGCGAGCCGACAATTGAAACCTTCAAGGCTCCGCATTACGAGATCAAAACGGCAAAGCTCGAAGTGCTCACTCCCTTCAAAAAGGAATATGAAGTCACGGGCTACGGCTTTTCCGGCAACGCCGCAAAGGACGGCATCGAAGCAGAGCTTGTATATGTTGACGCTTTTGACGAAATCAATCTTCGCAGGGTAAAGGGAAAAATCGTTCTCTTCTCCGGCGGCGTCAATGCAGACGCTTTTGAAAAGCTCATAAAGGCAGGTGCGCTCGCGCTCATCGGCATGGCAGGCGACTTCCGCGACAAAAAGGGCAATTATGACCTTGACGAGCGCATGCTTCGCCCGTTGGCAATGGAAAAAGGCGTTCTTCCCATGGTATGCGTTCACATAAACGACGCAAAGGCTATGATTGAAGGCGGCGCAAAAACCGTTCGCGTAACGCTTGAGCAGGAGGAGGGCGAAGCCGACTCCCGCAACGTTATTGCGGAAATCAAAGGCACGGAATTTCCGGACGAGGTCATCGTTTATACCGCCCATTACGATTCCGTACCCTTCAGCCGCGGTATGTTCGATAACGGCACAGGCACCGTCACGATACTTGAAATGTATCGTCACTTTATGAAAAATCCGCCACGCCGTACAGTCAGATTCATCTGGTGCGGCTCGGACGAGCGCGGACTTCTCGGCAGCAAGGCATATATTGCCGCGCACGAGGATCTTCTTGAAAATATCCGTCTCTGCATAAACGTCGACATGACGGGACCCGTATTCGGCAAGGATTGCCTCCGTATCACAGGCGAGGAAGCACTCATTCACGCCGTTGACTATATGGCAAAGGAAAAGGGCTTCTCCGCTTCCGTATGGCAGGATATCTATTCCTCCGACGGCATTCCCTTTGCAGACAAGGGCATCCCCGCAATCAACGTTCTCCGTCAGGCAGCCGGCGGTTTGACCTGCATCCATTGCCGCACAGACGTTATCTCTCAGGTAAGCGCAAAGTCAATGGCAAAAACAGCCGAATTCCTTGAGCTTTTGTCCGAAAGGTTCATCGGCGCCGAAGTCTTCCCCATCGCAAAGAAGATTCCGGACAACATGGTCGAAAGAGTCAATAAATATCTCGGCAAAAAGCCCGAACAGAAATAACTTACTTTTCTTCGAGAAGAAAAGTAAGCAAAAGAAGCTTCAGTAATTGTATTGTTCAAATTTTATATTCTCATAAAAGGGGCGGTTTCCGCTCCTTTTTGATTTTGTACCATACTCTTCTTCGAGAAGAAAAATGGGCAAAAGAAACTTCAGTTATTGGTTTGTGTGCGTTCTCTTTTAGCCTTTCTCTTTGAGGAAGGGGGACCGCAACGCGGTGGAAGGAGTTTATTAAAAACCTCCTTCAGTTACGACTTCGTCGTGCCGGCTTCCTCTTGGAGGAAGCCTTAACGGAGGAGCGCAAACCTTATAAAAAGAAAACAGAGCTGAAATATCGGCTCTGTTTTTTTCGGCAATGTTCCTCCTCGCCCCGCCGCACAATTCGTCCGTCGGCGGAATAAAATAATATCAGCGGAGAGATCCGCAAGAATACAGAAGGAGGACAAGGGTTTTTCCCTAATCATATATATGAACAGAGGATATACAACCGCAGGCGGTTGCCGAAGCTGCGGAGCTACGGACCGCTCCCGCGGATACGGTTGCGGCGAAAGCGGGCAGGGCGGCGGACCGTCGCTTGCTATGGCATATGTGCCGCTGCAAAGCTTCACAGACCTGTACTCTCCCGAAGAAGCACTCCGCAGAGGAACGCTTTTCAGAGAGCTATATATGCCGTACGGAGGAGGTTCAAGATGCAGGAGAACTTAAGAGGTTGCCGGGAGCAGGCTGCGCTCTTCGGCGAAATAACAACAGTCAGCTTCACTATTGACGAGCTGCGACTTTTCCTTGACACTCATCCGGAAAGCAGAGAAGCGCTTGCGCTTTTCAACAGCAACGTAAAGAGGAGAAACGAGCTTTTGCGCTCATATGAAGAAAAATACGGTCCGATCGAAGCATACAGCGAAAATTCGGACGGTTGGAGCTGGAACACCGCTCCGATGCCTTGGGAAACGGAGGGTAACTACTGATGTGGGAATATGAAAAAAGGTTGCAATTTCCGGTAAGAATCAAAAATCCGGATGCGAGAGCAGCAAAGATAATAATCAGCCAGTACGGCGGTCCGGACGGCGAGCTCAGTGCTTCCCTGCGCTATCTTTCGCAGAGATTTTCAATGCCTTATGCAAGGGTCTCCGGACTTCTGACAGACATCGGAACGGAGGAGCTTGCGCATCTTGAAATGATCGGAGCGATCGTCAGCCAGCTGACGAGAAACCTGACCATAGACGAAATAAAAGCACAGGGCTTTGACGCATATTTTGTCGATCACACAACGGGCGTATACCCGCAGGCTGCGTCCGGAACGCCGTTTACGGCGGCTTATATAGCCTCCAAGGGCGATCCGATAACGGATCTGACAGAGGATATGGCTGCGGAACAAAAAGCAAGAACGACTTATGACAACATCCTCAAGCTCGTCGATGATCCGGATGTCATCGAGCCAATAAAGTTTTTGCGCCAGCGTGAGATCGTTCATTTTCAGCGCTTCGGCGAAGCGCTCGGCATAGTCCGCGACCATTTAAATGATAAAAACTATTATTTCTGCAATCCCGCATTCGATAAAAACTGCGGCAAAAACGGATGATACGTTTTTTCGGCCTTGCACGACCGTATCCCCAAAAGCAAAAATCTCTTCGGAAAACCGAAGAGATTTTTCTTTTATTCATTCAATAAATCGAGCTTTTCTTTGATCGCCAGCATATCGGCAAGCATTGCGTCCTTTTTGTGCGGATCGCGGAGAAGCGCCGAAGGATGATACACCGCGCATATTTCAAACTGTCCCCTTTGGAACCATATGCCGTGCTCCTGCGTAATTTTGAAATCGGGCTTTATCAGTCGCGCGGCGGCAATTCTGCCGAGGCAGACTATCATTTTCGGCTTGATTGCTCTCACCTGCCCGCGGAGATATTCAATGCAGACATCCTCCTCATCGGATTTCGGGTCTCTGTTCTTCGGAGGACGGCATTTGAGAATGTTCGCTATGTAAACTTCTTCCCTGCTTATGCCGACAGCCGTCAGATATTTATCAAACAGCTTTCCAGCCGCGCCGACAAAAGGAATTCCCGAAAGATCCTCTTTTTCGCCCGGCGCCTCGCCGACAAACATCAGCGTCGCATTCGGATTGCCGACTCCGAAGACGGTATTGGTGCGCGTTTTGCAAAGCTCGCACCCCGTGCATCTTTCACATTCTTTTTTTATTTCTTCAAGCGATTTGATTTCCATTCTCCATTCCTCCGACGTGTTTTCTTAATTATAACACATCAAAAAGAGTTTTAACAGAGGGAAGCCAATATTTCAACGGCATTTTTTTCGCAGATCGGCTTGCAATGCTCAAAAAGAAACGCGGCGGCGTTTTCACTCGGGCAACGTTTCCCGAATTCATCCATAAACACCCCTCCGTTTTTATAGGCACATTTGCCGACATACCGCGGAGCGACTTCATTTATCATCAGGTAATATCTGCGTTTTGTGTCGTCGCCGAAAAATGCAGAGCTCTCCCCCTCGTAACCCGAGGTTTTCAGACAGCGGCATGACGCAAGCATATTTTCAAGTGATGAAAAAGAATATACGGCGCAGCCGCGCACCGTCTGCGGCAATGCTATGTCCTTTGCGTTATAGCTCATATCTGTCTCCGACGGGGAAGGCTTTTCATCTATTTTCGTTATGTATATCTGGCAACCGCCGCTCTTTTCGGGATAAACACGGATACATATCCTGCCGCAGGCGGCGTCAAAGCCGGTGCGATGCTTTGCCTCGTCAAACATATCCCAAAGGGCGCGACGTGTTTCCGTGTTGTCATAATCTATCTTCTCGCAGGTCAGGTCATATTTTATCATATCGAAAGGCGTCAGACAGATTTTCAGTTTTTCCTTGTCAATCAAAGTCATCTCCAAACGGCATCACCCCAAAAAAGTTTTTAACACCTGATATTATAACAGTCGACAGGCAAAAAAGATAGTGCAAAAAATATGGTATTTTGCCGTCCCCGTCGGAGCCTCCCTCCGTTTCATCGGCATATGTACCACCGCATGACGTCTCTTTGCATAAATATTTCCGTCGTCACTTGAAAAATTCATAAAAAGATGATATTATATATTATGTGTATTTATATCTTTATGTGATATGGAAAAATCAATCCAAAGAAGGTGGAATTTATATATGGAATTTGCAAATGACAAAAAAATCGTTTTTTCGGGCGTACAGCCTTCGGGCAACCTCACAATCGGAAATTACCTCGGCGCGATAAAAAACTGGCGCGCCCTTGAAGATGAGTATAACTGCATTTATTGCGTTGTCGATATGCATGCGATAACCGTCCGTCAGGATCCCGCAGAGCTTCGCAGAAGAACAATGGAAACGCTTGCAATCTATCTTGCAAGCGGACTAGACCCCGAAAAGGTTCTCTTTTTCGTTCAGAGCCATGTCCCCGCTCACGCACAGCTCGCATGGGTGCTCGACTGTTATACAATGTTCGGCGAGCTTTCCAGAATGACGCAATTCAAGGATAAAAGCGCAAAAAATGCGCAGAATATCAACGCCGGACTCTTCACATATCCTTCCCTCATGGCGGCGGACATCCTGCTCTATAAAGCTTCGCTCGTGCCTGTCGGCATTGACCAGAAGCAGCATGTCGAAATAACAAGAGACATCGCGGAGCGATTCAACCAGATATACGGGGAGACCTTTGTCATTCCCGAAACGTACACGCCGCAAACGGGCAAAAAAATCTATTCCCTTGCCGACCCGACAAAGAAGATGAGCAAATCCGACGAAAACGAAAACGCCGTCATCACCCTGCTCGATGACAGAGACGCCATAATCCGTAAGTTCAAAAGAGCCGTTACGGACAGCGAAACCTCCGTTCGCTATGCGGAAGGAAAAGACGGCATAAACAATCTTATGACGATATACTCATGCTTCACAGGCAAAACAATGGAAGAAATCGAAAGAGAATTTGAAGGCAAAGGCTACGGCGATTTCAAGCTCGCCGTCGGCGAAGCCTGTGCGGACGGGCTCGCTCCCTTCCAGAGCGAATACAAGCGCCTCATGGCAGACAAGGCATATCTTGAAGGTATCATGAAGCAGGGCTCCGCATATGCGGGCTATCTCGCCTCGAAGACCCTCTCGAAGGTATACAGAAAGATAGGATTTTTGCAGATAAAATAAAACCGAAAGGAATAAAAAATTATGCCGTACGAGCCGATTTTCACAAAAGAAAACCTCGCATACCTTGCGATACTCGCGGTATCGCTCCTCATAACTTTTTTATTTGCTCCTTTGACAAAACTCATCGCGCAGAAAACAGGCGCAGTTGACGTCCCCGATAAAGAAAGAAAGTTTCATCGCGCACCGACTCCCCGCCTCGGCGGAATAGCAATGGCGATAGGCTTTGCAGCGGCGGCAATATGCGCCTCCGTACTTCTATTTGAAGAAATACCGAAGATTGTGACGGTCACAACCGTCGGCGGTGCGCTCATATGCACAGTCGGCGTGCTTGACGACATCTTCAACCTGCCGGCATGGCTCAAGCTCCTCGCGCAGACGGCAATCGCAACAATGACAGCCTTCTGGGGCGGCGCGATAGAATACACAACAATTTTCGGAACATACCACCTCGGCGCCTTTGCCGTCCCGCTGACAGTCCTTTGGATGGTTCTCGTCATAAATTCGATGAACCTCCTCGACGGGCTTGACGGGCTCGCCTGCGGTGTGTCATTCCTCAGTGCAGTCGTACTTCTGATACTTTCCATACTTATGGGAGAACCGGTCTGCGCCGTCATCGCCGCGGCAATCTGCGGCACGACCCTCGGCTTTATCCCGTATAACGCAAACCCCGCGGCAATATTCATGGGTGACTGTGGCTCAATGCTCCTCGGATATGTTTTCGCGTGCCTTTCCGTTTTCGGATTTTTCAAGGGCGCGACGCTCATGTCCGCCGTGGCTCCCGCGCTTGTCTTTGCCCTGCCCCTCATAGACTCGACCGTCGTGTTCTTCACAAGGGTATCGCAGAGCAAAAACCCCTTCAAGGCGGACAGATGTCATCTGCACTATAAGCTCCTCGACGTTGGCTTTTCGCAGGCGCAGTCGGTCACGATAATATATATATCTTCGGCTCTGTGCTGTGCGGCGGCGATAATTTCGCTTTATTATAAGCTCGCAGCATTTCTCATCGTTGCAATCGTGTGTGTGTTCCTGCTGTTCTTAAAGCACATGGACAAGCTCGTCCCCGGGATAAGAAAAATGAAAAAGGAAGCGGCTATGGCGGGCGAAGCGCCCGCAGTCGACGTCTCTCCGGATGAAGCCAGACAGCGCCGCGACGAAAACATAACCACCGAAAAGGTCACAATATCCGATACGGATGAGCCCGCGTCGGATGAGCATAAAGAAGGCTCGGAAGGGACAGACGGACAGTGAAAAACAGACCGAAGGACGAAGGAAAAAGCGAAGTTTTATCGCTCGTTTCAATACTGTCGATAATCGTTGCGCTCGCGGCTGTGTGCCTTCTGTGCCTCTTTATTCTGAACAGAATGGGCGTATACGATGTGCCGTGGTTCCTTTCAAAGAGCAAAAATCATGACATTTCGCTCACCCCATCGGATGATATTTCAAACAATCTTTTCGAGAAAAACAGCTCAAAGATAAGCTATATATCGTCGCAGGCAAGCGAGCAGACGCTGAAAAACCTCGTCATTTCCATACCGGAAAGAAATATCTATTCCATCCGCGCAAGCATTTTGTATATGACAACGGACGAAGAAATCTCCCTCACCCTTGCTTCGGCAAGAAGCGGCGACGTTTATAAAATGGAAATTACGGACGGGTCGGGCACCGTCAGGCTTGCCGTCAGCTGTGACGGAAAAACGCAGACCGTCACCGAGGACGGAGAAACGTTTTCTTCCCCCTGTGGCGGCGACGGTTGCTTCTATATTTATTCCCTGATGCCGGATTTTCAGAATCTTCTCGGCGACAATTGCGGAATAATGTACACAGGCGAGGACGGCGATACTTACGAAATCATTTTCGACTCCGGCTCCGAGGGCATTATAACGGACGTCAGAATATCAATGACATCCGGAGCGATTATTTCCGTCAAATCTTATAAAAACGGGCGCCCGATATATTCTTTTGAAACGCTCGGATATTCCGAAAGCTATGATGAAAGCGTTTTTCGTACCGACTGACATCACAGCATTACAAGCGCAAGCAAAACAATGAGCAGGAGCGTGCTGTCGCTGTCCTGCAAAGTCATATAAAAGACGATACCGTAAATAAGAAGGTCGTCGGCGGATATTTTGGAAAGCAGATTTCCGAGATATCCGCTCTTTTTTTCGCATAGCGGCGTCTTTTCCGCGCACGGACACCCCTCCCCGCTTTCCCCGCAGGGCTTCGGCGGAGGCGGCGGAGCCGGCTTTGGCGGTGGCGGCGACGGACGGAACATCTGCGTCGTGCCCTGTTGCTCCTCTGCGGGATGATATTTTATCGCGCTCCCTCCGTAATCGGTCGGGACGCGCACTCCTCCCGAAAAAACTCTGTTATACATCAAATATCCTCCCTAAAAATAAATTTGCAGGCTCTCCGGCTTTCATCCGCCCGCCAAATAAACGTCCCTCGCAGAAACATAAAAACCGTTTTCAGCGCCTGCGGCATGGCTCCGGGATCAGACAGACACGTCAAAGCAGCTTGCCGAACGTCCCGAACAGCTCCGCGAGCTTCATTGCGGAAAGAATTCTGTCAATTTTCTCGCAGCGGCTTTCGTCCATATAGGGCTTGAGCGCAATGAGAAGCGCCCTCCCGTTTTTAACCGTCTGCGAGCAGGACGGTTGTCTGCACGGGCACGGCGGCGTGGGCGGGGGCACATCGCATGGCTTTTTCCCTTCGCAACAGTCACCGCAAGGCGGCATGACGGCGCACCCTCCGTCACAGGACTTTTCCTCCGGTCGCGGCGGCTTCTCCTCCCCATGCCCCTTTCCCGATATTATCGCATTGATCTTCTCCCCTATCGAAGGATCGGACATAACGGCTCCGAGCTTTTCAAAAACAGCGGGATCCATGTCGTTTCCCCCGCCGTCACTTTCCGAGCCCGCCGAGAAACTTCCGCAGGTCATCATCGGATACCATTGTAAGCAAAGCGCGTGCCTTTGCCATGTCGCGTGTCATGCTCTGCGCGTCCTCGCGGCTTATTCCGATAACCTCTGCAATTTCAAGGAGCTTTTCCCGAAGGGTCTCGTCGTCATATGAAAGCAGCTCCGAAAGGCTCTTTTTATTTATTTCCATAAGAATACCTCCGTATATAAATGGTGTTTACAAATATAATATGTAGAAAATTACCTCTTGTGAGAGGGCTTTTATCAAAAAAGTTGTACGGTCGTACTGTTTTTTTGCACTTTTTTCAAAATAACACTTGAAATATCCTTCAGTTTATTTTATAATCAATAAAGAATTCAAAATCTTGAAGGAGAAATATTCAAATGCTCGAACTCGTAAAGGAAATACTTTCAAAACAGCTCCGCATAAATGCAGACGAAATCACAGCAGAAACAAGCATAAGAGAGGATCTCGGAGTTGACTCTCTCGACGTTGTCGAAATGCTCATGTCCATAGAAGAAGAAACTGGTGTTGTCGTTCCCGATGACGCAATCATGAATCTCAAAACGGTCGGCGACGTTGCAAAGTATATAGAAGACAACAAATAAGTCGTTTTAACCCGTCGCTCTATACATATTTCACAAAATTGAATTTTTTTCGGATTTCCCCTTTACAAACGCGGGGGAATATGATAAAATCAGTCAAACCGAATAAAACAAGCCTTTAAGGGCGGTACAGAGATACCGACAAGGTCAGAGATAAAAGCTTTTGGAATTTTTATGCCTTGTCGTATTATGCGACAAGGCATTTTTTATGATTTTTTCGGAGGTCTATTATGGAAAAGATTTTGGCGGACTCACAGGCTGTCGAACGCATGCTTGCAAGACTGGCACACGAAGTAATAGAGAAAAACCCGTGCCTTTCGGACATCGCGCTCATCGGAATACTTCGCAGGGGCGCAAGCCTTGCGGATATGCTGGCGGCTAAAATATCGGATTTTTCAGGCGAAAAGATACAGACAGGATACCTCGACATCACTCTTTACAGAGACGATTTGAGCAAGTTTTCCGAGTCTCCTTCCGTCAACGGAAGCGACATATGCTTTGATATAACGGGAAAAACGCTCATCCTCGTCGATGATGTCATCTTCACGGGACGCACGGTCAGAGCCGCGATAGAAGCGCTTTTCGACCTCGGCAGACCGAAAAGAATACAGCTCGCCGCCCTCGTCGACAGAGGTCACAGAGAGCTGCCTATAAAGCCGGATTACGTCGGCAAAAACATTCCCACCTCGCTCAATGAGGTCGTTATGGTCAAGGTTCCGAAATACGACGGAGAGCTATCCGTGGGATTAAAAAGTATTTGATTCCGTAAGGAATGAAATAAAAAATTTTTTCAGAGGGGAAAAACTTTATGAAACTGATTTACAATGTTGAAGACAAACCGAAGTTCGGGCAAGTTATTGTGTTCGCGCTTCAGCAACTTCTTGCCATCCTTGCGGCAACGATAGCTGTTCCGGCAATCATCGGTCACGGTATGTCGCAGTCGGCTGCACTTTTCGGAGCGGGCGTAGGCACAATCGTTTATCTGCTCTTTACAAAATTCAAGAGCCCCGTGTTCCTCGGCTCATCATTCGCATTCCTCGGCTCGATGGCAGCGGCTTTTGCAGGCGGCGTATCTGCATCGGCAGGCTATCTCGGTCTCATCATAGGCGCGGCAATGGCAGGACTTGTTTATGTCATCATCGCAATAACGGTCAAGTTCGCTGGCGTTAACTGGCTTTCAAAGCTTATGCCTCCTGTTGTTGTAGGACCTACGGTTGCAATAATCGGTCTTTCTCTCGCAGGAAACGCAATCGGTGACGCTGTCGGCGGCGCGGCAAAGGACGCAAATGGCGCTTTCATAATGAACGCTCACTCGCTCGTATGCCTTGCATGCGGACTTGTAACACTCTTCGCGGTCATTATCGCGTCCGTATTCGGAAAGAAAATGGCAAAGCTCATCCCCTTCATAATAGGTATAGTCGCAGGCTATGCGGTTGCGGCAATATTCACGGTAATCGGCAACACAGCAAACATCGAAGCACTTAAAATAATCGACTTCAGCAAATTCGCAGACCTCAAATGGTACCCCGATTTCACATTCATCAAAGCATTCTCCGGCGATTATAACTTCGGTGACGGCAGCACGTTCTGGTCATACCTCGGAACAATCGCGGTTGCATACGTTCCCGTCGCATTCGTAGTATTCGCTGAGCACATTGCAGATCACGAAAACCTTTCAAGCATAATCGGCAGAGACCTCCTCAAGGAGCCGGGACTTCACAGAACCCTCCTCGGCGACGGCGTCGGCTCAATCGCGGGCGCGCTCTTCGGCGGCTGCCCCAACACTACATACGGTGAGTCCGTCGGCTGCGTCGCAATCACGGGTAACGCTTCGGTCGTAACAATTCTCGCAACGGCAATCCTCTGCATAATCGCGTCATTCTTCGCACCGTTCGTAACATTCCTTTCAACAATCCCCTCGTGCGTAATGGGCGGAGTCTGCATAACACTCTACGGCTTCATCGCGGTAAGCGGTCTTAAGATGATACAGACAGTCGACCTCGGCGATAACAGAAACCTCTTCGTCGTAGCTTCGATACTCATCGCAGGCGTCGGCGGAATGAAGCTCCTCTTCGGAAAAGTAACTCTGACAAGCGTCGCATGCGCACTCATCCTCGGTATCATAGTAAATGCGGTTGTTTCAAAGAAATCCGCAAAGAACACCGAAAGCAGCGAAAGCGAAGCCGAAAAGGTCACATCGGACGTCGAATAAAATCGGCATAAAATTCAAAACCTCCCGAAAGGGAGGTTTTTCTTTTGGAAAATAACAAAACAGAGATGAAAAAATCATCTCTGTTTTCTTAATTAAAAAATATGAACAATACAATTACCGAAGTTTCTTTTGCCTACTTTTCTTTTCAAAGAAAAGTATGGTCGAAGAAAAGTAGGTTAGCCTTCAAGCTCTCTTATCAGTGCATCATACGCATTGATGTTAGTTTCAATACTTCTGACCTGCTTGTTTGCGTAACCGGAGAAACGGTTATCGGCGCTTTCAACCATGGATACGAGAACTGTATCAAAGCTGGAAGCAATGTTCCAGTTGTAGCCAGGGTCATAAATACGGGAGTCAAGGATTATATCCATCATCTCGCCGTTTTCTTCGTCGCTCGTCCATACATACTTGCAGGAGTCAACAAATGCCTTACGGACTGTGTATCTGGAGTGAGCTGCATAGAGCGTCCAGAAGTCACCGAGAACTTCCGTATCTGAGAACGATGTCGGAATTCCGTATGCGGGAAGGTGGTTATTTACATGGAGATAATATCTTTCCTGATTTTCATCATAAAGCGGGAAAGGAAGAACACCTACCTCGAGATCCTCGACATCCTTGAATCTTACAAGCGCGTGAAGAACTTCTCCCATGAAGAGCAACTTGCCGGCTTTGAGCGATTCCTGATATGTTGTGTAGCTTGCGTTCTGATATGAATCGTCCGCATAGAACTTGATAAGCTTATCAATAACTTCCGCACCCTTGCCGTCCGTAAGAGCGACCTTGAACTTTTCGGAGCTGTTCTTTGTTACGTATCTTTCGCCGCAACCGAAGAAGAAAGCACGATAGCTGAATGTGGAAGATGAGAAACCGATTGTGTCGGAGTCTGCGGCGGTGCCGACTTTATAATCGTTGCTACCGTCGCCGTCGCGGAGGACTTTCTGGCTCATTTCGAGCATTTTGTCCATTGTCCACTTATGGTCTTTTACGAGCTGATAGATATCATCGTCAATGCCGCTGTTTTCGTAAACAGTTTTATTGAACGTGATAACCCATGTGCATTCCATTGCCTTGCGGGCAAAGTCGCCGATTATTGAATAGAGCTTACCGTCATAGCTGAGGTCATTTATATAGTTCTGATCCCACCAATCCTGCGTAAAGTCGATAGGAAGGCTGAGAACGTTGTAATAGCCTGTGCTCGTGAACGGCTTATCATACATCCATGTGTTTCCGACATACTTGCCGCCGCCGGAAGCAAAGTCTGCTGCATAACCGTCTTCGCCCTTATGGTCAACCCTTATCGTGCAGTTATAAAGCTCCTGCATGATCTTGTTTCTTTCGAAAACGGAGTCGTTATAGCTTTCGTTTGTGAGAGCCTCAACCCAGACCTCGTTTGTTGTATCGTATCCGTCGTTCTGATCGCATGACGCGATGAAGAATGTTCTGCCGCCGAAGTCAACGTTTTCTTTGCCGGGGAGCTTTGTCTTGCCGTCCCATTCAACAATGGGTTCTGCGCCGCCGGGAGTCGTTGTCGTGCCGGAGGGATTTGTGGTTGTCTCGCCGGAGGGCTCGGTCGTCGTCTGACCGGAGGGCTGTGTGGTTGTCTGACCCGAAGGATTGGTTGTTGTCCCGTTCGTGTTCGTCGTCGTTGTTTTGCCGCTTGTTGTGGTTGTTGACGAAGTATCGCCGCCACACGCAACTGCAAGCATAATAACGCCTGCGAGCATTGCCACAGCTAAGAGAAGTGTGATAATTCTCTTCATAGATATTATCTCCTTTTTAGATTTTTTTGTCGCTCAGAATAATCAAGTCGGTACTGATATTTTTTTCGATAGAGCGTTTATTATATTTTATCATTCCACTGTTATTTTGTCAATAGATATATCATTGATACGTAATAATTTTATATATATATAACAAAATAATACAATCATTTTTTTGCTTTTTGACAATAAAAAACGGCGGGACTTTTCGTCCTGCCGTTTTCATCCGGAATAATCCGATTATTTCGCTGCGAGCTCCATCTTGCTCTTGAAAGTTTCGAGCTGTTCGATTGTGGAACCGAAGATGATATAGTCAACTTCAACAGTTGCGCCCTTCTTGATGTTTGCACGGGAATCGCACCATGTGGGAACTCTGCTGTGGTACTTTTCAGCACCGAGGAGGTTGAAGCGGAGACCTGCGCTTGCGCCGCCTACTGTTGACCAGTTAAGACCGTTGTATGCGTTTGTCGGTCCGTAGAGCTGAACCCAGTTTGTGAAGGAGGTAGCTACGCCGATGTCTTCGTTGTTGTTTCTGCCTGCGCCGTAAGCGTAAGAGGAAACCT
Organism: uncultured Eubacterium sp.; assembly: GCA_900544285.1. Classification (GTDB taxonomy): domain Bacteria; phylum Bacillota; class Clostridia; order Oscillospirales; family CAG-272; genus CAG-841. The sequence continues at coordinate 54,964 of UQUT01000006.1, forward strand.
GGCAACACTTGCCGACGTCATAGTAATAAACTGCCCATTCTTCGGAGGGTGTGCATGTGAGCTTGTCGTCGCCTGCCTGCATATACATGTTGCTTACGCAGAATGTCGAGCCGAAAGAACCGTTGTTGCCCTTATAACCAAAGCTGATCATGTTGTTGACAGTGTTGTTCTTTATACGGATCTTCATATACTGGTGCTTGCCTTCCCATGATGCGGGATTGCCGACATAGCTTTCGTTAACGGGATATCTTGCCCATGTGCCCCAGCCGGGGATAAGGTCTTCATAGTCAAGCTCGATTATGCTTTCGAAGCAGAGAGCGTAACCGTCGGAAGTGTCGTCTGTTGCATAATTCTTGTTGGCTGTGACCTTCCAGGAGTCCTCAAGGAACTCAACTGTGATGTAGTCTTTGTTGTATGTGAGGGCGCCAACGAGCCATTCGTGAGATGTTTCGCCGTTGTCCTGAGCTGTTGTGTCCGTGCCGAAGTCGAAACGGGCAAACATGGGAAGAGTTGTTGTAACGAGGGCAGCGGAAGTTGTAGTTGTTTCCGTTGTTGTCGTTGTGGTTGTCTCTTCTGTGGTTGTGGTTGTTGTTGTGGGTGCTTCGGTTGTCGTCGAAGTCGTTGTTACGGGAGCTTCGGTTGTAGTTGTTGTTTCTTTTTCGCCGTTACAGCCGACAAGCCCTATAACGCCGACTACCATGATAGCGGCAATCAGAAGCGCAATAAGCTTTTTCATTGGTTCTTCTCCTTGCGTTTATTATTTTTTGCGGTACCCCGCATTATTTATAATTATATCATTGTTGATTAAATCTGTCAATCGAAAAGAGGAAATACTTTCTTTTTTTGAGCAAATCATCTAAAAATCCGCGCTCTTTTTTGTCATAATTAACTCAACCCTTTTGATTATTTTTATACTATCGCTTTGATTAAATTCTTTCATGAAACAAAAATATTTATACGCGGAAACAAAAAACAACCTCCCGAAGGAGGTTGTTTAATTTCAACAAAATTCAATTATTTTGTTGCAGCGAGCTCCATCTTGCTCTGGAATGTGGAGAGCTGGTCAACTGTAGAACCGAATACGATGTAGTCAACTTCTATGCTGTTACCTCTCTTGATGTTGACACGAGAGTCACACCAAAGACCAACTGTGTTGGCACGAGAGCCAATGTAGTACTCAGCGCCGAGAAGGTTGAAACGGAGACCTGTAGCGTTCTGTGTCCAGTTAAGACCGTTGCTACCACCCGTCTGAGCGTTTTTCTTGAGCCATTCAGAGTAGGACTTGCATTTGTCGGCTTCTCTACCAGCACCATAAGCATGAGAAGAAGCCTGGCAGCACATAGGAACGTCATAGTAATAAACCTTCCACTCGTTGCTTTCCTTTTCAGCCGTAATCTTGTCGATACCGTCCTGGAGGTACATGTTGCTTACGTTTGTCGTTGTCGAGAAGCCGCCATTGCACTTGAACTGGAAGCTGATCATGTTGTTCTTTGTTGTGTTCTTTATACGGATCTTCATGTACTGATGCTTGCCTTCCCAGCTCTTACCGATGTAACCGGTCTGAGAAGGATAACGAGTCCATGTACCCCAACCGGATGTAAGGTCTACATCGAAGTCGAGAACGTTGATGTTTTCGAAGCAAAGTGCATAAGCGTTCGCGGGTGTTTCACCCTTGATGTAAGATTTAAGAGCATAAATCTTCCAAGAGTCTTCAAGGAACTCAACCTTGAGGTACTCTTCGTTGTATGTAAGGTTGTTTACGAGCCACTCATGAGATGTGTCGCCACTGTCCTGAGCGGTTGTATCCGTACCGAAGTCGAAACGAGCGAACATGGGAAGGGTTGTTGTAACCATAGCCGTTGTTGTTGTCGTTCCTGTTGTAGTTGTAGTTGTTGTTGTGGTTGTCGTTGTTGTGGTTGTCGTCGTTGTCGTAGCTTTCGCCGTTGTTGTCGTGGTTGTTGTCGATGCAGATGTTGTTGTCGCGGGCGTTGTTGTTACGGGAGCCTCGGTTGTAGTTGTTGTTTCTTTTTCGCCTTTACAACCTACAAGACCTATAACACCAAAGACCATTACTGCCACGAGAAGAAGTGACAAAATTTTCTTCATGAAATAAATCTCCTTTTAATATATTAAAGAATTTTGACCGCACCGAATATCGTCTGAAAAATACTCGATACTGTGTTTAGTGTTATTTTATCATCTCTTTGCGATTTTGTCAAGGGTTCTCCGCGAATTGTCCTTGAAATTCGGTCAATATTTTTGAAAAAAATCTGTTTTTTCAGGATAATATGACAAAATATAACCTTCTTTTTCACGCGTCGCGGAAAAAATTTTCCCCTTCTGCCCTTATATTCCTCGCAAAGCTGCGCAAACACCGTCCCCCGCTCTTCCTTTTTTATTATATTATATTACTGTCGCATTGTGAAAATTCCTCTTTTTCACAAACAAAACGGACGCCGTCGTCGGCATCCGCTTGAGCTGTCTTATTCGTCCTTATTTGTCCTCAAAATCGGTAGAGGGATCCTTTTTGGCAACCTCAAAAAAGGAAAGCGGGTTCACCGTCGCACCGTCGACCCAAACTTCAAAATGCAGATGCGGATCCTCGGAAATTTCTATAAGCGACGTATCGCCTACATAGCCGATTGTGTCCCCCGTCCTGACCTTTGCTCCCGTGGCAAGCCCTTCGGGAATCTTCGTCGAAAGGTTTTTGTAAACGGTCTTGCAGCCCTCCGAATGGGTTATCTCAACGGTCTGACCCATCATCGGATCGGCTTCGATGAGCGTGACCGTGCCGTCCGCGGAGGCGGTCACGGCCGTGCCGACAGCAGCCTCAATATCTATTCCGCCGTGAATACGGTAGTCCTCCATTGTCAGCGACCACACGGGAACGTCGCTCGAATAATCTTTGAGCATCGTTCCGCCGGCGACGGGAATGAGCATTTTGTCGGGCTTTGCAACGACGGGATTGTCACCCGGTTTTTCGGTTGTCTGAGGTGGCTCGGTCTGTTTCGGAGTCGTTGTCGTGACGGGCATCTGTGAGGTTGACGAGGTTCCGTCCTTGCCCGGCTTTGTCTTTTTGGACGACGAAAACGCTATGATTGTAATAGTGACCGTCGCCGCGAGGAGAATCGCAAGCGCGACCGCAAGTCCTCTGTTAAGCTGTCTTTTTCTCTGATTTTTATTCATATGTTTTTGTTCCTTTCAGCCTTTCGGCAATAATCTGTGACGCTGATATTATCGACCGAAAAACCTTGCGGTTATGCAGGAAATTCAAATTTATACAAATGTTTTTCATTGTTTTATTCAAATGTATATTTTTTGCACGTTCCGTTTTTATCGCTTCACAAAGCAACAGGCTTTGAGGATTCGTTATAGTTTTTTCTCCAATGCGGAATGTGGCACACCACTTCGCTTTGCAAAGCAAACATTCGCGGAATAAAACCGTCCTGCAGTTGCCCGCATGATAAAGACTTCTTGCTCTTTCCCGTCACTGCGGTTTTGCTCAATCAAAAACCGCCGCAGCAAACGCCACGACGGTTTTATACATTTGTTATATTTATTTTTCCTCGAAAACAAGCTCGGGTTTTCCGCCGTTAAGCGTTTCCGCCGTGACGGTCACGGACTTGAGATTTTCCATTGAAGGTATCTCATACATAATCGGAAGCATTATCTCCTCCATTATCGCGCGGAGACCTCTTGCGCCCGTTCCTCTTTCAATCGCGCGTTTCGCGATTCCGGAAATTGCGTCGTCCGTAAACGCTATGTCAACCCCGTCCATTCCGACGAGCTTTTTATACTGCTTGAGGATTGCGTTTTTCGGCTCGCGGAGAATTCTCGCAAGCGCAGCTTCGTCAAGCTCCGAGAGACTGACGATGACAGGCAACCTGCCGACAAGCTCCGGAATAAGCCCGTATTTTACAATATCGTGTGCCGTTACGTCGCGAAGAAGTCCGCCGGCGGTCTTTTCCGATTTGCCCTTCAGCTCGCTGCCGAAGCCCACTCCGGACGTTCCCTTGCGCTTGTCTATAATCTTTTCAAGCCCGTCGAACGCGCCGCCGCAGATGAAAAGAATGTTTTCCGTATGAATCTGGATGAAATCCTGCCCGGGATGCTTTCTTCCTCCCTGCGGAGGAACGTTTGCCGTTGTCCCTTCGAGAATTTTCAGGAGCGCCTGCTGAACGCCCTCGCCCGAAACGTCACGGGTGATCGAGCGGTTTTCGCTCTTGCGGGAGATTTTATCAATCTCGTCGATATAGATTATCCCCTTTTCCGCAAGCTCAACGTCGTAATCCGCTGCCTGAATGAGACGGAGAAGAATATTTTCAACGTCCTCTCCGACGTATCCCGCTTCCGTCAGCGTTGTTGCGTCGGCGATTGCAAAAGGAACCTTCAGAGTTTTCGCAAGCGTCTGCGCAAGGAACGTCTTGCCGACGCCCGTCGGTCCGAGAAGAAGCACGTTGCTCTTCTGAATTTCAACGCTGTCGTCGTCCTTTCCCTTCTGCGATATTCTCTTATAATGATTATATACCGCAACGGAAAGCGCAATTTTCGCCTCGTCCTGCCCTATGACGTATTCGTCAAGGACAGCCTTTATCTCCTTCGGCTTCGGAAGCTCGGCAAGCTCCGTAAGCTCGCTGTCGCTTTCGGACGAATGATAATCGGCTATGAGCTGCTCGCAGGCGAAAACGCAATCGTCGCAGATATAAGTGCCGAGCGGCGACGGAATGAGAAATCCGACCTGCTCCTCGCTTCGTCCGCAGAACGAGCAGCGGCGGAGCGATGTTCTTTTGTTGTCAGCCATGGGCTCTTTTCCTTTCGTCAGATGCGCTTGTCAATTACCTTGTCGATAAGTCCGTAAGCCGCCGCCTCGTCCGCGCTGAGGAAATTGTCGCGCTCGGTGTCAATTTCAATCTGCTCCACGGGCTTGCCCGTTTCGCGCGCAAGAATTTCGTTGATACGACGTCTTATCTTGATTATGTGGTCGGCGTGGATTTTCATATCGCTTGCCTGACCCTGCATTCCGCCGAGCGGCTGATGGATCATAATCTCGCTGTTCGGGAGGGCAAATCTCTTGCCCTTTGCGCCCGCCGCAAGCAGAAACGCTCCCATGCTCGCCGCCATGCCGACGCAGATTGTCGATACGTCGCATTTGATATAATTCATCGTATCGAAAATCGCCATGCCCGCGGTGACAGAGCCGCCGGGGCTGTTGATATAGAGCGCGATGTCCTTTTCGGGATCCTGCGATTCGAGATGCAGAAGCTGCGCAACGACGAGGGATGCCGTCACGTCGTTCACCTCGTCGGAGAGGAAAACGATTCTGTCATTGAGCAGGCGGGAATAAATGTCATAAGAGCGTTCCCCCTTGCTCGTCTGTTCTATTACATAAGGTACGAGTGCCATAAAATATCTCCTTTCACTGCCTTCGGCTTTGCGGAGAAATTATCTTATTCCGCGTCGCCTTCGGTTTTTGTCTCTTCGGTATTTGCTTCCGTTGTTTTCTTTGTCGACTTTCTCGTCGTTTTCTTTGCCGGCTCCGCCGCGTCGACTGTTTCTGCGCCGTCCTCTGCCGTTTCGGTCTTCTTTGCAGACTTCTTCGCAGCGGCTTTCTTCGTTTTTACGTCTGCGTTTGTGCGGACAAGCTCAAGAGCTTCGGCAACGACAACGTCTGCCGCGATATCCTTTTCGTTTACGGCAGATTTGACCTTTTCGATTTCAAGACCGTATGCGTCTGCGATCTTCTTGTATTCCGCTTCGATCTTCTCTGCGTCGGCTGTGAGACCTTCGAGCTTTGCAACAGTTTCGAGAGCGAGACGGATCTTTACGTTCTTTTCAGCCTGCGGGCGGAGCTGTGCCTTGAGAGAGTCAACCGTTGCGCCCGTATACTGCATAAATGTCTTCATATCTATGCCCTGGTAACGGAGACGGTTTTCATAATCGCGGAGGCACGCGTCGAGCTCTGTTTCAAACATAGCTTCCGGAATTTCGGCTTCGAGGTTTTCGCAGAGAGCGTCGAGAAGCTGCTCGTCGATCTTTGCCTGCTGTGCTTTCTTTGCATTCTCTTCGAGTTTAGCCTTTATGTCTGCCTTGTATTCATCGAGAGTATCGAATTCGGAAACGTCCTTTACGAATTCGTCGTCGAGAGCGGGAAGCTCGTCGAATTTGATTTCGTGCAGCTTGCACTTGAAGGTTGCGGGCTTGCCTGCAAGAGTTGTTTCGTGATAATCTGCGGGGAACGTGACCTCAACGTCAAATTCGTCGCCGATGTTGTGTCCGCAGATCTGCTCCTCAAAGCCGGGGATGAACTGTCCCGAACCGAGCTTGAGGTGATACTTCTCTGCCTTGCCACCTTCAAATGCCTTGCCGTCTGCAAAGCCTTCAAAATCGAACACGACGCAGTCGCCGTTCTGTGCGGGGCGATCGGTTACGTCAACTTCTCTTGCATTTCTCTCGCGGACTGTCTGAATTTCGTGATCGACAGCCTCGTCGCCGATTGTAACATTTTCTTTCTCTGCCTTCAGACCCTTGTATGCCTTAAGAGTGCATTCGGGCTTTACGAAAACCTTGACTGTGATGACAACGCCGTCGTCATCAAGAGATTTGACATCGTATTCGGGCGCGGAAACGACTTCGAGAGCTGTTTCTGCGAGAGCGTCCGCATAAGCCTTCGGAACGACATCGTTCAGAGCATCCTCATAGAAAACGCCCTTGCCGTACATTTTTTCGATAATTGCTCTGGGAGCCTTACCTTTTCTGAAACCGGGAACATTCATTTTTCCCGCGTTCTTTTTGAATGCAGCGTCGACGGCGGCGTCAAACTCCGCGCTGTCTATCTGGATTTCAAGTTCTTTGCAGTTTTTTTCGGCATCGCCGACTTTTAATACTTTCATTTTTATTTCCTCCGATTTATTTATCTTTTGTCACTTGACATACAGGTTTGATTATATCATTATCTCCTTGCAATGTCAACATTTTTTTGTATTGCAAGCGGGTCAAAGAGTAAGTAATCCGCCGAAACAAGGTAAAAATCTATATCGGCATAATTTATTTTTGCGGGAGCGTCATAATTTCCGTGGATATGACCGTAATAGCAACGCCCGATACCGCCCCTGTAAAGCTCCATGATTATCTCATCGCACATGTATCCCTTGAATATCGCGGGAAAATGAAGAAAAGCAATAATTTCCTTGTTTTCACCGCGCTCCGCCGCCGCGTCGCGCAGTTTTTTCGCCGCGTCGATACTCATTTTCAGTCGCACGACCTCCCTTGCAATTATCTTTTTGTTGTCCGCTCCTCTCGCAAGATTTTCCTTGTCGTCATTATACCAGCCGCGCGAGCCGCAGATGATGAAATCCTCCGTTTCAACGGCGTCATTCTGGAGAAACGTCATCGTTTCGTAGCCGCAGGAGGAGATGAAGTCGCAGAGCTTTTTCTTTGTCTGCCAGTAATAATCGTGATTGCCCTTGAGCATGATTTTCTTTCCGGGAAGCGACTCTATAAAATCAAAATCCGCCCTCGCTTCGTCCAGCGTCATCGCCCACGATATGTCGCCGGGAATGACGACGGTATCCTCCGCCGTTATCTTTTTTCTCCAGTTTTCTTCGATTTTTTCGTCATGACCGTTCCATCTCGCGCCGAAAATATCCATTGGCTTTTTAACGGCGCGCGAGAGATGAAGGTCGCCTATTGTATAAAGCAAAGGCTTATGCCTCCTCAAAAAATTGTTTTTCTAAAATTTTGTCGACCCGAAAACAGCATATTTCGGCTTTCAACGGGGCAAACTTTGGTTGCCTTCAAAAAGGCAAAACCGTGTTATGAAAGGACATCCCGAAAAGGATGTGTGATATTGCAATGGAATTTGATAGAAAAGATACCCTCGGCAAGGATAAAGCCACCTGCAAGACCTGCAAAAAGAACGGCGGCGTCTCCTGCGATGTTACAAACTGCGTTTACCACGACGGCGACTGCACCTGCAAGGCAGACAGGATAAACGTCGGACCGAGCTATGCAACAAGCTGCACAGACACCGTCTGCGCAACCTTCAAGCAGAAAAATATCTGAATTTTGCGGCGCAAGCCGCATTACATATACCTGCAAATAAACCTCTCCGCGTTGCGGAAAAATATGTCCTCCGCCGTGCCTTCGTCAACTCCGGCAGACAAAACCGCGTCATAGAGCCGCGGCATATCGCAAACGCCCCTTATCTCCTCCGGCGGAGTCGAGCCGTCAAGGTCGGCGCCGATGCAAAGGCTTTTTTCAAGCCCCATATCAAGATAACCGAGAATATGACGGACGGCGTCCGTTATATGTGCGGGTCTTTCGTCCGAGATGAAAATATCCGCAAGGCAAAGCCCGATTATTCCGCCCGCTCCCGCGATTTTTTTGGCAAGGGCGTCTGTCAGATTTCTTCTTTGCGACGTTATCCGCCGCAGGCTCGAATGACTTGCAATCGCGGGGATTTTTCCGCTTTTGCAAAGCTCGATGGTCTCCTCCGCCATTCTGTCCGACGCGTGCGAAACGTCAACCGCCATTTCCAGCTCCGAAAGCCTCAGGACGACCATTCGTCCGAAGTCCGTAAGCCCGTTTTCCGTGTTATGCGCACCGCCGATTCCGCAATCGCCCTTCCATACGAGCGTGAAAAACCGCACGCCGAGGTTGTAAAGCGTGTCAAGCCTTGAAAGGTCGTCGCAGAGGAGTTTCCCTCCCTCAACTCCGAGAAAAATCGCGCGTTTTCCCTCCGAAAACGCCTTTTCCGCATCGTCGGAGCCGCGACAGAAACAAAACTGCGGATTTTCCGCAAGCTCGCGCATGAAATTATCGTAAATCCTGAAAAAATTATCGTAACATTCCTGTCCGGAAAGGTCGTTCTGCGACCATATATCCATTATCTGCGCATATTTTTCAAAGCACCGGAGCTTTTCAGCCGTTATGTGCGTCCCGCCGGACGCAAGCGGCGTTTTTCTTTTGTAAAGCTCAAAAGGGGTATCGCAATGAAGGTCAAAATAATTCATTTCACGCCTCCCGACGGAAAAAGTCTTTATCCCGTCACGTTTTTTATATGTACAATTCCCTTTTCCGAGAGGACGAACGCCCCGTCCTCCTCTTTTATGTATACCTCTATTACGTCTATCCTCGGCTTTTTCGGGCATTTTGTCTCGTAAAGATACTGCCGCGCGCAGAGCGTCATATTTTCCAGCTTCTTTTTTGTGACAGCCGCCGCGGGTCGCCCGTAGCGCAGGGAAAATTCCGCGTCCGTCCTCGTCTTGACCTCGACAAAAAGGATTTCGCTTTCGTTTTCGCAGATGATGTCCGTTTCGATATGCCCGAAATGGACGTTTTTCGCCGTTATCCGATATCCCTCTTTTTCAAGATATTTTGCGGCGATATCCTCGCCGACAGAGCCGAATTTTCTGTTATTTTTCATCTTTTTTTGCCCTTTCGACAAACGAAAGAAAGCTCTTTCTGTGCTCGGGACATGCTCCCAGCCTTATGACGGCGTCCATATGCGCCTTTGTCGGGTAGCCTTTATGTATCGCAAAGCCGTATTCGGGATATTTTCTGTCAAGCTCAATGCACTGACGGTCTCTTGTCACCTTTGCGATTATCGAAGCCGCCGCAATCGAACAGCTCCTCGAATCGCCCTTGACAACCGTCTCAACCGGAATTTCAAAGCCCTTTGCGCGGTTGCCGTCTATAAGGGCAAAATCCGCCTTCTGCGGCAAAGCGTCAATTGCCCGCTTCATCGCAAGCATCGTCGCGCCGAGAATATTGTATTCGTCAATCTCCGCAGGGCTCGCCCACGCAACCGCCCATATAGTATTTTCCGTTATTATATCGTACAGCCTTTCGCGCTTCTTTTCGGAGAGCTTTTTTGAATCGTCAAGCCCCTCGATTATCAGTCCCTCCGGAATAATGACCGCGCCTGCGACAACGTTTCCCGCAAGCGGACCCCTGCCCGCCTCGTCAACGCCGCATATGCTCGTATAACCCTTTTCGCGCAGGGCGTTTTCAAATTCATAGTCCGGCATTATCTGTCCCTCGGCCTTTCAAACGATATTCTTCCCATCTTCCCGCCGCGAAGCTCGTCAAGGAGCATTTTTGCCGTGCGGGAAAAGTCAACCTCGCCCCCGCGGACGAGAAATCCTCTCTTTTTGCCGATGGCTTCAACCGTTTCCCAAGGCTGCGTCTCCTCCGAAACCGCCTCCTCGCTTATGCCGTATCTTTCCGTGAGCAGACGCGGGTAAATATTCTTCATTCTGTCACAAAGGACAGTGGCAAGCTCATCCGTATCCATGATATCGTCCTTGATTGCGCCCGTTATAGCAAGATTTTCGCCGACTCTGCGCTCGTCGAACTTCGGCCAAAGAACTCCGGGCGTATCGAGCAAATCAATGCCGATAGAAGTCGTCACCCATTGCTTATTCAGCGTGACGCCGGGTCTGTCCTCGACTTTTGCCTTTTTGTCCGCCGCAAGACGGTTTATAAGCGAGCTCTTGCCGACGTTCGGAATACCGACAATCATCGCGCGCAGATGCCTGCCTTCCATCCCCTTGCCCTGCCAGCTTTGCAGCTTTTCCGCGCAGAGCCTGCGTGCGGCGGGAGCAATCTCCGATATGCCTTCATTCGTTTTGCAGTCATAAAAGAGGGCGTTCTCACCAATCTCCGCAAAATATCTTTTCCATTCCGCCGTGACAGAAGGATCAGCCTGCGAGCATTTGCTGAGCAGCACAAGGCGGGGCTTTGCGTCCGTCAGGCGCTTGATCTCCGGATTTGACGAAGAAAACGGTATTCTGCTGTCGCGGATTTCAATCGTCAGGTCGACCTTTTTCAGGTTTTCCGCAATCATTCGGCGGGTTTTCGCCATGTGACCCGGAAACCATTGTATCTGTGTAGATGGCATAGCTTTGCCGTCCTCTCTTTCTAATTTCCCGCCGACTTGACGGCGCCGATCTTGTTTATCGGGAACATTCTGAAAATAACCTTGCCGAGAACCTCGCTTTCGCGGACAAATCCGACGTAAATGCTTCTGCTGTCGGATGATTCGTTGCGGTTGTCTCCCATGACGAAGAGGTACCCTTCGGGCACGGTCATGACGCCGTTTGTGTCGAGATAAGCGTCATATACGGAATAATATTCTTCGACATCCATGCTTGTGTTTCTGAAATATACATAACTGCTTTCGTCAATAACATTGCCGTCGACCTTCACTTCCCATTTTTCAAAATCGATTGAAAGCGTCTGTCCGCCCGTGGCAATGACTCTTTTCACAATCGGCGTTTCAAAATATCCGCCGTTCTGTTGAATGACGATAATATCGCCCTGCGCAGGCGTATAAAACATGTTGCTCATGACAACCACCTGCGAATCCGAAAGGGTTCGCTCCATGGAATGTCCCTTTACGGTTGCGATACGCAGAACAAACGAAAGCATAATCACAACTATCGCCAGCGCCGAAACAAACACCTCGATCCAATCGTAAATGTCTGCCTTGACCTTGTCCTTTCTTTCGATTTCGGAATTTCCTCCGAGAAATTCCGTATCATTATTTCCGTTCATAACATCCTCCGAAAAAAATCATTTTCCCGTTTCGCTTTTTATTCCGTCGCCCGTCCACATGCAGAGCACAAGCACGACCATGCACAAAATCATTCTCAGCACCCAACCCATGGAAAACAGCGTGTTTATATCGCCGAAGGGCGACATCACAGCAGCCGCGACAGTTACAAAAGCATATATTATCTCAAAAGCGAACGTCAGGTTCGCGCGCCTTTTGAGTTTTTTCTTTATTTCCGCGTCCTGCCTGCCGGAGAGAACGTCATCCCCGCTCCAGCCGACGCATTTTTCGGTCATATCGCAGATTCCGCGACGCAGTGCGGCGAATATCAGTATGAGCACCGCCATCGATGCCGCCTCTGTGATTACGTATGGCAGAAATGCTGTCAAAAAGCCTTCCGCCTCATATGGATAGAGCAACTCATAAAATTTACCGGCATAGGCGTAACCGGACATCATCGAAGCCGACGACAGCACGGCAAACACGCCGCAGAGCACATACAGCTTTTTTCTGTATTCCGAAAGCAGATAGCCCGAAAAGCCGACTGCGACAGCCGTCACAATTCCGAACATGAATTCCGGGATCACGGGCTTTCCGCCGAGCGGGATTCCCAAAAGGAATATCACCGCCGCCGATGAAACGGCGCAGAATCTCCTCAGATATCTCTTCTTCCAGAGAGAATCGTCTGTCATTATCTCGGAATTATATTTTTCATCCGCCGCGGCAATGAATTTTTCGTCGCCGCGCAGCACAGCCATGCATTTCAGCGCGGAAACGAGCCATGCAAGCCCGATTACAAGCGAAAGCACCGCGCATATAACCGTCGTCACCTTTATGACGGATTCCACATCCGTTCCGCCTCCGCCGGAGATGACATCCTCCTCTTTTTTCTCAAAGAAGAGCGGCATGCAGAGCGGAAGCACCGCCGCAGCCGACCGCACGACAAGAAAAATCGAAGAGAGCGTCGCCGCGCCGGAAAAGACTTCCTCGTCCCCTCTGTCCGTCAGGCGGATACGCAAATCGTCAAGCCCGGAAAAGAGCTTCTGCATGGCGGGAATGATAAATATACATTCCAAAAGCCATACCGCGACCGCAAGTGACAGCTTTGTATAATCGTCCGCCGAGGGCGAAAATAACATTGCAAAAAATCCGGCAAGGCTGACCCATGCCGCCTTTCCGAAGCCCTTTTTCGCCTCTCCCAGCTCGGACGAAAGATCCGCATATTTTCTTATTCCGAAAAGTATGAGCACAATACCGATAACGTCCGGCAGAACGTCAATTATATTTATGCACGGATTGAAGAGAAAAATCATGCCGGCAGAGATCAGCCAGAGGTCTTTGGATCTCCTGCGCAGATCGGTCATTTTTTCTCCTCCTTATCCTTGTTTTTCTTTTTTTCTATTATGTCAAACGGCGTCGGCAGCTTGTGCGCCTTGTCCGGCATATCTTCCTCTCCTTCAAGGCATATCCAGCGATAGCATGAGAGCAGAAGCGCCAGCATATAGGCCACAAACAGCACCTCCGCTATATAACCTATTCTCATAGCCCATCTGAGCGTATCGCTTATTGTCTCGCCCTCACCGGCAGACGATATCGCGCTGACCGCGCCCGACCATGCAATTCTTCCGCCGAAAAGCATTATAATCGCCAGCGGCACCGCCGCCGCTCCTCTGACACGGATTTTCGGTAGCTCCGTTTCGGTTGCGATTTTTGATATCGATATCGCAAGGTTCACCGCGTATGCGCAGAGAAAAGCCGCATAAGAAACACGTATTACCGTTCCGACAGCAGACGGCTCGATCGCGCCCGTTTTGCAAAGCAATTGATACGCAAACGAAACGAGGGAAAACAGCACTCCGAACATCGCAAGGCGCCGAGTCAGATCAAAACAGCGACAGTACTTATACGCGCACGAAAGCCCGACAAGCATTATCATAAATCCGATAAAATCCGGCATCACGTCCACCGTGCCTATCACGGGAAACATGAACAGCCATCCGAGAAGCATCCAACCGAAACCCAAAATTCTTCCTCCGTATCAGTCATCAGAGCCCGCGTTTTTACCGCAGCACTGCTTGTATTTCTTTCCGCTTCCGCAGGGGCAGGGGTCGTTTCTGCCGACCTTTTCAAAGCTCTTTTTGACAACAGGCTGACGTTTTTCAGCCTTGCCGCCCGCATTTTTCAGCTCCGCCTGTCTGACGGTCGCAGCCGCCTTGTGCTTCATTTCCTGCGCGGGAACCGCGAAAAGCACAAACTTCACGGTCTCCTCACGGATCTTTTCAATCATCTCGTCAAACATTTCGCTTCCCGCAATGCGGTATTCCGTTATCGGGTTACGCTGAGCGAGATAAGAGAAACCTATACCGTCCCGCAGGTCGTCCATCGCGTCGAGATGCTCCATCCACGCTCTGTCGACTGCGCGGAGAAGCGCCCAGCGCATGAGATCCCCCATCTTGTCTCCGAACACAGCCTTCTGACCTTCGTAAATACCGTTTATCCTGTCGCAAAGGCGCTTTTCAAGTTCTGCCTTTGTGATGTCGCCGTCGCTGTATTCCTGTTCCTCCTTTGAGAGGAGCCAGAAGAGCCGCTCCTTTGCAGCCGAGAGATCGAAGTGACCGTCAACCTCGCAAAGGTCAAGCGCGGAGGGAACGATGTTTTTCATCATCTCGTCGATCGTGCCGCTCATGTCCTTTCCGTCGAGCACTTCCCTGCGCTGTTTATATATTACGGTTCTCTGCTGATTCATTACGTCGTCATATTCGAGGACGGTCTTTCTTCTGTTGAAGTTTTCTCCTTCAAGACGTTTCTGCGATGATTCTATCGTGTTTGAAATTATCTTCGCCTCAATCGGCTCATCATCGGGAAGACCGAGCCTATCAACTATTCCGATAACCCTTTCCGAGCCGAACAGACGCATGAGATCATCCTCAAGCGAGAGGAAAAATCTGCTCTCGCCGGGATCACCCTGACGTCCGGAACGGCCGCGGAGCTGATTGTCTATTCGTCTGCTCTCGTGTCTTTCCGTGCCGAGGATGAAAAGTCCGCCCGCCTCGCGCACCTTGTCTGCCTCGGGCGCGATTTCTCTCTTGTATTTTTCAAGCGACTCCCTGTAAAGCTTTCTCGCTTCAAGAACCTCATCGCTTACGTTCTCGCTCATTCCCGTCGCAAGTGAGATGATATCCTCCTCATAGCCGGCATTTTTCAGCTCGTTCTTTGCAAGGAATTCCGCGTTACCGCCGAGCATGATGTCCGTTCCGCGTCCCGCCATGTTCGTCGATATGGTCACGGCGCCGAATTTGCCCGCCTGCGCGATTATCTCCGCCTCGCGCTTATGTTGCTTTGCGTTGAGGACGTTATGCGCAATGCCCTCTTTTTTCAGAAGCGCGGAAAGTATCTCGGATTTTTCAACCGATACCGTACCGACAAGCACAGGCTGACCCTTTTCGTGGCAAGCCTCTATCTGCTTTATGATTGCACGGTATTTCGCGTCCGTGTTTTTATAGACGACGTCATTGCGGTCAACTCTTATCATGGGCTTGTTCGTCGGCACCTCGACAACGTCAAGACCGTAAATTTCGCGGAACTCGTTTTCCTCCGTCAAAGCCGTACCGGTCATACCGGAGAGCTTTGAATAAAGACGGAACAGGTTCTGATAGGTTATCGTCGCAAGGGTCTGATTTTCGTTCTGAATGTCGACTTTTTCCTTTGCTTCGATAGCCTGATGAAGTCCGTTTGAGAATCGTTTTCCGGGCATAATTCTTCCCGTGAATGAGTCGACTATCATGACCTTGCCGTCGGTGACGACGTAGTCAACGTCCCTTTTCATGATACCGTGCGCGTGAAGCGCCTCGTTTATATAGTGATAAAGCGAGTTGTTTTCGGGGTCGGAAAGGTTTTCAATGCCGAAAAAGCTCTCCGCCTTTGCAATTCCTCTTGCCGTCAGCGTTGCCTTTTTGCCCTTTTCATCGACGATGTAATCCTCCGAAACGTCGTCGTTGTCGCTCTTTGTGTCCATCTCCTTTACGACCTTTGCGCGCAGGCGACGGACAAAAGCATCGGCTTTTTTATATATATCGTTCGGCTTTTCGCCCATACCGGAAATGATGAGCGGCGTTCTTGCCTCATCTATGAGAATGGAGTCCACCTCGTCGACAATGGCAAAATTCAGCTCACGCTGAACAAGCCCGCTGTGACTTATCGCCATGTTGTCACGGAGGTAGTCAAAGCCGAACTCCGTGTTCGTTCCGTATGTTATGTCTGCCGAATACGCCTTCTGCTTTTCCTCCGTGCTCTGTCCCTGAAGGATGAGCCCCGTTGAAAGTCCGAGGAAGCCGTAAACCTTGCCCATCTCCTCGCTGTCGCGGCGGGCAAGATATTCGTTTACGGTGACTATATGCACGCCCTTCCCAGTCAAAGCGTTGAGGTATGCGGGCATGGTTGCAACGAGCGTCTTTCCTTCGCCCGTTTTCATCTCCGCAATTCTTCCCTGGTGAAGAATTATTCCGCCGAGAATCTGAACCCTGTAAGGTCTTTTGCCGATGGCTCTCGCCGCTGCCTCCCTGACTGCGGCAAACGCCTCGGGAAGGATATCGTCAAGAGTTTCGCCCGCGGCAATCCTGTTTTTGAATTCAGGCGTGACGGAGGAAAGCTCGCTGTCCGTCATTGCGGCGTATTTATCAGAAAGTGCGTCCGTTTTATCAACTATGGGCATGAGCTTTTTGATCTGACGGTCGCTGTAGGTTCCGAAGATTTTTTCGATCAAAGACATTTATTTTCCGCTCCTTTGAGAGTTTATTTTTCATTTTGTCAACAGTTATGCATTCTAATGCAATTTATATTATACTATATATCCGCCGCGAATACCATAATAAATTGTTAAAAAAATCAAAACTTTGCCCCTTGCGATGACCTTTTTTCAAAAAAATATAAACATTTGTTCGTTTTTCTCTTTACAATCGGACGAAAATGTGGTATAATAGAGGAGCAATCGGAAAGATTGCTTTGCGCGCAACCCTTACCGGAAAGATTTTCGCGCGCGAGCGGGGAAAATTTAAGCGAAAGCAGGTGATCCCTCTGGGAGATTACATCTCGGAAAAAGAAGAATCAGGCTCTCCCTCGCAGGGAGAGCGCATTGTCAAAATCGAGGAGCGGGAAAAAATCAATTCGCACAGGATTGATAAGCTCGAAGCTCTTGCCAATGCGATAAACAGTCAGAACGAAAACATAACGCGTCTTGTCATTCAGCTTGAGGAAGCAAACCGCAGGCTTGAAAATCAAGACGAGCGGCTTTGCGATATAGAAAAACAGCCCTTAATCAGGTTTACCTCCGTGATAAAGGCTGTGATATCCGCAGTTGCCGGAGCGGTTGCGGGCGCGCTCATCAGTCTGCTTTTATAATTCACGGAAAGGAGTGCGGCTCCGCCGTGATAAAAAAGCCGGCGGGGTCGCTTGTTTTATGCTCGGATTTTTATCTGAATACTGGCTTTTGATATTGGTCTGCGCGATATTTATCGCCGCTGTCGTCATTCTCGCCCGCAAGGGCTACAAAAAAGAAGCGAGGGCGATTGCGCTTTCGCTTGTGGCGGCGGCAGAGGAACGTTACGGCGGCGGTACGGGAGAGATAAAATATTCAGCCGTGGCGGCGGCTTTATACAGTCGACTGCCCGCGGCGGCAAGAATATTGCTTGATGAGAAAACAATATCCTCAATCATTGAGGAGGCTGTGAAAAAACTCAAAAAGTATCTTTCCTCCGAAAGCGGAAAAGCACCGCAAACATAATATCATATTTTGTAAAAAACGGCGTTCTTACGCCGTTTTTTGCTTGCTTTGAAAGAGCCTGCGCGTTGTCCGATTGTCTCATTTTGTCATATTATAAAGCGGGAGGTGATAAATTTTCCGTGGAAAACAAAACAAAGGCTGTGAAATTCGGCGGAAGCTCCCTCTGTGACGCAAAAAGAATCGACAATGCCGCAAAAATTGTCCTTGCGGAAAGCGGGCGGCGGTATGTGGCGGTCAGCGCGCCGGGAAAAAGATTTCCGGACGACGAAAAAATAACGGATATGCTTTATCGCGCGTTCATGTCGACGGGGGACGAATTTTATGCAATACTCGAAAAAATCAAAGCCCGTTTCGACGGGATAATCTCCGAGCTTGCAGTTCCCGTCTCGCTCGACGGCGATTTTTCCGAGCTTCTCTATGCGCGGAAAAATTATTTCGGCAGGGACTATTTTGCGTCGCGCGGGGAATATTTCTGCGCAAGAATTTTTGCTGCATACCTCGGTTATGACTTTGTCGACGCCGCAAAATGCGTTTCCTTCGGCGAGGACGGAGCATTTCTCCCCGAGATCACAAAAAGGCGCACGGCGGCAGAGCTTTCAAAATCGGAAAGGGCTGTCGTTCCGGGATTTTACGGCAGTATGCCCGGAGGGACTCTGAAAACCTTTGAGCGCGGCGGCTCGGACATAACGGGGGCAATTTTAGCCTCCGCAATGAACTGCGACGAATACGAAAACTGGACGGACGTCTCCGGATTTATGTCCGCCGACCCGAAAACTGTTGACAATCCGAAAACAATCGGTATAATAACATATAAAGAGCTGAGACGCCTTTCTTTTATGGGCGCGGGCGTGCTTCATGAGGATTCGGTTCTCCCGATTATGAGCGAAAGAATTCCCGTGATAATCAAGAGCACTCTTGACCCATCCGCTCCCGGAACGCGCGTCGTTTACGACAGGGACGGAAAAGAAAGCGACGTTTGCGGCATAGCGGGCAGAAAGGGGTTTTCTGTCCTGCGCATATGCAAAACGAAAATAGCGGCAAGCGCGTCGGACGCGGAAAAAATCATGCGGATATTTGCACAAAAGGGTATTTATCCCGTTTGCGTTTCGTCCGGAGTGGACTGTATTTCGTTTACCGTCCCGCGGGACTGCCTGACAGGCAGAGGGGATTACATCCGCAACGAAATCTGCGCCTGCTCGGAGCCTTCGTGCGTAACGCTCGGAGACGACTGCGCGCTCATCGCGATTGTCGGTGCCGATATCGGGCAAAGGCTTTCGGAGGTGTTTTCTGCGCTTGACGGGGATGACATTCCCGTAATTTCCGTCGACGCAGGCTCGGGTGACGGGGGAATCACCGTCGGCGTCCGCGAGGATGACCTTCACCGCGCAATAAAAGCTCTTTACAGAAAACTTATAAAGTAGAGGAATTTGAAATGAAAAATGAACGTCTGCGCACAATGGTAAAGCTTGCAATGCTCGTCGCACTGCTCGCGATATTCTGCTTTACCCCGCTCGGCTTTTTGAAGATAGGCATAGTTGAAATAACCTTTAATATGATACCGGTTATAATCGGTGCGATAGCCGTCGGTCCCGCCGCGGGTGCCGTCCTCGGCGCACTTTTCGGGGCGGCGAGCTTCTGGCAGTGCTTCGGGCAGAGCACCTTCGGGACGTTGCTGTTCGGGGTAAATCCTTTTTACACGGCGCTGATCTGCTTTGTGCCGAGAATTCTGGCTGGACTTCTCCCGGGACTGATTTTCCGCGCGATGACGAAAAAAAGAGACAATATCGCCGCATATTTCGTTTCCGCGGCTGTCGGCTCGCTCACAAACACCGTCCTTTTCGTCGGCGGCTTCTGCCTGCTCTTCAGGGACACAATGCTCGGCATGGCGGGCGATCAGGGACTTTCCCCTCTCGCTTTCATAGCGGTTGCATTTCTTCTCAACGCAACTGTTGAACTCGTTGCAAACACGGCGATTGCCGCAGGCGTTTCAAAGGCACTTTCAAAGGTTGAAAAATCCCAAGCGAAAAAATATGAAGAATAACAAAAATCCCCGCCATGGCGGGGATTTTTTTCATCTTATAAGCTCGGAAACCGTCACAAATTCATAGCCCTCCGATATAAGATAAGGCAAAAGAATTTTCAGCGCGTCAAGGGTGTGCGCGCCGTCACGGGTGAAATCGTGAAAAAGAATAATACTTCCGTTACGGACGTTTTTCTTTACGTTTGATACTATTTCCTCCGTTCCCGCAAGTGCCCAGTCGCGGGTGTCGACGTTCCACAAAACGACGTCGCAACCGCACGCCCGCGCAAGCTCGACGGTCGACGAAGAATAAGAGCCCTCCGGCGGACGGAAGAGCACGGGAGCTTTCCCCGTTATGCTTTTTATCATATCCGAAGTCTCGGTTATCTCGCATTTGCCCTCGCCGTCCTTGCATTTTCTCATCGGCTTATGATGATAAGTGTGATTGCCTATTTCGTGTCCCTCGGAAGCCTCGCGGTCGATGAGATCGGGATAATATTTTGCGTTTTCGCCGACGACGAAAAACGTCGCTCGGACGGAGTTTTCCGCAAGAAAATCAAGTATTTCCGCGGTTTTTCTCGGGTGTGGACCGTCGTCAAATGTTATGGCGATGCGCTTCCCGCAACCGTCGGCACCCGAATATATCACGTTGCCGGAAGCGTAAATGCTCAGGCATGGGAAAAACGCGAATATGAAAGTAAACACGGCGCAGAGCGCGCGCCTGACCGACGCTTTCATTTTGCCTCCGTCCCGTCCGCCGCAAACAGCTCGTCGAGCGTGCCGAAGCGATAGCCCTCGCCTTCAAGAGATGTGAGCAAGCTGTCCAGAATGTCGGCATTCGTTTTTGAGGTCGGGTGCAAAAGGATGACCGCGCCGTTATGAACGTTGTCGAGTATCAGCTTTTTCGCCTTTTCGGGGTCGGGCTGACGGTTGTTGTCCCAGTCCGCATAGGCAAGACTCCAGAGCACCGTTTTATATCCCAGCTCCTGCGCCCAACGGAGATTTTCCTCCGAAAATCTGCCCTCCGGCGGACGGTAATATTTTCTCACGGTCACTCCCGTCGTCTCATTGACTGCCTTCTCCAGCTTATGAAGCTCTTCCGCAAATTCCTCTTTCGAGAGCTTTGTCATATCCTTGTGACGCGCCGTATGATTGCAGACAAAATGCCCTTCCTCCTCCATGCGACGGACAAGGTCTCCGTTGCGCTTTGCGAGGTTGTCCAGAATGAAAAACGCGCCCTTTGCGTTATGCTTTTTCAGCGCGTCGAGCACTCTTGCGACGTTTCCGTTCTCATAGCCCGCGTCAAAGGTGAGATAGACGACCTTTTCATCCGGATTTTTGCCGATGTATGCCCCGTCATATTTCTCAATGAACGACATATTGCCTTCGGCAGTCGGGCGGATATGGTCCTTTTGCCGCTTGCAATACCAGCTGAAAGAGCCTCCCGCACCGAAGGCGGTAACGGTCGACAAGGCACAGAGTGCCGCCGCAAATATTAAACAAAAAACTTTTTTCATAAACTTCTCCTCTCGGTCTTTTACCTCCTTAATTTCCGCAAAAAGCGGAATTTTAACCGTTGAAATTCCTTCCTGCGGGGCAAAAATCCGCTCCGCTATTGAAAATTTCGCGACAAAACTATATAATGATTAAAAATGTTTTCCGAAAGAAGTGATTTTTTTGATAAATATAGTTCTCGTCGAGCCGGAAATCCCGCAGAACACGGGCAATATCGCCCGCACATGCTCCGCAACCGGCGCCTCGCTTCATCTTGTAAAGCCGCTCGGATTTGAAATCGACGATAAGAAAATGAAGCGCGCGGGACTTGATTACTGGCACGAGCTTGACATTCACTATTACGAAAATCTTGACGAATTTATGGCTCTTCACGGCGATGACGAGCTATGGTATTTTTCAACGAAAGCCTCCGGAAATTATACGGATATAAAATACGGGGAAAACCCCTATCTCGTTTTCGGCAAGGAGACAAGGGGTCTGCCGGAGTCGCTCCTCTGCGCCCGTCCCGAAAGGTGCGTAAGAATTCCGATGAGAGAAAACCGCCGCAGTCTCAATCTTTCAAACAGTGTTGCAATCGGCGTTTATGAGGTGCTCCGTCAGGACGGCTTTTCGGGGCTCGTGTCGGACGGAAAGCGCATTTCGGAGCTTGTCGGCAGGGGAGAATGATATGGAAATATTACATAA
This sequence comes from uncultured Eubacterium sp., assembly GCA_900544285.1. Taxonomy (GTDB): domain Bacteria; phylum Bacillota; class Clostridia; order Oscillospirales; family CAG-272; genus CAG-841. The sequence goes on from UQUT01000006.1 coordinate 76,516, forward strand.
AACGATACGTCGCGAGCCTTGGGAGAGGGTTATCAAAAGAACCCAGAATTTCTTTTTTTCAGGCGACGGAGGCGCTGTCTCGCTTTTGCGCTTTGACAAGCTGACCGCGCCCATAATCCGTGACTACGGCGACGGTCTTTCCGGCACGGTCGCCATGGAGGGCGGCTACTGGCTTCAGCTCGCCTATGACGGCGACAATTACTGGTACACCTCGTATTTCGACCCCGAAGGTAATTTCCGTCAGGTTTATGCCGACATTACCGCCGGAAACGACTGCAAAACCGCCGAAAACGCCTCCTTTGACGACCTTTTTTCGGACGTTGTTTATACGGCGGAGGGCAATATTTACGTTTTTGACGAGGACGAGTTGTTATCCGCTCTTTCGGAGGGCATAATCGACGAACAAACATATGAAAATGTCCGCGCGCTGACAGAAGCCCTCGTCTCCCGCTTCCGCAAGGACGGTGAAGCGATAAAGGCAAATCTCATATCGCTCTTCAATCAAGCCGTTACCCTTCTTCGTGAAGAAAAATAAGAGGTAAACTTCGGTCGGTCGCATATGAAAATAAAAAACAGAGGTGAAAAATCACCTCTGTTTTTGTGTTATAAAGTTTGCTCAAGCCAATAACCAGAACTTCTTTTGCCTTCTTTTCAAAGAGAAGCAAGGACTGAAGCGGTTTTTGCCGCGAGACGGGCGTTGTTTAAGACAAGCTGAATGTTTGCCGCAAGGCTGTCACCGCCTGTGAGTTCTTTAACCTTTGCAAGAAGGAACGGCGTTGTTGCTTTACCGTGAATTCCCTGCTCTTTTGCCTCCTCGATAGCCTTGTCGATCGCCGCATTTATAACCGTCGGATCCATTGAATATTCTTCCGGGATGGGATTGGTTACAAGCATGCCGCCTTTGAGACCGAGGTCGAGCTTTGCCTTGAACGCCTTTGCAAGCTCTTCCGGCGTGTCGAGACGATAGTCAACGGAGAAACCGCTCTTCCTTGTATAGAAAGCGGGAAGCTCATCCGTGCCGTAACCGATGACGGGAACGCCCTTGGTTTCGAGATATTCGAGCGTCAATCCGAGATCAAGGATTGACTTTGCCCCCGCACAGATAACCATAACAGGGGTCATTGAAAGCTCTTCAAGGTCGGCGGAAATGTCCATGGTTGTTTCCGCTCCGCGGTGAACGCCGCCGATACCGCCCGTTGCAAATATTTTGATTCCCGCCATAGCGGCAATAATCATTGTTGTTGTGACGGTTGTTGCGCCGTCCGAGCCCTTTGAAACGAGCACAGCAAGATCACGACGCGATGCCTTCGGCACTGCCTGTCCGCATTTGCCGAGGTGCTCTATCTCGTCCTTTGTCAGTCCCGCTTTGAGTCTGCCGCCGATTATTGCAATCGTTGCGGGCACTGCCCCATTGTCACGGATGGTCTGCTCAACGGCAAGTGCCGTTTCAACGTTCTGCGGATAAGGCATACCGTGTGAAATGATGGTCGATTCAAGGGCAACAACGGGCTTTCCCGCCTTCAATGCCGCCTCAACCTCGGGGCTTTTATCAAGATATTTGTTAAGTTCCATTCTATATCTCTCCTTTTATATTATATTTGAAATTACTTTTTCAAGATTTTCCGCGCTCATATTTTCGCTGACGGCGCTCTTGCTTTCCAGCGTGATTTTCGCCGCCGCAAGTCCGCACAGCGCTGTTTTACGGAGGCCATAACCCTTCCCGTAAGCATGGATAACGGCTGAAAGAAATGAGTCGCCAGCGCCGGTGGCGCTCTCGATTGACGTTTTCATGCACGGCAAAAGCAGTCTGCTGTTTCCGTCCATACAGAACACACCGCCCGCGCCGAGCGTTATAAACACTCTTTTGACGCCCTTTCGCAGCATTGACTCCGCGGCGTCCGCCATGTCATTTTCGTCGCGTATGGAGCTGCCGAACAGAACCTCGGCTTCAAGGTCATTCATTTTTAACGTGTGGATACTGTGCGATTTTGCATTGTCCAAAATATATCGCAGTTTTCCCGCCTTGCCGCATGACACTGCGTCGGCAAAAAGCGGTGTTTTGCAGTTTTTGCAAAGCCACAAAAGCACGTCCGGTTCGGGATTTGTATCAAAAACGACTGCATCCGCCGTCTCAAAAGCGTCTGCGTTTTTCGTAAGGAACGGCACGTCAATATGCTTTGCAAGCTCCATGTCCGACGCGCCGGACGCAAGGTCGCCGCCCTCGTCGGTTATACATATATAGTATGAACTTCTCTCCTCGGGATACACCGCTGCGCGGGAAATATCCATTCCGAGCCGCCGGCAATCATTCATCAGAAGCGACGCATATTCGTCGCCGCCGAAGCATGTGATAAAATCGACCGTTTCTCCCAGAAAGCAAAGGTTATGCGCTATGTTTCTCCCGACTCCGCCGTATGTCACAGTGACCCTTGACGGGTTTGAATCGCGCGGGATATATTTTCCGTAAGGCCGCGCCGTTATGTCTATGTTTGACGCACCGATAACGGCAACTTTCATTTTTCCGTCGCCTCCTTCGCTCTTTTTCGTTATTATATCACGCCGCATATGTTTTTTCAATTACAAAAACGTAAACTTTCCCCTACTTTTCTTTGACCTTCTTTTCTTCTCTGAAAAAGAACGGTGCGTATTTTTCTTTCTGAATTCAAAATCAAAAAAGAGCAGAAATCTGCCCTTTTCGAGTAAGAATATAAAGCTTGTGCAAACAAATAACTAAAGATTCTTTTGCCTGTTTTCCTTCTCAAAGAAAAGCAAGTCATGGCTTGACGGACTCCGAAAAGATGAAGGCAAAATATTTTGCGGTGTTTTCGGCAGAGGAATATGTATTCGCACAGGAGCCGATTTCAAGAGTTATGACGGTTGGCGCAAGCTGCTGACAAATGAGTGCATCGTCCGTTTCGATGGGCATTATGAGCGAAGGAAAGCGCTCGGAGATGACATCAAACAACGCGTTTACAGTCGGGAGAGATTCTGAGGGCTTGCCGTCGACAGTGCCGACGGTAAAGCTCATCTGCGCATAGATATCACCATCCTTTTCCGTAATGGGGCAAAGGAGGTTATCGTTGCTGTCGGAGATGACTCCGCGGTGAAGGTCGATTATATAGACGATATCCGGATGAGTTTTGAGATAATCCTCGATTTTCTCCTGCGCCGCCGCATATGACCCCTTTGCCGAGGTTATGCCGGTGTCAAGATATTCCGCTCCGACGCCGAGAGAAAGAAGGGAAACCGTCAGCTCTCTTGCGAGCGCGTCGACAGTTGCCTCGCCGCCTATGGGATAAAAATCGTCGCCGTATGAAAGAAGATTGCTTTCCGAATAGCTTTCATAGGGATGAGTGCAGACGATAAGCACGGAAATTTTGTTTTCCGTCACCTTTTGCAGAAACGATGAATCATGACTGATATCCCCGTCCGATGAAAAACGCCTGCCCTGCTTTTCGGCGGAAAGGTCTGCGGGGATGACGCCTTTTTTCCCCTCCGGAACGGCGGAGGGATCGTAATCATAAATATTTTCTTTTTGTGACGGAGAGGTCGTCGTTTCGGGGGCGGAGGTTGTTGTCTCCGCGCTTTTTCCGAAAAGCCCGCTGAGAAAACCACCGGAGGATTTTATAAGCGTGATACATATCGCGGCAATAATACCGATTATGGCGATGAGAAAAATTATTTTCTGTGCGCCTGTTCGTTTGCGTTCTTTTATATAAGGAATGAGCTCGCTGCTTTCGGGTGTGGGATTTCCGTTCATTTTTCAAAACCTCGCTTTATATATTTTCATACAAATATATACGGCGCGGAAAAGCGGTTTATTACATCATCAGCATTTCTTCATATGACAAATTTCCCTGAAAAGCGCGATTGACGGCACAACCGATAAGAGTTCCGAGATTTTTTGAAATTACGTCGATTTCCTTCGGAGAAACGAAGAAAACATCGCCTTTTTCCCCTTCGTCGCCGGCGAGTACCGCGCTTGCAATGACGGTCGGCGTGCCGACGGAAAAAACGGGTATGCCGACTGTCGCAAGGCTGATTTCCTTATGCGCTCCGCCGATACCGCTGCCGGGGGAGATGCCGGTCGTGCTTATCTGAACCGTTCTTGCGAGACGTTCGCGACTTTTTGCGGCGAGTGCGTCCGCAACGATTATCATATCCGGCTTTTCCGCGGCGGCGACCGCTTTTATTATGTCGCAGGCTTCGATACCCGTTTGCGCGGCAACCCCGGGGGAAACGGAGCAGACGTCGAAAAGCGAAGCCCCCTCAAAAACAGCGGGATTTGATGCTTTTATGTGCCGCGTGGCAATTACGCGGTCAAATGCGAGCGGACCTACGGCGTCCGCCGAGAGAAGTCTGTTGCCGAGACCGCAGAAGAGCAGGCTTTCCGGTTTTTCGGGGAGCGAGTCGAGCAGCAGCTTTATCTCATCCGCAATGACGTTTGCCGTTTTTTCAAGGGCGGAAAAGTCCATGTCGCGCGCCGTCGGGAAGGAGACCGTCACATATTTGCCGACGGGCTTTCCGATGATCGCCGCGCCGATTTCGTTTTCAATTTCTATCTCTGAAACGGTTATTCCGTCGCCTGCGTCCTTTTCCGTCCCGATGATACCGTCCGGCTTGCCTTTGTTTTCGCTTGCATAGGCTTTTTCCGCCTCGCCATACAGCTCAGCGGCGAGATCTGTCCTGATTTTCTCCATAAAGTTTCTCCGTTTTTTTGTTTTAGTTTTTCATTTTCGGCACGGTTTTATGTGCGGTGGGAATTTTTTTATGAACTTATAAATATCCTTACCGTGGAGGAATGCTTATGAAAAAAATAATATGTTTTGTTTTGGTAATTTCAGTTTTAATGCTTTCCGCCTGCGGCGGCGTCGACAACAGCTCTGCCGGTGAGCAAATGAAAATAATAATAAATGAATTTTCGCTTTCGGAGAGAGGTGTGCTGTATCTGCGCGGCGAAGAAGGAGAAAGAGAGCTTACGGATGAGCTTTTGTCGCGCCTTTTTGCGGACGGAGGAAACATTGCGGCTTTTGAAAATGTCAGGACCTGTGCCGTGTTCCTTTTCCGCAACTTTTACGGCGGTGAGATTGATATAATCGAGCTTTGCGACGTTTCTCACAAGCCCGAAATGCTTTCGATAATGAAAAGGCGGGCAAATAAAAAATCGGAAGCAGTCGTTTTTTCAAAAGGGCGGTATGTTTTTCTCGTTTGCTCTGAAAATGCTGAGGAGATTGCAAGAGCGCTGGGGAAGTGACGGTGAGCCTAAGGGAAAAAGAAGCGGAAAAAAGTGAGGATGTGCGCTTGCGACAGAGTCGGGTGAGAGAGCTTTCCGGCTCCTTTTGTGTGTTTTCGCCATCTTCCTACGTTATCTGCACCCCGCGAGAGGAGCAAAAGCTCTTGCCTTCCCTTCCCGTCCCCGCATGAACAAAAACCCCTGCGCAACATAATAACTCAGCGCCGCAGGCGTTCTTCTCTTCAATCTTATCTCTTAACTCAAAAAAGCCGCCCCGAAGGACGGCTTTTTTACGATATTTTACATAGCGTCAACGTCGTTATCCCACTTATCCGATATTTCCGGATAAGCGCGGGTATATGATTTGAAGATTTCGCGTATCGCGAGCATATTTTCCTTTGTGTCCGCCTCAAAAATGAGGACGAGTTCGGGAAGGTTCGAGGACGCGCGGATAAGTCCCCAGCCGTGCTCAAACTTTACTCTTGCGCCGTTTATATCGCAAACCTTTCCGGGATATGCGGCTTTGAGTTTTTTTGTTATCTCGTCAACGATGCCGTATTTTACGGCGTCGCCGCAATGAGCCTTGATTTCGGGCGATGTAACGTAATGCGGGAACGCTTCGACGATTTCCGAAACGGTTTCGTCCTGATGAGAGAGATATTCAACGAGCTTTGCCGCAACAAACGATGCGTCGTCAAAGCCGTACCATTCGTCTCCCGCGACGAAAATATGTCCGCTTCTTTCACCTGCAAGCTCTGCGCCGGTTTCGTGGAGCTTGGACTTTATATATGAGTGTCCGGTTTTCCACATGAGCGGCTTGCCGCCGTATTTTTCAATTACATCGATGAGCGTCTGCGAGCATTTTACGTCGAAAACGACCGTCGCGCCGGGCTTCTTTTCGAGAAGCTGCTTTGCGAGGAGCGCAAGGAGAGTATCGCTCCATATATTTTCGCCCTTTTCGTCGATAACGCCGATTCTGTCTCCGTCGCCGTCAAATGAAAGCCCGATGTCCGCATGGATATACGGGTGAAGCACCATTTCGCGCAGTCTTGCCCTGCCCTTAAGGTCGGAGGGGTTCGGGAAATAATGCGGATAGCTTGTATCGGGGTCGCAGTTGAGCTGGAAGGTTGTGCAGCCGAGTCGCTGGAAAATTTCATAAACGAAAAGTCCCGCTCCGCCGTTTGCCGCGTCAAGGACGACGCGCAGCTTCTTTTTTCCCATATGAATACGGGAAACGATGGCGTCGATATAAGCGTCGCGCACGTCGACTTCTTCATATTTACCCGCTTCGCACTGCGTGTCGGGCGTATCAAGCAGAGAGTATACTTCTCTTATATCGTCCGGCTCAAGAGTTTTTGAATAACCGCATGCGAGCTTGAATCCCGACCATCCGTCCGGATTGTGGCTCGCCGTTATCATAACGAGTCCTTCGCATTTGAGATAATACTGCGCAAAATATGCGGCGGGGGAAAGCGTCAGTCCTATAAAGAAAACATCAATTCCCTCTTCTCTCAGCGCTCTGACAGCCGCCTCCGCAAATGCGGGAGAGCATGAGCGGTTGTCATAACCGACAACTGCCCGAAGCATATTTCTGCGGCGCAGATATTTTGAATAAGCCTTTACTATTTTATATACGTTTGCCGGACAGAGCTGGTCGTCCGAAACCTGCCCGCGTATGTCGTATTCTCTGAACATACTGCGAAAGCCTTCTGTGTATTTTGTATCTGTGATCATTGGGTTTACCCTTCCTCCGCCACCCTGGCGGCGATTTTATATGTCCTTTGCTATTATTATATTATTGTTCGTCCCAGTTGTGCCAGATGTTGACGATATCCTCGTCCTCTTCAAGGTGTTCGAGGAGAAGCTCCATATGTTTTATGTCGTCTTCGTTTGTCAGCGTTACGTATGTTGAAGGAACCTTTTCGATCTCTGCGGAAACGAACGTATAGCCCTTCGCTTCAAGATCCGTCTTGACAGCGTCAAAATCGTCGGGCTCTGTCGTTATCTCATAGATGTCGCCGTCCTCGGAGAAGTCCTCCGCGCCTGCTTCGAGCGCGTCCTCCATCAGCTTGTCGCCGTCAACAACCTTGTCGCCGTATTCATCGACAGCGGAAACGTCAAGCACGCCCTTCGACGCAAACATAAATCCGACGCAACCGCTCTGACCGAGATTGCCGCCGAACTTGTCAAAATAGTGGCGGACGTTGCCCGCCGTGCGGTTTTTGGAGTCGGTCGCCGTTTCGACGATAACGGCAACTCCGCACGGACCGTAGCCCTCATAAACGATTTCCTCGTATGTTACGGCGTCGCTTCCCGAAGCCTTCTTTATCGTGCGTTCGATATTGTCGTTCGGGACGTTGAGCGATTTCGCCTTTGATATAAGGTCGCGGAGTTTTGTGTTCGATACGGGATCTGCGCCCGCCTCTTTTACCGCGATTGCAATCTCCTTGCCGATCTTTGTAAAGACCTTCGCTCTCTGGGCGTCGGTCTTTTCCTTCTTATGCATTATATTTTTCCATTTGCTGTGACCTGACATTGTATTTTTCTCCTTTTAAGGTTAAATTTTTTCCGGTGTTTTGAGGCAGATGAGCGGGAGCGCATTGCCGAGGACGTAATTTGTTGCCTGTGTGAGCGCAACTCTTGATTTTCTCGCCGTTTCGTCGTCGGCGGAAAGGATGGGACAGTCGTGATAGAAACGGTTGAACGCCGTGCAGACGTCAAGAATGTATCTTGTGACGTCCGACGGCTCGTAATCCGCAACGGCAGAGAGAACCGCCTCGCCGAACTGCGAAAGCACCTTGCAGAGCGCAGATTCTGCCGGCTCGGTTATTCTGATACCGTCAACTGTGACCTCGCCCGCCTTTTCGAGTATCGAGCAGGTGCGCGCATATGTGTATTGCGCATAGGGACCCGTGTTCCCGTCAAAGGAGAGCGCGTCCTCCATAACGAAGTTGACGTCCTTTATTCTGTTGTTGAGCAGGTAATGGAATATTACCGCGCCTATGCCGACAGCCTCCGCCGTCTGCTCTTTGTTTTCAAGCGACGGATTTTTCTCGTTTATGACGTCCGTCACCTTGTCCACGGCTGCCGAAAGCAGGTCGCGGATGAGAATTACGTTGCCCGTTCTCGTCGCGAGCTTTGCGCCGTCAATGCTGACCATTCCGTAAGGCACGTGAACGAGCTTATCCGCAAAGTCGTAGCCCATAAGCTCAACAACCTTGAACCACTGCTTGAAATGCAGGCACTGCTGATAAGCCGTGACGTAAATGCACTTGTCAAAATGATACGTCCTGTCTCTGTAAACGGCGGCGGCTATGTCACGCGTCGGATAAAGGGTCGAGCCGTCCGATTTGAGAATGAGGCAGGGAGGCATATTGTATTCGGAGAGATCGACAATCGACGCTCCGTTGTCTATTTTCAGAAGTCCCTTTTCTCTGAGAAGGTCGACCTGCTCCTGCATTTTGTCCGTATAGAACGATTCGCCGGCGTAGCTGTCGAAATCAATTCCGAGGCGTTTGTAAGTCTTGTTACATTCGTCAAGCGAAATTTTGACAAACCATTTCCAGAGCTCCGTGTTTTCGGGGTCACCTTCCTCCAGCTTTGCAAATTCCGCGCGGGCGCGATCGTTGAGAGAGGGGTCTTTTTCGGCTTCCTCGTGGAATTTTACATAAAGACGGACAAGCTCGTCAACTCCGAGCTTTTCGACGGTCTCTCTGTCGCCCCAGAGCTTATATGCCGTTATTTGCTTGCCGAACTGCGTTCCCCAGTCGCCGAGGTGGTTTATGCCGACGCATTTATAGCCGCAGAATTCGTGCAGCTTTTTCAGCGAATGACCGATGACTGTCGATGCAAAGTGACCGATATGGAAGGGCTTGCAAATGTTCGGCGCGGAATAGTCCAGAACAACGGTCTTTCCCGCTCCCATAGTGCTTTTGCCGTATTCCCCTTTTTCGGAAAGAATTTCGGGGATGAGTCTCTCCGCATAATAATTCGGGGAAACATAAAAATTGAGATAACCGCCAACGGAATCAATTCTGCCGATTTCGGGCAGAGCGAGCTTCTCTTTAAGCTCGGAAGCTATCATAACCGGGCTTTTGTGCAGAACCTTGCTCAGCTTGAAGCACGGAAGCGCAACGTCGCCCATCGCGCTGTCGGGCGGGTATTCGAGCATCGACTCAATATCTGAGGCGGAGAGCCCTTCGGCTTCGGCAACGGCGGCGGAAATCAGTTTCTTTATTTCTGTCATAACTCGTTTTCCTTAAATATTTTTCGGTTAACAACAGCTAACCCATTTTATCATAACTTATATTATACTATCTTTTTCCCTCTCTTGCAACAGGAAATTGAATGAAAAATGTAAAAAAACGAAAGTTTTTTCGCATATTTTTTGTAATTTTCCTTCTCCGCGCCGTCGTGGATAAAATTTCGGCTTTCTCTCCGAAAAGCGCTGATGTGTGCCGCCGCATATCGAAAGACTGTGTCCGGACGTTTTTGCAGAGCAATAACGGCGGTTTTATTTGTGAACATCACACAATGCAGACGGCTTAAAATCGGTAATTTGCATAAATCTTTTTAATTGCAAAAAATAAATTTGATTTATTGTATTTTTGATGGTATAATGTATAAGTACATTTATAGACTGGTTTTTCATCGGTTTATACTTATAATTCTCAATCGGTTCGGAGGAAACTGAAAAATGAAAAAGCTCATTTCTGCGCTTCTCGCCCTCACGATGCTTTTGGCGGTGTTTGCGGGTTGCACAAAAATAAAAGACCCCGATAAATACGGCGCGGTGCTCGATATGTATCTCGGCACAAAGCCGATAAACCTTGACCCCGCAACAGCTTATACGGACGAGTCGCTCGTGCGCGTTCTCAATCTTCTCTTTGAAGGTCTTATGAGAATAAACGAAAAGGGCAAGCTCGAAAAGGCGCTCGCAAAGAAATACGAATTCTATACGGACAACAAGACAGGCGAGAAGGTGCTCAAGATATGGCTCAACACGACATACTGGAGCGACAGCTCTCTCGTTCAGTCACATGACGTTGTCTATGCATGGAAGCGTATTCTCGACCCTGCATTCTCCTCCGAGGCGGCTGTAATGCTTTATCCGATAAAGGGCGCAAGACAGGCAAAGCTCGGCGAGATAGGTATCGACGATATCGGTCTCTACGCTGTATCAAAAAACATTCTCGAGGTAAGATTTGAGGAAGGCGCGGACACTAACGAATTCCTTTATAATCTTGCAAGTCCCGCTCTCGTTCCTCTTCGTGAGAACAAGATTTCCCTCTATCAGGATACATGGTCTCGTTCGTCGACAGACCTTTCGACAAACGGTCCGTTCAGAGCAAGAAAGTTCACGGGCGATGAGGGCGAAACCCTTCTCCTTGAACGTTCCAAATATTATTACAGAAACAACAACCTCAGCTCCGAGGCACTGGACAAGAGCGTAACTCCTTACAGAATCTATGTTCACTTCTCCGACCCGCTCGACCTCAATATCATTTCGTCAAAGGACGAGGAAGCGGTTGACGTTGTAACAAGATACAGAAACGAAGAATATTTCTTCGTCTCGGGTCTGACGGGAAGCGTCGCAGCCGACTTCGGAAAGACAAAGACAACGGAGCTCGCGTCCACATATTCCTTCTATTTCAACACGTCAAACAAGGCTCTTTCAAATCAGACAGTCCGTTATGCGCTTTCAATCGCGCTTGACAGAAACGCCATTGCAGAAGCTGTCGGCGGCGGTGTCAAAGCCGCAACAGGCCTTGTTCCTTCCAAGATATTTGATACGAAGAAGGGCACGTCGTTCCGTAAAAACGGCGGAAATATTCTCTCTTCTTCCGCTTCGATAGACGAAGCAAAGGCAATTCTTGACGAGGCAGGCATCAATCCCGCAACATATGACGAGCTCTACCTCTATTACCTCATGGACTATACAAACGACAGTTATCAGTCCGCTCAGATGGGTTATATGAGCAAGGAAAAGACCATCGCAACCTATGCAAAAGACGCATGGGAAGCACTCGGCTTCTCCGTTGTCATAAAGGGCGTCAACGCAACGGAATACGAACAGGTTTATAAGTCCGGCGATTATGACGTTCTCGGTCTTGACGTTCAGGCACTCTCCGCATATTCCTTTGCAATGCTCGCTCCCTTCGCAAAATCGTTCTCCGGCAAGGTAAGACTTGTGGACTCGACAAGCGAGGATTTTGACGAATCGAAGGGCGTTGAAAGATATTACGCAAATGAAACGCACATAACAGGATATTATAACGAAGAATATGACGCGCTTATCGAAAAAGCGTTTGCGGCAGCAACCCAGAAGGAAAAAGCGGCGCTGCTTCACCAGGCAGAAAAGCTCCTCCTTGAGGACGCTCCCGTTGTTCCCGTTCTCTTCAATTCGGACTGCTACGTTGCTTCAAACAAGCTCTCCGGCTTTGATACGGACTTCTTCGGCTCCAAGTCATTTACAAAGACTGCACTTAAAAATTATCTGAATTATCTCCACGACTGATAATATTTCAAGCGGCGACCCCGAAAAGGTCGCCGCTTGTTTTAAGAAAGGATTTTTATGATATACTTAATGCGTCACGGCAAAGATGACGAAACCCGTTTCGGCGGCTGGAGCGTCTATGGACTCACGGATGAAGGCAAAGCACAAGCCGAAAGGGCGGCGGAAAGTCTTGTCGGCAATGGCATATCGCATGTTTTTTCAAGCGACCTTGCACGCGCAAGGGAAACGGCGGAAATCGCCGGAAAACGGCTTTCGCTTTCGGTGTACCTTCTTCCGGAATTCCGCGAAGTCAACAACGGCGTGCTCGCCGGTATGCCGAAAACGGAAGCCGCGGAAAAATATCCGGGACTCTGGTTTGCATCGCTCGACTTTGACGAGCCATACCCGAGCGGCGAAAGTCCTGCGACTTTTTATAAAAGAATACGTCTTGCGTGGACAAATTTCAAAATTGTTGCCTCAGAGAACAAAATGACTCCTCTTCTTGTCACTCACGGAGGAGTGATAAACGCCATTCTCTGCATAGAAAACGGCGCGGAGTTCACAAACAAATCCCTTACATACAGAATCCCGCACGCAGGGATAGTCGAAATAAGATAACGGAGGAAATTTTCATATGAAATCAAGCGAATTTGAAAAGTGCTATAAAGATTACACGCCGCTCAAAGTCGGCAAAGATATTATCGAAAAGCTCCGTCGCTTCAGCGACGTGTCGTCCGTATATGATGACGCAAGCAAAAAATTTCCGGCGGCAGAGCACGTTTCGCGCGGCGGAGCGGACGAAGATATACGCGTGTTTTTTGAACTTCTGAAATATTCATATGCAGGTTACGACTATTATAAAGACATATGCGATTTTGACAAAATCCGAGATGAACTCATAGCGTCCGTTCCCGAAAGCGGGCTTTCTTCGAATGAGCTGAAAAAGCGCATTCATTCATCGCTTAAAGACATAATAAATGACACGCATTTCTCTTTTGCGGGAACTCCGTATCTTGAATTCGGTCATCTTTTTCGCGCATATTTTTCGGATATCGTTTTTGAAAAACGTGGAGATAAATTGACGGTAATATCTGAGGGAGAGTTGCACGGGAAAATGTTTGCTCCCTCCGAAATCAGCGATGAAAATCTGTTTCTCACTCTCCCGTCTCCGAGCGGAGCCGCGCGCTTTCTCTTCGGGGAATACACGGAAAATCCGTCCGGCGCGCTTGAGCTTTGCGGGATTTCCGTTCCTCTGCATGTTTGTCGTACAGACGAGATAACGGAGAATAACGTGCCGCTGTATGATGAAGAAACGCTCGGCGTGCCGACCGTTTATCATACATCTTATGTTCTTGACCCGAGCAAATTATCTGAATTTTCGGACATGGGAACGAAATACAGCGGGGCAAAAAATCTTATCTGGTCTGTAATGAACAACCGCGGCGGGGCGAGCGGATTTCCGGAAGCTTTCACAAAAGCCCTTTCCGGATATGCGAATTGGGAGCTAGAGCTTGCCGAACTTATATCCCCTCTCTTTGAAAAAGAAAATGAAAACGCAGACGAAAAAAGATATTCGATATTCGTAAGCGACAGAAACGACCCGTCCCGCTCCGGCTTTGAAGGGAAGCTTTATCTTCTTCAGAACAAAAGAGTCTCGTCTTCCGGCGAGGCAGCGATAATGTATGCAAGGTCTGTAAAAAACTCGGCAACGGTTGGCAGTGCGTCCTGCGGGTGCGGACAGTTCGGGGATGTCAAATGGTATCGTCTCCCGAATTCAAACATATGCTTTCTGATGGGATTCAAGGTCTTTAATATGACAGGATTTACAGAAGGCAGGGGAATACTTCCGGACTACTGGATAGACTCCGCCGATCCGGCAAAAACCGTTGCGGAATATATAAATTCAACAAAATAAATGAAAATCACGGAGCCGAAAGCCCCGTGATTTTTGTATGTCTGATATACTGTGTCAAGCTCATCCCCCGCTATGCCCTTCGCAAAGAAACTCTTTGACCCTTTTATTGAATTCATACGGATTTTTGTTTGCTATGAAATGGTCGCCCTTTATGAACGCAAGCTCGGCGCAGGGAATACTCGCCGCGATAAGCTCCGTATGGCTGCGGCGAACCATATCCTTCGTTCCGGCAATGACAAGCGTCGGAGCTTTGATCTGCGAAAGCTCCTCCGGACTTATATCCGGCTCGTTCACCATAAGCCCGAGAATTTCGGCGTTCACCCTTGCGCCCTCGCTCTTTTTTGCAAACAGCTTTGCAATCGAATAGCCGATTTCTATCGGTATCTGCACGCTTCTTTTTATTCCGGACGGAGAAATATTTGCCCCGCAGAGCACTAGCCGCCCGACCATTGACGGATATTTCAGCGCAAAATAGAGCGCGATATTGCCTCCGTCCGAAAAGCCGAGTATGTGCGCCTTTTCTATACCGTGCGAGAGCATAAAGTCGTGAAGGTCATCGGCAAAGCGGACAAGCGAAAACTCGCCTTCTCCTCTCGGCGACCTGCCGTGACCGCGGGTATCTATTGCGATCGTGCGGAAATATGCGGAGAAAAACTCCGTCTGATGGACGAAATATCCGCTGTCCTCGCCGTTTCCGTGAAGGAAGATCAGCGGAAAGCCCTCTCCGCTTTCGGTATAATAAAGAGATATATCCGCCATAACGTCGACTCCCGCTCGAAAGTGTTGCGCTCTTATTATACCCCTGCGAAAAATGTTTGTCAACAGAAAAGGCTATGGCGGAAATCTCCGCCACAGCCCTTGTTTTTTATCCGTCCTTAGGCTCTTTGCCTATGAAAACCGGTTGGATCTGCCTTCCCTTGAAGGCGGCGACCATTGTATTTTTGAGCATACCGAAATCGCATACGAGTGAATGAGGTTTCTTTTCCGGGTCGTCCTGCGCCATCGGCACGAAGTATACGTTTTTTCTTTGGAGCATTGCGCCGATGTTCTTAAGGTTCGATGAAAGCGCGTCGTTTGTCGCAAGCGCAATAACAACGGCTCTATCTGCCCTCAGCTGTGCCTTTGCCGCCATTGTTACGGCGGAATCCGTTATCCCCAGCGCCATTTTGGCAAGAGTGTTTCCCGTACACGGGGCGATGACGAGCATATCGAGCTTTATTGACGGGCCGATCGGCTCCGCGCCTACGACCGTATGAATGATTTCTCTTCCGCATATGTTTTCAACAGCCTGCCTTATGTCCTCCGCCTTGCCGAAGCGTGTATCACAAAAGTAGACGCTGTCATTCATTATCGGCAGGATGTCGTTTCCCTCCGCACGCAGCGAGCGCAATGCCGCAATCGATTTTTCAACCGTACAGAATGACCCGCAAAAGCAATATCCTATCATTTATAAAATACCCTCCTGAAAAAGAATGTTTACGGCAGTTTCGGCAATGATTTCTCCTGCAGATTCGGGCGCGACCCTTCCGGGAAGCGACAGCGCGCTTATAACCCTGACTCCGGTTTCCTCGGCGGCGCCTTTGTCAACCCCACCCGGAGCTGACGCAAGGTCGATTATTACAGCGTCATGTCTTACGCTGTAAAGCTCCGCTTTGCCGAGCACAGGTGCAGGCACCGTATTGAATATGCACACAAAACCTGAGAGATATTCGCTCATATTTGAGGTGTCTTCCGCTTTGCAGCCGTATACCCTCGCCCATGCCTTTGCCTCAGGTTTACGGGCAAAAACGGTGACGTCGGAACCAAGCCCGCAAAGCACCTTCGCCAACACCTTGCCTATCCTTCCGAAGCCTATTATTGCCACACGACTTCCGAAAAGCGTGACAGGAAGTTCTCTAATCGCAACCTCAAGAGCACCCTCCGCCGTCGGAACGGCATTGAGCACGGAAAGCTCTTCCCTGCCGTAATAATCGATTATTTTATTATTATGCGCGGCGGCAAGGCTATATGCCTTTTCGTCAAGTCTGCCGCCCATTATTACTGTTTTTTCGTCGACGCAATTCAGAAGTGCCCCCAGCGTGACTTCTTTTTCCGTCATCGGGCAGTTTATTTCCCCGTCCTTGCCGTATGGCAAAGGAAGAATTATTGCGTCCGCCCCGTCACAGGCTTCTTCAAATGACGTATATCCGGTGACCCCATCGGGAAGTCTGCACTTTTCAAAGCCCCAGACGCGCGCCTCCGCACCAATTCCCGAAAAATATCCCGCCGCAGATATCTGCCTAAGGTCCCCCCCTATGAATGTTGTTTTTATATGTTTCATTTTCTTATACCTTCTTTTTATATATTGCGGACTTCTCCGCTCACTACATAATATGCCGCCCTACTTTTCTTTGAAAAGAAAAGTAGGCACCGTTCTTTTCTTCGAGAAGAAAAGAAGGCAAAAGAAGCTTTGGTTATTTGTTTTGTGCAAATCTTATAGTAAGCAAGCATATGTGATTTTTCATCTCCGTTTTTGTTTTGGTTACACTCAAAAAGAAAAGTGGGCACCGTTCTTTTCTTCGAGAAGAAAAGAAGGCAAAAGAATCTTTGGTAATTGGTTTGAGTAAATCTTATAGTAAGCAAACAGAGGTGATTTTTCATCTCTGCTTTTTCTTTATTGTGAAAAATCGGGCAAAAAGAAACTTCAATAATTTGTTTGTGCGTTCCTTTTCAGCCTCTCACTCTGGGGGATATGCAAGCGTGCGGAGCACCCTTGCAGGCTTCGCCGAGAAGAGGGGGATATGCAAGCGTGCGAAGCACCCTTGCAGGCTTCGCCGAGAGGGGTGCTTCCTCAAATTGCTTTCTTTCGTACTTTCTTTTCAAAAAAGAAAGTACATAAAGGAA